>NZ_JASGCY010000045.1:0-15751 GCF_047607465.1 Microbacterium sp. | reverse complement strand
CCCCGGGGGCCCCGGGGGGTCTCCCCAAACTCAATTTTTTATTTCCTCTTTGTGGGGGGGGGGGGTGCCCCCCCCCGCCCCCCCCCCCACCCTCTTCTGCGAAGAGAATCAGTGCTGGTGGCTCTCGCCCTCGTCGCCCTCGGGCGCTGAGAGCTCCTCGTCGGAGTGCTGCTCCTCGTCGGAAGGCTGAGCGAAGGGGTACGGCCGCGGCTCGTCTTCGTAGTACGCCCGCGCCGCCTCGCCGATCATCGTGCTCACGGCTGCGAAGCGCGGATCGGTCTCATCCTCGGAGGCCTCGTCATCGGAGGCCTGATCCTCGGACACCCCACCGTGAGAGGTGCCGAAGAGGATTTCATCGAACGATGGCTTGGCCGTTCCCTCGACACCGGAGTCGGTGGGTTCGGTCGCGACAACCTCTTCGTCGGAGCGGAACTCGAGAGTCGGAGCGACGTGCTCAGCGGCATCCGCAATCTGCGCCCCACCTTCTGTCGTTACTGTCTCGTCCGCACACCCGGCCGGGTCACCGATGCTCGGCGCGGCCTGCGCGCCCGGAGCCGCGATCACCGCGCGCGGGGTGTAGGTGCCGCCGCGGACGAGGTCGATGAAGATGTCCTCGAGCGTCGGACCGCGCTGCACGAGGGTGCTCAGCGCGATGCCCGCCGACGCGGCGATCGCGCCGATGGCCTGCGGGTCGGCGCCGCGCACGGTGAGCCCGGAGCGCAGCACCTCGACCTCGTGTCCGGCGGCGGCCAGGGCGTCGGTGAGCGCACGGCGATCGGCCGCGTCGACGACGACCGTGCCCTTGGCAGGGTCGGCGAGGGTCTCGATGCCGCTGGAGAGGACGAGCTGCCCCTTCGAGAGCACGAGCACGTGATCGGCGATCTGCTCGACCTCGCTGAGCAGGTGCGACGAGACGAGCACGGTGCGGCCCTCGTCGGCGAGGCGGCGCATGAGCAGGCGCATCCACCGGATGCCCTCGGGGTCGAGTCCGTTCGCCGGCTCGTCGAACACGAGGGTGCCGGCGTCGCCGAGCAGAGCGTGAGCGACGCTGAGGCGCTGGCGCATGCCCAGCGAGAAGCCGCCGATGCGGCCCTCCGACTCGCCGTCGAGGCCGACGAGGGCGAGCACCTCATCGACGCGCGACAGGGGGATGCCGTTCGCCTTCGCAGCGATGGTGAGCTGGCGGGCGGCCGTGCGCCGCGGCCGGTACACCGTCTCCTCGAGGACCGAGCCGATCGTCCGAAGCGGCGTGCGCAGGTCGGCGAACGCGGAGCCGCCGATGGTGGCGGTGCCGCTCGTGGGGCGGACCTGGCCGAGCAGGATGCGCAGGGTCGTCGTCTTGCCGGCGCCGTTGGGGCCGAGAAACGCGGTGACGAGGCCGGGTTCCACCCGCGCCGAGAAGTCGGACACTGCGGTCACATCGTTGAATCGCTTGGTGACGCGCGTGAACTCGAGCACGTGTCCTTCGGGCATGCGCGACCTCTCCTTGCAGGGGCAGTTCCTCCTATCCTGCCGGAAAAGCCATACGATCGCGCATTTCTCTGTGGAAACGCCACGGATCGGCGCGGAGTAGCCTGGCTGTCGTGACCGACTCGATCAGCGCCCCCTCCGTCCGCGTCCGCACCGAGGGAGCCCTCGGGCGGCTTACGCTGAATCGGCCAGAGGCGATCAACGCCCTCGACCTCGGCATGATCGAGCAGCTGGCCGCGGCGCTGGACGCTTGGCGCGACGACACCGACGTGCAAATCGTGCTCATCGACGGCGAAGGCGAGCGCGGAATGTGCGCTGGTGGCGACGTGCGCGCCCTGCACGGGCAGATCGTCGCCGGTCGCGCCGAGGAGAGCGCGCATTTCTTCCGTGCGGAGTACGCCCTGAACGCGATGATCGCGGAGTACCCCAAGCCGGTCGTGGCCGTCGCCGACGGCATCACGATGGGCGGGGGCATCGGGCTGGCCGGCCACGCCGCGATCCGCATCGTCACCGAGCGCTCGAAGCTCGCCATGCCCGAGGTGCGCATCGGGTTCACGCCCGACGTCGGCGGCACCTGGCTGCTCGGGCGCGCTCCGGGCCGGTTCGGTGAGTACTTCGGCCTCACCGGCGCCACGATGACCGCAGCCGATGCCATCGACCTCGGCTTCGCCGATCACTTCGTGCCGTCGCAGCGGCTCGAGGCGCTCCGTGAAGCGCTCGCCTACCGCGCGGACCCGACGGGCCCCGCAGAGATCGTGCTGCTCTTCGACGAGACCCCTGAGCCCTCGGCGCTTCCCGCTTCGCGGGCGTGGATCGACGAGGCGTTCTCGGCGCCCACGGTCGCCGAGATCGTCTCGCGCCTGCGCGCGAGGGGTGAGACGGATGCCGCAGCCTGCGCCGATCTGCTCGAGACGCTCGCTCCGACGGGGCTCGCTGTCACCCTGGACGCGGTGCGCGAAGCGCGGGGGATGCCTGGACTGCGCGCGGCACTGGAGGGGGAGTACCGCCGCGTGCTGTGGTTCGTGAACGAGCATCCCGACCTCGTCGAGGGCATCCGTGCGCAGCTGATCGACAAGGATCGCGACCCGAAGTGGGATCCGCGCACGATCGCCGACCTGGACTCGGACGCGGGCGCCGCCGCGCGGGCGTACACGCCGCGGCATCCGCTGTTCTGAGCCGTTGCACCCGGGCGGGCGACTCTTGCCCCGGGTGCAGAAATCCCCGATGAGAAGGGGATGAGTTCGCTGTGAGCGAAGGTCCTCCCTGCGGGGGATGTGAATGTCGGAGCTTCGTGACAATCTGTGATGCGGCCGATTCTCGGCAGGCATCCGTCTGCGTCGGGATCCGCCGCCTCGACCCTCAAGGAAGTCCGCCTGTGCTCGGAAGAATCCTCGTCCGCTACCTCTCCCGCTACCGATGGCTGCTCGTCGGCGTGCTGGTGTTCCAGTTCGCCAGCGCGCTGGCCTCGCTCTACCTCCCGACCCTCAACAAAGACCTCATCGACAAGGGCGTCGCCACCGGCGACACCGATTACATCTGGCGCACCGGTGTGTTCATGCTGCTCGTCTCGCTCGGGCAGATCGTCGCGTCGATCGTGGCCACCTACTTCGCCGCCCGTGCGGCGATGGGAGCCGGCCGCGACATCCGCGCCGACGTCTTCGCCAAGGTCAGCGGCTTCTCCGAGCGCGAGGTCTCGCAGTTCGGCGCAGGTTCCCTGATCACCCGCAACACGAACGATGTGCAGCAGGTGCAGATGCTCGCGATGATGGGCGCGACGATGTTCGTCACCGCGCCCCTGCTCGCCATCGGCGGCATCATCATGGCCGTCGTCACCAACGCCGAGCTGAGCTGGCTGATCGCCGTCTCGGTGCCGGTGCTGCTCATCGTCGCCGGCCTCATCATCAACCGCATGGTGCCGTTGTTCCGTCTGAACCAGCGCAAGCTCGACGCCGTGAACCGCATCATGCGCGAGCAGCTCACGGGCGTGCGGGTCGTGCGCGCCTTCGTGCGCGAGGGCATCGAGGAAGACCGCTTCCGCGAGGCGAACACCGACATCATGGTGGTCGGCCGCAAGATCGGGTCGCTCTTCGTGCTGCTCTTCCCGCTGTTCATGCTGATCCTCAACGTCACCGTCGTCGCGGTGATCTGGTTCGGCGGCATCGAGGTGAACAACGGCACCGTCGAGGTGGGCACCCTGTTTGCCTTCATGCAGTACATCGGACAGATCATGATGGGTGTGATCATGTCGAGCTTCATGGCGATGATGATCCCCCGCGCCGCGGTCTCCGCTGAGCGCGTCGGCGAGGTGCTCGACACGACGTCGAGCATGCAGCGGCCCGAGAACGGCGTGGCCGAGTTCCCCGCCCCCGGAGCCATCGCCTTCGAGGACGTCTCGTTCCAGTACCCCGGCGCCGAGTCTCCGGTGCTGCACGGCATCAGCTTCGAGGCGAAGCCGGGCGAGACCGTCGCGATCGTCGGATCCACCGGCGCAGGCAAGACCACCCTGGTCTCGCTGATCCCCCGGCTGTTCGACGTCTCCGGCGGCCGCGTGCTCGTCGGCGGTGCCGATGTGCGCGAAGCCGACGTCGATGCGCTCTGGAAGGGCATCGGCCTCGTGCCGCAGCGTCCCTTCCTCTTCACCGGCACGGTCGCATCGAACCTGCGCTACGGCCGCGAGGACGCCACGGACGAAGAGCTGTGGAAGGCGCTCGAGATCGCCCAGGGCCGCGACTTCGTCGAGGAGATGTCCGACGGCCTGGACTCGCGCATCGCCCAGGGCGGCACGAACGTCTCCGGCGGCCAGCGGCAGCGGCTCGCGATCGCCCGCGCGATCGTGCACCGGCCGAAGGTGCTCGTCTTCGACGACTCGTTCTCGGCTCTCGACTTGACCACCGACGCGCGGCTGCGGCAGGCGCTGTGGCGCGAGCTGCCGGATGTCACCAAGATCGTCGTGGCGCAGCGCGTGTCCACGATCACGGATGCTGATCGCATCGTCGTCCTCGAAGGCGGCACCATGGTCGGCGTCGGCACCCACGAGGAACTGCTGGAGACCAGCGACACCTACCGCGAGATCGTCGAGTCGCAGCTGGGGGTGGACGCATGAGCGACCAGAAGCACCTCACAGAGGAAGAGAGGCTCGAGGCCGAGCTCGCCGAGCAGGCGCGGCAGAACTCCGGCGACTGGGACAGCGTGGCACCGGGCAAGGCCGACCACTTCGGGCCGAGCTTCGCGCGGATGATCGGTCTGCTCAAGCCCTCGGCGATCTGGTTCGTCTTCGTCTCGATCCTCGGCGCCATCGGCGTCGTGCTGAGCGTCGCGGCTCCCAAGGTGCTCGCCGAGGCGACCAACATCGTCTACTCCGGATTCCTCGCGAACGAACTCGGCACGCCGAAGGAGGGCTTCCCCGGCTTCCCCACCGGCACCACCCAGGCCGAGGTCGTGGAGCAGCTGCGCGTGGCAGGCGAGGACGACTTCGCGAACCAGATCGCGGCGCTGCACGAGTTCACCGTCGGCGGCGGGATCGACTTCGACGCGATGCGCTGGATCATCACCGCCGTGCTGGCGATCTACGTCGTCGCGGCGCTGCTGAGCTGGATCCAGGGGTACGTCATCAACGTCATCATGGTGCGCACGATGTGGCGCCTGCGTGAAGACGTCGAAGCGAAGATCAACCGCCTGCCGCTGTCGTACTTCGACAAGGTCCAGCGCGGCGAGCTCATCTCGCGGGTGACCAACGACATCGACAACATCACTCAGACGATGCAGCAGTCGCTGTCCGGGGCGCTGACCTCGGTGCTCACCGTGATCGGCGTGCTCATCATGATGTTCTCGATCTCGTGGCAGCTGGCGCTGGTCGCGCTCATCGCGCTGCCGCTGATGGCCGTGATCTTCGGCGTCATCGGTCCGCGTTCGCAGAAGGCGTTCGGCATCCAGTGGCGCAAGGTCGGGCGCCTGAACGCCCGCGTCGAGGAGGCCTTCTCAGGTCACGCCCTGGTGAAGGTGTTCGGCCGCGAGCAGGACGCTCTCGACAAGTTCCAGGTCGAGAACGAGGAGCTGTTCCAGTCGGCGTTCAAGGCGCAGTTCCTCTCGGGCATCATCATGCCCGCGATGACCTTCGTCGGCAGCCTCAGCTACGCGGCCCTTGCCGTGCTCGGCGGACTCATGGTCGCGAACGGCCAGTTGCGACTCGGCGACGTGCAGGCCTTCATCCAGTACTCGCAGCAGTTCTCGCAGCCGCTCAGCGAGCTCGGCGGTATGGCCGCAGTCGTGCAGTCGGGCACGGCGTCCGCCGAACGCGTGTTCCAGCTGCTCGATGAAGACGAGCAGGAGCCGGATGCGGCGACTGCTCGCACCCTTCGGCCGGCTCAGGGACCGGATCAGGGAGGCGTGATCGAGTTCGAGAACGTCGAGTTCTCGTACACGCCGGAGCGCCCGCTGATCTCCGACCTGTCGTTCCGGGTCGAGCCCGGTCAGACCGTGGCGATCGTCGGCCCGACCGGCGCAGGCAAGACCACGCTGGTCAACCTCATCATGCGGTTCTACGAGCTCAGCGGCGGTCGCATCACGCTCGATGGCCAGGACATCGCGGAGATGACGCGCGACGATCTGCGCTCGCGCACGGGAATGGTGCTGCAGGACCCGTGGCTCTTCGCCGGCAGCATCCGCGAGAACATCCGCTACGGCCGCTCAACGGCGACCGACGACGAGGTGCTCGCGGCGGCGAAGGCGACGTACGTCGACCGGTTCGTGCACGCGCTGCCCGAGGGCTACGACACCGTGCTCGAAGAAGACGCGTCGAACGTCTCGGCCGGTGAGCGCCAGCTCATCACCATCGCCCGCGCGTTCGTCGCTCAGCCCTCCATCCTCATCCTCGATGAGGCGACGAGCGCGGTCGACACCCGCACCGAGCTGCTGCTGCAGCACGCCATGGCGGCGCTGCGCGATGGCCGAACCTCGTTCGTGATCGCGCACCGCCTCTCGACGATCCGCGACGCCGACCTCATCCTCGTGATGGAGCACGGCGACATCGTCGAGAAGGGCACCCACGACGAGCTCATCGCAGCCCAGGGCGCCTACTGGCGGCTGTACCGGTCGCAGTTCGAGCAGGCCACGGCCGACATCGATGCCGAGGAGGCGCTCACCGGTGCGGTGCCGGTCGTCGCGGGAGCGGATGCCGGTGCGGATGCCGCCGACGCGGGTGCTGCTGACGCGGGTGCCGCTGACGCGGGTGCCGCTGCTGCGGGTGCTGATGACGCGTCGGCCAGTGCGGAGGAGTCCACGAGCTGACCCTCGCTCTCACCGACGGCGCCCCGGATGCTTCATCCGGGGCGCCGTCGCATTCGCGCCCGTGACCGGCCTGCGGTGCGGTGGTCGAAAGTGCTTCGCGGCTGGACGCGGGAGGTGTGTTTTCGACCACCGCAACGCGACGGCGCGGGGGCGCGGCTACTCTCCGGCGAGGCCCAGGAGCTCTAGGGGATGGGTGAGGCGCCACCAGGCGCTCGGCTCCTCGATCTCCTCCGCCAGGGCGAGCGGTGTGGTGGTCGAGTTCAGCGGCCCGGATGCGGTGAGCGTGCCCACCTCGTCGCCGGCCGCGCGCCGCTCGCCGAGGTCGAACGACACGGTCGTCGTCGCCGCGCCGTTCCAGAGCACGACATCGGTGACGGCATCCGTCACGATCTCGACCGGCGGGCCCCACAGGGTGTCGACCGTGCCGACGACGACGCCCTTCGGCACCACGGGCGCCTGACCCTGCAGTGCCGACTCGAGCTGCGCGAACAGTGCGCGGGTCTCCGTGAGTCGCGATTCGTTGTCGACCTGCGAGAGCACCGAGGCGTACAGCCGCACGGTCGTGTCGCCGACGCGCACATCCTTCGCGGTGAGCAGATTCCAGCTCTCGTGCAGCGTGCCGGTCTTGACCCCGACGACGCCGTCGTCGTCGAGCATCCCGTTGGTGTTCGTAACGAGCCCTGCGCCGGGCAGTTCGACCGAACGGGTGCCGACGATCTCGGCGAAAACCGGGTTCTGCATCGCGACCTCTGCCGCGGCGATCATCGCGTCGGGGGTGGCGACGTTGCGCTCATCGAAGCCCGACGGCGTCTTGATCGTCACGCCGGTGATGCCGCGCGCACTCAGCCAGGCGTCGGCGGCCTCGGCGAAGGCCTCCCGCGAGCCCCAGATCTCATCGGCCAGGCGGTCGATGTAGTTGTTCGCCGACCCCAGCAGCACGCCCTGCAGCATCTGGTACTCGGTGAGCGAACCGTCCACCGGCACGTCGAGCGCCGACTGGTCGCTGCGCAGATACGTCATGAACTCCTGGCTGTCGGCGCGCGTGAACGAGAACGACGGGCCCTGCTCGCCCGGCGCCAGCGGCAGGGCTTCGAGCACCATCATCGCCGAGACGATCTTCGTCAGGCTCGCGATGGCGGAGGTCTCGGTCGTCGAGGCGACCGTGCCGATGCCTTCGATGCCGACGGCGGCGCTGCCGTGCGAGGGCCACGCGATCGTCGCCGGCGGCGCCGCGGTCGCGGTGAACTCCGTCGTCTGCACGGTCGGCGCCACGGCGGTCAGGGGGCACATCAGCGTCGCGCCCGCGTACACGGCGACGAGGCCGACGAGCACCCCGAAAGGTGCGAGCACACCGGGGCGGCTGATCGCCGGACGCAGGTGCGCGCCGGCGAACAGCGGCCTCGCATCCGCTTCGGCAGCCGGGCGGGCGTCGGCGACCGCGACGGGGTCGACCCAGGTGAGCGCGGTCGCGTGCGCGTCGGCATCCGCCCATCGGGCGGCGTGAGCCGCAGAGGCGGCGCGAGCCGCAGAGGAGGCGCGGGTCTCAGGGGCGGATGCGTCGATCAGCGCGTCGAGCGCGTCGACGCCTCCCGCCGAGTCGACCGTGTCGGCCTCGTCCGCCGGGCCGTCGACGGCGGCGGCGTCGGCGACGGCGGCGTCGGCGACGGGCGCTGTCGCCTCGACGGAATCAGGAGCGCTCACCTGCCTACGGTATCGAACTCTGCGTGTACAACCCCGCCGCGACCGGTAACATCGACACAACAACCACGGGAGTCCGGCGAGCCGGGCTGAGAGGGAGCGAATCGCGCTTCGACCGTCGAACCTGATCCGGATCATGCCGGCGCAGGGAGGAGTTCAGATGAGTACATCCACGTCCGTTTCCGAGACCCCCACGGGTTCGCGTGAACCCCGGCAGCTGCGCTGGCGCGTCGTCGACATCGTCGTGGCCAGCGTGCTGGGCGTCGCCAGCGGCCTGATCTTCCTGGCCTGGAACGTCGGCTACCTCGGCCCCAAGGCCGTTCTCGAACCGCTGCTGCCCGGACTGCAGGGACTGCTCGACGGCCCCTGGCTGTTCGCCGGCGTGCTCGGCATGCTCGTCATCCGCAAGCCGGGGGCGGCGATCTACACCGAGCTGCTGGCCGCCGTGGTCTCGGCGCTGGTCGGCAACCAGTGGGGCGGGTTCCTCACCCTCGAGGCCGGCGTCGTGCAGGGGCTGGGTGCCGAGCTCATCTTCCTGCTGTTCTTCTACCGCCGCTTCTCCCTGCCGGTTGCGATCCTCGCTGGCGCGGGCGCCGCGGTCGCCGGGGGCCTCAACAACATGGTCCTCTGGTACGCGGGCTCCGACGCCCTCTTCACGACGGTGTACCTCGTGAGCACGACGATCTCGGGGGCCGTCATCGCCGGCCTGCTGTCGTGGATGCTCGCGCGCGGCATCGCAGCCACCGGAGCGCTCGACCGCTTCGGTTCCGGCCGCGAGGCGCGCGTCCGCGTCTGACCCATGGCGCAGGCATCCGCCGTCGCCCCCGCCGCCGTCGAGGCGCGCGGCTGGGGGTGGCGGCATGCGAGCCGCCTGGCGTGGGCTCTGCGGGACGTGACGTTCCGCATCGAACCAGGAGAGCGCGTGCTGCTGCTCGGCGCGTCGGGGGCTGGTAAGTCCACCCTGCTGCACGGCCTCGCCGGCGTTCTCGGCGGTGACGAGGAGGGCGAGAGCGCCGGGGCGCTGCTCGTCGACGGCACGCCGGCGGCATCGGCGCGGGGGCGCAGCGGACTGGTGCTGCAGGATCCCGATTCGCAGGTCATCCTCGCGCGGGTGGGCGACGACGTCGCCTTCGGATGCGAGAACCTCGGCGTCCCGCGGGCGCAGATCTGGCCCCGCGTCGTGGCCGCCCTCGACGCGGTCGGACTCGACGTCGCCCTCGACCGGCCGACCACGGCGCTCTCCGGCGGGCAGAAGCAGCGGCTGGCCCTGGCCGGGGCGCTCGCGATGCGCCCGGGGCTGCTGCTCCTCGACGAGCCGACCGCGAATCTCGACCCGGACGGCGCGCAGGAGGTGCGCGACGCGGTGGAGCGGATGCTGGAGGCGCAGCCCGCGACGGTGATCG
The DNA here is from genome assembly GCF_047607465.1 of Microbacterium sp. Classification (GTDB taxonomy): domain Bacteria; phylum Actinomycetota; class Actinomycetes; order Actinomycetales; family Microbacteriaceae; genus Microbacterium. The sequence continues at coordinate 5,894 of NZ_JASGCY010000045.1, read as the reverse complement.
TCGTCGAGCACCGTCTCGATATCTGGCTGCCGCTCATCACACGCGTCATCGTCGTCGGCGCCGGACCCGACGGCGCCGGCGTGATCGCCGACGGGCCGCCGGCACAGGTGCTCGCCGCGGAGGGCGCGCGCCTCGCCCAGGCGGGGGTGTGGGTGCCTGGTCGCCCGCCGCGGCATCCGGATGCTCCGCGCCACGCGACCGGCGACGTGCTGCTCTCGGCGCGCGACCTCGCCGTCGCCCGCGTGAAGGGCGCGCCCGTCGCCGCCGGCATCGACCTCGACGTGCGGGCGGGCGCGGTGACCGCGATCACGGGACCGAACGGGGCGGGCAAGTCCACGCTCGGGCTCACCCTCGCGGGGCTGCTGCCTCCGGCGGGAGGCGAGGTCGTCGCATCCGCGGCGCTCGCCGGCGGGGTGGGGCCCGCTCCCTTCCGGTGGACCTCGCGGCAGCTCCTCACCCGCATCGGCACCGTGTTCCAGGACCCCGAGCACCAGCTGCTCGCCAAGACGGTCGCCGATGAGCTCGCCGTCGGTCCTCGCGCGCTCGGGATGGATGAGGGCGAGATCGGTCGGAGATCGGACGAACTGCTCGAGCGACTGCGTCTCGACAGGCTCGCGAAGGCCAACCCGTACACGCTCTCCGGCGGTGAGAAGCGCCGGCTCACGGTGGCCGCCGCCCTCGCGACGGCGCCGCGCGTGCTCGTCCTCGACGAGCCCACCTTCGGCCAGGACGCCCGCACCTGGGCTGAGCTGGTGGCCATGCTCGCCGATCTCCGCGACGCAGGGTCGGCGATCGTCGCCGTCACACACGACCTCGACGTGGTGCACGCCCTGCGCGCCGCGCGCGTGCGCCTGGGGGAGGACGCATGAGCGCGGTGCAGGTCGTCGACGGGGCGCGGGTGCGCACGGGAGGCGTCGCCGGGGTCAACCCGGTGGCGAAGCTCGGGGCGAGTGCGCTCATCGCGGTGCCGCTGATCCTCACGCTCGACGTCGTCTCGGCATCCGTCGCGCTTGCCCTGGAGTGCGTGCTGTTCCTGTTCGCGAGCCTGCGGTGGCGGGAGTTCTGGCTGCGCACCTGGCCGGTGTGGCTGGCGGCGCCGCTGACGGCGGTGACCATTGCACTGTACGGCGAGACGAGCGGCGCCGTGCTCCTGGAATGGTTCGTGGTGCGCGTGAGCGAGGGCTCGCTGGCGCTGGCTGCGGCGACCTTCGTGCGCGTGCTGGCGGTGGCACTCCCCTCGGTGGTGCTGTTCGTGACGGTGGATCCGACGGATCTCGCCGATGGACTGGCGCAGATCCTGCGGATGCCCGCGCGCTTCGTGCTGGGCGCTCTGGCGGGACTGCGCATGGTCGGACTGTTCCTCGATGACTGGCGGGCGCTGGAGCTCGCCCGGCGGGCCCGGGGCGTGGCCGATCGCGGCCGCATCCGTCGCTTTCTCGGGATGGCTTTCGCGCTGCTCGTGCTCTCCATCCGCCGCGGTGCGAAGCTCGCCACGGCGATGGAGGCGCGCGGTTTCGGGGCTCCTGGACGGCGCACCTGGGCGCGGGAATCGGTGTGGACGGCGCGCGACACGGTGTTTGTGCTGCTGTGCGTGCTGATCCCGGTCGTCGCGATCTGGGCGGCCGTCGTCACCGGCTCGTGGAACTTCATCGGCACGGCGGGGTAATGAGCGCGAAGGGGCCGAGGAGGATGCTGCGGGCGTGAGGCCCTGACCGCAGCCGCCCCGCCTCCGTCGTCGAGAAACCACTTCCGTCCCGAGACACCCGCCGTGTGATGGTGTTTCAGGCCGAAAGTGGTTTCTCACCTGGAGGGACTGGTTTCTCACCTGGAGAACGAGCGGAGGGACAGGAGCGACCGGAAGGTCCGCGAAGTGCGGCCGGGCGTGAGGGCGGCTTACTCGAGGGTCCACAACCGGCGGTAGTAGGCGAGCCGTTCGCGATCGGGATCGACCCCGTACGCGTCGATGAGCGCGTCGTGCCGCCCCTCGCCGACGTTCCAGACGGTGCTCATCGCGGCTACGGCGATGTCGGCCCAGCGGTCGGCGGCGCCGAGGGCGGCGAGGCCGACGTGCCCCGCCACCGCGCCGCTCGCGGTCAGCAGCGTGTTCGGCATGCAGGCGTCGCCATGGCAGACGACGAGGCGGTCGACCGGCGGTGTGTCGCGCAGATCGTCGGGCACGCGCTCGCCGCGGGCGGCAGCGTCCGCATCTCCCGCCCAGCGCGGATCGACGGCGCTCGTCGCATCGATCGCGACGGTGATGAGCCATTCGCGCTCGTCGTCCTGCCCTTGATCGATCACCTCGGGGACGCGGATGAAGCGGCGCGCCCAGCGCAGGCGCTCGGCCTCGTCGCGCATGTTCGCCTCGGCGTCGTGCGGACCCCACTTGATGAAGCGGCCGTCATCGGTGCGGAACGTGAGCCCGCCGATGCCGTTGAGCCAGACGGGTGCGAGCGCGGCGCCGCCAGCGAGCACGCGGAACCCGTCAGCGGACTCGGCGGTGTCGTAGGCTCCTTCTGACGCCGTTCCACGCTCGCAGCAGGCACCCGCACCGGCCGCGACGCTACCGCGGGTTTCGGTGAAACCGAGAACCAATTATGCTGAGACTTGGTTTCAAACGGCGCAACGGATCGGTTCGAAGGAGAACTCATCATGCAGATCTCAGGGCAGGGCGCACTCATCACCGGTGGGGCCTCGGGCCTCGGGCTCGCCACCGCGCGGCGGATCGCCGGTGCGGGCGGTCACGTGACGATCGTCGACCTCGTTTCGTCGAAGGGTGAGGAGCTCGCCGCAGAGCTCGACGGGCAGTTCGTGGTGGCCGACGTCACCAGCGTCGACGAGGTCAAGGCCGCGGTGGATGCAGCCCAGGCGGCGGCGCCGCTGCGCATCGTCGTGAACTGCGCGGGCATCGCACCGCCGGCGAAGGTGCTCGATCGCGACGGGAACCCGGCCGTCCTCGCCGACTTCGAGCGGATCATCCGCATCAACCTCGTCGGCACCTTCAACGTGATCTCGCAGGCATCCGCTGTCATCGCGAAGAATGACACCACCGAGTCCGGTGACCGGGGCGTGATCATCAACACCGCCAGCGTCGCAGCGTTCGACGGGCAGATCGGACAGCCCGCGTACTCGGCCTCGAAGGGCGGGGTGCACGCGATGACGTTGCCGATCGCCCGGGAGCTCGCCCGCTACGGCATCCGCGTCTGCACGATCGCCCCGGGGATCATGGAGACGCCGATGCTGATGGGACTGCCGCAGGCCGCGCAGGACTCCCTCGGCCAGCAGGTGCCGTTCCCCTCGCGCCTCGGCCGCCCCGACGAGTACGCCGCTCTCGTGCAGCACATCGTCGAGAACGGATACCTCAACGCCGAGACGATCCGCCTCGACGGCGCGATCCGCATGGCGCCGAAGTGACCCCGCGCCGCGACCCGGAGAACACCGCAGACAACACCGCAGAGACGAAGGAACGAGACCGATGACACTGGCAGGAAAGACCATCCTCATGTCGGGCGGCAGCCGCGGCATCGGACTCGCGATCGCGCTGCGCGCGGCTGCCGACGGGGCGAACATCGCCATGCTCGCGAAGACCGACACGCCGCATCCGAAGCTCGAAGGCACAGTGCACACCGCGGCGGAGCAGATCCGCGCGGCTGGCGGTCAGGCGCTGCCGATCGTCGGCGACGTCCGCGACGACGACGACATCACCGAGGCCGTACTCAAGACGCAGGGCGAGTTCGGCGGCATCGACATCGTCATCAACAACGCCAGCGTCATCGACCTGTCGCGCTCGCTCGACCTCGGCGCGAAGAAGTACGACCTCATGCAGGACGTCAACGTGCGCGGCACGTTCATGCTGTCGCGGGCCGCGGTGCCGATGCTGAAGGATGCCGAGAACCCGCACATCCTGTCGCTGTCGCCGCCGCTGAACATCACGCCGAAGTGGCTGGGCGCGCACACCGGGTACACGCTCGCGAAGTACGGCATGACGATGGTCACCCTGGGACTCGCGGCCGAGTTCGCCGCCGACGGCATCGCCGCCAACGCGCTGTGGCCGCGCACCACGATCGCGACGGCGGCGGTGCAGAACCTCCTGGGCGGTGACAGGGTGATGGCCGCGAGCCGCACCGTCGACGTCTACGCCGACGCCGCGTACGCGGTGCTGACGAAGCCCGCGCGCGAGTACACCGGCCAGACGCTCATCGTCGAGGACGTGCTCGAGGCCGACGGCGTCACCGACTTCTCGAAGTACGCGGCGATCCCCGGTACGCCCGACGACCGGCTCTTCCCCGACATCTTCCTCGACTGACGCGGTCTGCCGCGCACTGCGGGGCCGGCCCTGGTGCGGCCGTCGTCGGTGCACGGACGCCGCAATCGCACTCGTGCGTCGCGACACGCGACCGCGCGTTCGTCGCCCTGACCGCTGGTCGCTTACCGTTGTCGATATGGATGGGCCGGTGCTGAGTGGGGGCGTGATCGTCCTCGTCGCCGTGCTCTTGTGGATGCTGTACCTGCTGCCCTCGTGGCGCGGTCGCTTCCAGTACAACGCCGCCGAACGCAACGCGGTGCGGCTGAACCAGGCGCTGCGCATCCTCGCCGAGACGAGTGAGACGCCCGAAGAGGTGCACCTCGAACTGAGCGCGCGCACCGCTCTCGCCCAGCAGAAGCTCGCGAAGCGGCTGCAGGCTGAGAAAGAGGCCGCCGAGCTCGCGCTGCTGCGTGAGGAGCTCGCGGCGGCGAAGGCCGATCCGGCGGTGCGTCAGGCCCGTGCCCGCAGGCGCGTGCGCGTGTCGGCGACGACAGTGCTCGTCGTCGGAGTCGTGCTCCTCGGACTGGGCGTGTGGCAGGTCATCGCGACGCAGTCCTCGGTGCTGCTGTGGGTCGGTGGCGCCGCGGTCGTGCTGGCGGGATTCGTGCTGCAGCGGATGTCGGCGGTCGCCGCCCGTGCGGCACGGGCGAGGCGCCGGGAGATCGTCGTCGAGCCGGTCGTGCGGCGTGAGTCGCAGCTGCTGCACGATCAGGGCCCGGCGACCTGGACGCCGCGTCCGCTGCCAGAGCCGCTCGTGTCGAAGGCGGGTTCGCGCGCGCAGGCGGCGATGGCCGAACGCGACGCGCAGGACGAGCGCGAGCGTGCGGCCCGCCTCGCCGAGCTGCGCGAGCGCGCCGAGGAGCTGGCTCCTGCGGAGCCCGTGCGGATGCCGGCTCCAGCATCCCCGTACGCGAAGATGGGCTTCGTCGACGACGCCGAGATCGAGGCGCATGTGCGCGAGCTGCTCGCCCGCCGAGCGGCCGGGTGACATCGCGCCCCCTCGTCGCGTGATAACGTAGACGAGTTCAAGGGCCTATGGCGCAGTTGGTAGCGCGCCTCGTTCGCATCGAGGAGGTCAGGGGTTCGAATCCCCTTAGGTCCACCCTGGGAGTCTTACTCGAAACGGCACCTGCTGCTGAGTGGGATCCAGTTCGTTGTCGCAACGGGCGATTCGTCAGACAAGAAGACCACCCTTCGGGGTCTCCTTGTTTGACTTGGTCGCTGCTGCACTGGCTTCATCACGATCGGCCCGCTCGCCTCACGGCTCGGGCCGATCTTCTTTTCCCGGGGAGGCCAGTGGTGCACTACTGGTGGCCCACGGGAGTGGACACCACAGACGGTCGGACGGGGTCACTCGGGCGTTCGTCTGTTCGTTCCGGTCGCGTTCTGTGCCGCTCTGGCATCCGGATGGCGGCACGGACTGCGACTGGAGCAAGGTGCCGGCGGCCCGTGCGGTGCCCCGCCCTAGTGTCGCGTGGCGTTAGTTCCTAAATGGTTTATGGTTTGGGAGAATTGGTTATGGCGAATTCTCCTGCTCCTGCGTTGGCGCTTTGGGATGGTGATCGAGACAAGCTGTTGTCGTGGACGCGGT
>NZ_JASGCY010000044.1:0-39925 GCF_047607465.1 Microbacterium sp. | reverse complement strand
TGCCGGGTGCGTCGATGACGTGTACGGGTGAGTACACGGTGACGCAGGCGGATATTGATGCGGGCGAGGTGTCGAACACGGCCACCGGTACGGGGGATGATCCGCAGGGTGGTGCGTATGTGGGTGGTCCGTCGAACACGGTGGTGACGGAGTTCATCGCTGACCCGGGTATCAAGGTCACTAAATCGACCGAGGGCACTGTCCCTGGGCAAGCCGGTGGTGTGTTGCACTACGTGTTTGTGGTGGAGAACACCGGGAATGTGACCCTGTCGTCGGTGAGTGTTGCTGAGGGTGAGTTCACCGGTACGGGAACCGCGCCAACCGTCACCTGCCCCGACGGAGCATTGGCTCCCGGTGAGACGGTGACCTGCACCGCGGAGTACACGGTGACAGAGGCGGACATCGTCAGCGGCGCGATCACCAATAGCGCCACTGCGACTGGCACCACGGTGCGCGGCGACGACCCGACCAGCGACCCGAACGACCCGGATTCGACGACCGAGACGAGCCTCGTGCCCACCCCTGGGCTGGCGGTGACGGTCACGGCCGACAAAGACACGGTGACGACGCCCGGTGAGAAAGTCGTGTTCACCTTCACCGTGACCAACACCGGCAACGTGTCGATCTTCGACCCGAGTGTCGACGTCGGAGGGTTCAGTGGCCTGGGTGACGCACTCGTCGTCGTCTGCGAGGATGAGCCCAACCCCTTGCTCCCCGGCGATACGCTCCTGTGCCGGGCCGAGTACATCGTCGTGGAGGGAGACCTCACGGGAGCTCCGTTGACGCTCACCGCGATCGCGAGCGGTCTGGACCCGAACGGGGAAACGATCACGTCTCCGCCGAGCGAGGCGCTCGCGGTTCCCGCGTCGGTGTTCATCGGTCTTGCCGTCACCGGTGGGCAGATCCCGCTCGCGCTCTTCACCATCGCTGTCCTGACGATGTTTACAGGTCTGGGGCTCCTGGTCGTTCGCAGAAGGCGCACCGCACAGCATCCGAGATAGAACGAAGCTGCCAGCAGGTACCGGCAACCTTGGGCACGCCTCCTGACGGTAATGACCTGCTACCATGGCCTCATGCCTTTCGGCGGTCTGCTTCTTCTTAGCTGCCGCGACGAGTCCTGAGAGCTAGGGCCTTCCTCGTCGCGGCGCTTGTGTTGGCCCGTTCAATTTGACGAAGAGAAGAAGCCCACATCATGCAGAACACCCAGCGCTCGTCCGCGATGCCGATCCACAAGTATCGGCCGTACCACGAGCAGATCCGCGTCGATCTGCCTGACCGGACCTGGCCCTCGAAGCGCATTACCCAGGCCCCCCGCTGGTGCGCGGTCGATCTCCGCGACGGCAACCAGGCTCTCATCGACCCGATGTCACCCGAGCGCAAGCGCGTCATGTTCGAGCTGCTCGTGAGTATGGGCTACAAGGAGATCGAGGTCGGATTCCCCTCGGCCAGCCAAACCGACTTCGATTTCGTTCGGCAGCTCATCGAGGAGAACCTGATCCCCGATGATGTCACAATCCAGGTGCTCACGCAGGCTCGCGAACACCTCATCGAGCGCACCTACGAGTCGATCGCCGGGGCCAAGCAGGCGATCGTGCACTTCTACAACTCGACGAGCGTTCTCCAACGCGAGGTCGTCTTCCGCTCCGACCGTGACGGCGTCAAGCAGATCGCGCTGGAGGGCGCGCGCCTGTGCCGCGAATTCGAGAAGCGCATTCCCGACACCAGCGTGTACTACGAGTACTCGCCCGAGAGCTACACCGGCACCGAGCTGGAGTACGCCGTCGAGGTGTGCAACGAGGTGCTGGAGATCCTCGAGCCGACACCCGACCGCAAGGTGATCATCAACCTGCCCGCGACGGTCGAGATGGCGACGCCAAACGTCTACGCCGACTCGATCGAGTGGATGAGCCGGCACCTCGCGCACCGCGAGAACGTCATCCTGTCACTGCATCCGCACAACGATCGCGGCACGGCGATCGCGGCGGCTGAACTCGGCTACATGGCAGGCGCTGACCGTATCGAAGGATGCCTGTTCGGCAACGGCGAGCGCACCGGCAACGTCGACCTCGTCGCGTTGGGCGTCAACCTGTTCACGCAGGGCATCGACCCTCAGATCGACTTCAGCGACATCGATCAAGTCAAGCGCACGGTCGAATACTGCAACCAGCTGCCCGTCCCAGAGCGCAGCCCATGGGCCGGCGACCTCGTCTTCACTGCGTTCAGCGGCTCGCACCAGGACGCCATCAAGAAGGGCTTCGAGGCCATGGCGGCGACGGCAGATGCTCGGGGCGTCACCGTTGACGACATCGAGTGGGCGGTGCCGTACCTGCCGGTCGACCCGAAGGACCTCGGGCGCTCGTACGAGGCCGTGATTCGTGTGAACTCGCAGTCGGGCAAGGGCGGCGTCGCCTACCTGCTCAAGGCTGACCATGCGATCGACCTGCCGCGCAAGCTACAGATCGAGTTCTCGGGTGTTGTGCAGGCGAAGACGGATGCCGAGGGCGGAGAGCTCACCAGTGGGCAGATCTGGGAGATCTTCTCGGATGAGTACCTGCCGGCGGCAGATGTTTCTGACAAGTGGGGCCGCTTCGAGCTGCTCGGTACCCAGACACGCAGCGACATGTCGGGCAAGGTCGTGCTTGACGTTGTGCTGCGCGACGATGAGGAGCAGCTGGCTCTTACGGGCAGTGGCAACGGCCCAGTCGCGGCGTTCGTTGAGGTTCTGCGCGAACAGGGCTTCGACCTCACGGTCTACGACTACGTCGAGCACGCGCTCAGCGCAGGAGGCGACGCGCAGGCGGCTGCCTACATCGAGTTGCAGGTCGGCGACCAGCGCCTGTGGGGCGTCGGTATCGACGGCGACATCTCGACGGCATCCCTCAAAGCGATCGTTTCGGGTGTGAACCGCTCGATCCGAACCCGAGAGCGGGAGCTCGCCGCCGTCTGACGCGCTGGTCGTCCGCTCGTCGGTTGTTGGGCCTCTCCGGTTCATGAGCGACGAGCGCAGCGACGAGACGAAGGACGTGTGGTGTCCACCGGTTGCTGGGCGCCCTTCGTCTCGCTGCGCTCGCTCAGGAACCGGTGGTGCTGCGCTCGCTCAGGGATCGGTGAGGCGGATGAGTGCTGGGGGTCAGTCGCTCCGCTCGGCGATGATGGGGATCATGCCCGTCTCGGCGGCGACCCGACGACGGTGCAGGCGCCGCTGCTCGGGGAGCGAGACGTCGAAGCTCACCGCGAGGATGCGGATCACGGCCGTCACGACGATGCCGATGACGGCGGCGAGCGTGATCGACATGCCGAAGCCCGTGTTCGCGATGACGATGAAGGCGCACCCGGCACCGGCGGCGACCGCGTAGAGGGAGCCGACGTGCATGATCGCCGTCGGCAGCCCCATGAGCACGTCGCGGAGCACGCCGCCGCCGACGGCGGCGCAGACCCCGATGAACACGGCGGGCACCGGAGGGATGCCGAAGGCGATCGCCTTGCTGGTCCCGAAGGCCCCGAACATGCCGATGACGACTGCGTCGAGGACGACGATGACGGTGTTGAGCCGATTGAACACCCCGGCCAGCAGCATCCCGAACAGCGACGCCCCCGTCGCGGTGAGCAGATACCAGTTGCTGTGCAGCGTCGCCGGCGGCTGACCGAGCAGGATGTCGCGGATGAGTCCGCCGCCCATGCCGATCATGATGCCGATGATCGCCACCCCGAGCCAGTCGAGGCGGCGCTGCCCCTGGAAGCCCGATGCGAACATCGCGCCCTGCACGCCGCCGAGTCCCACGCCGAGAAGATCAGCCCACAGCGGAACGGTGAAGAGCGGTTCGGTCACCACCCCATTGTCCCGCACGGAGGATAATCGAGGGGTGCCGACGTACCGAGACGAAGCGGTGATCCTGCGCACTCACAAGCTCGGTGAGGCGGATCGCATCGTCACCATGCTCTCCCGTGGTCATGGCAAGATCCGCGCGGTGGCGAAGGGCGTGCGCCGCACCTCGTCGAAGTTCGGCGCGCGGCTCGAGCCGTTCATGGTCGCCGACGTGCAGCTGTACCAGGGCCGCTCGCTCGACATCGTGCAGCAGGCGGAATCGCTCGGCGCGTACGGCACCGACATCGCCGTGCACTACGACCGGTTCACGGCGGCGAACGCGATGGTCGAGACCGCCGACCGCCTCAGCGACGCCGAAGCCACGCCCGAGCAGTACCTGCTGCTGGTGGGCGGCCTGCGCGCTCTCGCCCGCGGCGAGCACGCGCCGCGCAGCATCCTCGACTCCTATCTGCTGCGGGTGATGGCCCTGTCGGGCTGGGCGCCCTCGCTCGACTCGTGCGCGCGGTGCGACGCCCCCGGTCCGCATGCGAGCTTCGCAGGTCACCTCGGCGGCATGGTCTGCCGCAGCGACGCCCCCGCAGGGACCCCGAGGATCGCAGAGCGCACGCTGACGCTGCTGCGCGCGCTGATGGCGGGGGAGTGGGATCTCATCGACGCCGCCTCGCCGGTCGAGCTCGGCGCGGCCTCCGGTCTCATCGCCGCCTACGCGCAGTGGCACCTCGAGCGCGGCATCCGCTCGCTCGCCCACCTGGAAGGAATCCGGTGACCCCCAAGCCGTACACGCACAAGGATGCCGTCGCCTACCGGCCGTTGGATTGGACAGGGGTCCATCCGCCGGCGTTCCCGAAGGTTCCAGAGCACGTGGCCATCGTCATGGACGGCAACGGACGCTGGGCGAACCGCCGCGGCCTCAACCGCATCGAGGGGCACAAGGCCGGCGAGGAGGTGCTGCTCGACGTCGTCGCCGGAGCCATCCAGGCCGGGGTCAAGCACCTCTCGGTGTATGCGTTCTCCACCGAGAACTGGGCGCGCTCGCCCGAAGAGGTGCGCTTCCTCATGGGCTACAACCGCGATGTGCTGCACCGTCGTCGCGACCAGCTGAACGAATGGGGCGTGCGGGTGCGCTGGGCCGGGCGCAAGCCGCGGCTGTGGGGCTCGGTGATCAAGGAGTTGCAGTACGCTGAACAGCTCACCCGCGGCAACGACGTGCTCACCCTCACGATGTGCGTGAACTACGGCGGGCGCGTCGAGATCGTCGACGCGATGCGGGCGATCGCGGCGGACGTCGCCGCCGGACGGGTGAAGCCGAACGCCATCACCGAGAAGATGATCCGGCGCAACCTCTACGTCCCCGACATGCCCGACGTCGACCTGTTCCTGCGCAGCTCCGGCGAGCAGCGCACCTCGAACTTCCTGCTGTGGCAGTCGGCGTACGCCGAGATGGTGTTCCTCGACACGCTCTGGCCCGACTTCTCGCGCGAGGAGCTGTGGCGCGCCATCGGCGTCTATCTCGCCCGCGATCGCCGCTTCGGCGGGGCTGTGAACGCGCCCGATCAGGCCTGAGCGCGCAGCCGGCCGTGGGCCGGTTCCCGAACGAGGCGCCCTTCGTCTCGCTTCGCTCGCTCAGGAACCAGGAGGGCGGAATAGCACGCGGCTGCACGCGGTTGGAAGACAGCGTGAGCGAACCCATCTCGATCGACATCTGGTCCGACATCGCCTGCCCGTGGTGCTACATCGGCAAGCGCAACCTCGAGAAGGGGCTCGATGCGGTCGCGGGGGACGAGGACGTCCCCCAGGTGAACATCACCTTCCACTCCTTCGAGCTCTCGCCCGACACCCCCGTCGACTTCGACGGCGACGAGGTGGACTTCCTCGCCGGGCACAAGGGCATGCCGCGCGAGCAGGTCGAGAAGATGCTCGCCCACGTCACGGGGGTCGCCGCCGACGCCGGGCTCGAGTACCGGTTCGACCTCCTCCAGCACACGAACACCGTCAAGGCGCACGAGCTGCTGCACTTCGCGAAGGCCCACGGGCAACAGCACGAGATGCAGGAACGGCTGATGTCGGCCTACTTCACCGAGGGCCGCCACATCGGACGCGTCGACGATCTCGTGGAGCTGGCGTCGGAGGTCGGCCTGGATGCCGACGAGACGCGCAAGGCGCTCGAATCGGATCTGTACCTGCCTGCCGTGCGCCAGGATCAGGCGCAGGCCCGGGCCTACGGCATCCAGGGAGTGCCGTTCTTCGTCATCGACGGCCAGTACGGCATCTCGGGCGCCCAGCCGCCGGCCGCGTTCGAGAACGTGCTTCGGGACCTGTGGGTCAAGCGCGGGGAGGGCGAGACGGAGTCGGCCGCCGTCTAGCCGAGCAGGGCGATCAGCGATCCGACGAGGTTCGCCCGCCAGACCGCCCAGTCGTGACCGGCCTCGAACGGCGACAGCGCGACGCGGCGCCCCGCGGTGCGTGCGTCGGCGCGCAGCGACACCGCCAGCGCGGCCGCGTCGGCGAGCATGTCGCCCTCGAACGTGCCCGCCTGCAGCTCGAGCGACGACCAGCCGGATGCCGTGGCGAGGGCGTCGGCTACATCGAACCGCCACAGCGATGGGGACTGCGCGATCGCGTGACCCACGTCGCCGTCGGAGAGGGCGAGCGTCCACAGCGCAGCGATCCCGCCGAGGCTCTGCCCGGAGATGATCGTGTCGGCGGGCCGGGTGCTCACCAGCGGACGTCCGCGCACGAGCGGCAGTAGGCGGTCGATGAGGACGTCGACCTGGCCGCCTGGAACTCCGAGGTGCTCCCATCGATGCTCGACGTCCTTCGCGTCGAGCATGGCGACGTGCAGGGGCGGAAGGATGCCGGCGGCAATCGTCCTGTCGAGGATCGGCGGAAGCTCCCGCCGCCATACGTCGCCGTCGAAGAGGAGCAGCAGCGGCGTGGGGGAGGTCGCGTCCGCCGGGGTGTACAGCCAGGCCCGCTCGTCATCCGGAAGAGTGATCTCCTCCAGCAGTGATCCCGACGCGGAAGACGGCGCCGTGGTGCGCCACGGTTCCACAGGGGCGTCGGGGCCGGCTGCGACCGACGATGCCTCGCCGCGGGAGCCGATGACGATATCGGTGCCGCGACTGTCGACGGCGCCTGCGGCCATCGCGGCGAGCAGCACCGGGCGCCTCCCCTCGGCGGTGCGCCATGGCGGCTCCTCCTCGTGCTCCCACACGGCGATCCGATACGAGGCGCGCAGCGCGCTGGGCAGGCGCAGGGTGATGGTCCACAGGGCGGAGCCCTCGAGACGCTCGAGCTCGGCCAGGGCGGGATCGGTGTGGTCGAACACCGGGTTGGTCCACAGCAGCACCGCCGCGGCCGCGGGCGCTTCCACCACCCAGGTCCACAGTGACGACCCCGGCGCGCCTGGGTCGGGGACCACGTGGGGATTGGGGCGCGACAGCGCATCGCGGGCGAGGTCAGCGCGACGCTGCGGCGTCCGGTGCCAGGCGTCGGCCAGCGGCCCGGTCACGCGACGCATCGTCGGCTCGTCGGAGCGCGGCGGAACGCCCCGCTCACGGTGGGCGCGTCCTGCGCGGTCGTGCCAGATGCGCCCGTCGACGGCGGTCATGCGGGTCCCGTTGTCGCCGCGCGCGGGTCCAGCGGCACCACGAGGGGCGTGCCCGTCACGGGGTCTTCGATGACGAGCGCCGCGAGACCGAAGACCTCGCGCAGCAGATCGGCGGTGAGCACGTCCGACGGCGCACCGACGGCGACGGCGTCCCCGTCTTTCATCACGATCATGTGCGTGGCGTAGCGCGCCGCCTGATTGAGATCGTGCAGCACGGTCACGACGGTCTTGCCCTCCTCGTGCAACTGGCGCAGCAGCTCCAGGAGCTCGTACTGGTGCGCGATGTCCAGGAACGTCGTCGGCTCGTCGAGCAGCATGGTCGGCGTCTGCTGCGCGAGCAGCATCGCGACCCAGACGCGCTGGCGCTGGCCGCCCGAGAGCTCGTCGACGAGCCGGTCGGAGTGCTCGAGCAGATGCGTGGCCGCGAGCGCGTCGTGCACGGCCTCCTCGTCGGAGAGCCGCCACTGCTGCAGGAGGGACTGGTGCGGCGAGCGCCCGCGCCCGACGAGATCGGCGACGCGGATGCCGTCGGGGGCGATCGAGCTCTGGGGGAGCAGACCGAGCTCGCGGGCGAGGGCCTTGGACTTGCGCGTCCTGATTGATTCGCCATCGAGCAGGACCCTCCCCGACGTCGGCTCCAGCACCCGGGCGAAGGCGCGCAGCAGCGTGGACTTGCCGCAGCCGTTGGGGCCGATGATCGCGGTGAAGGAGCCTTCGGGGATGCCGACGGTCAGACCATCAGAGATGGTGCGGCGGTCGTATCCGATCGTCACAGCCTCGGCGAGCAGCCGTTGGGGGCGGGAGGAGTGGGTCATCGGGGGCCTCCAGCGGGGGCACGGGACTCGCGTACGAGCAGCACGATCAGATAGACGCCGCCCACGCAGATCGTGAGCAGTCCGACAGGGACGGGACGGTAGATGACCGACAGCACCTGGGACAGCAGATGCGCGGCGGCCAGGAGAGCGGCTCCCATGGCGCCGGCGGCGAGGATGCTGACGCCTGGCGTCCTCGTCACGCGCCGCGCGAGCTGCGGGGCGACGAGGGCGACGAAGCCGATGGGACCTGCCGCGGCCGTCACGAGCGCCGTCGTCGCCACGCCGACCGTCAGCAGGGCCAGCCGGGAGGCGCCGACCCTCGTGCCGTGCGTCGACGCGGTGTCGTCGCCGAGCTCGAGGCTGCGCAGCGCGGGCGCGAGCACGGCGGCCGCGGCGATGATCGCCACGGCGAGGGTCAGGGAGGGGGTCAGCGTCGTCCAGGTCACCCTGGTGAGGGAGCCGGCGCCCCAGAATCCGACCTGCATGGCGTCGCGCACGTCCGCGCGCGTGATCAGATAGGTGTTGATCGAGCCGAGAGCTGCCGCCACCGCGATGCCGACGATGATGAGCCGGAAGCCCTGCACACCGCGACGGTAGGCCAGGAGGTACACGGCCAGCGCGGTGACGAGGCCGCCGGCGATGGATGCGACGGCGATCGTCCAGGAGTGCTGAGCACCGAGCACCAGCATCACGACGACGACGGCGGTGTACGAGCCGGCGTCGAACCCGATGACGTCAGGGGAGCCGAGCGGGTTGCGCGTGAGCGACTGGAAGATCGCCCCTCCGATGCCCAGCAGCAGGCCGAACAGCACGGCGGCGATCGCGACCGGCAGACGCCACTCGCGCACGACCCTCGTCGTGAACTCGTCGGCGCTGCCGGTGAGCGCGGCGGTCACGTCGGCCGTCGTCAGCGGATAGTCGCCGAGGAACACCGCGGCGTAGGCGGCGGCGACGGCGGCGGCGAGGAGCACGATGCAGGCGAGGAGCAGGCGCAGCCCGAGGCGTCCTGAGACGACCGGCGTGCGCAGCTGGACCGCCCGGTAGCCGTGATCGATGCGCGCGCGGGTCACAGTCCGCTCGCCTTCCGGCGTCGCACCAGCGCGATGAGCACTGGCGCTCCGATGACCGCGGTCACGATGCCGACCTCCATCTCGCCCGGACGCGCGATCACCCGCCCGATGACGTCGGCGACGAGCAGCAGGACGGGTGCGGCGAGGGCCGTGCCTGCGATGATCCACCGCTGGTCGGGTCCGGTGAACCACCGCACGACATGCGGCACCATCAGGCCGATGAAGGCGATGCCTCCGGTCAGAGCGGTGGCGGCGCCGGCGAGCAGCGTCACGGCGATGAGCCCGAGGATGCGGGTGCGGAGCACCGCGGTGCCCAGGGACGAGGCGAGATCGTCGCCGAGCGCGACGGCGTTGAGCGACCCGGACAGCAGCAGTGCGATGACGAGTCCGATCGCGATGAAGGGGAGCACCGACAGCGTCTCGTCGATGCCGGCGCGGGCGATCGAGCCGAGTCCCCAGTTGTGCACAGCGCGGAAGGTCTCCTCGTCGACCAGGGTGAGGAAGGTGGAGATGCCGCGCAGCACCGCACCCAGTGCGACGCCGGCGAGCACCATCGTGATGGGCGTCGCGCCCCGCCCCGTGGTGCCGATCGCCCACACCAGCAGCGTGGCGGCCGCGGCTCCGGCGAAGGAGAACCAGATGTAGCCGCCGATGCCGCTCATCCCGAAGAGCCCGACCCCCAGCGTCACGGCGAATCCGGCCCCCGCGTTCACGCCGAGGATGCCGGGGTCGGCGAGGGGATTGCGCGTCATCGCCTGGATCACCGCTCCGGCGACCCCGATGGCCGCCCCGACGAGCAGGCCGAGCAGCGTGCGCGGCATCCGCTTGGTCCACACGACGATCGACGCATCGCCGCCGTCGGGGCGGACGAGAGCTGCGAGCACGTCGGAGAACGCCAGCGGGTTGGCGCCGATCCAGACGCTCAGGAGCACGGCGCCGGCGAGCGCCGCGACCAGCAGGGCGAACCCGATCGCGCGACGACGTGCCAGCCCGCGGACCGCTGGCGCGGTGCGGGCGGATGCCGGTGCGATCGGGTTCGCCGTCATACGAGGGTCAGCCTGCGAGCGCGCTCTGGAGCGCCGGGGCGATCTGGGTGACCGCCCAGGTGCCGGAGAGGGGGCCGCTGCGCGCGAGCGCCCACGGCATGTTCCCGGTGTGCTCCTCGCCGTCGATCACGAACGTGCCCTCCGCGGCGCGGTTGTCGATGAGGATCAGATGGCCGTCCTTGACCGCCTGCAGGTTCTGGAACAGCGGCTGGTCGACGATGTCGGCGTAGTTGCCGTCGGAGTTGTCGGAGAAGAGGATGACATCGGCGTCGAGCGCCGAGAGGAGCTCCTCGCTGACCTCCTGCCGGTAGGTGAACTGGGCGGCGCCGGGGTTCTCGGCGAAGCCCATCCGCTCGAAGACCGACTCGGCGGGGCTGCCGGCGGTCGAGTGGTACTGCAGCCCGCCCTCTTCGCCGTAGTAGACGAGGTACGTCGCGGTGAGACCGGCGAACTCGGGATGCGCGGCGCGGAAGTCGGCGTAGAACTGCTCCTCCTCGTCGAGCGCCTCCTCGGCGGCGTCCTGCAGGTCGAGCGCTTCACCGATCTGGCGGATGCTGTCGGCCCAATCGTTGGCCACGCTCTGCTCGCTGCCGCCCTTCTGCGCGGTGGCGAGGACGGGTGCGATCGAGGAGAGCTTCTCGTAGTCGCTGGCGAGGTCGGCGCCGAGAACGATGATGAGGTCGGGCTCAGCCGCCGCGATCTGCTCGACCGGGTACTGCGTGTCACCGGTGGTGAACCGGTTCGGGATCTCCTCGGTGAGGGCGTCGTTCAGCCACACGTCGGTCGCCCACTCGCTGGCGATCACCGGGGTCACGCCCAGCGCGGCGAGCGCTTCGGCATCGTCCTGCGACGGTGTCACAGCCGCGATCCTCTCCGGGCGCTTCTCCAGCGTGGTGGTTCCCCACTGGGTGTCGAGCTCGAGCGGGTAGGAGGTCTTGCCCTCGGCGGCCGGGACGAGACCCGAGGCGGGGGCGTCGTCGGTTGCCGGGGAGGATGCGGACTGCTGCGGAGAGCCCGCGCAGGCGGTCAAGGCGACCAGGCCCGCCAGCACGAGGGTGCTGACGGCGCCGGCGCGCGCACGAATACCAGTCATTTCGGTTCCTTCTTGGAAGTGGAGCCCGTTCGGGTCACGGGCGGGGCGACTCGGCCCGGCGTTCCACATTAGGTGAGGGTATCCTAAAAGAGCGTGCCGCCTGCGACAGGGTGCGTGCAGAATGCGACAAGCCGTTCAGGAGGACAGCGATGCGGATCCCACCCGTCGAGATCGCCGAGAGGATGCACCCGGCGAAATCCGTGCTGCTCTGGCAGGCCAGGGGCTCCTCGCGCTGCGAGCTCGACGGCGTTGCGGAGGAGCTCTCCGAAGGCCACGCGCTCTGGATCCCCGCCGGGGTGGCGCACGCCCTGCATGTGGGGGAGGACGCCGTCCTCCTGCCGCTGCACGTGCGGGCGCGACCCGGCGCTGGCGTGCTGCGCACCCCCACCTGGATCGCCGTGGACGGCGATCTGCGCACGTTGATCCTCGCGCTGCTCCAGGTGCAGAACTCCATCATCCGCCCCGACGTCGACCTGGAGAGGCGGCTGCTGCGGATGCTGCAGGCGCGCGCGGTGCCGCCGACGGGGCTGCCCATGCCTGTGTCGCCGACCGCTCGCGCGATCGCCGAGCAGCTGCGCGACGACCCGGCGCTCGCGGCATCCGTCGCCGCCCTCGCCGCGACGCACCACGTCTCCGCCCGCACGATCGAGCGCGCCTTCATCGCCGAGACCGGCATGACCCTGCAGGAGTGGCGGGGAAGGCGCCGCATGGAGGTCGCAGCCTCCCTGCTGCGCAGGACGGACGGACCAGGCGTGGTCGCCGCCCGCGTGGGCTATCGCGATCAGTCGGCGTTCCGGCGCGCCTTCAAGCGCTACTACGGCATGCCGCCGGGAGCCTACGCGCGACGCCACGGCGTGCCGCGCTGATTCAGCGCGCCAGGGCCGTCTCGATCGCGGCGACGATCGCCGGGTCGTCGGGCTTCTGCCTTGGGCGGAAGCGCTGCACGGAACCGTCGCGGCCGACGAGGAACTTCTCGAAGTTCCACTCGACGCGTCCGGCCTTGCCGTCGGCATCCGGGGTCTGCGTGAGCGCCTTGTAGAGGTCCGCGGCGTTCTTGCCGTTGACCTTCACCTTGCCGTTGATCGGGAAGGTGACCCCGTACGTCACCGAGCAGAACTCAAGGATCTGCTCCATCGAACCAGGCTCCTGGCCGAAGAACTGATTGCAGGGGAAGCCGACGACGCTGAAGCCGCGGTCGCCGTGGCGCCGCTGCAGCTCTTCGAGCTGCTCGTACTGCGGAGTGAGACCGCACTTGGAGGCCACGTTCACGACGAGGACGACGTCGGCGCCGAGGTCGTCGAGCGTCTTCTGCGTCCCCTCGGCGTCGGCGAACGGGATGCTGCGCACGGAGGCGGGATCGGTCATATCCACAGCTTAGGTCGCTGAGCCCGTGGCGGCTCCGCATCTGGGAGAATGGAAGACGTCATGACAGTCGCCACCGCCACCGCCCGCCCGCTGCGCATCGGGCCGATCGCCCTCGACGTCCCCGTCGTGCTCGCGCCGATGGCCGGCATCACCAACACGGCGTTCCGGCGCCTCTGCCGCGAGTACGGCGCAGGGCTGTACGTGAGCGAGATGATCACCTCGCGTGCGCTCGTCGAGCGCAACGACAGCACCATGCGGCTCATCCGCCACCACGAGTCCGAGACGCCGCGGTCGATCCAGCTCTACGGGGTGGATCCGGCGACGATCGCCGAAGCGGTGCGCATCATCGTCGCCGAGGACCACGCCGATCACATCGACCTGAACTTCGGCTGCCCCGTGCCGAAGGTGACGCGCCGTGGCGGAGGTGCGGCACTGCCCTGGAAGAGCCGACTGTTCGCTGACATCGTCACTCAGGCCGTCAAGGCCGCAGGCGCCATCCCGCTCACGGTGAAGATGCGCAAGGGCATCGATCACGATCATCTGACGTTCATCGAGGCGGGACGCGCGGCCGAGGACGCGGGGGCCGCGGCCGTGGCCCTGCACGCGCGCACCGCGGGCGAGTACTACTCCGGTCACGCCGACTGGAACGCGATCGGCGAGCTCAAGCAGGCGGTCACCAGCATCCCCGTGCTCGGCAACGGCGACATCTGGTCCGCCGACGACGCCGTGCGCATGATGGCGCAGACCGAGTGCGACGGCGTCGTCGTCGGACGAGGATGCCTCGGCCGCCCCTGGCTGTTCGGAGAGCTCGCCGCGGCGTTCGGCGCGGAGTCGACCCCGGTCGATGCCACCCTCGGCTTCGTCGCCGACGCGTTCCGCCGTCATGCCGAGCTCCTCGTCGAGTTCTTCGACGACGAGGATCACGGCTGCCGCGACGTCCGCAAGCACGTGGCGTGGTACTTCAAGGGCTATCCGGTCGGCGGCGACATCCGCACGGGCCTGGCGACCGCCTCCAGCCTGCAGGAGATCGACGACCTGCTCGGGCAGCTCGACCGCGAATCCCCGTACCCCGGAGCGGATGCCGAAGGCCAGCGCGGCCGCGCAGGGCGCCCCAAGCGCACGGTGCTGCCGGACAAGTGGCTGGAATCCCGCGAGATCGGTGTGTCGACCTCGGAGATGATGCGCGGAGCGGAGATCGAGAACAGTGGCGGCTGAGCGGCGGGCGGACGGCTACGACGCGCGCGACGCCGAGCGGTTCTTCGCCGAGACGCACCGCTCCGAGCGCGACGACTTCGCCCGCGACCGCGCGCGCGTGCTGCACTCGGCGGCGCTGCGCCGCCTCGCCGCGAAGACCCAGGTGCTGAGCCCCGCGAGCACCGCGGACTTCGCCCGCAACCGGCTCACCCATTCGCTCGAGGTCGCGCAGGTCGGCCGCGAGCTCGCGACGGCCCTCGGCGTCTCCGAAGACGTCGTCGACACGGCATGCCTCAGCCACGACCTCGGGCACCCGCCGTTCGGTCACAACGGCGAGCGCGCGCTGAACGAGTGGGCCGAGGACATCGGTGGCTTCGAGGGCAACGCGCAGTCGCTGCGCATCCTCACTCGTTTGGAGGCGAAGGTGCTCGACGGGTCCGACCGCTCGGTAGGCCTGAACCTCACGCGGGCGAGCCTCGACGCCACCTGCAAGTACCCGTGGACCGTCGACAGCCCGGTTCCCGACCCGGGCGGTCGGCTGAAGTTCGGCGTGTACCCCGACGACGAGCCGGTGTTCCGGTGGATGCGCGAGGGGGCGCCGGGGCGGCTGCGCTGCATCGAGGCGGAGATCATGGACCTCTCCGATGACATCGGCTACTCGGTGCACGACTTCGAGGATGCGATCGTCAACGGCTACGTCGACGTCGCGCAGCTCTCCGACCCGCGCGAGCACGACGCGCTCATCGACCGCATCCAGCAGTGGGTGGGCTACGACTTCACGCGCGACGAGCTCGCCGACGCGCTGTACCGCCTGGCCGGCCAGCCGATGTGGCTGCGGTCCTTCGATCGCTCCCGGCAGGACCTCGCGCGGCTGAAGAACCTCACGAGCGACGTCATCGGGCGCTTCGCGCGCGCATCCGTCTCCGCGACGCGGGAGGCGTACCCCGGCGCCGTGCTGGTGCGCTACAACGCGCACGTCGTCGTGCCTCGCGTCGTCGAGGCCGAGATCGCCGTGCTCAAGGGCATCATGGGCCAGGCGATCGTCACCATAGACGCCCGCAAGGGCGTCTACAAGGAGCAACGGCGGGTGCTCACGCGCCTGGCCGACGCCCTGTGGTCGACGGATGCGCTGTGGTCGGCGGGGGCCGACGTGCTCGAGCCGGCGTTCGCGGCCGATTTCATCGCCGCGACCACGGATGCCGAGCGCGCGCGGGTCGTCGTCGATCAGATCGCCAGCCTCACCGACCAGACCGCGCTCGACTGGCACAACCGACTGGTGGGCGAGATCGATCCGGCTGAGGTCGGCATCTGGACGCCGCGGCACTCGCGGCCAGGGGTGCGTGCTGCGGCCGCGGGGCGGCGTCCCATCGCCGAGGTGCGCTGATGCCGCGCATCCGCCAGGCGGACGTCGACGAGGTCAAGTCCCGCACGAACATCGCCGACATCGTCGGCGAGCGCGTCGCGCTGAAGTCGGCGGGGGTGGGCTCGCTCAAGGGCCTGTGCCCGTTCCACGACGAGAAGAGCCCGAGCTTCCACGTGCGTCCGCAGGTGGGGTACTACCGCTGCTTCGGCTGCGGCGAGTCGGGTGACGTCTACTCGTTCCTGCGCGAGATCGACCATGTGAGCTTCACCGAGGCCGTCGAGCGGCTCGCCGCCCGCATCGGCTACACGCTGCACTACGAAGACGGCGGAGCGGCCCCCGAGACGAGCGGCCGGGCGCGGCTGTACGCCGCGAACACCGCCGCCGCCGAGTTCTTCCGCTCCCAGCTGCTCTCGCCAGACGCCGAGGCCGGGCGGCGCTTCCTCGGCGAGCGCGGATTCGACGCGGGGGCCGCCTCCCACTTCGGCGTCGGCTTCGCCCCCCGCGGATGGGACGGGATGCTGAAGGCGCTCTCCGCGCAGGGCTTCACCCGCGAGGAGCTCAGCACTGCCGGTCTCGTCTCGACGGGTCAGCGCGGCGTCTACGACCGCTTCCGGGGACGCCTGGTCTGGCCGATCCGCGACGTGTCCGGCCAGACGATCGGGTTCGGCGCGCGCAAGCTCTTCGACGACGATCAGGGCCCGAAGTACCTGAACACCCCGGAGACCCCGATCTACAAGAAGGCCCAGGTGCTGTACGGGCTCGACCTCGCCAAGCGCGACATCTCCCGGGGCGACCCCCGCCGCGTCGTTGTCGTCGAGGGGTACACCGACGTGATGGCCTGTCACCTCGCCGGTCTCACCACCGCGATCGCCACCTGCGGCACGGCCTTCGGCACCGAGCACATCAAGGTGCTTCGCCGCGTGATGGGCGATGACAACGCCGCAGGCGAGGTGGTCTTCACCTTCGACGGCGATGAGGCCGGCCAGAAGGCGGCGCTGCGCGCGTTCAGCGAGGACGACCGCTTCAAGGCGCAGACCTTCGTCGCCGTCGCACCCGACGGGCTGGACCCGTGCGATCTGCGCCTGCAGCGCGGCGACGCGGCCGTCCGCACCCTCATGGACGCCAAGGTGCCGATGTTCGAGTTCGCGATCGATCGCAAGCTCGCCGGCTTCGATCTCGCCACCGTCGAGGGGCGGGTGGGGGCGCTGCGCGCCGCTGCTCCCATCGTCGCCGAGATCAAGGATCCGCTGCTGCGTCCTGGGTACGAGCGCGTCCTCGCGCGCCGCCTCGGCATGGACCCCGCCGAGGTCCACGATGTGGTGCGCCGTGCGGGCCGGGGGGCCGCACCCCGCACCGAGCAGCCGGTCCGCGACGAGCCCGCGATCGAGGGCGCGAGCATCGCGCTCGTGACGCTCGCGTCGCTGCCGCGCACGGCGCAGGTCGCTCTGGAGCGCGATGCCCTCATGGGCGTGCTGCAGTACGGGCACCAGGTCGACCAGGACCTGCTCGCGCGGGCGCTGGGGCATCCGATGCGCACCCCCGGCCTCGAAGCGGTGCGCGAGGCGATCGCATCCGCTTCCGATCGCACGCGCGCCGGCTGGGCGACCGAGGCGGTCAACGCCGTGCGCGAGCCGTTCCGGTCCCTGGGCGGCGAACTGCTGATGATGCCGTTCCCGGCCCGCGACGAGTCCGGCGCGGTGGCCTCGGCGACGGACCTGTGCCGTCGGCTCATCGTGCGGGCGCTCGACGACGAGAAGAACGAGCTGCTCGGCGCGGTGCAACGGGTTCCGGCCGACTCGGACGGCGGGCGGGCGCTGCGGGTGCGGCTGCGCGATATCGACATCGAGCGTCAGCGGTTCGCCGAGTCGTGACCAGCGCCGGCGCGGACGCAGGGCAGGATGGAACCATGTCCCGCCGGCCAGACACCACGCACGCGATCGACTGCTCCGACCTCGTCATCGACCGGTCGGGGCACGGATCGCCGACGAGGGCTGTCGACGGGGTCACCTTCACCCTGGACCCCGGCGGCCTGATCTGCGTCGCCGGCCCCACAGGATCGGGCAAATCCTCCCTCGTGCTGGCGCTGGCGGGCTCCACCGACCCCTCCGTGCGCATCACGGGCGGCAGCGCCCAGGTGTGCGGCGTCGACGTGCGCCGACCAGGACGCAAGCACCGGGTGCTCACGTATCGGACCGGCTTCGTGCCGCAGGGCGCCGGAGCGGACCTTCCGCCGCGCCTGACCGTGCAGGAGGTCATCGCCGAGCCGATCCTCCTGCGCGAGAAGCGCGTGAACCACAAGGCGCTCTCGATCCGCGTCGCAACGCTGCTCGACGAGCTGCACCTGCCGCTGGGGACCGCGGAGCGGTTCCCGTACGAGCTCAGCGCCGGGATGCGTCAGCGCGTGGCGATCGCGCGCTCGTTCGTGCTCGAGCCCCGTGTGCTTATCGCCGACGAGATCCTCGCGAACCTCGATCTCGAGGTGCGTCCTGTCGTCTTCGACGCGATCACGCGCCGCCGCCGCGAGCAGGGGATGGGGGCGCTGCTGGTGACCAACGACGCGGCGTTCATCCGCGAGCTCAACGCCGAGACGCTCATGCTGCGCGCCGGGCACGTCGTCGCCCGCGGGGTCGGCAAGGACCTGCTGTGGGCGCCCAATGCCGAGGCGGATTCGCGCGCCTGACGGTGTCGTCCCGACACGCCCGAATGGCGGGCTCGTGTCACGAGCACGACGCGGAGTTTGCTAAGCTTGTCGAGTTGCCCGCCGAGCGGTGCACATTCCTCGGTAGCTCAATTGGCAGAGCAGCCGGCTGTTAACCGGCAGGTTCTTGGTTCGAGTCCAAGCCGGGGAGCCAAGACCCCCGACCTTCGCATGAAGGCCGGGGGTTCTCCCTTTCCACCCTTGTTCTGCGGTGAGAAACCAAGTACGGCGTGAGACACCACGTCGTGGGTGGTGTCTCACGTCCGAAGTGGTTTCTCGCGAGGAAGACGATGACCAGATCCCCGCAGTTCGCGCAGCTGGGCGCGCTGCTGCTCGAGGCCGGCTTCTCGGCGACCGACACCCGCGACGCCCTGGAGGCGGTGCGCGGGCGCGTCAGCCCCGACGAGGAGTTCTCCTTCGCGGTGCTGCCGGAGGCCGTGTTCGTCTCACCGGCCGTCGCCGCCGACGGCGCGATCCTGCGGATGACCACAGCCTCCTCGCTGTCGACCAGGCAGTCGGCGATGGTGAGCCGGATGCTGCATCGCCTGCGCGACGGTCGGATCACCCTCGAACGCGCCCTCGATGCCGAGCAGACGCGGATCCGCGACGCCCGCATGCGGATGCCGGTGCTGCGCTGGGTGTGCGGGAACGCCCTGCTCGCGGCCGGCCTCGCCGTGCTCTTCCGGTGCCCGTGGTGGTCGGTGCTCGTCGCCGCGGTCGTCGCGGCCCTCATGGGCGCGGTGGCGGTGCTGCTCCAGCGCATCCGTCCGGCGGCGGCGATCGTGCCGTTCCTCGTCGCCCTGCTGTCCACGGTGCTCGTGAGCGAAGGGGCAGCACTGCTCGGTTACGCCACCGTGCCGCTGTTCGCGGTGTGCGCGCCCATCGCGATCCTCGTGCCGGGGGCGATGATCACCAACGCCCTGCTCGAGCTCACGGCCGCAGACGTCGTCACCGGGGCGGCCCGCCTCGTCTACGGCATCGTGCAGCTGGGGTTCATGGTCGCAGGCATCGCCGCGGGCAGCGCCTGGATCGGCCTCACCGTCGACGAGGACTCGGCCTTCCTGCTCGCCGACATCAGCGGCGTGATCAGCGCGGGCCCCGCCTGGGCCTCGGCGCCGTCGATCGTGTTCAGCTGGCTCGGCGTCGCAGCTCTCGCCGTCGGCATCAGCCTCGCCTTCGGCGCGGGCTACCGTCTGACCGCCGTGAGCATCGCCGCCATGGGGCTCGCCTACGCGCTTCTCATCGCGATCGGCCCCTTCGCCGGAAGCGCGGTGGCCACCGGCGCCGCCGCGGCCGTGCTGTTCGTCATCGCCCGGCTCGTGGAGCGGTCGTCGCTGGCGATCCCCGCGTCGATCACGTTCGAGCCCGCCTTCCTGCTGCTCGTACCCGGCACCGTCGGGCTCGTGGCGATCGCCTCCCTCGACATGCAGCCCGTCGGTGCGGCCCTCGCCGTGTTCGCGAGCCTGTGCATCGGCACGAAGCTCGGCTCGATCGTCGTCGACACGCACTGGTGGCGACTGCTGCGGTGGAGCCGCGCACAGGTCTGACACGACGAAGCGCCCCACCGTCCGGCGGGGCGCTTCGTCGTGTCAGGTCGGATCAGAGACCGGTGCCCTGGAGGCTGCCCGTGGTGGGGCCCGCCGGGTTGTAGACGATGCACTGGATGATGCGGTCGTTCAGCTCATCCCAGGTCTCCTGCGTCGGGACGAGGGGATATACCTCGAGCGACGACGAGTTGTAGTCGATGCCGATGAAGGTGGTGAACGGCTCACCACCGCACTCCTCAGATGCCGCGTCGATGGCATCCTCGGAGAACTCGCCGTCCTCCATCTTGATCTCGTAGTAGACCTCTTCGTCGTGCGGCTCGCTGCAGGGAACGACGTCCGTGTCGGAGACGAGCCCGCTCGAGCTCTCCATCTTGCAGTCGCCCACCTTGAGCGAGAAGATGTCGATGTTCGCGCCCTCGGTGACCTCGCCGGTCTCCTCGTCGCGGGTGGCGTCGCCGCCTCCGCCGAGCAGGCTGCTGATGGTGCTGCATCCGGTCAGAGCGATCGAGAGCGCGACGGCGGAACCGGCGAGCGCGAGAGCGCGGCGTGTGCGCAGTTTCATAGTGGATCCCGTCAGAGCTGTGTGTGCAGGGGCAACCCGAAGAACCCCCTGCTACGACGGTAGCCCCGCGGGAATCTGTGCCGCAACTCGAAAGATGCTGTGAACGCGCTGGACGCGTCACGCCTCGAGGTCGTCGATCCCCGGGGTCCAGCTCGCGCCGGGGCGCCCCCAGCCGCGCTTGCGCGCGATCTTCTGCACCGTCTTCCAGTCGCCGTCCGACAGCCGGTCGACGTAGATGATTCCGTCGAGGTGATCGAACTCGTGCTGCATGATCCGCGCGCGCCAGCCGTCGACGTCGATGCTGACGGGACGGCCTTCGAGGTCGGTGCCGGTGACGCGCACGCGCTCGGAACGGCGTAGCGCGAAGCGTTCGCCGGGGAACGACAGGCATCCCTCCGACTCCAGCTCCGGATCGGGTTCGCCGGGCTCGAGCGGCGTCATCCACAGCTCGGGGTTGATGATCACGCCGCGCCACGGCTGATCGTCGTCGTCGACGTAGGCGTACGTGTAGATGCGCAGCGGCACGCCCACCTGCGGGGCGGCGAGGCCCACGCCGGGGGCGGCGTCCATGGTCTCGAACATGTCGGCGACGAGGGTGCGGATCTCGTCGGTGATCTCCTCGACGACGGAGGCGGGGGAGTGCAGGACGGGATCGCCCATGATGCGAATCGGAAGTACGGCCACGCCATAACCCTACTTGGGCAGGGGCGCCGGGTAGTGTCGTCACGTGAGCGTTACCGTATGGTTGAGCGGCGAAGATGTGGGCGAACAGCTCATCGGCGTTTTCAACAATCCCAAGCTGCTGCTCGGCATCCCGCTCGCGCTGGCCGGCGCGGTCTTCATGTCCCTCGGCGCGCAGTACCAGCACCGCGGCGTCGAGAGGGTCGAGCAGCTCACCGGCGCCGAGGCCACGACGGGGCTGAGCCTCGATCAGGTGCGGCGCCTGCTGATCCGCCCTTCGTGGGTCATCGGCACACTCATGCTCGGCCTCGCGATTGTCTGCCAGCTCGCCGCGCTCTCGGTCGCCCCGCTCATCGTCGTCCAGCCGCTCGGGGCGATCGCCCTGGTGATCACGACACTGCTCAACGCGCGGGTCTCCGGGCACACCCCCACACGGCAGTCCATCACGGCGATCGGCTGCTGCGTCGGCGGCATCTTCCTCTTCGTGTCGTTCGCGGCGGTCTTCGCCACCGAGAAGCCGATCACCAACATCGAGCTGTTCACGATCCTGGCGATCCTGCTCGTGGTGATCATCGTGCTGGGGGCGGCGTGGCTGGTCCTGAGGCATCGGATGCGCGCCCTGTTCTACGTCATCGGCGCCGGCATCCTCTACGGCTTCGTCGCGACCCTCGCGAAGGCGACGATCAACCGCATCGAGAACGGCAGCTTCGACTGGATCACGCTGGTCTGCGTGATCGCTCTCGTCGCGGCCTCCGCGGTCGGCGCCTACTTCGTGCAAACCGCCTACAGCTCGGGCCCGCCCGATCTCGTCATCGCAGGTCTCACCGTCGTCGACCCGATGGTGGCCGTCGTCATCGGCATGCTCGTGCTCGGTGAGGCGGCAGCGGCGCCGGGATGGGTGCTGGTGATCTTCGGCGTCGCCGGCGCGATCGCCGTGTTCGGCGTCGTCGGGCTCGCCCGGTACCACCCGCAGGTGCTCAGCGAGAGCCAGGAGCTCGACATCGAACGGGGCTCCTCCGGCCCGTCGACGGACTCACGAGCGCCGAGGGACGCCGGCGGTCAGTAGGCCTGGTCGATGAGGTCGGGGGAGACCTCGGATGCCGCGGCCTCATCGACGAAGAAGACCGTGCGCTTGCGGCCCTTCGCACCCGCCGCCGGCACGCTCGTGTAACTGGCTCCGGCCAGGGCGAGCCCGAGCGCCGAAGCCTTGTCGGCGCCTGTGAGCACGAGCCATACGCGCTTGGATGCGTTGAGCGCGGGGCGCGTGAGCGTCACCCGCTCCGGCGGCGGCTTCGGCGAGTCGCGCACCGCGAGCACCGCGGCGTCGGTCACCGTGACCTCGGCGCGGTCGGGGAACAGCGAGGCGATGTGGCCGTCGGGGCCGACGCCGAGGAAGCAGACCGCGAACGAGGGCCATGGGTGCTCGGCGGTGCCGAAGCGGGCGAGCTCCGCGGCGTAGGCCTCCGCGGCGCCCTCGAGGTCAAGGCCGCTGTCTGCGGCGGCGATCTCGTGGATGTTCTCGGCGGGCACGTCGATGCGGTCGAGCAGGGCCGCTCGGGCTTGCACGGCGTTGCGGTCGACGTCGTCGTGCGCGACGAAGCGCTCGTCGCCCCACCAGAAGTGCACGAGCGACCAGTCGACGTCGCGCGCGCGGCGGCTCTCCGCCGTCGCGCGCAGCACGGCGCCGCCCATGGATCCGCCGGTGAGAGCGACGTGGGCGACCTTGCCGTTGCGCGTGCGTGCGCGAAGTCTCGTCAGGAACCTGTCGGCGACCCGTGCGGCCAGGGCCGCCGGTGTCGCCTCGACGACGACCCGCTTCTCTGCGGATCCGGCCTGCATCGACATCATTCTCCTGTCTCGGGCGGGCCCAGTCTCTCCCAGCCCTCCGTGATCACCCGACCGTACAGGACATCGGGGTCGAGGCGGCGCAGCTCCTCGGCGAGGCACTCGCGGAGGGTGCGTCGCGGCAGGTGGAGGTCGTGGTCCGGTTGGTCGGGCTGGGTGAGCACGGCGATGCCCGGGGCGGGGCGTTCGAGCAGGATGTCACCGGCCGCGCGCGTCAGCCGCACCGACTTGATGCCCTCCTGCCAGGTGTCCGGCGACTCGTACGACCAGCTCACCGGAACGTCGAGCGCCAGCTGCAGCCACGCCGCCAGCAGCGCGGTCGACGGCGACGCCGAGGCCCCGCGGACCTCGACGGCGGTGACCTCCTGGTACGGCGGCTGGTCGAGCACGGCCGCCAGCTGCTCGCGCCAGTGCGTGAGGCGGGTCCAGGCGAGGTCGGTGTCGCCAGGGGCATGGGTCTCGCCGAGAAGGGCGAGACGGTCGCGCACATCGGGCGAGGTGGCGGCGTCGGTGATCCGGCGCTGCGCGATGCGGCCGAGAGGGGACTTCGACGGCGACGCTGGTGCCTGCTCGGGCCACCAGGCGACGACCGGGGCGTCGGGCAGGAGGAGACCCGTGATCAGGCTCTCCTCGTTGCTGGCCGCGTCGCCGTAGGCGCGCAGCACGACGACCTCGCTCGCACCCGCGTCGCCGCCGACGCGGATCTGCGCGTCGAGCCGGGATTCGCCGCTGCCGGTGGTGAGCACGATGACCCGCATCGGATGCTCGCGCGAGGCGTCGTTCGCGGCGTCGATGGCGGCCTCGGCTACGCCGTTGCGCGCCGCGATGACGAGGGTGAGCACGCGGCCGAGAGCGACGACGCCGCCCTCTTCACGCGCCTTGACGAGATTCTTCGCGACCTGGCTGACGGTCGTGTCGGGAAGGTCGATGATCACGGGCGTCTCCAGATTCGTCCGTCGCGGGCGAGGAGGGCGTCGGCGGATGCCGGCCCCCACGATCCCGGCGCATACTGCTCGAGTGGCCCACCCTGGGCGGCCCAGTACTCCTCGACCGGATCGAGGATCTTCCAGGAGAGCTCGACCTCCTCATGCCGTGGGAACAGCGGCGGATCGCCGAGCAGCACATCGAGGATGAGTCTCTCGTAGGCCTCGGGGCTCGCCTCGGTGAAGGCGTGGCCGTAGCCGAAGTCCATGGTGACGTCGCGGACGTTCGTGCCGTTGCCCGGCACCTTCGAGCCGAAGCGGATCGTGACGCCCTCGTCGGGCTGCACGCGGATCACGAGGGCGTTCTGCCCGAGCTCCGAGGCGTTCGAGCGGCCGAAGAGGTGCTCGGGGGCGCGCTTGAAGACGACCGCGACCTCGGTGACCCGACGGCCCAGCCTCTTGCCGGTGCGCAGGTAGAAGGGCACACCCGACCAGCGCCGCGTCTCGATGCCGAGTTTGATCGCAGCGTAGGTCTCCGTGGCGGAGTGCGGATCCATGCCGTCCTCGTCGAGGAATCCGGTGACCTGCTCGCCGCCCTGCCAGCCGCCCGCGTACTGGCCGCGCGCCGTGGCGAGGGACAGGTCGTCCGGCAGGCGCACCGCGGCGAGGACCTTCTCCTTCTCGGCCCTGAGGTGCTCTGCCGACAGGCTGATCGGCTCCTCCATCGCGGTGAGGGCGAGCAGCTGCAGCAGGTGGTTCTGGATGACGTCGCGGGCCGCGCCCACCCCGTCGTAGTAGCCGGCGCGGCCGCCGACGCCGATGTCCTCGGCCATCGTGATCTGCACGTGGTCGACGAAGTTGCGGTTCCAGATCGGCTCGTACAGTTCGTTCGCGAAGCGCAGCGCGAGGATGTTCTGCACCGTCTCCTTGCCCAGGTAGTGGTCGATGCGGAAAATCGAGTCGGCGGAGAAGGCGACCTCGAGTGCGCTGTTGAGCTCGCGCGCGGATTCCAGGTCGTGCCCGAACGGCTTCTCGATGACGACGCGTCGCCAGCACTCCGCGTCGTCGTTCTCGTCGCCGACGAGCCCGGAGTCCTTGAGCTGCTGCGCGACGACCGCGAACGACTTCGGCGGGATCGAGAGGTAGAAGGCGTGGTTGCCCATCGTGCCCCGCTCGACGTCGAGCTTCTCGACCGTCTCGCGGAGCTTCGCGAAGGACGCGGCGTTGTCGAACTCGCCGGAGACGAAGCGGATGCCCTGCAGCAGCTGCGTCCAGGTCTCCTCGCGGAACGGCGTGCGCGCGTGCTGCTTGACGGCGTCGTAGACGACCTGCGCGAAGTCCTGGTCCTCCCAGTCGCGGCGGGCGAAGCCGACGAGGGCGAAGCCCGGAGGCAGCAGGCCACGGTTGGCGAGGTCGTAGACGGCGGGCATGAGCTTCTTGCGCGACAGGTCGCCGGTGACGCCGAAGATCACGAGGGCGCTGGGGCCCGCGATCCGGTTGAGACGGCGATCGTCGGGGTCACGCAGCGGGTTGTGCCCGCGCGAGATGGGAACAGACATCAGTGGGGGATTCTCCAGGCTGTTTGCTTATTTCTGTGCTGCTTCGAAGAGGGTGAGGACGTCGGCCGACGAATCGGTGATCGTGAGGGAGACCACAGGCCGACCGTGATCGGCGAGGACCGCGGCGTCGCCTGCGGCCTGCGCCTGGATCAGCTGCCCGAATGTGAACGGGCGACCGGGGATCTCGAGGTCGACGTCGGTGCGCTCGAGGATCTGCAGGAACACGCCCTGCGCCGGCCCGCCCTTGTGGTACTGGCCGGTCGAGTGCAGGAAGCGCGGACCCCAGCCGAACGTCGTCGGGCGGCCGGAGTCGGCCGCCACGAGCTCGCGCAGGCCCTGCAGCTGCGGGACGTCGATGCGGTTCACATACGCCTGGATCGACACGTAGCCGTCTGCGCCGAGGCACGCCCAGAGCGCATCGAGGATGCCCTCGATCGTCCCGGAGGCGGCGAGGGCGGCATCCGAGACGCGCACCTCGACGCCGTTCTCGACGAGTACGGGTGCCGTCGGCTCCGGCCGGGCATCGAGGAGGCCGCGGGCCGCGGTCTTGGCCGATTCCACGTCGGGCTGGTCGAAGGGGTTGATGCCGAGGAGGAACCCGGCGATCGCGGTCGCGTGCTCCCAGACGATGAACTGCGCGCCCAGGGTGCCGGAGACGAGGATCTCGCCAGGGTGCTGCTCGCGCAGGTGGAACGCATCGGCGTCGTCGACGAGACGCACGATCTGCAGGTCGTCTGGACGGCTCTCCAGCTCCGGCGAGACGGGAAGCAGCACGACCGGGAGGATGCCGGTGCCGTTCTTCCCGGTCGACTCCGCGATCAGCTGCTCGATCCAGTCGGGGAGACCGTCGATGTGCGTGCCGTCGGCGACGAGGCCCAGCTTGTCGCGGCGGGGCGATGCCGCGGCGATGGCGGCGCCGAGGCGCAGAGCCGGGTTGTCGGCGGAGTCGATGGCGACCTCGAGCAACGAGGCTTCGGCCTCGTCGAGGAGCTCGGAGATGTCCGCGCCGGCGAGGCCGGCCGGGACCAGTCCGAACGCGGTGAGCGCGGAATAGCGCCCGCCGACGTTCGGGTCGGCGGCGAACACGCGGTAGCCGGCCTCTCGGGCCGAGGCTTCGAGAGGGGAGCCTGGATCGGTGACCACGACGATGCGCTCGGCGGGATCGATGCCGAGGTCGCGGAACGCGGCCTCGAAGGTGCGTCGCTGCGAGTCGGTCTCGATCGTGGACCCCGACTTGGAGGAGACGACCAGCACCGTGTTCTCGATGCCGTTGTCGAGTGCTGCGAGCACCTGCCCAGGCGCGGTCGAATCGAGGATGGTGAGCTCGCGGTGCGCGGTCTGCGCGATGACCTCGGGTGCGAGCGACGAGCCGCCCATCCCTGCGAGCACGACGCGCGTGACGCCCCTGGCCGCGAGGTCATCGCGCAGCGCGACGATCTCCGGCACGAGCGGTCGCGAGATCGAGACGGCCTCGACCCATCCGAGACGCATGGCGGCCTCCGCCTCGGCATCCGGACCCCACAGCGTGGCGTCGCCGCCGGTGATGCGGGACGCCACGAGGTCGTGCACGAGGCCGGGGACGGCCTCCTCGATCGCGGCTCTCGCCGCGCCCGAGGCGTGCAGCGCGAAGGTCATCGCTGGGCCTCGAGGCCTTCCTTGACCTGGGCGAGGAGGTCGTGCCAGGAGTCGATGAACTTGGCGACGCCTTCGTCTTCGAGCACCTGGGTGACGTCGGCGAAGTCGATGCCGAGCGCGGCGATGTCGGCGAAGACCTCACGGGCCTCGTCGTAGCCCGCGGTGATGGTGTCGCCGGTGACGACGCCGTGGTCGAAGGTGGCCTCGAGCGTTTTCTCGGGCATCGTGTTCACGACGCCGGGGGCGACGAGCTCGGTGACGTAGAGGGTGTCCGGCAGGGCAGGGTCCTTGACGCCGGTGGACGCCCAGAGCGGCCGCTGCACGTTGGCGCCGGCGTCGAGGAGGGCGGTGGCGCGGTCGCTCGCGAAGCTCTTCTCGTACAGCTCGTACGCGAGACGCGCGTTGGCGAGGCCAGCCTTGCTCTTGAGCGCGTCGGCCTCTGCGGTGCCGATCGCGGAGAGGCGCTTGTCGGTCTCGGTGTCGACGCGCGACACGAAGAACGACGCGACCGACTCGATGGTCGACAGGTCGATGCCTGCGGCCTTGGCTGTCTCCAGCCCGGTGAGGTACGCATCGATGACCTCGGCGTAGCGCTCCAGGCTGAAGATGAGGGTGACGTTGACGCTGATACCAGCACCGATCGCCTGCGCGATGGCAGGCAGGCCCGCCTTCGTCGCGGGGATCTTGACGAGCAGGTTCGGGCGGTCGATCCTCGCCCACAGTTGCTTGGCCTGAACGACGGTGCCCTCGGTGTCGTGGGCGAGGTCGGGGGAGACCTCGATCGAGACGCGCCCGTCGACGTGGCCCGAGGCCTCCCAGACCGGGCGGAAGATGTCGAGAGCGGCCGCGACGTCCTGCGTGGTGGCCGCGAACACGGCCTCCTCGGCCGTCGCGCCCGAGGCCGCGAGCTCGGCGACCTGCGCGTCGTAGGAGGTGTCGCTCGGGTTCGTGATCGCGTTCGCGAAGATCGTCGGGTTCGTCGTCACGCCGGTGACGTTGCGCGTGGCGATCAGCTCCTGCAGATTCCCGGAATCGATACGGGTGCGGGAGAGGTCGTCGAGCCAGATGCTGACGCCGGCGGCGGCGAGATCTGCGGTGGGGGTACTCATGAGCGGGGGACTCCTTGTTCAGTTGGCCTGTGCGGCCAGGGTCTCGCGGGCGGCCGCGACGACGGCGTCGGTGGTGATGCCGAACTCGCGGAAGAGGGTCTTGTAGTCGGCGGAGGCGCCGAAGTGGTCGATGCCGATCGAGCGGCCCTTGTCGCCGACGATGCCGCGCCAGCTGAGGACGGAGCCCGCCTCGACCGACACGCGGGCCGTGACGGATGCCGGCAGCACCGATTCGCGGTAGGCCTCGTCCTGCTCGGCGAACCACTCCAGCGACGGGGCGGACACGACGCGGGCGTTCACGCCCTCGGACGCGAGGGCAGCGCGGGCCTCGACGGCGAGCTGCACTTCGGAACCGGTGGCGATGATGATCACGTCGGGGGTGCCGTTCGGGGCCTCGGCGAGCACGTAGGCGCCCTTGGCCGCGTTCGACGCGGCGGCGAAGACCTCGCCGGATGCCTCGCCCTCGCCGCGGGCGAACACCGGGATGTTCTGCCGGGTCAGCGCGAGCCCGGTGGGACCCTCGTGGCGACGCAGCACCTCCAGCCACACCGCCGCCGTCTCGTTCGCGTCCGCAGGGCGCACGACCGCGAGGTTCGGGATCGCGCGCAGAGTCGCGAGCTGCTCGATCGGCTGGTGCGTGGGGCCGTCCTCACCGAGGGCGACGGAGTCGTGCGTCCACACGAAGATGCTCGGCACGTTCATGAGGGCGGCCAGACGCACCGCTGGGCGCATGTAGTCGCTGAAGATGAGGAAGGTGCCGCCGAACGCACGGGTCTTGCCGTGCAGGACGATGCCGTTGAGGATCGAGCCCATCGCGTGCTCGCGGATGCCGAAGTGCAGCACCCGGCCGTACGGGGAGCCCGACCAGTCGTGCGTGGACCACTGCGCGGGGATGAACGACTTCGCCCCTGCGATCGTGGTGTTGTTGGAGCCGGCGAGATCGGCGGATCCGCCCCACAGCTCCGGCAGCGCACCGGCGAGGGCGTTGATGACCTTGCCCGATGCCGCGCGGGTCGCGATCTCCGTGCCTGCCTCGAACACCGGCAGCGTGCTCTCGATGCCCTCGGGCAGCTCACCGGCCTCGAGCCGGTCGAGCAGCGCCTTGCGCTCGGGGTTCGCCGCAGCCCATGCGTCGAAGTCCGCCTGCCACGCCGCGCGCGCCTCGGCGGCGCGGGAGGCGAGCTCGCGGGTGTGCGCGATCACCGCGTCCTCGACGACGAAGCTCTGCTCTGGATCGAACCCGAGCACCTCCTTCGTCGCCGCGACCTCGTCCGCGCCCAGGGCGTTGCCGTGCACCGACTCGGTTCCGGACTTGTTCGGCGCCGGCCATCCGATGATCGTCTTCAGAATGATCAGCGTGGGCTTGCCGGTCTCGGCCTTGCCCTGCTCGATCGCGTCGAACAGCTCCTGGACGTCCTCGACGTACTGGCCCGTGCGACGCCAGTCGACCTCGAGCACCTGCCAGCCGTACGACTCGTACCGGGCGCGCACGTCCTCCGTGAACGCGACGTCCGTGTCGCCCTCGATCGAGATCTGGTTCGAGTCGTAGATCGCGATGAGGTTGCCCAGCTGCTGGTGCCCCGCCAGGCTCGACGCCTCGCTGGTCACGCCCTCCTGCAGATCGCCGTCACCGGCGATCACGTACACGAAGTGGTCGAACGGGCTCGCACCCGCTGCAGCATCCGGATCGAACAGACCCCGCTCGTACCGGGCCGCATAGGCGAAGCCGACGGCGGAGGCGAGGCCCTGGCCGAGGGGGCCGGTGGTGATCTCGACGCCCTTCGTGTGGCCGTACTCGGGGTGACCGGGGGTGAGCGAGCCCCATGTGCGCAGCGCCTCGAGGTCGCCGAGCTCCAGCCCGAAACCGCCCAGGTACAGCTGCACGTACTGCGTCAGAGAGGAGTGGCCCACCGACAGGATGAAGCGGTCGCGGCCCAGCCAGTCCGTATCCGCCGGATCATGACGCAGCACGCGCTGATACAGCAGGTATGCGACCGGGGCGAGGCTCATCGCCGTTCCGGGATGACCGTTCCCGACCTTCTGCACCGCATCCGCGGCCAGCACGCGCGCGGTGTCCACCGCGCGCCGATCGATCTCATCCCACAGCAGTTCCGACACGTGATGCCCTTCTCCAACGGTTCGAGGGCGCCCGGAGCACGACATCGCGGTCCGCAACGTTACGGAAGGAGGATGCTGGAGCGCCGGGCGCGAGTTGTTTCAGCATAGCGTTGCGGGCGCCGCCGGTTACAGCGCTTGACGACACGCTCTTCACGGGAGGAAATCTCCGCTTCCACCGTGCCAGGAGACGGGGAGAACGACGCGTGGCATAAGATGGAAGAGCTGTCTACGCGCGTGCCCTGAGGAGGCGATCGAGATCTCGACGATGTCTGATCAGACCGCTGTCCGCAAATCCGCCGCTCGCACGGTGAAGGCCTACGTCGCCCTCACGAAGCCGCGGGTGCTCGAGCTGCTGCTCGTCTCGACCGTGCCGGTGATGTTCCTCGCCCAGGGCGGCATGCCGCCCCTCTGGCTGGTGCTCGCCACCGTGATCGGCGGCTCGATGAGCGCCGGGTCGGCTGCCGCGTTCAACATGTACCTCGACCGCGACATCGACGCGCACATGCACCGCACCGAGAACCGCCCGCTGGTGACCGGCGAGGTCAGTCCGCGGGGCGCTCTGATCTTCTCGTGGACGCTCGCGATCCTCTCCACGCTCTGGCTGTGGATCACGACGAACTGGCTCGCGGCGACTCTCTCGGCATCCGCCATCTTCTTTTACGTCGTCATCTACACGATGATCCTCAAGCGCCGCACCGAGCAGAACATCATCTGGGGCGGCATCGCCGGATGCTTCCCGGTGCTCATCGGCTGGGCGGCGGTGACCGGTTCCCTGGACTGGCCGGCCTTCATCCTCTTCGCCCTCATCTTCCTGTGGACGCCGCCGCACTACTGGCCGCTGTCGATGAAGTACAAGGACGACTACGACGACGTCGACGTGCCGATGCTCGGCGTCACCCGCAACGCCTCCCAGGTGGGGCTGCAGGTCATCCTCTACGCCTGGGCGACGCTCGCCTGCTCGCTGCTGCTCATCCCGATCGCCGACATGGGGCTCGTCTACACGGTCTCGGCTCTCGTGTTCGGCGGCTGGTTCATCTACGAGTCGCACCGCCTCTACAACCGCGCAGTGCGCGGCGCCGAGGCGCGTCCGATGCGCGTCTTCCACGCCTCGATCACCTATCTGACGCTGATCTTCGTCGCCGTCGCGGTCGACCCGCTGCTGCCGTTCTGACCGGCGTCATAGCGCCTCGGCGCCTACTGATCTTCGGGCGTGTGTGAGTCCACCGGGCGCTTCAGCTTCAGCACGACCACCGTGTACGCGGCGGCCGAGAGCGACGCCAGCACCATGTGGATGCCGACGAGCAGCGGCGGGAGCCCTTCTCGGGCCTGCCAGACGCCGACGACGACCTGCACCGTGATCGCGACGGCGAGCACGACCAGCCAGCGCCGCGGCTCGAGCCGCAGCACCCACGCGCTGATCAGCAGCACGATCACGAGCACCGCGAGGATGTATCCGGGCCAGGAGTGCACGTGCGCGAGGACAGTCGCGTCGAAGCCATTCCTCCTGATGTCGGCGTCGCCCGAGTGCGGGCCGTTGCCCGTGGTCAGCACGCCGAAGAAGATCGTGGCGGCGAGGGCGAGGCCGGTGACGTGCGTGAGGATCGCGAACCAGAGCGGCACGACCCGCTCGCGTGGGCCTGCGGGGGCGTCGAGACGCACGAGGTAGGCGGTCGTCACGCACACCAGCAGCAGCGAGGCCGTGTAGTGGAAGCCAACGATGAAGGGATCGAGCTCGCTGAGCACGGCGAAGCCGCCGACGACGGCCTGGGCCATGACACCGGCGAGCACGATCCAGGCGAGCAGCGCGAGGTCGCGCCGAGGGAGCGGGCGGCGGAGCGAATCGACGGCACCGGCCAGCACCGACAGCAGCAGCGCCGTCGACATCAGCGCGGCCGCCGGCAGCCCCGTCGCCGCGCCGATCGCGTAGACGGCGACCGCCGCGACGATGCCGCCGAGGGCGAACCACAGGGCGCGCACGACCGGCCGCCGGCCCCCGGCCGTGTACAGGGTGAGCAGCACGACGGCGAGGGCGAGGAGCCCGACGACGCCGGTCATGGTGCGGTTTCCGAACTCGATGAAGCCGTGGATTCCCTGATCGGCATAGATCGGCACGAGGGACTCGGGCGTGCACAGCGGCCACTCCGAGCATCCGAGGCCCGAGCCGGTGAGGCGCACAGCGCCGCCGGTGCCGATGATGACGACCTCGGCGAGGAACGAGAGCCAGGCGAAGACGCGCAGCGGTCGGCCGGCGGTGATCCGGTCGGTCGATCTCACAGTCGCAGCGGTCTCGGGCATGGCACCTCCGGCTCGCCCGGTGTGCGCACACGGCGGCCCGCACGGCGGAGTGAACCTGTAGAATCGGGATGTTGGGATGGCCGCGCACGCGCGGAACGCATCCCTGACAGTTTAGGCGCGATGACAGCGCCGATGATGAGGGCCCACCAACGGCACCCACTCCCGCAGACTCGACGGGATCAGGTGTGTCGGGGCGGATGACACCGTTTCGGGACCTAAAAGGAGAGTGTGTGATGTCGGATGTGCTGATCGACCGCCCGGAGCTCGAAGGGCTGGGGGTGTACGAGTTCGGCTGGCACGACCCCGACGCCGCCGGTGCGAGCGCGAAACGAGGCCTCTCCGAAGCCGTCGTGCGCGACATCTCGGCGCTCAAGAGCGAGCCGGAGTGGATGCTGAAGACCCGGCTCAAGGGTCTGAGCCTGTTCGACCGCAAGCCGATGCCCACCTGGGGCGCCGACCTCAGCGAGATCGACTTCGACAACATCAAGTACTTCGTGCGCTCCACGGAGAAGCAGGCGCAGTCGTGGGAGGACCTTCCCGCCGACATCCGCGAGACGTACGAGCGCCTCGGCATTCCAGAGGCCGAGCGTCAGCGCCTCGTCGCCGGCGTCGCCGCGCAGTACGAATCCGAGGTCGTCTACCACCAGATCCGCGAGGATCTGGAGCAGCAGGGCGTCATCTTCATGGACACCGACACGGCACTGCGCGAGCACCCCGAGTTCTTCGAGGAGTACTTCGGCACCGTGATCCCGGCCGGCGACAACAAGTTCGCAGCACTCAACACGGCCGTCTGGTCCGGCGGCTCGTTCGTCTACGTCCCCAAGGGCGTGCACGTCGAGATCCCGCTGCAGGCGTACTTCCGCATCAACACCGAGAACATGGGCCAGTTCGAGCGGACCCTGATCATCGCCGATGAGGACAGCTACGTCCACTACATCGAGGGCTGCACCGCCCCGATCTACAAGTCCGACTCGCTGCACTCGGCCGTCGTCGAGATCATCGTGAAGAAGAACGCACGCGTGCGCTACACGACGATTCAGAACTGGTCGAACAACGTCTACAACCTCGTCACCAAGCGTGCGGTCGCGCACGAGGGCGCGACGATGGAGTGGGTCGACGGCAACATCGGCTCCAAGGTGACGATGAAGTATCCGTCGATCTACCTCATGGGCGAGCACGCCAAGGGCGAGACGCTCTCGGTCGCCTTCGCCGGCCCCGGCCAGCACCAGGACGCCGGCGCGAAGATGATCCACATGGCGCCGTACACGCAGTCGTCGATCGTCTCGAAGTCGATCGCGCGCGGCGGCGGCCGCGCCGGCTACCGCGGCGAGGTGCGGGTGGATGCCGCAGCGCACCACTCCGCGAACACCGTGCGCTGCGACGCGCTGCTGGTGGACACGAAGTCCCGTTCGGACACGTACCCGGCGATCGACATCCGCGTCGACGACGTGCAGCTCGGCCACGAGGCCACCGTCTCCAAGGTCAGCGAGGAGCAGCTGTTCTACCTGCAGTCGCGCGGCATGCCCGAGGACGAGGCCATGGCGATGATCGTGCGCGGCTTCATCGAGCCGATCGCGCGCGAGCTGCCGATGGAGTACGCGATGGAACTGAACAAGCTCATCGAGATGGGCATGGAAGGATCGGTCGGCTAGTGACGACCCCGACGACCGCGCCTGCACAGGCGCCGCACACGAACGCGCACATCGACCCGGCCGCCAAGGTCGCCGACGCCGGCTTCGTGCCGGTGCAGACCCGCTCCGAGCGGCCGAGCTCCTACGAGCCTGCCGACTTCGGCGCTCCGACCGGCCGCGAGGTCAACTGGAAGCACACCCCGCTCGCCCGCCTCGCGGGTCTCCTCTCGGACGAGGCCGGAGACGGCTTCGCCGTCACCGTCGATCTCGATGGGGCCGCGGCGCACCTCGTGCCCGAGGAGGACGCCCACGGCGAGTTCTTCCGCCCGGAGGATCTCCCCAGCGCACTCGCCTGGAAGCACGCGCAGCGACTGCACCTGCGGATCGAGGCCGATGACGAGGTCGCCGAGCCGATCGTGCTCCGCTTCGACGGCTCCGGTGCCGACAAGCGCGGGTTCGGGCAGATCCTCATCGAGGCGAAGCCGAACTCGCGTGCGACCGTCGTGCTCGACCACCGCGGCTCGGCGCAGTACGCGCAGAACGTCGAGATCATCGTGCGCGATGGCGCTGCCCTCAGCGTGATCAGCCTGCAGCGCTGGGCCGACGACGCCGTGCACGCGGCCGCACACCAGGCCCGCGTCGACGCGAACGCCACCCTCAAGCACTACGTCGTCAGCTTCGGCGGCGGCGTCGTGCGGGTGAACCCGAAT
This sequence comes from Microbacterium sp., assembly GCF_047607465.1. GTDB lineage: Bacteria > Actinomycetota > Actinomycetes > Actinomycetales > Microbacteriaceae > Microbacterium. The sequence continues at coordinate 5,230 of NZ_JASGCY010000044.1, read as the reverse complement.
GTCGAGCTCGCCGGTGCCGGCGCGGAGGGCTACCTCTACGGCCTGTCCTACGCCGATGCCGGGCAGCACCTGGAGAGCCAGGTGTACCTGCACCACAAGGGCCCGCACACCGTCGGCGACGTCCTCTACAAGGGCGCGCTGCAGGGCGAGAGCGCGCACAGCGTGTGGATCGGCGACGTGCTCATCGGTCCAGACGCCATCGGCACCGACTCGTACGAGGCGAACCGCAACCTGGTGCTCACCGAGGGCGCGCGCGCCGACTCGATCCCGAACCTCGAGATCGAGACCGGTGACATCCTGGGTGCCGGCCACGCGAGCGCGACCGGTCGTTTCGACGACGAGCAGCTCTTCTACCTGCAGGCGCGCGGCATCACCGAGGAGGAGGCGCGGCGGCTCGTCGTGCTCGGCTTCCTCAGTGACATCGTTCAGCGCCTCGGCATCCCCTCCCTCGAGGAGGAGCTGCTGGCCGCTGTCGAGGCCGAACTGGCGGCGGTGAGCGCGTGAGCGCCGAGCGCGTCTGCGGGGTCGCCGACCTCGAGACCGACACGCCGCTGCGCGTCGAGCCGGGCGGTGTGCCCATCACCGTCATCAAAGACGCCGATGGCACGATCCACGCGATCGGCGACACCTGCACGCACGGCGACATCTCCCTCTCCGAGGGCTTCGTCGAAGGCGACACCGTGGAGTGCTGGGCCCACGGCTCCGCCTTCTCGCTGCTCACCGGCAAACCGCAGAACCTCCCCGCTTTCGAGCCCGTCCCGGTCTACATCGTCGAGATTGACGGTGACGACGTGCTCATCGACCCGACTGTCACGAAGGAAGTCTGAATGTCTGTTCTCGAGATCCGCGACCTGCACGTCACGGTTGAGACCGAGGCGGGTACCACCCCGATCCTCAACGGAATCACCCTCACCATGCGCACGGGGGAGACCCACGCGATCATGGGCCCCAACGGCTCGGGCAAGTCGACGCTGGCGTACACGATCGCCGGCCACCCCAAGTACACCGTCACCGGAGGCTCCATCACCTTCGATGGCGAGGATGTCCTCGAGATGAGCGTCGACGAGCGCGCCCGCGCCGGCCTCTTCCTCGCGATGCAGTACCCGGTCGAGATCCCCGGTGTCACGGTGACGAACTTCCTGCGCACCGCCAAGACCGCCCTCGACGGCGAGGCTCCGTCGATCCGCTCCTGGACCAACGAGGTCAAGGATGCGATGGGGAACCTGCGCATGGACCCGAAGTTCGCCCAGCGCAACGTCAACGAGGGCTTCTCCGGCGGTGAGAAGAAGCGCCACGAGATCCTTCAGCTCGAGGTGCTGAAGCCGAAGTTCGCCGTGCTCGACGAGACCGACTCCGGTCTCGATGTCGATGCGCTGAAGATCGTCTCCGAGGGCGTGAACCGCGCCAAGGAGGCCACCGGACTCGGCGTGCTCCTGATCACGCACTACACCCGCATCCTCCGCTACATCCGTCCCGACTTCGTGCACGTCGTCGTCGCGGGCAAGATCGTCGAGGAGGGCGGCCCCGAGCTCGCCGACCGCCTTGAGGAAGAGGGATACGACCGCTTCCTCGACCCCGCCGCTCCCATCGAGGCGTAGGCTGATCGCATGACAGCGACCCTCACGGACGAGAAGTACGACGAGGTCACCGAGGCTCTCAAGGACGTCATGGATCCCGAGCTCGGGATCAACGTCGTCGACCTCGGTCTCATCTACGACCTCGCGTGGGACGACGAGAACGACGCCCTCGTCATCCACATGACGCTCACGAGCGCCGGATGCCCGCTCACCGACGTGCTCGAGGAGCAGACGGCGCAGGCGCTGGACAAGGTGGTGGATCGCTTCCGGATCAACTGGGTCTGGATGCCGCCGTGGGGTCCGGAGCGGATCACCGACGATGGGCGCGACATGATGCGCGCCCTCGGCTTCGCGATCTGACGCGCATCGCAGCGTCGCCGTGACGCTGCGCCGCGTCTCGGGAAGACTCTCCGGGAAGATCACATCAGGAGGACGGATGCTCGAGGTCAGAGCGCTCACGATCGACGAGCTCCGGCAGCGCAGCAGTGAGAAGTGGCGGGAGTACCCCGCCGATGTGCTCCCGTTGTTCGTCGCCGAGACCGACTTCCCGCTCGCCCCGACCGTCCGAGCGGCGCTGCAGCGGGCGATCGACACCGGTGACACCGGGTACGTCGCCTCGCGCAACCCGCTCGCCGAGACCTACGCCCGGTTCGTGCAGCGCCGCTTCGGCTGGGAGGTCGACCCCGCCCGCATCCGCTCGACGGCCGATGTCAGCATGGGCATCGTCGAGATCCTCCGCCGCGTCGTGCAGCCGGGGGAGCGGGTCGTCGTCATGCCTCCCGTCTATCCGCCGTTCTACGATCTCGTCGACGAGGCCGGCGCCGAACTCGTGCGCGTGCCGCTGCGCGACACGGGATCCGCGTGGGAGATCGATCTCGCCGGCATCCGTTCCGCCCTCCAGGACGGCGCGCGGGCGATCCTGCTGTGCAACCCGCACAACCCCACCGGCACCGTGCACGCGCGCGACAGCCTCGCCGCCCTCGCCGAGCTCGCCGACGAATTCGACGCCGCGGTGATCTCCGATGAGATCCATGCGCCGCTCGCGCAGCCGGATGCCGGATTCACGCCGTTCCTCGCCGTGAGCGAGCCTGCACGTCGCATCGGCTACGCCGTGGTCAGCGCCAGCAAGGCGTTCAACCTCGCAGGCCTCAAGTGCGCGCTCATGGTCGGCGCCGACGATCGCACGACGGCGGTGCTGCGCCGCCTCCCGATCGAGGTGGTGTGGCGCACCGGTCAGCTCGGCCTGATCGCCGCGGTCGCCGCGTTCAGCGAGGAGAGCGAGGAATGGCTGGATGGGCTGCTGCGCACGCTCGACGAGAACCGCCGGCTCCTCGGCGACCTGATCGCGCGGCACCTGCCCGGCGCCCGCTACCGCCTTCCGGATGCCGGCTACCTCGCCTGGATCGACCTCTCCGGCCTCGGGCTCGGGGAGGAGCCTGCGCGGAGGATCCTGCGCGAGGCGCGCGTCGCCCTCAACGCCGGCGTCGGGTTCGGGGCGGAGGGCGCGGGGCACGTGCGGCTGAACTTCGGCACCAGCCCCGAGATCATCACCGAGGCGATCGAACGCATCGCCGCGCTCCCGCGCGGATGAGCGCGTCCACGGCGCCGGCGACGATCTGGGACCGCGAGCGGGTGTGGGTCACCACAGGAGGAGTGGCCCTCATCTTCTTCGCGGCCATCGAGGCCCTCGCCGTGACGACGGTGATGCCGATCGTCAGCGCGGCGCTGGACGGGCAGTCGCTGTACGCCGTCGCGTTCGCCGGCACATTGGCGACGAGCGTCATCGGCATGGTGGCCGCGGGTGCGTGGTCCGATGCGCGCGGGCCGCGCGGCGCGCTGCATGCGGCAGTCGTCCTCTTCATCGTCGGCATGGTCATTGCCGGCAGCGCCGCGACGATGCCGCAGTTCCTCGTGGGCAGGCTCGTGCAGGGGCTCGGCGCCGGCGGGCAGACGGTCGCGCTGTACGTCGTCATCGCCCGGCTGTACCCCGCGCACCTGCACGGGAGGATCTTCGCCGCGTTCGCCGCCGCCTGGGTGGTGCCGTCGATGATCGGCCCGTTCCTCGCGGGCGCCGTCGCGCAGTACCTCGACTGGCGCTGGGTCTTTCTCGGCGTCGCCGTGCTGACCGCGGTGGCGTTCGCGATCATCGCGGTGCGCCTGCACGGGCTCGATCTCGGTAACGGCACGCCGCAGAACGCGCGCGCTCTGCTGGTGAGGCTCCTGCTGGCGGTGGTCGTCGCGGTCGGCGCCGTCGTCGTCGGTCTCGCAGCCGACCGCCCGGACGCACTGGGCTGGCCGGTGGCCGCGATCGCGATCGCCGTGATCGGTGCCGCGATGCTGCCGCTGATCCCGCGCGGCACGTTGCGCGCTGCTCGGGGCCTGCCGAGCGTGATCCTGATGCGCGGACTCGTCTCCGCCGCGTTCTTCGCGGCGGAGGCGTACATCCCCTACCTGCTGATGGAGGAGTTCGGCTTCACGCCGACCTGGGCGGGGATCGGGCTGATGCTCTCCGCGCTCGCTTGGGCCGGCGCATCGCATCTGCAGGGGAGGTTCGGCGACCGCCTCGGGAACCGGCGGATCATGCTGCTCGCGATCGGATCGATCCTCGTCGCGCTCGTGCTCGTCCTCATCGCGTCCGCCGCAGTGACCCCCGTCCTCGTCGTCGTCGGCTGGGGGTTCGCCGGGGCGGGCATGGGCCTGCTCTACCCGCGGCTGACCGTGCTGACCCTCGCCTACTCGGACGAGGGCGATCAGGGCTTCAACTCCTCGGCCCTCTCCATCGCCGACTCGACGACTTCTGCGGTGGCCATCGCCGTCGCGGGCCTCGGCGTGGCGGCGCTCGGCGGGGGAGCGGATGCCTTCGTGCTGGTGTTCGTGCTGGGTATCGCGCTCGCGCTGCTCGCCCTCGTGCCCGGTCTCAGGCTCGGGCACGCGGCCGAGTCGCGCTGAGCCCGGCGATCGCCGTCACCCCGAGGTCGAACACGCGATCCAGCCCCGCCGTCGGGTCGTCGTCGCCGGATGCGGCCCCGTGGCTGTGCGCGTGCATGCGCTGCTGCACCAGGGCGGTGTGACCGAGGATGAAATGCAGCAGCGCCGCGGCGCGCTCGGGGTTCTGCTCTGGGAGCGAGCGCAGGAGGGCACGCTCGGCGTGCGCCGAGCCGAGCCCGAGCGCCGAGGTGCTGAGGACGAGCTCCGCGCCGTCGCGGTGGGCGAGCAGCGCATCGCGGATGCCGCGGGCGCACGCGACCGGGTCGGATTCCGCGATGGGCACGCGGGCGGTGATCCGGTCGGCGAGCTCGGCGAGCAGGAGCTGCTTGCTGGCGAAGTGCCAGTACAGGGCGCTGGGCTGCACCTCCAGCCGGGCGGCGATGCGCCGCATCGACAGGTCGGGCAGACCCACCTCATCCAGCAGTGCGAGAGCGGCGCGCGCGACGCTGTCGCGATCATGACGGGTCGGGTTGCGATCGGGGCTCACAGCACCACTATAGTGAACACCGTTCAGGTGAACACTGTTCAGGAGCCTCGACGAAGGAGTCTCAATGAAGTTGTCAAGCCGCGATTGCGGTCTTCGTTGGGCTGTCGATCGTGAAGGTTCGGTTGTCGCGCAGGAGTGCCCAGAGGACGTCGACGCGGCGTCGGGCGAGGGCGAGGAG
>NZ_JASGCY010000043.1:0-6757 GCF_047607465.1 Microbacterium sp. | reverse complement strand
GCCTCCAGCTGGGCGGCCGTCGCGTCGGTGCGCCGTGCCAGGTCGCCCAGGTCGCGATAGCGGCCGTGCGCCGCGCGCGCGGCGACGATGCGTGCGGCCATCGCCGCGCCGATGCCGCGCACGCCGCCGAGGCCGAGCCGCACGGCGAAGCCGCCGTCACGGCGATGAGCCGCCGACTCGTCGGGGAGGGAGCGGTCGAACCGTGCCACCGCCGGCTGCGGGTCGAGCAGGCAGGAGTCGAGCCAGGGGCCCTGCGGGCCGATCCGCTCGAGCGACTCGGTCGCCCCGGAGGCGTGCAGATCGGGCCTGAGCACCTCGACCCCGTGCCTGCGGGCGTCGGCGGTCAGCGTGGACGCCGAGTAGAAGCCCATCGGCTGAGAGCGCAGCAGCCCCGCCAGGAACGCCGCCGGGTAATGCAGCTTCAACCAGGAGCTGGCGTAGACGAGCAGGGCGAACGAGAGGGAGTGCGACTCGGCGAAGCCGAAGTTCGAGAACGACTGGATCTGCGCGTAGATGCGGTCGGACTGCTCCGGTGACAGCCCCCGCCGTGCCATTCCCGCGTACAGCTTGTCGCGCACCCGCTCGATCTTCTCCAGCCCGCGCTTGGATCCCATCGCCCGCCGCAGCAGGTCGGCCTCGTCGGCCGTGCAGTCGCCGATGGCGGTCGCCATCTGGATCAGCTGCTCCTGGAAGATGGGGATCCCCAGGGTGCGTTCGAGGATCGGCGCCAGATCGGCGTGCGGATAGGCGATCTCGAACTCCACCGGCTCCTCGCCACGGGCGACCCGCGCGCGGTTCTCCTCGTCGAGCTGATCCTTGGCCATCTTGCGCTTGACGAACGGATGCACGGCTCCGCCCTGGATGGGGCCGGGGCGGATGAGGGCGATCTGGATCGCGAGGTCGTAGAAGCACCGCGGCTGCAGGCGCGGGAGCAGACCGATCTGCGCCCGGGACTCGACCTGGAACACCCCGATCGAATCGGCGCGGCAGAGCATGTCGTAGACCGCCGGCTCCTCCTTGGGGATGCTCTCCAGCCTCCACTCCTCGCCGGTCGCATCGCGGATGAGGTCGAAGCAGTGCCGCAGCGCCGCCAGCATCCCCAATCCCAGCAGGTCGAACTTGACCAGTCCCATGGACGCCGCGTCGTCCTTGTCCCACTGGATGACCGTGCGGTTCTCCATCCGCGCGTGCTCGACGGGCACCACCTCGCCCACCGGGCGCGCGGTGAGCACCATGCCGCCGGAGTGGATGCCGAGGTGCCGCGGCGCCTTCAGCAGCTCTCCGGCGTACTCGAGCACGTTCTCGGGGATGTCGTGGTCGGCGCCGACCTCGATCCCCGCCGACCAGCCGTCGACCTGCCGCGACCAGGAGTCCTGCTGGCCTGGGGTGTACCCGAGGGCCCTCGCCATGTCGCGCACCGCGTTCTTCGGGCGGTACTGGATGACGTTCGCCACCTGCGCCGCGCGCTCCCTGCCGTACTGCTCGTAGGTCCACTGGATCATCTCCTCGCGCCGACCGGAGTCGAAGTCGACATCGATGTCGGGCTCCTCCTGGCGGGTCGTCGCGAGGAACCGCTCGAACGGCAGCCGGTAGAGGATGGGGTCGATGGCGGTGATGCCGAGCAGATAGCAGACCGCGCTCGCCGCGGCAGAGCCCCGGCCCTGGCAGAGGATGCCGCGCTTCTTCGCCTCGGTGACGATGCCGTGCACGATGAGGAAGTAGCCGGGGAAGTTCTTCTCCTCGATGACGTCGAGCTCGCGGGCGATCCGCTCGCGGGCGTCGTCGGTGAGGTGCGGGTACGTCGACGGCACGGCGTCCCACACCAGCCGGCGCAGCCAGCTCATCGGGGTGTGTCCATCCGGGACCGGCAGTTCCGGCAGCGCGGGCTTCGCCTGGATCAGGGGGAAGGCGGATGCCGCCGCCACCTCGAGCCCGTACGAGATCGCCCCGGGGTAGCGCCGGAAGCGCGCCGTCATCTCGGCGCCGCTGCGCAGGTGCGCCCCGCCGTGCGCCGGCAGCCAGCCATCGAGCTCGTCCATGCTGCGCACCGCCCGCACCGCGGCCACGGCCTCGGCGAGACCAGCCCGCTCCGGGGTCGCGTAGTGCACGTTGTTCGTGGCGAGCACTGGTAGCCGCAGGCGCCGGGCGAGGTCTGCGAGCTCATCGTTGCGTCGAGTGTCGAGCGGATCGCCGTGGTCGAAGAGCTCGACGGCGACCCGTTCCCTGCCGAACAGCCCGACCAGCCGTCGCAGCGGGGTCAGGGCGTCGCCGGCTTCGAGGCCCCTCCGCACCGCGCCTTTGCGGCATCCGGTGAGGATAGTCCAGTGCCCCTGCGCGCTGGCTGCGAGCTCTTCGAGGTCGTACACCGGCCGCCCCTTCTCTCCGCCGCGCAGCTGCGCGGTCGTGATGGCGCCGGAGAGCCGGTGATAGCCCTCGAGGCCGTCGGCGAGCACGAGCAGATGGTCGCCGAACGGATCGGGGGTCCCGCGCTGCGGGGCGTCGAGGCCGAGGGAGAGCTCGGCGCCGTAGACGGTCTGCACCGTGGTGCTCATCATGTCGGCGACCTCGGCGAACCTGGCCGCTCCGTAGAAGCCGTCGTGATCGGTGAGCGCCAGCGCCGCGAGGCCCAGCCGCTCGGCCTCGACGAGCAGCTCCTGCGGCGAGGAGGCGCCGTCGAGGAAGGAGAACGACGAGTGCGCATGCAGCTCCGCATAGGGCACGGCGTCCTCCGGCCGCTGGACCGGGGGCGGGACCGGGACGTCGCGCTTGCGGCTGATCGGCCCCGGATCGGGGCGCCTGGCGCGCGGCTCCTCGCCGCTGAGGGTGCGTTCGATCTCGTGCCAGGTGAACGGAGGGTTGTTCCAGCCGGCCATCAGCGGTACCTCCCCTCGACCCACCAGCGCCCTCCGGTGCAGAACACCAACCAGGCGCGGTCGCGGTCGTCGACGAGCTGCATCCGGTGCCCGCTTCTGCCGCCGTCTGCGGCCCACCGCCGCTCGCTGATCGGCCATGGGCCCGCCCAGGCCCGCACTCCGCTCCCGTCGACGCGCGCGGGGGCGGCCGACAGCAATCCGCGCCCGTCGACGCCGATGCTCTCGCCGGACGCCGACTCCACGGCGATGCGGCGAGGCGGTCGGAACACCTCGGAGGGGACCGGGTCGGGGATGCTCCCCGGCCACGGACGCACCGGGTCGCGGGCCACGACGGCGCGCTCTCCCCACGGGGTGAGCACCTGGCGATCGGCGAGCCAGCGTCCGCCGGCGACGGCGGCGGTGAGCACGCCCTCGTGGCCGAGCATGCTCTGCACGCGGGAGAGCGCGTGATGAAGACGATCGTCTGCCGCACCGCCGAACAGGCCGGGCTGATGGTGGGCGGCGTCGTCGACCGCCACCGGGGCGATGCGCACCGCGATGATGCCCCCGAACGCCCTGGCCTCGTCGACGGGGGCCTTCGCCGACTCCGCCGCCAGCGTCTCGAGCTGCCAGCGCACCCGGTCGACGAGATCGGCGGCGTCGAAGCAGGTCGGATGCAGCCAGGACCGGGAGAAGACCTGATCGTCGTCGTCGGTGAGGTCGATCCTCACCTCGGTGCAGACGACTCCTGCCGCATCGAGGGCGAGCACGACGGCATCGGCGCTCTGCCGCACGGCGAAGGCGATCTGGTCGGCCCCGGCCAGCGCGGGCTCGAACTCCACGCTGCGCACGAGCTCAGGATCCGGAGGGCGCGGAGGCGGAACCCGGGAGTCTGCGCCGGCCGCCAGCGCGTGCAGCCGTGCCCCGCGCTCGCCGAAGCGATCGCGCACCTCGAGCGCGTCGAGGGCGGCGAAGCCGCCGAGTGTGCGGACACCCAGACGCACGAGCAGTCCTGCGAGCTGCTCGTCGCGCAGAGCCTGCACGGGTAGCGGGGAGAGGAAGTCGGCGGAGCCTCCGGCGGGCACGATCGTGCAGGTCCCCGCGCCCCGGGCGGCGAGCTCGGCGGTGAACGGCCCATCGGCCACGCCGATGCGCACCTCGGGGTACCCGGCCTCCGCGAGGACGCCGAGCAGCGCATCGCCGGCTTCGCGCTCGCCGCCGTGATAGCGGGAGAGCCCGCGCGAGCGGATCACAGCGAGCCCTGGGCGCAGCAGCGTCGCCTCCGGAGCGTGCCGCTCGATGAGGCGCAGCACCGGCAGGAAGGCCCGGTCGTCCCTCGTCGGATCGTGGGGGAGCACTCGCAGGGCCGCGAAGCGCCCCTGCGCCTCTCGGCGCCGCTGCCCGACGCGCACCCCGTGCTCGCGCGCCGACGCGGTGCAGGCCACGATCTCGTTCGCCTGCACCAGGGCGGTGGGCGGGTGCGGGGGCGGTCCCAGTGCCGCGCGCAGCGGCCAGTCGGGGAACCAGAGGGCGAAGACGCGCAGCGGGGAGGTCATCCGGCCGCCGCCAGGGAGTCGACGCGCCGCGGCAGCGCGGTGAGGGCGCCCGTCTCGGCAGGCGTCACGGCCTCGACGCCGCCGCGGTCGCTGGGAAGCGCCACCCGCACGCGCGCCGGTCTCGGATCACGGCGGGTCTGCGCGGTCACCGTCGCGGTGCAGCCGGAGAGGAGCCCCCACCCCTCGCCGAGGCCGTGCCAGTGCGGATCGCTCAGGCGGATGCTGCCCTGCGATTCGGGCCAGGAGTCGAAAGCCGCGGATTCGGCGACGAGGAGCGTCGTGCCCCGATCGCGCAGCCGGGAGTTCAGCCGGGAGAGATCGGCGTCGCGCGCCCGTGCGGGCGGGGCCACGGCGATCAGCGGGACGACCTCGGCGAGGGCGGAGGTCGCGGACAGCCAGCGCGGCCCTGGCTCGGGGACGAGCACGAGCCGGGCCAGGTCGATGCCGAAGGCGGCCGCGGCTTCGATGCCGAGCGTGGGCATGCCGACCACCGCGCACCAGTGCCCCTGGCGGGAGGCGGCGCTGAGCAGGGCGAGCGTGAGTGCCGGCGAGGGGGAGATCGTGTAGGCCGTGCCGGCGACCAGCCCGGAATCGGGGAGCAGGGACGAGAGTGCGGGGTCGAGCGGAAGCAGCCGATGCTCGGCGCGTCGGCGCTGCATGCGGCTGATCTCGCGACGCAGCCGCAGGATGTCTCCCGCCCTGGCGTCGGGCGAGGAGGAGAGCGCTGTGGCGACCATGTTCCCCATATCTCCATTCTCGAATCTATGTACGAGTAAAGCAAGTGGTGTGATGACTGTAGTTCGAACGTCGGACAATGGCGGGGCATGCGGCGGCAGGGGTTATCCACAGGCACTCCGCGGCGGCATCCGCACTTCTCCTACTCTTTCTGGATGGATCAGCGCACCGTCATCGTCGTCCTCGTGCACGCGGTGCTGCTCGCCGTCGGCATCTGGCTCCTCGCGATCGACGTCCGCACGCATCGCCTGCCCGATCGCATCGTGCTGCCGACCCTGGGCGGCGTGCTGCTCGCCGTCGTGGCGGACGCAGTGGCCACAGGCGACGGCGCGGCGCTGATCCGATCGCTGTGCGGGCTGCTGATCCTCGGCGGGTTCTACGCGCTCCTGCGCCTGGCGAGCAGATCCGGCATGGGCGGCGGTGATGTCAAGCTCGCCGCCGTCATCGGCCTCGTGCTCGGCTGGCACGGCTGGACGGCCCTCGCGGTGGGCGCGGCATCCGCCTTCGTGCTCGCCGCCGTCTACGCACTGGGGCTCATCGCGCTGCGTCGGGCGAACGGCTCGACGCGCATCGCGTTCGGCCCGTGGATGATCATCGGAACCGTCATCGGCATCGCCATCGGCTGATGTCCGCGCACGGCGCTAAGGTGAGCACATGGCACTCGCACGACTCCACGGCGGCCCCACCGCGATCGACGACCGCCTCGACGAGCCCATCGAAGACGTCTCGCCGAGCGATGGCTGAGCTCTCCGGCCCGTCGCGGGTCGTCGAGGTCGAGCGCAAGTACGACGTCGACGCCGACACCGCCCTGCCGCTCTGGCAGGGGATCCCCGGCGTCGACGGCGTGAGCGACGCAGAGGTGCGCGAGCTCGACGCCCACTATCTCGACACCGACGACGCCGCGCTCTCGCGCGCCGGCGTCGCCCTGCGCCGCCGCACGGGCGGCCCGGATGCCGGCTGGCACATCAAGGGGCCGCGATCCGGCGACGGCCGTCTCGAGATCGGCTGGCCGCTCGGCGACGACGAGCAGGTTCCGGATGCTGTGCGCGAGACGCTCGCGCGCTGGACGACCGCCGCGCTGAGCCCGCTCGCGCGGATCGAGAACACCCGCACGGCCTTCCAGCTCAGCGGTCCAGGCGGCGTCGTCGCCGAGTTCGTCGACGACCGCGTCCGCGCCACCGACCTTCGCCAGGGCGTGCAGCGCGAGTGGCGGGAGTGGGAGCTCGAGCTCGGCCCCGCCGCCCCCGTCGACCAGGGCGGACGCGAGGCGCTGTTCAGTGCCGCCGAGAAGGCGATCTTCGCCGCCGGCGGACGGGAGGCGGCATCCGGCTCGAAGCTGGCCAGAGCCCTCGGATTCTGATCGGCCCCGACGGCCCCGACACCGGTGTTGTCGGCCGCCCCGGAGGCCCGACGCACTTGTGACCGCGGCGACGTGCTGGGCCTCGTGGCCGCACGCGCCGCACACCGCCCTCACACAGCCCGCTCCGGTCGCGATCTGTGCTGTTCCGGCGTCCGTCCTCCTCGTTCCGGTCGCGATCTGTGCTGTTCCGGCGTCCGTCCTCGCGTTCCGGTCGCGATCTGTGCTGTTCCGGCGTCCGTCCTCCTCGTTCCGGT
>NZ_JASGCY010000042.1:0-3375 GCF_047607465.1 Microbacterium sp. | reverse complement strand
CGCGCCTCGCCGATATCGTCTTCGTCGGCCTCGATGAAGCGCGGGTGCTCTGGGGCTCTGAGCGGCCCGAGGAGGTCAGGGCCCTCCTTCCTGGCGTGGCAGAGCTCGTCGTCAAGGATGCCGAGCGGGGTGCGACCGCATTCATGGGAGACGCGGTCCGCACCGTGCCGGCGCCGCCGGTCGAGGTGACCGAGGCCGTCGGCGCGGGCGACGCCTTCGCCGCCGGATACCTGGCTGCGCGCCTCGGGGGAAGCGACCCGGAAGCGCGGCTCCGCGTCGGGCACCTCTCGGCCAGGCGCGTGCTCCAGAGCTCAAGCGATACCTCCCCGTTCCCCTCCCTCGGAGATCTGCTCGCGGAGGCCGATCGCTTCGACTCCTACTTCCCGACTGCGAAGGGATGATCCGTGCCATCGATCGATGAGCTGTTCCGCGCGCGACCCGTGATGGTCATCCTGCGCAGCAAGCCGACCGCTGAGGCGGTCGAGCTCGCCACCCGCGCATGGGATCTCGGGATCCCCCTCGTCGAGGTGCCCATTCAGAAGCCCGAGTTCGTGGGAAGCCTCGAAGCCGTCGTCAGAGCGGGGAGAGAGCGCGGTATGCCCGTCGGGGCCGGCACCGTCGTCTCCCCCGATCAGCTCGATGCGAGCGAGCGCGCCGGAGCGGCCTTCGCGGTGTCCCCTGGGCTGGATCTCGGGCTCGTATCCGAGTCGCACAGGCGGGGGCTCCCCTTCCTCCCCGGCGTCGCAACCGCCACGGAGGTGCAGCGGGCGGTGACCGGCGGCCTCACCTGGCTCAAGGCATTCCCAGCCGCGATGCTCACCCCGGCGTGGTTCAGAACGCTGCGCGGCCCTTTCCCCGAGGTGGAGTTCGTCGCGACGGGAGGCGTCGACGCCGAGAACGCCCAGCTGTTCCTCGACGCGGGCGTTCGCACCGTCGCCCTGGGATCGGCGCTGGAGGACCCTTCGCAGTTCGATCGGATCGGCGAACTGCTCGCCGACCGGCCGTAGTCAATCCGCCGGGATCTCGACGCGAGCACCGCCCTGCTCGAACGAACGCTCGGCCGCCGAGGCCACGCGCACGCTCCACAGCGCCTCGGCGTGCGGCATGCGGGTGTTGGGCTTTCCGCCCGAGAACACCCGGACGGCGTCGTCGACCTCGGCCCGGAGCGCACCGCCGACCCGGCCGTCGCGCTCGGGCCAGAGCGAGAGGTCCGGGGTCATGACGCCGGCGTCGGCCCACTCGACGAGCGAATCGCCGACGAGGCGCTGCTTGATGACGCCCTCGGAGCCGATCACCTCGCACTCCGCCGCGATCGTCCCGTCCAGTTCGAGCACGCCGGTGAGGGATCGGGGCCCGCCCCGGGGAACGGCCCAGGCGGACTCGATGGTCGCGGTGACCCCATCGGCGAAGGCGACGAGCATCGAGAAGACGCTCGGGGCCGCGGATCCCGCGGCCCCGCTCTGCACGGCGACGACGGAGACCGGCTCCGACTGCGCGAAGTGGATCGCCAGATCGATGTCGTGCACCCCGGACTCCCAGAGCGGATGGATGCGCGATCCGAAATCGGAGTACCAGTCTCTGCTGAAATCGCGTCGGAGGCGAAGCGCCCACAGCCGGCCCAGCCGGCCGGTATCGAGGGCGTCGCGCACGTACTCGTAGGGCTGAGCGAAGCGGGAGATGTGCCCCGCATACGCGGTGAGGCCGCGCTGCTCAGCCTCTCGGATCATGAGCTCGGCGTCTGCCGGGCGCAGCGCGAAGGGCTTCTCTACGAACGCGTGCGCTCCTGCGCGGAGGGCCGTCAGCGCTACGGACGCGTGGCTGCTCTCCTCCGAGGAGACCACCACGACCTCCGCTCCGACCCGGCTCAGCAGCGCCGAGAGGTCGGCGTCCCACTCCGCCGAACAGGCCAGGCCGAGCCGCTCGGCGCGCACGGGGTCCGCGTCGTTCACCCCGACGACCTCCGCACCGGCCTCGGTCCACACGCGCGCGTGCAGGGTGCCGAAGCGCCCCGCCCCGGCAATGACGACCCGGAGTCTCCCACTCATAATTCCCCCTCGAATCTCGCGATCACGTCCTCGACACGCAGACGGAACCTCTCTCGGGCCTCGCGGTAGCCGCCGACTTCTGCGGGCGGCTCGATCTCCGTCGCGACGAGGCGGTCGAAGACCGCATCCGGGCCGTCGATGAGCCCGGTGCCCAGCGCGGCGAGGAGCGCGCCGCCGAGCCCCGATCCGGCCTCCGGCATGTGCACGACGCGCTGGGCCACGGTCGAGACGAGCGCTTCCCTGAACCGCCTGGACTTCGTCACACCGCCGACGATCACCAGCCGTCCGGGCGAGCCCGCTTCGCCCGCGACAGCCTCGATCGCGTCGGCACAGGCGAACGCGACCCCTTCGACCACCGCTGCGCTCTGCTCGGCGAGACCTCCGGGCCGGCCGAAGAACTCGTCTCTGACGGCGTCGATCGCGCGCGGAACGGTCATGCCGAACCTGACCGGGAGATAGCCGGTGCCGCGCGCGCCGACAGGGACCCCGGCCTCGAACGATCCGATCGTGGAGCCCCCGAGCCGTTCCTCCTCGAACAGCCGCAGGCTCGCCCCGGCCGCGTACACCGAGGCCATCGCGATGAATCCGTCGCCCAGGGGGTCCCCGAAGGTGAACCCGGTTCCGATCGACCTGCGGTCGGTGAACGCCGTGACCTGAGCCGCGGTGCCCACATTCATGCACATCGTCCTCCCGACCGAGGCTCCTCCTCCGAGCGTCGATGCCGGCACATCTCCCGCGCCGACCACGACCGGGGTGCCCGCAGGGATCCCCGTCGCCCGCGAAGCCTCCTCGGTCACCAGCCCGGATCTCTCGGTCGACGAGAGCACCGGGACCCCGAGAGACGCATCCGCTCCGCAGGCCGCGAAGAGCTCCGCGTCCCACATCCGCGTCGTCGGATCCCAGAGCAGCGTACCGAGCGCATCCGTGCGGTCCGTGGCGAGCTCGCCGGTCAGGCGGAGCCCGATCCAGTCCTTCGCGAGCAGCAGGTGCCGCGCGCGGGCGAGAGCGTCGGGATCCGCCTCGGCGAGCCAAGCGAGCTTCGGGGCGGTGAACGCCGATACGGGGAAGTTGCCGACCCGCTCGCGGAACAAGCCGACGCGCCTGAGCCTCATCGCAGCATCGTCGACCCGGCGGTCGGCCCAGGTCATCGCCGCGCGCACCGGGTCCAGTCTCCCGTCCAGCAGCAGCAGCGAGTGCATCTGCCCGGTGAGGCCGACTGCGACCGGCGACTCGGGCAGGATGTCGCACACCCGGCGCGCGGCAGAGCGCACGGCATCCCACCATCCATCCGGATCCTGCTCGTGGGCGCCGTCGGGCGTCGAGTGGGTGG
>NZ_JASGCY010000041.1:0-31205 GCF_047607465.1 Microbacterium sp. | reverse complement strand
GCTCCTCGAGCAGCCGCGCGAGTTCGGCGCTCGGCGCCGGCGGATGCTCGGCGGCGGCACGGACGGCGGCCGCGGCCGTCTCGACGACGCCCCGCCGGGCGCCGAGCGGATCCATCGGCCAGGTCACGGTGGCGCCCGGCCCGTCGTACGGGTTCTGCTCCGGGTCCACGGCGCCGATCGCCTCGAGACCGAGCACCTGCACGGCTTCGAGCAGATAGGGGCTGGGGTCGCGGGGCCTCTTCTGCCCCGCCCAATGAGACCCGGTCAGCAGCAGGTCGGTGCGCGCGCGGGTGACGGCGACATAGGCGAGACGGCGCTCCTCCTGTTGCTGGTAGTCGCGGTACGCGGCTTTGAAGACCGTGAGGGCTCCGGGCGCCTTCTGGCTCGCGCTCGTCAGCGATGCCACACCCGCCTTCAGGCGCTTTGCCGGGTCGGTCTCGTCCAGCGGCGGATCCCACGTGAACCGCGGCAGCGCGTCGCGGTCTCCGCGCAGCGCGAACGGCACCACCCCGAAGCCGAACCACCCCGAGGTGTCGGTCGGGCGACCGGGCAGCTCGTCGACGACGAGGCGCACGACGGCGACCGCGTCCCATTCCAACCCCTTCGATCCGTGGATCGTCAGCAGCTGCACGACCCCCGGCTCCGGCGGTTCGGGACGCGGCATGAGCTCGTCGGTGCGCTCGGCCTTGTCGAGCCAGGCGAGGAGGCTCCCGATGCTCCCCCGCTCGTCGGCCGCGAGGAAGGCGCGCACCTCGCCGGCGAACGCACGCAGCTGGGTGGACGCCACCCGCGCCGGCCCCCTGGTCTCGTTCGCCGCCAGCTCGATGTCCAGACGCAGCTCGAGCTCGATGAGCCGGATCAGCTCGGGGATCGGCTGCGACGACGCCCGGCGCAGCCGCTCGAGCATCTCCCCCGCCTCCCGGATGCGCGCCCGCCCCTCGGGGGTGATCGCATCGAGCATCCGGTAGTCGTCGCGCACCGCGCGGACGATGTCGACGGCGTCGACGATCGAAACCGCCTCGTCGGCGCCGTGGGAGGACCGCAGGCGCAACCGCACCTCCTCCGGCAGCGGTGCGAGGTCGGTGCCGGTCTCCGACAACCGGCGACCGAGGTCGTAGAGCGCGGCCATATCGGCGACGCCCACGGCGAACCGCGGGCCGGTGAGCAGCCGGATCAGCGCCGAGCCCGCTGTCGGGTCGTGCACGACGCGGAGCGTGGAGACGACATCGACGATCTCCGGAGTGGACAGGAGGCCCCCGAGCCCGAGGATGCGGTGCGGGATCCCGTGGCCGGCGAGGGCCGCCGCGAAAGTCTGCATGTGCTTCTTCGAGCGGAACAGAACCGCTCCGGTGTGCGCTCTGCCCGCGCTGCCGGCGTCGTGCGCGCGACGGCGATCGGCGAACCACTGCGCGACCTCTTCGGCCTCGTCATCGACCGTGTGCGCGAAGCGCACCTCGGCGCGCCCATCCCCGGCTCCGGGGCGGGGCTCGAGCGGCGGCACGTCCAGTCCTGGCCTGTGCAGCGGCGTCAGCACCTCGTTGGCGATGTCGAGGATGCGCCGGTCGTTGCGCCAGCTCGTCATCAGGCTGTACGTCTGCGCGTCGCCGGTGGAGACGAACGCCCGGGAGAACGCGTAGAGGTTGTCGGCGCTCGCGCCGCGCCATCCGTAGATCGACTGATGGGGGTCTCCGACGGCCATCACCGCCGCGTCGCGGAACAGCTCGGCGAGGAAGCGTGTCTGGATCACCGAGGTGTCCTGGTATTCGTCGAGCAGGACGACCCGATGCTGCTCCCGCAGCTCCGCCCGCACGTCGGGGGCGGCGTCGATGATGTCGTAGGCGCCGCCGACCTGGTCGGCGAAGTCGAGCACGCCGCGACGCGCCTTCTCGGCGATGTAGTCGCGAACGAGCTGAACGAGTGTCGGCAGGCTGAGCAGGTTGGCTGCGGCCTTCTCGACATCGGAGTTGCTCCGGTACGGCTCGAACGCGAGGGCCTGATCGCGGGCGATGCGCACCGCCGCGTCGAGGTCGACCCGATGATCGAGCACGTCCCCGGCGAGGCGCTGCACGGCGTCGACGATGGTGCCGAGGGAGTGGTCGATGTCCTCGAGCCCCGTCAGGTCGCTGCGAAGGACGACCTCGCGCGCCAGCATCCACGACGCCGCCTGGCTCAGCATCGCGACGTCCGGGTCGCGACCGATCCGCGCGGCGTGCTCGCGCACGATGCTGTCGGCGAAGGCGTTGTAGGTGGAGACACGGGGACGGATCATCATCTCCTCGGCGGTGCGCGGGGTCGTCGGATCCCATCCGGTGCCGTAGGAGGCGGCGAGCTCGTCGAGCACGTGCCGTCGGACGAGCTCCCGCTGCCCGGCGGACGCGGCCTCGTCGACGCGGGCGAGAGCGCCAGAGGCGACGATATCGGGCAGATGCGGCAGGAGTCCGCGCCTGCCGTACTCGTCGATCACCGCGAGACGGGCGCCGATGCGCTCGGCGAGCTCGCCTGCGGCCTTGCGCGTGAAGGTGAGGCCGAGGATCTCGTCTCGCCGGACGTGGCCGTTCGCCACGAGCCACACCACGCGCCCCGACATCGTCTCGGTCTTGCCGCTTCCGGCTCCGGCGACGACGAGCGCCGGCACGGGCGGCGCCTCGATGACGCGCTGCTGAGCGGGTGTGGGCGCTGGCTGCCCCAGGGCTGCGGCGACATCGGTCGCCGAGAGTCCGAGCGTCCCGCTCCACGTCGTGAGCGCGCTCATGCGCTCACCGCCGGGACGGTGTGGATGCGGCACGGCTTCACGTGCCCGCCCTGCACGTCGGCGCAGTGCGCCTCGACCTGCGCGGTGAAGCTCGATGCCGACATGCCGCGGGCGGCCTCCGCGATGCGCCGGAGGAACGCGCGGCGCGCATCGTCGTCGAGCGTGTGCTGATGCGCGATCCGGTACTGGCTCTTGGCGAGCGTCTTGGAGACGAGGACCAGGCGCGCCCCGGCGAGAGCCGCGGGGTCGGCCCCGTCGATGAGTCCCTGCTGCACCGCCACCTGGTAGGCGGCGAGCTGCGCGTGCTCGAGCACGGCGGCATCCGACTCGGGGTCGCTCCTGCCGGTCTTGAGGTCGACGACCACGACCCGCTCCCCCGCCCCTGCCGACGCGATCGGCAGGGCGCCTCGGGCACGGGCGTGACCGAGATCACCGGAACCGGCCGGATACGCCTCGACCCGATCGATGAATCCGTGCACCACCGCCTGACCCGCGCGGTCATCCGCGACCTCGTGCACCGCCGGCTCCTCGCCGAGGTCGACGGCGAAGCGGAACTCCACCTCGCTCGCGATGACCCGTCCCCCATCAGCACGCACCTCCCCGAGGTAGCTGTGCAGCCGGTCGATGAGCAGGTCGGCACGACGGCGCTCCTTGCGGCCGATCCAGGCGGTCTCGAAGTCGAGCCCCGGCCAGCGCTCCGCGACGACCTCGCGCAGCCGTTCGAGCTCGCCGTCGGGCACCTTCTCCATCGCCTCGTGCACGATGGTCCCGATCCCGGCGGTGGGCGGCATCACGGTGTCACCGCCGAGGGCGGCGACGACCCAGTTCACGCCGCACTCCTCGAACGACTCCATCCGTGACGGCGATACCCTCGCGCCGTCGACGGCGAGGTCGCGCAGCGGCGCAGCGCTCGAAGCAGGCCGCACCCCGTACCACTCCGCCGGATCGGCGCCGGGCACGCCCTCGCGGGCGAGCACCGCGAGCTGGCCGGCCGCTTCGGCGCGTTCGGCGGCGTGCGACGACGTGGTGAGCACACGTCGATGGCGCGCGACGAGTCCGCGCAGCGTGAGCGGATGCTCGGCCGCGGCGTGGCGCTGGCCAGGATCGGGTGACGGCAGGAATCCGAAGAAGGCGCTCGGCGTCGAATCGTCGTCGTCGACGGCCGTGATGAGAAGCCGGCTCCGCGCACGCGAGATCGCCCGCACGAACAGGCGCAGTTCGTCGTGCAGGGCGGCCCGACGCCGATCGAGCGCGTCGGCGCCGTCGGCAGGACGGCCTTCACGCGCCGCGGTCAGCGCGTCGGCGAGACGCCAGGTCTGCAGCAGTCCCCCGCGCAGCCGCACGTTCGGCCACACGCCCTCCTGCACGCCGGCGACGACGACAGCGTCGAACTCCGTGCCCAGCGCCGTCGCCGGCGTCAGCAGCGTCACCCGTCCCGGCCGGTCGGGGCTCGACAGCGAGTCCTCCGGCACCTCGCTGTCGAGGATGTCGCGCACGAACACCTCGGGCTTCTCGTTCGGCGCACGCTCCACGAAGCGCTTCGCCGCATCGAAGAGGGCGACGAGCGCGTCGAGCGCACGAGCGGTCTCCGCTCCGCCGGCCTGCAGCGCCGTCTCGCGCCACGCGACCTGTAGCCGCCGGCCGTCGACGGCGCGCGACTGCTCCCACACGCGCCAGAGCAGGTCGTGGATCGTCTCGCCCCGCGCCGCCGCGTCCGACATCTCCGCGACGGTCGTCGCGAACCGGGCGGCGGCGCGCGATTCGTGCGCGTCGATGAGGTCGAAGTGGGCGGGGGCGGCGAACGCCTGACGCAGCAGCTCCCGCGCCGGCGTCGACCCCCCGCCCTCGAACTCGACGTGGCGCAGGCGCGCGCGCAGCCGCCGCAGCCCGATGGCGTCCATCCCGCCGAAGGGGGTGCGCAGCGCCTCCTCGATCTCGAGGGCGGTGCGCTCCTCGACGGGCGTGAGCGCCAGCCGGACGATCCCGACGATGTCGCGCACGACCGTCTCGCTGCCTAGCGGGCGCTGCACGCCGGCGGCCCGCGTGGGGATCTCGCGTGCGGCGAGCTCGGTCTCGAGCATCGTCACCTGGCGCGTGTCGTGAGCGATCACCGCCATCCGCTCCCATCCGACGCCCTCGCTCAGGTGCCACTGACGCATCGTGCCGGCGATGCGGTCGAGCTCCTCGTACGGCGAGGGTGCGAGGAAGGTGGTGACCGCCTTCTCGGTCTCCTCGTCGGCGACCGGCAGCGGCGCACGGCGATGATCCACCCGCCCCGACGCGCCGATGGCCTGGGTGACGGTGCGGGTGAGCGCGGTGAGCGCTGGTGCCTGCCGATGCGGAGACTCGAGCACGTGCACGTCGCCGAGCACGCCGACGAGTCGGGAGAAGAGCTCCGGCGTCGCCCCCCGGAACGCGCCGGAGGAGATGTCGGGATCGCCGAAGGCGAGCACGGAGACCCCGCGGTCGCGCAGCGCCTGCACGATCGCGATCCCGCCGCGGGTGAGCTCCTGCGCATCGTCGATGAGCACGACGCGGAGGGCGGCGAGCGGGCCGAGCGTCGCAGCATCCGCGGTGCACAGCAGAGCTGCGGCCTCGGCGAGCAGATCGGCCGCGTCGCGGTGAGCGGCCCTGGCTGCGTCGAGCACGAGCCGGTACTCCACGAGGAAGTCGGCCATCGCCGCCCACGTCTCCTCCCCCGCTGCACGCAGCTCGGCCGGGTGCGCGCCGAGCTCGGTGCATTCGGCGAGGAAGGCCCGCAGCTCCGAGCGGAACCCCTTCGAGGCGCGCACGCCGGGGCCCAGCGCCGCGGGCCACACGATCTCCTCGTCCTCGGCGTCGCCGGCGAGCAGCTCGGCGATGAGGCGGTCCTGGTCGGCGCCCGTCAGCAGCGCCGGCGGCTCGAGACCGCGCTGCACCATGGCTCCGCGCACGAGTTGGAAGGCGAACGAGCCCAGCGAGCGCGCCAGCGGCCCCGGAGTCGCCTGATCGACGCGTACGGCGATGCGGTCGCGCAGCGCCGTGGCCGCCTGCCGGCTGGGGGTGAGCACGACGAGCTCCTCCGGGCGCAGTCGGCGCGCTGCGAGGAGGTGCACGACGCGCTCGACCAGAGTGCGGGTCTTGCCGGTGCCCGGTGCCCCGATGATCACGCCGGAGGCGGCCGGCTCGGCCTCGACGACCGCTCTCTGCGCAGCATCCGATGTCATGGACCCCACGCTATCGGGGTGCTCCGACATCGCCGGGCGTCCGGGCGGAGGGCACTTGTGCGCTCACGGCGAAACCGGGCGCGACCCCGGTCTGGGCGTCGGCGCCCCGGGGTAGAGTTGGGCGCAGCCAGTCGCCTCAGGACAGCGCTGGACTACGACAAGAGGGAGCACGCGTGGAAATCCGCATCGGCATCGTCAACACCGGCCGCGAGCTGAACTTCGAGACCTCGGCGAGCGCCGACGAGGTCCGCGCGAGGGTGTCGGCCGCCCTCGAGCAGGGCGCGACCCACCTCGACTTCGCCGATGTCAAGGGCAACTCCTACCTGGTCCCCACGGCGAACCTCGCCTTCATCGAGCTGGGCACCGAAGAGTCCCGCCGCGTCGGCTTCGTCGCCTGAGCATGTACATCCTCCTCGCGCTCATCGCCGCCTGCGCTCTCGGCATCGCCGCCCACTTCCTCATCGACGGGCGTGAACTGCGCGGTGTCGCCGTGACACCGGTGATCGCCACCGCGGCCGCGGCGATCATCTACACGGCGCTGCAGTGGGCCGGCATCGGCCAGGACAACCTGTGGCTGTGGGTGGCGAGCATCCTCGGCTCCGTCGCCCTCGCGGCCATCGCGACGATCGCACTCGTCGCCGTGCGACGCCGGACGGATGCCGAGGCGAAGGCCGCCCTCGGCATCTGATCAGGGCGCCGATCCTCCAGCGCATCCGCTTTCGCCATGCGTGGGCTCGAGCCGTCCTACGAGGCCAGGCCCATCGCATCCATGCGGCGTGCGTGCGCGCCCATGAGCTCGGTGTACACCGGCTCGATGCGCTCATCGTCGGCGGCCTCCAGCCGCTCCGGCCGCAGCGCCGAACGGCACACCAGGATCGTGTCGCCGACGAGGCGGCGCGCCCACATCGACAGCAGCGAGCGCCACTCCTCGTCGCTCTCGATCGTCTCCTGGATGATCGCGACGATCTCATGGCGAGCATCGTCCTCGCCGAGGATGCGCCCCACCTCCTCCCCCGTGTCCCCGTAGCTCGAGGCGAGCGCGAGGTAGAAGTCGTCGAGCAGCCCAGCGGTGATGTAGACGGCGAGCACGGTCTCGCGCGGGCGCGCGCCGATCGTCTTCCGCCGGAACGTGTCGAGGTTCTCCCGGAACGGCAGCATGAGCTGAGTGGGGTCGTCGCCGCGTGCGGCGATGAGCTCGACGATGGCGCGGTGCTTGGTCAGCGCCGCCCCGGCTGCACGCGACAGCGCCTCCTTCTCGGCGAGATCGGGGGTCGCGCGGATGAGTCGCGTGAGCGTCTCGAAGTAGCCGAGCTGCAGATAGGCCGCCTGACCGAGGAAGCGGTTGAGCTCCGGAGCGAGTTCGGCGAAGTCGATGCGCGTCGCGCCGCCCTGATCGCCGCGACTGCGCAGCGTGAGGTTTCGCTTGGGCGCCTTGTTGCGTCTCCAGAACCAGTTCACCACGCTCACAGACTACTCGTGCCGCGCCTTTCCTCTCGCGCGAAGACGCTCCGGTAGGCTGGTGCCGTCCCCGCCGTCGGAGCGGGGCCCGCGCCTGTGGCACGCAGAGGGCGTGGATCCATGACGAGGCGACGCACGCACGTCGCCGGACAGGCATCTGAACAAAGTGACAACCTTCGCTGATCTCGGTATCGATCAGGACATCGTCGACGCACTCGCCGCCAAGGGCATCGTCGACGCCTTCCCCATCCAGGAGCAGACCATCCCCCTGGGCCTTCCAGGCCAGGACATCATCGGCCAGGCCAAGACCGGCACCGGCAAGACCTTCGGCTTCGGCATCCCTGTGGTGCAGCGCCTAGGGCAGAACCCGGAGCACGGCGTCAAGGCGCTCATCGTGGTCCCCACCCGCGAGCTCGCGGTGCAGGTGTACGAAGACATCGACCTGCTCACCTCCGGACGCTCGACGAGCGTCGTGGCGATCTACGGCGGCAAGGCGTACGAGGGGCAGATCGACCAGCTCAAGGCCGGCGCCCAGATCGTCGTCGGCACGCCGGGTCGTCTCATCGACCTCGCGAACCAGCGCCTGCTGGACCTCTCGCACGCGACCGAGGTCGTGCTCGACGAGGCCGACAAGATGCTCGACCTCGGCTTCCTCGCCGACATCGAGAAGATCTTCCAGAAGGTGCCGCCGGTGCGCCACACGCAGCTGTTCTCGGCGACCATGCCCGGCCCGATCGTGGCGCTCGCCCGCCGGTTCATGACGAACCCCATCCACATCCGTGCGAACGACCCCGATGAGGGCCTCACCCAGGCGAACATCAAGCACCTCGTGTACCGCGCGCACTCCCTCGACAAGGACGAGGTCATCGCCCGCATCCTGCAGGCCGAGGGCCGGGGCAAGACGGTGATCTTCACGCGCACCAAGCGCGCGGCCCAGCGTCTGGTCGATGAGCTGAGCGACCGCGGCTTCAACGTCGGCGGCGTGCACGGCGACATGGGCCAGGACCAGCGCGAGCGCTCGATGGCCGCCTTCAAGGCGGGCAAGAAGGACGTGCTCGTCGCGACCGACGTCGCCGCCCGCGGCATCGACGTCGACGACGTCACCCACGTCATCAACCACACCATCCCCGACGAGGAGAAGACGTACCTGCACCGCGCCGGCCGCACCGGCCGCGCCGGCAAGACGGGCATCGCGGTCACCTTCGTCGACTGGGAGGACCTGCACAAGTGGGCCCTCATCAACCGCGCCCTCGAGTTCGGCCAGCCCGAGCCCGTCGAGACGTACTCCTCCAGCCCGCACCTGTACACCGACCTCGACATCCCCGAGGGGACGAAGGGCCGGCTCGTCACGGCGCCGAAGGCGGAGAAGCCGGCGCGCGCGCCGCGTGCGGAGAGGGCGGCGGATGCTGTGGCCGAGGGCACCGCGGAGGGTGGAACGCGCCGTCGCCGCCGTCGCCGGCGCGGAACCGAGCCGGTCGGATCGACGTTCGCCGAAGGCGCAGCATCCGATGCCCCCGCCGCCTCCGACGCCTCCGACGCCGTCCGCGGCGCCGAGGGTGCGGGCACGCACGATGGCGCGGGCAAGGAGCACCACGACGGCAAGCCCGCTCCGGCGCGCCGTCGCCGTCGCCGTCGCGGAGGTTCCGGCGCGGCGCCCGTCACCGGCGCCTGAACGCGCCCCTCGCGGGGTCACGACGCGACCGCGACGCGCCCCCGTGCGCAAAGGCTCCCCCAGCGCAGCGCGGAGGGAGCCTCAGGCGTAGCGCGGGGCGCTGCCTGTCGCGCGCTCGGTGATCCGCGCGACCATCTCCTCCGAGGTGGTGTTCTCCCCCGGCCTGTTCGGCTTACCAGCTCCGTGGTAGTCGCTCGATCCGGTGACGATGAGGTCGTGCTTCCGCGCGAGCTCGCGCAGCGCCCGCTTGCCGGACTCGGTGTTCTCGCGGTGATCGATCTCGAACCCGCCGAGGCCCGCCGCGATCAGCTGCTCGATGAACGCCACCGGCATCATCCGGTCGCGCCCCGCGGTCGCCGGGTGCGCGATGACCGACACTCCCCCCGCGTCAGCGATCAGCCGCACCGCCGTGAGCGGGTCCGGCGCGTAGTGCGGTTCGTAGTATCCCTCGCGGGGGTGCAGGATGCCGTCGAAGGCCTCGGTGCGGTCCCGGACGATCCCGCGGGCGATGAGCGCATCGGCGATGTGCGGGCGTCCGACGGTCGCATCCGCCGTCGTCTGAGCCAGCACGTCGTCCCAGCTGAGGTCGTAGTCGCGGCCGATGCTGCGCACGATGCGCTCCGCGCGTCCGATCCGGTCCCCGCGGATCCGGTCGGTCTCGGCGACGAGCGCCGCGTCCCCTGGATCGAAGAGGTATCCCAGCACGTGGACGCTTCGCCACTCATGCTTCGCCGACAGCTCCATCCCCGGCAGGAAGGTGACACCGAGCCGGGCGGCCGCGGCGCCGGCCTCGTCCCACCCCGTCGTGCGGTCGTGATCGGTGAGCGCCATCGTCCGCACCCCGTGGGCGTGCGCCTGACGCATCACCTCGGCCGGCGTCTCGGTCCCGTCGGAATGGTTGGAGTGCAGGTGCAGATCCGCGGGGCCGGAGAACAGATACGCCATCCTCCGAGAGTAGCCCGCGGCAGAGTCTTCACAGGCATCGCTCCTAGGCTGGTGGTGATGCTTCGACTACTGGGGATTCTGCTGACGGTGCTGCTGGCGATCGCCACGGCGATCGTGGTGTGGCCGCAGTTCTTCCGCCTCGAGCAGGTGTACCCGTTCGCCCAGATCGTCGCCGCGCGGGGCGCGGTGCTCGTCGTCCTCCTGGCGCTGGCGGTGATCGCGCTGCTGCTCATGATCTCCAGGACGGTGCGCGGGTTCGCGGCATCCGTCCTCATCGTGGCCCTCCTCGGCGTCGGCGCCACCGCGCTGATCGGCGTGAACCGCGGCTTCGGCCGCGACACGCTTCCCGCGCCGACCGCGACGAGCATCCGCGTGCTGGGATGGAACACGGCGGGCGAGGCGGTCTCCGCCGACACCATCGCACGCGAGATCCTCGAGCACGATGCCGACATCGTCGCCCTCCCCGAGACGACAGAGGCCGTGGGCGAGCAGGTCGCGATCATGCTGCGCGAGCAGGGCCACCCGATGTGGGTGCACAGCGTCAAGTACAACCCCGAGGTCGCCAACGGCCCGAGCTCCTGGCAGACGACGGTGCTCGTCTCCCCCGACCTCGGCGAGTACTCGGTGATCGAGTCGGCGTCCGACGGCACCAGCAACACCGGGCAGGTGCCGAGCGTCGTGCTCATGCCGATCGACGGCACCGGCCCCACGATCGTCGCCGTGCACGCCGTCGCCCCGCGGATGCAGGAGCTGCAGCAGTGGCGCAGCGACCTGCAGTGGATCGCCGATCAGTGCCCGCAGGGCGATGTCATCCTCGCCGGGGACTTCAACGCCACGATCGACCACATGGCCCCGCTCGGCGTCGACGGCGGTGACATCGGATACTGCCGCGACGTCGCCGCGCGCACCGGCAACGGGTTCAGCGGGACCTGGCCGAGCTCGTTGCCCGCGTTGCTCAGCGCCCCCATCGACCACGTCATGGCATCGTCGAACTGGCTCCCCACCGGATCGCTCGTCATCCCGGATGCCGGGGGCAGCGACCACCGCGGGATCATCGTCCAGCTCGAACCGGCCGGCTGAGCATCCTCACCGCCATGCTCCGCGGCGGTGGCAGACTGGAGGGATGAACACCGCAGACCGCGACACGATCGCCGAAGCCACCGAGCCCATCGTCGAGAACAGCAGCACGAACCGCAAGCAGCCGTTCCCGCAGGGCTTCCTCGACACCATCTCGACCGGATGGGCAGAGCGCCCCGAGACGCTGCCCGCCGCCCGCGCCCAGGCGCCATACGCCGCGCGGCGCCGCGCGGCCGTGTCCGCCGCGTTCCCCGGCAAGCGCCTGGTCATCGAGGCCGGCTCCCTCAAGCAGCGCAGCAACGACACCGACTACGTCTTCCGCGCGCACTCGGCGTTCGCCCACCTCACCGGTTGGGCGTCGGATGCAGAGCCGGATTCGGTGCTCGTCTTCGACCCGACGGATGCCGGGCACGACGTCACGCTGTACTTCCGCGAGCGCGCCGACCGCACGACGACCGAGTTCTACGCCGACGCCACCATCGGTGAATTCTGGATCGGCCCGCGTCCAGCACTCGCCGGCGTCGCCGCCGACCTCGGCGTCGCCACCGACCACCTCGCCGCCTTCGAAGCCGCGGACGGCGACCTCACCCTCGACGATGCAGAGCTCGCGCGCTTCCTCTCCGAGCTGCGCCTCGTCAAGGACGAGTTCGAGATCGCCGAGATGCGCCGGGCGGTGGAGATCACCGCAGCAGGATTCGACGACATCATCCGCGCGCTCCCCCAGGCCGTCGAGCACGCCCGCGGCGAGCGCGTCGTCGAGGGCGTCTTCCACCGCCGCGCCCGCGAGGACGGCAACGGCGAGGGCTACGACACGATCGCAGCCTCCGGCCCCCACGCCTGCTACCTGCACTGGACCCGCAACGACGGCGCCCTGGTGCCCGGCAACCTCATCCTCGTCGACGCCGGGGTCGAGGCCGACAGCCTGTACACGGCCGACATCACCCGCACCCTCCCGGTGTCTGGCACGTTCACCGAGGTGCAGCGCCGGGTCTACGAGACGGTGCGCGAGGCGGCCGATGCCGCGTTCGCGGCAGCGAGGGTCGGCGTGCCGTTCCGGGAGGTGCACGGCGCCGCCATGACCGTGATCGCCGAGCGCACCGCCGAGTGGGGGCTGCTGCCTGTGACCGCCGAGGAGGCGCTGGACGCGGATGCCGGTGGCCAGCACCGCCGGTACATGGTGCACGGCACCTCGCACCACCTCGGCATCGACGTGCACGACTGCGCGCAGGCGCGCCGCGAGATGTACTACGACGGCCTCCTCGAGCCCGGCATGGTCTTCACGATCGAACCGGGACTGTACTTCCAGATCGACGACCTCACGGTGCCAGCCGAGTACCGCGGCATCGGCGTGCGCATCGAGGACGACATCCTGATGACCGCCGACGGCCCCGTGAACCTCTCGGCCGGCATCCCGCGCACCGCCGACGACGTCGAGGCGTGGATCAGGCGGGTGCAGCAGGGCTGAGCGGCCCCCTCCGGACCGGCGTGGTCACGGCGTCGTCCGCTCGTGAATACGCCGGTCCAGGTCGTCGAGCTCCGCCAGCAGCTCGGCCGCGACCCAGACCCGATCGCGCTTTCGTCCGGTGATCTCCTGGATGAACCCCGCTTCCGCGAGCCTGGCGATCGCCTTGTAGGTCTGCTGCTCGGAGGAGCCTGAGTGCTGCTCGATCTCGGAGGCCGCCATGACGGGATGGTCGTAGAACGCCGGGATCAGGGCTGCGACCGCAGACCCGGCGCGCGGTCGTAGTTCCGCTGCCCACTCACCAGGCAGCGCCTTGATGCGTGCGATGGAATCGCGTGAGCAGACCGCCGCTGCGTGCGCGGATCGAGAGAACAGCCCGATCAGTGGCGCGGGATCGCCTCTCCGATAGTCGCCGAGCGTGGAGAAGTACTCCTCGCGCCTGGCGAGAAGGCCGCTGGCCAACGGGACCACGGCATTGCGTGTGGCCCCACGGCGGCGCAGCACAGCGGACACGAGAGCACGGCCGATCCGTCCGTTGCCGTCGGTGAACGCATGGATCGATTCGAACTGCGCGTGCCCGATCGCGGCTTGAACCATGACGGGGATGTCGTCGCGATTGAGGTAGGAGATGAGGTCATCCATCAACTCCGGGACCCGACCGGGAGCAGGCGGCACGTGCAGAGCATCGCGTGGCGAGTAGTCGCTCCCTCCGATCCAGTTCTGCAGGTCCCGCAGACGTCCGGCGAAGCGGGCCTCAGCGGGATCGTCCGCCATCAGCGCGCGATGCGCCGCCAAGAGGTCGTCGAGCTGAAAGCGTCCGCACTCGGCAACGGCGGCCACAAGAGCGTGGAGTGCTGCGCTCGCGGCCACCATGCTCGTGGCGGAGGAGTTCGAACGATTTCCTGCGAGCGCCTTGGCATAGTCCAATGAGGATGCGGTGATGCGTTCGATCTTCGACGACGCGACGGATTCGGATCGGATCATGAAGCGACTCATCGCAGCCGAATGCCCTTCGGCATCGGTGTCGGCCTGCGCCACCGCGAGCAGAGCTCCTTCCATCGCGACGACGGTGTCGACCGGAGGCACGTAGTCGAGCGAGGAGATCAGTGGTGGAATCGACGCATCGATCGACGAGAGCATCCGGTCGGCCCTGGTGCCTGCGCGGGACTGCTGTCTCCACGGGAGATTCTCGACGGTATGCGCAGGCCAGTTCCTCTCAGCGCGACCTTTCTCGACGGAGTCCATGCCCGAGTATGACACGCATTTCCAAGCTTTAGATCACCTAAACCTTAGTTTCATCGATGATTCTCGGCATCGGCGACGATCTCGACCTTGAACCCGCCGCCGGGCCGCCGCGGGAAAACCCGGATCATCCGGATGCCGGTCGGCGTGTCATGGGTGCGACACGCCGCCCGGCATCCGTTCGGTCTCTGTTTTCCCGCCGAAAGCAACCCGTCACACGGCGACGGCGCGCCGTGCGAGGGCCGCGGCCATCTGCCGGACGGCCTGCTCGATGATCGGGCGCGGGGTCGCGAGGATGAAGCGAAGGAAACCCTCGCCAGCCGCACCGCACGCGAGTCCGTCGGTCAGGGCGACCCCCGCGTGCTCGAGGAAGAAGTCGGCGGGCGAGCCTTCGATGCCGAGAGAGCGCGCGTCGAGCCAGGCGATGTAGGTGCCCTCGGCCGGCTGATAGCCGATCCCGGGGATGTGCGCGGCGAGGAGGTCGGCGAGCGCGCGGCGGTTGCCGTCGAGGTACGCGTGCACCTCGGCGAGCCAGGCCCGCCCGTGCTCGTAGGCGGCGGTGTTGGCGATGATCCCCGGGTTGCTCGCGAGCAGCTCGTTGCGGGTGACCACCGGCGTCGCCCAAACGGCGGCGTCGGCGTCGTTCGTGAAGACGACCTGCGCCGCCTTGAGCCCTGGCAGGTTCCACGCCTTCGACGCGCTGGTCGAGGTGATCGTGTGCGCCGCAGCCGCCGCGCTCACGCTCGCGTACGGCACGTGGCGGTGCGGGGCGAAGACCAGCGGGGCGTGGATCTCGTCGGCGAACACCCGTCCGCCGTGACGCTCGACGATCTCGGAGACGGCGGCGAGCTCATCGCGCGTGAACACGCGTCCGACCGGGTTGTACGGATTGCACAGGATCAGCAACCCTCCCCCGTCGGCGAAGGCGCGGTCGATGCCGTCGAGGTCGAAGACGTAGCGGCCGTCCTCGACGAGCAGCGGCACCTCGATGATCTCGCGGTCGTGCATCGGCGGGATCTTCAGGAACGGCATGTACGCGGGGGTGGGCAGGATGATCTTCGAACCCGGGCGCGTGTAGTGGTCGATCGTCGCCCGCAGCGCGATGAGCACGTCGCCGACGGGGCGTACGCGCTCGGCCGGCACCTGCCAGCCGTAGGCGTCCGCGAGCCAGCGCGAGGTCGCAGCCCCCAGCGACTCGATGAGCTCCGGAGTCTGATAGCCGACGAGCGTAGGCCCCGCCGCGGCGAGCGCATCGCCGATGGCGGGCGCGAGGCCGAAGTCCATCTCGGCGATGAAGGCGCCGATGGCGTCGGGATGCGTTGTCCACTTGTAGCTGCCGCCCGCACGGAGCTGATCGATGGAGATCGCGTCGAAGTCAGTTGAGGTGCACATACACCTCTCATGGTGTCAGCGGGTCACGAAATCCGAGACGAATGTGACCAACGATGACCCGATCTCGGATGCCGGGCGCCGCCGCCCCTTCACCTCGAAGGTGTGCCCGCCGCCCTCGACCCAGACGACGGTCACGTCCTGGCAGCCGGCGACGACCTCGTCGAACTGCGCCAAGGGCTGGATGAACGGGTCGTTCGTGCCCTCGATGAACAGCTGCGGCACGACGATGGCGGGCAGGTGCTCGGCGCGCGGCTTCTCGGGCTTGCCCGGCGCGTGCAGCGGATAGCCGAGGTAGACGAGCCCCGCGACCTCGAGTCCCTCGGCCACGGCCATCGACGCCATGCGTCCGCCGTAGGACTTGCCGATCGCCCAGACGGCGACGTCGGGGTCCTGCTCCCTGACGAACCCGACGACGGCGTGCCAGGCGGCGATCGCGTGCGCGGCTGGCCCCGGCATCCGTCTCCCCTGCTCCGCGTACGGGAAGTTGAAGCGAAGCGTGCCGAACCCGCGGGCGCCGAGCGCCTCGGTGAAACCCGTGAGGAAGGGGTGATCCTTGCCGGCGCCCGCGCCGTGCGCGACGATCAGGGCGGGACGCCCCGCCCCCGGCTCCCAGTCGGCCGAGACCTCGACGACGCCCGCGGGCAGCTCGACGGGGATCGGGACCTTCACGAGCGGATGCCGGTCACTGCGACCTGTCGTCGGACGCGGGCTGCTCAACGGGCGGAGCGGACTGCTCTACCGGCGGAGCGGACTGCTCGACCGGCGCCGGGGCGGGGTCGGCCGGACGCGGCGGGATCACCGGCGGTGCGGGCGCCGGCGCGCCGGGCGCCGGGATCCGCTCGCCGTACTTGGGCGGCTCGTCGAGGTTCACCGGCGGCCGCACGGGCGTCGTCTGCCGTGCGGTGCCGAGGACGCCACGCGCCTTGGCCACGGAGGCCGGCTGCACCGTGATCTCGTAGCGCTCGGCGGCGAACTGCGTCACGCTGGCGAAATCGCGCCGACGGCGCACGACCGCGTAGCTGACGAGGCTCAGCAGCATGCCGAGCGCGACGCCGATGAACACGAATCCGACGAAGAGCTGCATGGGCACGTCGGGGTTGCCGAGCACGAGGATCGCCGAGAGGAAGAGGCCGATGAGCACGCCGTTGATCGCCCCCGACCGCGCCGCGGCGGCGTACCCGAGGCGGCCAGTCACCTTCTCGACGGTGCGCACGCTCTGGCCGACGATGGCGATGTCCCGCGCAGGCACCTCCTCCGCGATGAGTTTCGACACCGTCTTCTGCGCGCTCTCGTAGTCGCGCATCGTGGCGACCACCTCACCGGTGTCGGCACCTGCTGCAGGACGATTCATCATACTCATCACGCCATTGTTCCATGCTGCGCATCTGCGCCGGCTGGTACTGCAACCTGCACCGAATCCTGCGGGGTCGCGGACTACGCTGGAGCGGTGAGCACACAACGGGTATTCGCCGCGCGCCTGGCAGGCTGCGCCGTCTTCGACCCCGTGGGCGACCGGCTCGGCAAGGTCCGGGATGTCGTCGTCGTGTACCGAAGTACCGCAGCCCCCCGCGTGATCGGCCTCGTGGTCGAGATCCCAGGGCGCCGTCAGGTGTTCCTCTCGATCGGGCGGGTCAGCTCCATCCGGGCCGGTCAGGTCATCAGCACCGGTCTCATCAACGTGCGCCGCTTCTCGCCGCGCGCCGGTGAGGTGCGCATCCTCGCCGAGATGCTGGGGCGCCGGGTGAACCTCGCCGACGGCTCGGGATCGGCCGTGATCGAAGACATCGCGATCGAGCCGAACCGCCTCGGCGAGTGGGCGATCGGTCAGCTGTTCCTTCGGCGGCCGAAGACGAGCGCGTCGCCGTTCGCCAAGGGTCCGACGACCTTCGCCGCCTGGGCAGATGTCGACGAGCAGCGCGCTCCCGGCGAGTCGCAGTCGGCCGAGCAGCTGGTCGCCTCGTACTCCGAGCTGCACGCCGCCGACCTCGCCACGACCCTACTCGATCTGCCGCAGCAGCGTCTCATCGAGGTCGCCGAGGAGCTCTCCGACGATCGTCTCGCCGACGCCCTCGAGGAGATGCCCGAAGACGACCAGGTCGACATCCTCGACCGGCTCGGCGATGAGCGCGCCGCCGATGTGCTCGACGAGATGGAGCCCGACGACGCCGCCGACCTTCTCGCGCAGCTCCCCCCGGAGCGCTTGGAGCACCTGCTCGCCCTGATGGAGCCCGAAGAGGCCGAGGACGTCAGGATGCTGCTGCGCTACGGTCCCGACACGGCCGGCGGCCTCATGACGCCGGAGCCGATCATCCTGTCGGCGGACGCGACGGTGGCCGAGGCCCTCGCTCTCATCCGCCGCCACGAGCTGCACCCGGCGCTCGCGGCTGCGGTCTTCGTCACGCTGCCTCCGTTCGAGACGCCCACCGGGCGCCTGCTCGGCGTCGTCCACTTCCAGCGGATGCTGCGCTACCCCCCGCACGAGCGCCTCGGCGCGATCGTCGACGACAGCCTCGAACCAGTGCACGTGACGGCGTCGGCCGCCGAGGTGGCGAGGCTGCTGGCCAGCTACGACCTCGTCTCGCTTCCCGTCATCGACGCCGCGCACCGCCTCGTCGGCGCCATCAGCGTCGACGACGTGCTCGACTACCTGCTGCCGGACGACTGGCGCACGCACGACGAGGAAGACACCAGGACGGCGGAGGTCGGCTGATGGCGAAGAACAGCCCGCGCCTGGACGCACCCCTGGGACGCACGACCGCGAGGCAGCGGCCGCAGTCGCGCGACCGCTTCGGACGGTTCACCGAGTGGGTGGCTCGCGCCATGGGCACCCCGACGTTCCTCACGATCCTCACCCTGTTCTGCTTCCTCTGGATCGGGTACACCGTGATCGCCGAGCAGAACGGCTGGTGGCGCTTCGACTCGGCGGCCCTCGGCTTCACCGCGCTGACCCTCATCCTGTCGTTGCAGGCCTCGTACGCAGCACCCCTCATCCTGCTCGCGCAGAACCGTCAGGACGACCGCGACCGTGTGCAGATCGAGCAGGACCGCCAGCGGGCCGAGCGGAACCTCGCCGACACCGAGTACCTGGCGCGCGAGATCGTGGCACTTCGGATGTCGCTCGAGGAGCGCAACACGCAGGCGGTCACCCGCGATGTGCTGCGGCAGGAGCTCAAGGCGCTGCTCGCCGAGATCGAGGAGCGCGAGGGACGCGACGAGTCCGGCGACGTGTCGCGATGACGCTCTCCGATGCGGTCCGCGCGGCGGTGTCGGCGGTCACCGACCCGGAACTGCGCCGACCCATCGGCGAGCTCGACATGGTGCGCGATGTCGCCGTCGACGGCGGCCGGGCGCAGGTGTCGATCGCATTGACCATCGTCGGCTGCCCGGCGGCGGCGCGCATCGAGTCCGACGTGCGGGCGGCCGCGGCATCCGTCCCCGGCGTCGACGAGGTCGAGGTGCAGGTGGGTGTGATGACGCCCGCCGAGCGCGCGGCGCTCACCGAGAGGCTGCGCGACGGGCGACCCGCCCGACAGATGCCGTTCGGGCCCGACTCGCTGACGCGCGTGATCCTCATCTCCAGCGGCAAGGGGGGCGTCGGCAAGTCGACGGTCACGGCGAATCTGGCCGTCGCCCTCGCGGGGCGCGGCCTCGCGGTCGGCCTCGTCGACGCCGACGTGCACGGCTTCTCGATCCCCGGCCTCCTCGGCATCCCGGCGGGCACGCAGCCCACGCGCATCGACGACCTCATGCTGCCCCCGGTCGCGCACGGCGTGAAGACGATCTCGATCGGCATGTTCCTCCGCGACGGCGAGGCCGTCGTGGCGTGGCGGGGGCCGATGCTGCACCGCACCGTGCAGCAGTTCCTCACCGACGTCTTCTTCGGCGACCTCGACGTCCTGCTCATCGACATGCCGCCGGGCACCGGGGACATCGCCATCTCGATCGGCCAGATCCTCCCGCACGCCGAGGTGCTCGTCGTCACGACTCCGCAGGCGGCGGCATCCGATGTCGCGATCCGCAGCGGGCTGGTGGCCAGGCAGACCGGGCAGAAGGTGATCGGGGTCGTGGAGAACATGGCCGCCTTCGCCCTCCCCGACGGCACCGTCGTCGACCTGTTCGGATCGGGTGGGGGCCAGGCGGTCGCCGACGCGCTCTCCGCCGGCGAGCAGGTGCCGCTGCTGGCATCGATCCCGCTGAGCCCGGCGCTTCGGGCAGGCGGCGATGCCGGCGTCCCGGTCGTCATCAGCGAGCCGACGGATGCCGCGGCGATCGCCATCGACGACCTCGCGCGCACACTGGGCACGCGCCGTCGCAGCCTCTCCGGTCGGCCCCTGCCGGTGAGGGTGAGCTGATATGTCCTCTTCTGTGACGATGGACGAAGCGCTGCTGCGGCGCATGGCGCGCGACGCCGCGACCTACTCGCTGACCCGTCCGCTGGCACTCGGGATGTGGGTGCTGCTGGTCGCAGCGCTCGCGACGGCGATCGTGAACGCGACCGCTCGGGGATCGGATGCCGGCACCCTGGCCCCGCTCATGCCGGTGCTCGTCGTCGCCCTCGCCGGCTTCGCCGTGCTGGCGAGCATCTCCGGTGCCCGCAACGCCGTGCGCCACGCCATGCCTCCCGGGACGGTCGTCTGTGCCGAGACCGACCCGCACGCGCTGACCGTCGGGTCGGGAAAGCGGATCTCGACGATGCCGTATGACGAGTTCCGGCGCATCAGCGCCGGTCGCGCCGCCCTCCTGCTGAAGTTGCGCGGCATGGCCGCGGTGTCCGCCGTTCCGCGCGCGCTGTTTACCGACGAGCAGATCGGCGAGCTGCGCGCGAAGATCGGCTGATCGGAAGACGTCGGCGTCCGATCGATCCCGGTGCCGAGGGCGCCGGGATCATGTCGCCTCGGAGTCGTACGGCGGCGGGCTGGAGCGGGAGAACTCGTGCCGCTCGCGCGGCGGGCGCACCGCGGTGGCTGCGGACGGAGGCTCGGCGATGGCCTGCTCCTTGGCGGGTTCCGATGCGGGTGCATCGTCGAAGAGGGCGTCGCGGATGATGCGACGCGGGTCGTATTGCCGCGGATCGAGCTTGCGCCAGTCGACGTCATCGATCTCGGAACCCATCTCCTCGCGCACTCGCGACTTCGTGTCCCGTAGCAGCTCGCCTCCCCGGCGGACGAGCTTGGCGAACCCCTCCGCGTATCTCGGCAGCCGTTCGGGCCCGATGATGAGCACCGCGATCAGACCGATCAGCAGAATCTTCTCGAACGAGATCCCGAGTTGCATCTGTCCAGGCTACCGCCGCGCCTCGCCTCCTGCCGCGCACCGAGACCATACGCTGAGAAGAAACACATCCGAGTGGGAGAATCAGGGTCATGAGCGAGCACGACGCGAACGCGCGATTCATCCGCGAGTCCATCGTGGAGCCGGCATCGATCGCCCGCGCTCGTGCGCACGCGATCGAGCTCGGCGCCGCGCCCGTCAGCACCGCTCTCGGATCGCAGCTCGCCGTTCTCGCCGCAGCCACGGCGGCCCGCTCGATCGTCGAGATCGGCACCGGAGCCGGAGTCTCCGGCCTGTGGCTCCTCCGCGGAGCGCCGCAGGCGGTGCTCACCTCGATCGACAACGAGCCCGAGCATCTGGCCGCCGCCCGCCAGGCCTTCGCCGAGGCGCGCATCCCCGCCACGAAGGCCCGTTTCATCACGGGGCGCGCGGCCGACGTGCTGCCGCGGATGAACGAGGCCTCCTACGACATCGTGCTCGTCGACGCCGATCCCGAGAACGTCATCGAGTACGTCGAGCACGGCCTGCGCCTCGTGCGCACGGGCGGGATGGTGCTCGTCCCCCGGATTCTCGCCGGCGGTCGCGTCGCCGATCCCGTGCAGCGCGACGAGGTGACATCGGCCTACCGCTCTCTGGTGCAGGAGACCCAGGATTCCCCGGCGGTGCTGGCCACGCTCTCCGCCTCCGGCGAGGGCCTGCTCCAGCTCGTCGCCGTCGAGACCGACTGACGCCCCCGGTTCCGCTCTCCGCGGCCCCCGGCCACGCGCCACTCCCTCCGAACCCCGCCCCCGGTCCCCGCCTTCCCCCCTCCCCTCGAGCCGTCGCAAACGCAGGGTTCGCGGTCTCCACACCCACCATTCCCGACGGCTCACCCCGACCCGCCACACCCCACTCCCCGCCCCGCACCACTCCCCGAGCCGCGACGCTCCTCCGAACCGTCACAAACGCAGGGTCCGCAGCCCCCACACCCACCATTCCCGACGCCTCGCGAGGTACGCGGAGCGCGAGCGGGACCACGGACCGGGGTGGCGGCGGCTCAGGAACGCGCGAGCAGATCGCGGACCTGGGCGACGAGGCTCGCGCGCCTTCTGGCGTCGGCGAGGTCATCGGCGTTCACGCGGATGACGATCCAGCCAGCGCGCTGGAACGCCCGGACCCGCTCGAAGTCCGACCGCCACTGCCTGCGGTCTGTCCGATGATGATCTCCCTCGTATTCGAGGATCACCCGCGCCCCGGGGTAGGCGAGGTCAGGCACGAGCTCCCCGAGATGCGTCGCCACCCGCACTCCGATCGCCGGCTCGGGGAGTCCGGCATCGACGAGCAGTAGACGCAGTTCCGTCTCCTGTCGCGAATCGACTCCTTCACGGATCGCGGACAGCGCGCGTGCGAGCATCCGTGCTCCGCGTCTCGCACCGTGATCCGCCACCGCCTGCCGAAGCTCTTCGATGGTGCAGATCGCGCGCTCGCGGCGTCGTCCGCGACGCCGTCCCGTGACGAGGAAATCGCCGATCGCCACCAGGCTGACGAAGTCCGCGTCGGCCGCATACTGGCACCACGCCACCGCCGGCGCGATCGCGCGCACCCCCATCGGCGCCTGCACGAACTGCGACGGCTCCGCGCCCTCGTGCCCCACGATCCCCGGACGCCGGATGCGCCCGCTCGCGGTCGTGACATGGATCGCGGCGTGCTCGCCGACGACGCCGGACGGCACCGGCGCGCCCCAGAGCACCAGAGCCGAGACGTGGCTCACCGCTGCGCGCTCCCCCGCAGCGACCGCGGCGGCCCGGCAACGATCGACGTAGTCGGAGAGATCGAGGCCCACCGCCCGTACGCCGTGATGCGGTCTCGTGAGGTCAGCCGCGCGCAATCGGCTGCGCGACAGCCCTGCGCGTGCACCGGTGCGCGTCGTGAACGCCGAGTCTGCCAGATACGCGGGGAGATCCTCTGGCCTGGTCATCCTCCGATCATGGCCGGGAGGCGCATCCGTTCGCGCGAGTTATCCACAACGTGCGCCGAGCCGTCACGAATGGTGGGTCGACACGCCCCTCACCCGCCGTTTGCGACGGTTCGCGAGGCGCACGACGCGTGGTCAGGCGAACGCAGAGGGAGGGCGGCGGATCCGGGATCCACCGCCCTCCCTCTGGGAGTTCTGGGCGTCAGGCGGCGGTCACGACGGCGGCGAGCACGTCGTGGAGCTCCTTCGCCTCAGCGTCGTTCACGGAGACAACGAGGCGTCCTCCGCCTTCGAGCGGGACTCGCACGATGATGAGTCGTCCTTCTTTCACGGCCTCCATGGGTCCGTCTCCGGTCCTCGGCTTCATCGCTGCCATCGTGGCTCCTTTTGCTCGGTGGTATAGCACCAGTTTATCTGCTGCGGCTGATGCCCGGAGATCGCATGGTGCGAAATGCGTCAATCCTTAACATTCAGGGCACCTGCCAGAACGTGTTGCCGAGCGCGTACACGGCGTGGATCCACACCGCCTGGCCGACCAGGCACGCCCCCAGCACGCCGAGCCTCCACCACCGCGACCGCGGCACGGCGAACGCACCCCACAGCGGACTCAGCGGGAGCAGCAGCCGGAACGTGCTCGACTGCGGGAAGAACACCGCGAGCAGGTACAGCAAATAGCTCGCGCTCCACAGACGGATGTCCGCACCCAGCGCGCGGACGGGCTTCGCCCGGACCAGCACCGCCGCGGCACCGACCACGAGCAGCACCAGCGCCGCCACGCCCCAGTCCGCCGGCATCCCCCACTGCGCGAACCAGAACTGCGCCGCCTGCACCCAACCTTCGAAGGGCACGAACGCGTCGACGCCCCCGGCGACCCAGTGCCGCCGCCAGGCGAGCTCCGTGGCGAGGTACGCGCCAGGATCCCCCGTCGCCATGGCCGCGATCGCCTGCCACGAGAATCCGCAGAGCGTCGCCAGCGCTCCGGCAGCGATGATGTGCACGACGTGGCTCGTGAGGAGGGGTTCCTCGCGACGGCGGACGAGGCGCACGATGCCGTGCAACCCCAGGAAGAGCGCGAACGCGAGCACGCCAGGGCGCGTGAATGCCAGGAGCGGAATGAGTGCGTACAGCCAGGCGTAGCGCCGCGTCGCCACGGTCTCGAGGGCGAGGAACAGCAGCATCAGGAAGAGCGACTCCGCGTAGGCCACCTGGAACATCGCCGCCAGCGGACTCGAGGCGAACAGGATCACCGCCCAGGTCGCGGCGGAGCACCCCAACCGACGCCGCAGCAGGCGATGCAGGACGAGGCAGGCGAGATATCCCGAGACGAGCGAGATGATCAGCGCGCCGGATGCCCAGGAACCGAAGAGCGCGCCGAGGATCTCGGACGCATATGCGTACAGCGGCATGAACGCCCAGGTGTTCTCGGCGACCTCTCCGCCGTCCGTGAGCGGGAGCGTCGTCGGGTAACCGTACACGGCCACCGACCAGTACCACTGCGCGTCCCACCCGAGCACGAAGGCGCCGAGCCCTGGCTGGGCTCCGAAGCGGGAGAGGGACGTCGATTGCGACGCGGCGATGAGGAGGAAGACGGTGGTGACGACGCGCGCGCCCAGGTAGATGACGGCGATGCGGGTCGCGTGCGGCGTCCTCGCCCAGCCGCGCAGGGCCCTCAACGCGAGCTGAGCCATGCGCGCAGGCCGTTCTCGACGGCGTCGATCTGCGCGAGCGGCACCCGCTCCTCGTCGTGGTGAGCGAGGTGCGGATCGCCCGGCCCGTAGTTGACGGCGGGGATGCCGAGCGCCGAGAACCGTGCGACGTCCGTCCAGCCGTACTTCGGGCGGGGACTGGCGCCGACCGCCTCGACGAACTGCCGGGCGATGGGGGCGTCGAGCCCGGGGCGGGCGCCCTCCGCGGCATCCGTGATCTCGAGTTCGAAGCGATCCAGCAGGGTGCGCAGGTACGCCTCGGCGTCGGCCGCGGTCTTGCTCGGCGCGAACCGGTAGTTCACCTCGACCTCGCAGTAGTCGGGGATGACATTGCCCGCGACGCCTCCGGTGATCCGCACCGCGCTGAGGCTCTCGCGGTACAGCAGCCCCTCCACCTCGACCTCTCCGGTGCGGTGCTCGGCGAGCCTGGTCAGGATCGGCGCCGCACGATGGATCGCGTTCTCGCCGATCCAGGCGCGCGCGGAGTGCGCACGCACGCCGCGGGTGCGCACGATCGCGCGCATCGTGCCGTTGCATCCGCCCTCCACCTCGCCGTCGGAAGGTTCGCCGAGGATGGCGAAATCGGCGACGAACAGGTCGGGACGGGCAGCGGCGAGCAGCGCGAGGCCGTTCTTCGAAGCCTCGACCTCTTCGTTGTCGTACCACATCCAGGTGATGTCGATCGCGGGGTCGGTCAGCTCCGCGGCGAGCCCCAGCTGCACGGCGGTGCCCGCCTTCATGTCGACGGTGCCCCGGCCCCAGAGGTGGGCCTCGCCGTCGATCTCGATGATCTTCGTCGGCAGATTGTCGTTGATCGGGACGGTGTCGATGTGCCCGGCGATCGCCACGCGCTGCGCACGGCCGAGATTCGTGCGGGCGACGATCGTGTTGCCGTGACGGATCACCTCGAGATGCGAGAAGGCCGAGATCGCCTGCTCGATCTGGTCGGCGAGCGTCTTCTCATCGCCGGAGACGCTCGGAATGTCGCAGATCGCGCGGGTGAGGTCGACGGAGGACGAGGTCAGATCGAGCACCATGCATCCAGCCTACCCAGCACGACACATTCGCCTGCTCGCCGGCACCGGCGCGCTAGCGTGGATGGCATGGCTGACACGCGC
This sequence comes from Microbacterium sp., assembly GCF_047607465.1. Lineage (GTDB taxonomy): Bacteria > Actinomycetota > Actinomycetes > Actinomycetales > Microbacteriaceae > Microbacterium. Next base: position 5,950 of record NZ_JASGCY010000041.1, on the reverse strand, counting down.
ACCGTATGGGGTACCGGACTCTCGACCATCGCCGGCAACGGCACCGTGCTGGACGCCTGGTTCCCCGAGGTGGGCGTGGGAACCCCGGATGCTGCGGCGGTGGAGGCTGCCCGGACAGCGCTCGAGCCGCTCGTCGGCCCCGATGAGCGCCGCAACGTGACCGTCGAGATCGCGCATCTCGTGATCGACCTCGACGAGGCCCCCGCCTCGACCGCTGACGCCTATCTGCGCCTGCACGCCCTCTCGCACCTCGTCGTCCGTCCGAACGGACTGAACTTCGACGGCATCTTCGGGCACCTCCCGAACGTCGCGTGGACGAACGCCGGCCCCGTGCACCCCGACGACGCGAACCGGCTGCGCCCGCTGCTGCAGCGTGCGGGCATCCAGGTGCAGGGGCTCGACAAGTTCCCTCGTCTGACCGACTACGTCCAGCCCGCGGGTGTGCGCATCGCCGACGCCTCACGCGTGCGCCTGGGCGCGCACCTCTCCCCCGGCACCACAGTGATGCACGAGGGCTTCGTGAACTTCAACGCCGGCACACTCGGCGCCTCGATGGTGGAGGGCCGCATCTCGCAGGGGGTCGTCGTCGGCGACGGCAGCGACATCGGCGGGGGCGCCTCGATCATGGGCACGCTCTCGGGCGGCGGGCAGCACCGGGTGTCGATCGGTTCGCGCACGCTGCTCGGTGCGAACGCCGGCGTCGGCATCTCGCTCGGCGACGACTGCGTCGTCGAAGCCGGCCTCTACGTGACGGCCGGCACGAAAATCGTGCTGGCCGACAGTCCTGTCACGGCGGACGGGCGGAAGCAGACGGTCAAGGGCGCCGAGCTCTCGGGCCACAACGGCATCCTGTTCCGGCGCAACTCGCTCAGCGGCGCCGTCGAGGCCGTCCGCCGCGCTGGCGTCGGCGTGACGCTGAACGAGGCGCTGCACGCCTGAGCGGGCGCCACGACCTCCCACCTGATAGGATGGGGAGGTTGCTTGTACCGCCAGTCGAGCAACATCGTCGTCGTCACGGGGTCTCTGAGGACCGAACGCGGGCCGAGCGCCCCCACCACCAGCATCCGTCTGGCCTTTCGAACGGCGAACCGATGCGGTCTCTCCGCCGTCGCCCACCTCAACCCTGATCGCGCACCGATGGAGCACTCTGCTATGCCTACTTTTCTCGAACTCGGCGTGCCCGCCGAACTCGCATCCGTCCTCTCCGCCTCCGGCAAGACCGAGGCTTTCGCCATCCAGCGCGACACGCTTCCCGACTCCCTCGCCGGTCGCGACCTCCTCGGCCGCGGCCGCACCGGCAGCGGCAAGACCATCGCCTTCGCGCTTCCGCTCGTCGCGCGCCTCGCCGCCTCCGGCCGCACGCGCCGCGCTGGTCTGCCGCGCGGACTCGTCCTCGCGCCCACTCGCGAGCTCGCCACGCAGATCGCGGCGACCGTGACCCCTCTGGCCGAGGCACTCGGACTGAAGGTGACCACCGTCTTCGGCGGCGTCAGCCAGCGTCCGCAGGAGCGCGCCCTGGCGGGCGGCGTCGACATCGTCGTCGCGTGCCCCGGGCGCCTCGAAGACCTCATGAAGCAGCAGATCGTGCGCCTGAGCGCGGTCGAGGTGACCGTGCTCGACGAGGCCGACCACATGGCCGATCTCGGCTTCCTCCCCGGGGTGACCCGCATCCTGCAGGCGACGCCCGCGGGCGGTCAGCGCCTCCTCTTCAGCGCCACGCTCGACCGCGGCATCGACACCCTCGCGAAGCGCTTCCTGGTGAACCCGGTGAGCCACGAGGTCGACGAGGCGAGCGTGCCGGTCGGCGAGATGACCCACCGCGTACTCGTCGTCGACTCCGCCGAGAACAAGACCGTCCTCGTGCGCGACCTCGCCTCTGGCACCGGGCGCCGGATCCTCTTCACCCGCACCAAGCACCAGGCGAAGAAGCTCGCCAAGCAGCTCACCGCCTCCGGCATCCCCGCCGTCGACCTGCACGGCAACCTCTCGCAGAACGCCCGCGAGCGCAACCTCGGCGCGTTCTCCTCCGATCCCGCCGACGGCGGCGTGCGTGTGCTCGTCGCGACCGATGTCGCCGCGCGCGGCGTGCACGTCGACGAGGTCGAGCTCGTCGTGCACGTGGACCCGCCCGTGGAGCACAAGGCCTACCTGCACCGCTCGGGACGCACCGCCCGCGCCGGCGCCGCAGGCACTGTGGTCACCGTCGTGCTGCCCGACCAGCGCCGCGACGTGAAGGATCTGCTGCGCAAGGCGCAGATCGCCGTCACTCTCGAGGACCTCACGACGGATGCCGTCGCCGAGCTCGTTCCCGAGCGTGCTCCGCACGTGCGCCCGGTTCCGCCGCAGCCGGTGCAGCGCCAGGGCGCGCCAAGGCAGCGCCCCGCCGGAGGGGAGAAGGCCGGTTCCGCGAACCCGCCTGCACGCCGCCGCCGGCGCCGGTCCGCATCGGGCGGACAGAGCGGATCCGGATCCTCGACCGGCGATCAGCGCCAGAACCGTGGTCAGGGCGGTCGTCCCTCGCGCGCCCGCTGAGCTGACGTCGCGCTGCTGTTCCTGACGTCGCGCTGCTGTTCCTGACGTCGCGCTACTGTTCCTGACGCACCCCGGTCATCCTCGCGCTACTGATCCTCGCCTCGCGCTACTGATCCTCGCGTCGCGCGGCTCATCCTCGCGTCGCGCGGCTCATCCTCGCGTCGCGCGGCTCATCCTCGCGTCGCGCGGCTCATCCTCGCGTCGCGCGGCTGTTCTTCGCATGCGCTGTTGTTATTCGAGCAGCGCGAGCGGAGAACGACAGCGCGACGAGAAGAACGACAGCGCGTGGAGAAAACGACAGCGCGAGGGGTCCGCGTGACCACGGCAGAAAGCCACACCGCAACGGGAACCCCGACCACAACAGGTTCCCCAAGAACAACAGGGACCTAGAGAACTACAGGAACCCAGAGCGCAACAGGAACCCAGAGCGCGACAGGAACCCAGACCGCGGCAGGAACCCAGAGCACAACAGGAACCAAGAGCGCGACAGGAACCCAGACCACGGCAGGAACCCAGACCACAACAGGAACCCCGCAAGAACGCAGAAGAGCGGATGCCGACCGGCATCCGCTCTTCTCGCCTCCGCCTCAGGGGCGGATGAACGGGCGCTCCGGCGAGCCTGTGTAGAGCTGCTGGGGTCGGCCGATCTTCGTCTGCGGGTCGAGGTTGAGCTCGCGCCATTGGGCGAGCCAGCCGGGAAGGCGCCCGATCGCGAACAGCACCGTGAACATGCGCGTGGGAAAGCCCATCGCCTTGTAGATCACGCCGGTGTAGAAGTCGACGTTCGGGTAGAGCCGACGCTCACGGAAATAGTCGTCGGCGAGGGCGAGCTCCTCGAGCTCCTTGGCGAGGTCGAGCAGCGGATCGGAGACGCCGAGCGAGGTCAGCACCTCGTCGGCGGCGGCCTTGACGAGCTTCGCGCGCGGGTCGTAGTTCTTGTAGACGCGGTGCCCGAAGCCCATGAGCTTCACGCCGTCTTCCTTGTTCTTCACGCGCTCGACGAAGCGGGACACGCTCTGACCGGAGTCGCGGATCTGCGCGAGCATCGTGAGCACGGCCTCGTTCGCCCCGCCGTGCAGCGGCCCCGACAGCGCCTGGATGCCGGCCGAGATCGACGCGAACTGGTTCGCGCCGGTGGATCCCACCAGACGCACCGTCGAGGTGGAGGCGTTCTGCTCGTGGTCCTCGTGCAGGATCAGCAGCAGCTCGAGGGCCTTCGACATCACCGGGTTGATCTCATAGGGCTCGGAGTGGACGCCGAAGTTGAGCTTGAGGAAGTTGTCGACGAAGCTCAGCGAGTTGTCGGGGTAGAGGAACGCCTGTCCGAGCGCCTTCTTGTGCGCATAGGCGGCGATCACCGGGAGCTTCGCGAGCATGCGGATCGTGTTGAGCTCGACGTGCTCGGGGTTGTGCGGGTCGGTCTGGCCCTCGTAATAGGTCGACAGTGCGGCGACCGCCGAGGAGAGCACCGACATCGGATGCGCGGTGTGCGGGAGTGCGGAGAAGAAGTGCTTGAGGTCCTCGTGCAGCAGCGTGTGGCGGCGGATCTTCTCGTCGAACTCCGCGAGCTCGGAAGCCGTCGGCAGCTCGCCGTAGATGAGCAGCCAGGCGACCTCGAGGTAACTGGTGGTGCCGGCCAGCTGCTCGATCGGATATCCGCGATAGCGGAGGATCCCCTGATCGCCGTCGATGAACGTGATCGACGATTTCGTCGACGCCGTGTTGACGAAGCCGTAGTCGAGAGCGGTGTAGCCGGTCTGCCTCGTCAGCGTGGAGAAGTCGATGCTGTCGACTCCGGCTGTTCCCGTGACGACGGGGAACTCCGCCGTCTTGTCACCGATCGTCAGCTTCGCCGAAGCCTGCTGCTCTGCCCCTGCGCTCACGCGGGCCTCCTCAAGAGTGTCGATCAAGCCGAAGTGGCGATCATGCGGCGCTGAACGCCTGGTCGCGTCACACGACCGAATCGCCTTTACAGCCTAGTAGGCACCCAGACCCACTGTGACATCCGCCAAGAGAAGCGCCGCTCCCGCTGAGGGAAACTACAGTCCAACCGTGGAGAGCCGCCGCGCCGCCTCGGCGATGCGCTCCATCGGAGCCGTCAACGCCAGCCGCACGTGATCGGCGGAGTGGGCCCCGTAGAACGGCCCGGGGCCGGCGAGGATGCCGAGCCCGGCGAGCCGGCCCATGCTCTCCCACGCGTCGCGCCCTTCCGTGGCCCACAGGTACAGCCCCGCTTCGGACCCGTCGATGCGGAATCCGGCGGCCTGCAGGGCGGGCTTGAGCAGATCGCGGCGCTCACGGTAGAGCTCCTTCTGCGCGCGCACGTGCTCGTCGTCGCCGAGGGCCACGGCCATCGCGTGCTGCACGGGCGCCGGAGGCATCAGCCCGAGATGCTTGCGCGCGGTGAGCAGCTCGCCGACGATCTTCGCGCATCCGGCCACGAAGGCCGCGCGGTAGCCGGCGAGATTCGACTGCTTGCTCAACGAGTAGACGCTCAGCAGACCGGCGCGCGAACCGCCGGTCACCCGGGGATCGAGCACCGAGGGCACCGGAGCGCTCGCCCACTGCCCCTCCCAACCGAGCTCGGCGTAGCACTCGTCGCTCGCGAGGACGGCACCGAGCTCGCGCGCCCGCTCGACGGCCGCGCGCAGCTCCTCGATCCTCCACGTGCGCCCGTCGGGGTTGCCTGGCGTGTTGATCCAGATGAGCTTCGCGCCCTCCGGCCACTGCGCAGGGTCATCGAGGGCGACCGGGGCCGCTCCCGCCACGCGGGCGCCCACCTCGTAGGTCGGATAGGCCACGCAGGGGTGCACGACGATGTCGCCGCCGCCGAGGCCGAGCAGGGTCGGCAGCAGCGCGACGAGCTCCTTCGAACCGATCGTGGGCAGCACGTCGTCGACGCTCAGACCGGAGACGCCACGACGCCGCTCGTACCAGTCGACGATCGCCTCGCGCAGCGCCGGGGTCCCGACCGTCTGAGGATAGGCGTGCGCGTCCGTCGCCTCTGCGAGGGCGCGGCGCACGACCTCGGGGGTCGGATCGACCGGAGAGCCGACGGAGAGATCGACCAGGCCCTGCGGATGCTGCGCGGCGCGCTCACGGTAAGGGATCACCGCATCCCAGGGGTAGTCGGCGAGGTCGCGGACGCTCACCGCTCACTCGCCCTGTGGCGGGAGCGCGGCGATGATGGGGTGGTCGTGGGCGATGACGCCGGTCTTCGCCGCTCCTCCGGGAGAGCCGATCTCGTCGAAGAACTCCACGTTCGCCTTGTAGTAGTCCTGCCATTCCTCTGGCAGATCGTCCTCGTAGTAGATCGCCTCGACCGGGCAGGCGGGCTCGCACGCTCCGCAGTCCACGCACTCGTCGGGGTGGATGTACAACGACCGCTCACCCTCGTAGATGCAGTCGACAGGACACT
>NZ_JASGCY010000040.1:0-21648 GCF_047607465.1 Microbacterium sp. | reverse complement strand
CGTCTCCCAGCCCTACCAGCTACGCGAGATCGACCTCAGCGTCGAGCAGTCGGAAAAACGCTGACCCATGCAGATCCGCGTGCAACACCACGACGTCGCGAACCTCGTCGCGAAAATGGCAATCGCCCTCCGCATCTGAGAATAACCCCACCGCGCCGACGCGAAGTCCCTCAGGTCAGCGGCGCACGACCACCGTGAGGGGCGCACTCGAGGTGACCCCGGCGGCGTTCGAGAACTCGATGCGATACGTGTGCGCGCCGACGGCACGGCCCGTCACCGGCACCGTCACCCGCTGCGCACCGGGAGTCGCCGCAGCCAGCTCGCCCGCGCGCAGCAGAACGCCGTCTTCGAACAGCCGGTAGCCGGTCGCGTTCATCCCCCACCACAGGTTCGCGGTCAGTGTGTACGACCCGTCGCCGTCGTAATTGTCTGCGGAGAGAACGGGCACCCCTGGGGCCGCATCCTTCACCACGACCGTCACCGGCTGCACCGCTGTCGCTCCGTGGGAGTTGACCAGCTCGCCCGTGTAGACGTACGTGCCGTTCTCCCTTGCGCTGATCGGGATGCGTGTGCTCTGCGCCGCCGTGCCCGCGAACGCCAGCGGAACCGAGGCGATGAGCTCGCCGTTCTCGAACACCCGGAGCTTCGTGGCGTTCTGCCCCCACCACAGGTTCAGGGTGACGGTGTAGTCGCCGTCGAGCAGTCCCGTGTCGTGGCCGTTGTCGTGCGAGAGGACACCGCGCGCAGGCGCAGCCGTGGCTGCGTCGTGCGGTACGAGCGCATCGAGCGCCTCCTCCAGTTGCGCGAGCGCCCCGGCGACGGCTGCGGTGCTCGGGCTGTCGGCGGCGAGGACGATGTCGGCCCGCGCGATCGCCGGTGCGAGCGCATCGGCTGTGCCCTCGACGTAACCGGAGGCATCGATCGCCGCCGCGGCGTCCCGTCGCGTTCGCAGCTCGGTCGTGTCGGCTCCGGCATCCGCCACCCGCACGAGCTCGAAGTCGTCGAGCGTGCCCCAGGCTCCAGCGGGAAGCGACCCCGTGACGGTGACGGTGAGCGTGCCGTCGTCGCCGACCTCGACCGGGGCGGTCGCCGGCGTCGACCACGCCCGCCAGCCGTCCAACCCGAACGCGACCGGCGCTGCGCCCGACAGCTCAAGGGTCACCGAGCCCGATGCGCCCTCGCCGTCGCCCTGCAGCACGCCACGGGCGATGTACGAACCCGCAGGCACACCGGTGACCGTCTGCGACAGGGTGAACGAGAAGTCCGCGTCGGAATAGAAGTGCGCCGAGTGCGTGCCGCTGTGCGGGTCGTCCCAGGCGCGCAGCCCCAGCGCCGATCCGTTGGCCACCCACATGCTCGTGTCCTCCTCCTCGAAACCGGGGTTGCGAAGCAGGTTGCGTGTCGAGACGGTGACGGTGGCGGATGCTGCGAGCCCCGCGCTCGTGGTGCCGGCCACCGTGTACGCGCCCGCAGACTCGATGTACTGCGCGGCATCCGACCAGGTCACGGCCTGCTGCTCGCTCGTGCCGTCGGTGTAGGTCACGGTGACCTCGGCGGGCAGCACGACGGCGTCGCCCTCAGTGACGGCCAGGGTCGCCGGCTGCACGGCCTCGACCTCGCGCGGGGCGATCGCCCCTGTGCGCACATAGGAGAAGATGTTCAGCGCGTCGGAAGCGGTGCCGTCGAAGGAGAACAGGGCCTGGTTGTCCCAGGCCGATCCGCCGTACCACTGCCCTGCGTCGTCGGGGTCGTACTCGCCCGCGAAGCTCGACGCCCAGCCCGAGCCGTCGCGCTCCCACAGCAGCTTGTTCTCGGCGAGCTGATCGGGCGAGCCCACGGGCAGCCAGGCCGGCTCCCAGTAGAAGACGCCGATGCCGGCCTCGCCCACGTCCGCCACGGCCTGCACGACCGCGCGCACGGCGTTCGCCTGCCCCTGCACGCTGACCGGGTACTGCGTCGCCTCCGACGGCAGGTCGATCACATTGCCGTGGCCGTCGCCGTCCTCCAGCGTGTACGCCCACGAGGTCTCGGCGACCATGACCTTCTTGCCGTAGGTGTCGGCAATCTGCGACAGCACCGAGGTGAGGTTCGCCGTCGTGCCGTGCCAGAAGGGGTAGTACGACGAGGCGAACACGTCGTAGTCGACGCCGTGGCTGTCGAGCTGGGCCGCGATGTTCGCGTAGTTGCCGGCGCGCTCCGGGTTCGTGAAGTGCAGAGCCACCAGGGTGTCCGGCGACTCGGCGCGCACGGCGGCCGCGCCGGCGGAGAACACCTTCGCCATGTCGTCCCAGCCGGTGACACCGGCGACGCCGTTGTTCGTCTCGTTGCCGACCTGCACCATCTTCAGGTCGACACCGGCCGCGACGAGGCGGCGCACCGCGTCACGCGTGAACGCGCCGACCGCGTCCGCCGTCTCGTCCGCAGTGAACCCCGCCCAGGCCTTGGGCGCCTTCTGCTTGGCGGGGTCGGCCCAGAAGTCGGAGTACTGGAAGTCGACGAGCACGCCGAGCCCGGCATCCGTCGCCCTCTCCGCGATCTCGATCGCGCGGTCCACGTCGACGTCGCCGCCGCCGTAGCCGTCGCCGTTCGCGTCGAAGGGGTCGTTCCAGACGCGCACGCGCACATCGGTCACCCCCGATTCGGCGAGGATCGCGAAGAGGTCGCCAGGGGTGCCGTCGGCGTGGCGGAAGACGACGCCGGAATCCTCGAGCGAGAGCACCGAGGACACGTCGACGCCCCCGATGAAGTCGTCGGGCAGGTTCTCGACGCGCGGAACCGTGATCGTGGCCGAGACGGCGCCGGACGGTGCGGCAAGAGCGGATGCCGGAGCGATGCCGATCACGGCGAGGGAGACGGCGACCGCAACGGCAGCTGAACGGAGGGGACGTGTGCGACGGTGCATGACGGCCTTTCGGGTGTGTGGAGAGCGGGCGGCTCAGCCCTTGACGGAGCCCTGGGTGAGTCCGCCGACGATGTACTTCTGCAGCGAGAAGAAGAGGGCGAGCACGGGGACGGCGGCGACGACGACCCCTGCGGCGAACAGCCCCCACCGTGAGGCGAGCTGGTTCGAGACCCACTGGTACATGCCGACGGCGAGCGTCCAGTTGTCCTCGCTGGTGAGGATGATCTTCGAGAGGATGAAGTCGCCGAAGGCGGCGAGGAACGACAGCAGCGCGACGACCGCGAGGATCGGCACCACGAGCGGCATGATCAGCCGCCAGAAGATCTGCGCGTGGGTGGCTCCGTCGATCTTGGCCGACTCGTCGATCTCGACCGGGATCGTGTTGAAGAAGCCGTACATGAGGAAGGTGTTCGCACCCAGCGCGCCGCCCAGGTACACGCAGATCAGCGCGATCTTCGAGTTGATGCCGAGCACGGGCACCACCTCGCCGATCGTCTGCAGCATGAGGAAGATCGCGATGAACGCGAGCGCCTGCGGGAACATCTGCAGCACGAGCAGGGTCGTCAGGCTTGCACGACGACCGGTGAAGCGGAAACGCGAGAACGCGTAGGCGCCGCAGGCGCCCATGAGCACCGAGCCGATCGCGGTGACACCGCCGATCAGCAGCGTGTTGCCGAACCACACCCAGTAGCGCGATTCACCGAGGGCGATGTAGTTCGCGGGGTCGATCACGGCGAAGATCGTGTTCGACGCCGCGAGGGTGCCGTTCGGGTTCAGCGACGCCGACAGGACGTACACGAGCGGGAAGGCGGCGAAGAACAGCACCCCGACCGCGAGGACGTACTTCCAGCCGACATCCGCCCACCAGCGGCGACGGCGGGCGCCTGATCGAGACGGCGAAGAAGCGGATGCCGTCACGACAGCTCTGGTCTCACTCATCACTGGTACTCCTCGAGTCTGCGGGTCTGGCGGAAGCTCAACGCCGAGATGACTCCGACGACGATGAAGGCGATGATCGACAGGGCGCTGGCGAGTCCGTAGTCCGAGGCGCCGCCCGAGACGCCTGAGACGTCGTAGATCGCCGAGACGAGGATGTCGGTGGACCCCAGCGCGTAGGGCGCGCCCTGGATCGCGGGGCCGCCGTTGTTGAACGTGTAGATCACGGTGAAGTTGTTGAACGCCACCGCGAAGGAGGAGATCAGCAGCGGAGCGGTCGACACGAGCAGCAGCGGCAACGAGATCGAGCGGAACCGCTGCCACTTGTTCGCCCCGTCGATCTCGGCGGCCTCGAGCGTCTCCCCCGGCAGCGACTGCAGGGCGCCGGTGCACACGAGGAACCAGTACGGGTAGCTCAGCCACACGTTGACGAAGATCACGGCGGCACGGGTCAGCCACGGGTCCCCGAGCCAGTTCACGTGCGCGCCGAAGAAGAGCAGGTCGTTGATGACGCCGAACTCGGCGTTGAACATGCCGCGGAACAGCAGCGCGGCCATGAAGGCGGGGAAGGCGTAGGGCAGGATGAACAGCGCGCGGAGCACCCTGCGCCCCTTCACCCGGGGATCGTTGTAGACGATCGCGAGTCCCAGGCCGACGGCGAAGCTCAGCACGACCGAGAGGATCGCGAAGGAGAAGGTCCACCCCGTCACGCTCAGCAGGGTGCCGGCGAGAGACGAGTCGGTGAACAGCGTCAGGAAGTTCGCGAAGCCGACGTTCACGGCCCAGCCCGTCGGCAGCGCTGAACCGTCTTCCGCGACGAAGGTGCCGCGCTCGGTGGCGGTGTAGACGGTGCCCGTTGTCGTGTCGGTGATGGTCTGCGCACCGGCATCCCACACCAGAGTGGGCTCGTACACCGCGCCCGTCGAGCCTTCGCGGGTACGGATGGAACCGTCGTTGGGGTCGTCGGAGACGGGCACGCGCAACTGCGTGATCTGCTCGCCGAGAGCCTTGTCGGTGAGCACGCTGGCCCGGGGGAGGACGGTCCATCCCGGCACGTCGCTGGGCGCGCCGGTCGAGCCGATCTCGGCGCCGGATGCCGCAGCGAGCGGCTGCGTGGCGGAACCCACCCGCACCTCACCGTCCTCATCGACGATCGCGAAGCCGAGCTCGCCGTCGCGCTCGACGACCGAAAGAGGGTAGTCCGGCGAGTCGTCGACACGCCGCTCTCCCTGGATGAGCGCGGCCTCCACGGCCTGCTCCTGCGTGCCGATATGGCCGGTGCCGTAGTTCGTGAAGGCGATGTAGGCGGTGTATCCGAAGATGAAGACCTGGAACACCAGGAGGAACACCAGGCCGGGCATCAGGTACTTCAGCGGCAGTGCGCGGCGCGTGAAATACACCCAGTCGGCGATCGCGACGAGCAGCACCACGACGCCGAGCACGATCCACGATCGGGCGCTCCACGCCGAGATCGCTGTCATGACGCCGAAGGCGTTCACGAGCGCCATCAGGGCGAGCTTGACGAGGAACCCCCCGCCGAGCCCGCGGAAGCTGCGGGCGTGGGATTCGCGGTGCGGTTTCGTCACCGGCGGTGCTGTTGTCGACATGTCTTTCCTGTCTGGTGGTGCGCCCTGTCGGAGCTCCCGGTTCCTGAGCGAGGCGTCCTTCGTCTCGCTGCGCTCGCTCAGGAACCGGGGTAAGGGCGTTCGGGTCAGCCCGCGAGGGCCTTCTCGAGGTCGGCGACCATGGTGTTCCACGTCGACACGGGGTCGGCGCCGTTGATGATCTGCGCCTGAGCGGCGTTCCACAGATCCCACACCGAGCCCATCTCGGGGATCGACGGCATCGGCACGCCGTTCTTCGCAGAAGCCACGAAGCCAGCGATGATCGGGTCGGAGGAGACCTCCTCGGCGAGCGTCTTCCACGCGGGGATGCGCGGGTCGGCCTCGTACAGGGCGCGCTGAGCGTCTTCGGTGCCGAGGTAGTTGGTCAGGAACTCCTGCGCGAGCAGCTCGTTCTCGCTCTTGCTCGAGAGGTAGAAGCCCTGCACGCCCACGAACGGCGCAGCGGGCTCGCCGCCGGCGGAGGGGATCGGGTTCACGGCGACGTTCACGCCTTCGAAGGCGCTGATCGCCCACGGGCCCTGGATCGTGTAGGGAGCCTTGCCCTCAGCGAACAGCTGGTTGTTGATGTCGTAGTCGATCGTCGTGGAGACGTAGCCGGTGCCGTTCTTGCCGTTGGCGCCGAGCCAGGTCGCGAACGCCTCGCCGGCCGCACCACCCATGCCGACCTCGTTCGTGTACGAGCCGGTCTCATCCTGCACGAACACCGGGGCGCCGAAGGAGGTCTGCAGGCCGTACATCGTGTAGCCGTCGCCGGTCTCGCCGTTGGTGTTGATGACGAACGGGCGCTCGGTGCCTGCGGCCAGGCCCTTCGCGATCATGTCGTCCCAGGTGGCGGGAGCGTCGGCGCCGACGAGGTCGACGTTCTGAATGAGCGCGATCGTCTCCAGCGAGTACGGCAGAGCGTAGAGCTGGCCGTCGTAGGTCATGGCATCCAGCGCCACCTGCTCGAACTCGCCCGCCTTGTCGCCGAGGTCGATCGTGTCGACGACGCCGGCGGCGACGAGAGCGCCCAGCCAGTCGTGGGCGCCCACGGTGATGTCGGGGCCCTCACCTGTCGGCACCTGGGCGATGAAGTCGTTGCGGAGGTCTTCGAAGTTCTTCTGCACCAGGGTGACCTTGGCGCCGGTCTCCTCCTCGAAGGCCTCAGCGGCGGCGGTGATCGCCTCCTCGCGCTCGGCATCCGTCCAGATGACGAGCTCGGGGGTGTCTCCCTGGGTGCTGGGCTCCTCCGTCTCGGTGGTGCCGGCGGAGCATCCCGCCAGGACGATTGCTGCGGTCAGCGCGAGTGCGCCGACTCCGATGTGCTTGCGCATGTGTTTCTCTTTCTCTCGGTGTCCGCCATGTCCGTTCGCGATCAACGCTTCGGGCGGGCGGAGGGTCTGGTGGTGCGTTGGATTCAATCGGTGGAGCGGATGACGGCGACGCCGCCGGCCGCGATGGTGAACGAGCCTTCGGCGGGTGTGCCGGAGAGCAGGTCGACGCCTTCCGCGGGGAGGGCGACGGCATCCTCTCGGTGGTTCACGGCGATCAGGTAGCGGGTCTCGCCTGCGCGGCGGGTGATGACCTCGAGCCCCTCAGGAAGGCCCGATGCCTCAAGCCCTGCATCGGCGTAGACCTCGCGGAACAGCGCCTTCATGCCGGCGCCGTCCAGTCGGGTGCCGACGTACCAGCCGGTGCCGGCGCCGTGCCGGTGACGGGTGATCGCGGGCTCTCCCTCACCCGGGCCGCCGGCGAAGTTGGCGATGACCTCGGCGCCCGAGAGCGCGATGTCCTCCTGCCAGATGTCGGTGACGACGCCCTCGTTGCCCTCCCAGTCGAGCCCATGGCTCTCGCCCTCGCGCAGCGGCAGGAACTCCTCGATCGTGAGGCCGAGCACGTCGCGCAGGGGGGCGGCGAATCCGTCGGCGTGCACGGCGTCGTTCTCGTCGACGATGCCCGAGAAGAAGGACACGAGCAGGGTGCCGCCGTTTTCGACGTAGGCGGTGAGGTTCGCGGCATCCGCCGCGGTGAGCAGGTACTGCGCGGGGACGATGACGAGCTTGTAGCGCGACAGATCATGGCCTGGCAGCGCGAAGTCGGCCGTGATCCCGTCGCGCCAGAGCTGCTCGTAGAAGCGGCGCACCTGCGCGGCGTGCGCGACGTCCTCCGAGGGGCGCCACTCGAGGTCCTGCGCCCAGAACGACTCGAAGTCCCAGAGCACGGCCACCTCGGCCTCGACCGTCGATCCCTGCACCTCGGCGAGGGCCTTCAGGTCGGCGCCGAGCTCGACGACCTCGCGGAACACGCGGGAGTCGCGGCCGGCATGCGGCAGCATCGCGGAGTGGAACTTCTCGGCCCCCGAGCGACCAGCTCGCCACTGGAAGAACAGGATGCCGTCGGCGCCGCGCCCGAGGTGCGTGAGCGAGTTGCGCTTCATCTCACCGCGGCGCTTGGCGATGTTGCGAGGCTGCCAGTTCACCGCCGAGGTGGAGTGCTCCATGAGGATCCACGGCTTGCCCCCGCCCACCGACCGGCTGAGGTCGGCCGCGATGGCGAGACCGATGTGGGCGTCCTCGTCGGCGGCCCACAGGTAGTGGTCGTCGGAGATGACGTCGACCTCGCGGCCCCACGCCCACAGGTCGGTCGTCCAGCTCTGGTTGGCCATGAAGTTCGTCGTGATCGGCTGCGCGGCGCGCGCGCGGATCGCGTCGCGCTCGGCGATGAAGCACTCGCGCAGCTGGTGGTCGGTGAAGCGCATGAAGTCGAGGCGCTGCGCGGGGTTCACCACGCTGGGCGCGATCGCAGGGGCGCCGACGTGCTCCCACGCGGTGTAGTGCTGGCCCCAGAACGCCGTGCCCCAGGCGGCGTTCAGCGCATCGAGGGTCCCGTACTTCTCCTGCAGCCAGTTGCGGAAGGCGGCGACGGATGCCGGGGAGTAGTCCTCTCCGACGGGAACGCCGTATTCGTTGTGAATGTGCCAGAGCACCACGGCAGGATGCTCGGCGTAACGGGAGGCGAGAGCATCCGCGATCCGCACGATCGCCTCGCGGTACGCAGGAGAGGAGTGCGAGACCATTCCCCGCGAGCCGAAGCCCATGACCCGGCCTTCGCGGTCGATGACCCGCGACTCGGGGTACTTGGCGAAGAACCACGCGGGCGGCGAGGCGGTGGGGGTGCCGAGGTCCACGCGGATGCCGTTCTCGTGCAGCAGATCGAGCAGCTCGTCGAGCCAGGCGAAATCGAACTCGCCCTCGGCCACCTCGATCAGGGCCCACGAGAAGATGCCGACGCTGACGAGGTTCACGCCAGCCTCGCGCATCAGGACGACGTCCTCGCGCCAGGTCTCGCGCGACCACTGCTCGGGGTTGTAGTCGCCGCCGTAGGCGATGCCCGCAAGGTCGGGCCAGGCGTTCGTCATCTCGTCACTCCAAAGTTCGTCGAGCAGTTCGCTCATATGTGCTGGGGTCGTGCGGGGCCGGTCTGTGAGACAAGACCGAGCCCGCACCTTGTGGGGTCTGTGCGTCTAGGGGCCGGTGCGGACGAGGCGGACGTCGTCGATGTTCAACCAGTTGCCGGCTTTCGCATTCGTGTAGACGCCGAACTCGAGGATCCCGCTCGTCACCTGAACGTCGATCGATACGCGTTTCCAGTCGGTCGCACTGACCGGGAAGGCGGCTTGCTTCTCGGTGCCGCCGTATCTCTTGGCATAGAGGTAGGCCGAGTTCTGCCCGCCGCTGTTGAGCACCCACGCCGACAGCCGATACGTGCCGGAAGGCAGAGAGGTCTTCGTCTGATACACGGATGCCGTGTACGCCGTCGCCTTCCAGAAGTTCAGCTTGTACGTGCCGACCACGGCAGGGCTCTGCGTGGAAACGGCGTCCTTATCGGCCGCGACCTGCGCCCACACTCCCCAGTTCGATGGGGTGCTCGTATAGCCATTGCTCTCAAAACCGCCGTTCTTGACCAGATTGGTCGGGGCGGTCTCACCGAACACGTCAAGAGTGTCCAGAGCCTCGCCGTTCCAGTCGAAGAGAGTCTGGTTGTCCCACGGGTTGGAGAGGATACCGGTGTCGCCGTTGTCGGTCTTTCCCGCCTCACTGCCCCAGTTCGCCCCCGGTACCGGGAGCCACGTGGGCTCCCACCAGATGAGGCCGCGACCGCGGTTGTTCGGCACCGCTTTGACGATGTCACGGAGGTCGCGCAGGAATGCCGTCTGACCCGCCACGGTCGCGGGATAGCCGCCTGCCGCCTCCTCGGTCGTGTAGAAGGAGTTGATGAGGCCGTCGCCGTCACCGAGAGTCCAGCCGTAGGCCGTCTCGACGATGAGGACGTCCTTGCCATAGCGCGCACTGAGGTCGTTGAGGTTGTATGCGAGCTGCCCCATCGTGCCATGCCAGAACGGGTAGTACGACAGAGCGATGATGTCGAACGGAACGTTCTTCGCCGTGACCCCATCGAACCACCACCGATACAGGGCGTTGTCTCCGCCCTGATCGAGGTGCAAGGCGATCTCGATCTTCTCGCCCGTCAGCTGCGCGTCCTTCACGCCTGTGATCCCCGCCGTGAGCAATCCCGCGAGCTGGGTGAAGTCCGAGACACCGTTGCCGATGCGACCGAAGTCCCACAGCACACCGGAGGAGATCTCGTTGCCCATCTGGACGATGTTCGGCACCACGCCGGCGGCGCGCATCTGGTCGATGACATCGTTCGTGTAGTCGTGCACCGCGGTCTTCAGCTGCGCGTAAGTCAGACCGCGCCAGGCCTTCGGAATCGTCTGGGTGCCCGGGTCCGCCCACCAATCGCTGAGGTGGAAGTCAAGCAGGATACCCATGCCCTCGGCCTTCGCGCGCTGCGCCATTGCGATGGTCGTGGCCAGGTCGTTCGTGCCGCCACCGTATGCCTGCCCCGAAGCGGTGTAGGGATCGACCCACAGACGCAGGCGCGCGAGGTTCATCCCGCTGTCGGCGAGGATCTCGACGGGATCGTCGGCGACCCCGTCCTTCTTGAACACTCCGCCGCGTGTCTCGATCTCATGCAACATGCCGAGATCCCCGCCCATGATGAAAGAGGTCTTGCTGTACGCGGCCTGCGCGGCCTGGGGCACAGTGAGCGGACTCGTCGCGATGACGAGACCGGTGATGAGCGCGCCGAGCGTGAGCAACGGTCGTTTGATCGTCATTGATCTACTTTCTGTCTTCGTTGGTGACGCATAGCGCTCTTACATTCGTCCGAGCGCATCGAGAGAGGCCAGCGCCCGCCCCTCGAAATCGAACAATCCCTGGTTGGCCCAGCCGTTGCCGGGCTCGGCGATGTCGTCGCCGTACTCCATGCCGGCACGGCTCGCCCAGGTGGTGCCGTCGACGGGCAACCATGCGGGCTCCCAGTACACGGCACCGAGACCCCGGCCGTCAGGGACCTGGGCGATGACCCTCCCTAGCTCCGTGAGGAACGCCGCCTGGCCCTCGACGCTCGCGTCGTAGCCGAACCGACGGGCTGCCTCTGCATCGAACATCGAGGTCGCACCGGGATTGTCGGGGCGATGAGCGTATGCCGTCTCGACGACGATCGCGTCCTTTCCGCAGGCGCGCGTGACCTTCGCCATGTTCGTCGCGAGGTCGTCGAAGGAGCCGTGCCAGAGCGGGTAGTACGACAATCCGACGGCGTCGAAGTCGACGTTCCTGTCCATGATCTCGCCGAACCAGCGCTCATAGAGATCGTCGGCGCCACCCGCGTCCAGGTGCAGGATCAACCGGCTGTCGGCGCTCGCCGCTCGCGCCGCGTCAGCGCCCGACTGCAGGAGCCGGCCGAGTGCGTCGAAACTCGCCCGCCACTGCGCATCCGACGCTGATGCGAAGCTGCGCGACTCGAGGTCGTACTTGGGGGTCTGCCCGTGGGGCCACAGCATCCCGTTCGTCGTCTCGTTCCCGATCTGCACCCACTCCGCCGCGCCCAGCTCTTCTCGAACCGTGGCGAGCACCTGTGCGGTGTGCGCGGCGACGGCATCCGCCACCTGCTCGAACGACAATCCGCGCCACGCCTTCGGCAGACTCTGCTTCTTCGGGTCGCACCAGAAGTCGCTGTAGTGCAGGTCGATCATGAGATCGAGCCCGGCCGCCCGCGCACGCCGTGCCAGAGAGAGGGTCGTGTCCAGGTCGTTGGTCCCGCCGAGGTAGGGCTCGCCCGCCTCCGAGTACGGATCGACCCACACCCGAAGCCGCGCGAGGTTGACGCCGTGTTCAGCGAGCACCTCGAACAGGTCGCGGCCGCCCTCGTAGCGGCCGCCGAGGGACTCGACCTCGGCGGTCATCGAGACATCTGCCCCGCGGATCTGCAGCGTCATCCCTTGTCCCCTCCCTGCGAGAGCCCGGAGACCAGGAATCTCTGCAGCAGCATGTACAGCAACGTGATGGGCACCGCGACGAGGATCGCCCCCGCCGCGAACGTGGTGAAGTCGTTGCGGGTCTGATCGGCGATCATGTCGAACAACCCGATCGCCACCGTGAAGTTCCCTGGGCTCGAGATGAGCAGCTTCGGGAGGATGAAGTCCATCCACGGCACCGCGAACTGGGTCACCGCGACGAACGTCAGCATCGGCCCCATGAGCGGCAGCAGGATGCGCGTGAAGATCTGCCACCGCGATGCGCCGTCGATCAGGGCGGCCTCGTCGAGACTCGGTGAGATCCCGTCGATGTAGCCCTTCAACAGCCAGATGTTGTACGGGATCGCTGCCGCGGCGTTCGCGATCACGAGCCCTGCCAGGCTGTCGAGCAGGCCGATGTTGAGGTAGAGGATGTAGATCGCGATCGCCGTCATGAACGTCGGGAAGATCTGCATCACCAGCATCGCCACCAGCCCGACTTTGCGTCCCGTGAAGCGCAACCGGGCGAACACGTACGCGGCAGCGGCGGACAGCAGCACGCTCAGCACCATGTTCGCCAGCGCGACGAACAGCGAGTTGAGGTACCAGCGCCCGAAGTCGGTCTCGCCGAGCAGGCGGATGTAGTTGTCGAAGGTCGGGTTCGCGGGGATCGCCGTCGCGTTCGCAAGCCCCTTGCCGCTGCCGAACGAGGAGCCGACGATCCACACCAGCGGGTAGATCACGACGACCGCGACGATCGCGAGCTCGATGTGGATGAGCACCCAGGCCGGGGTGATCCTTCTGCGCCTATGCATCCTGCAGCACCCTAGAACGGCGCAGGTTGAACACCGTGACGCTGCCGACGATGATGAAGATCACGATCGACATGACAGCGGCGATGTCGTAGAGGCCGTTGTCGAGCGTGAGCTTGTAGAGCCAGGTGATGAGCAGATCCGTCGAGCCCGCGTAGCGGTAGTCCGCCGCGGCGGGTCCGCCCTGCGTGAGGAAGTAGATCACCCCGAAGTTGTTGAAGTTGGCGACGAAGGCGAGCAGCACCAGCGGCGCGGTCGTGCGCCACACCAGCGGCAGGGTGATCTCCCGGAAGGACTGCAATGCGGATGCCCCATCGAGCGTCGCTGCCTCATAGAGGTTCGGGGAGATGTTCGTCAGCGCGCCGCTGATGAGGGCCATGAAGTAGGGGAACCCGAGCCATAGACTGACCGCGAGGGCAACGCCGCGCGCAAGCCACGGGTTAGTCGGGTCGGTGAGCCACATCACGCGCTCCTGGGTGATCCCCATGTCGAGCAGGAACTGGCTGATCGGCCCGAACTGGCCGTTGAACAGCGAGCGGAAGACCAGGGCCGAGATCATCGCGGGCACAGCCCACGGGAGGATGAAGATGCTGCGCCAGATCTTCGGATGCCGCACGTGACTGCTCTGCAGGATCGCAGCCTGCAGGAAGCCGAAGCCGTAGGTGGTCGCCGTGGCGAGCAGCGCCCACAGCACGGTCCACCCGAGCACACCGAAGAACGTCTGCCCCCAGGCTCCGGCACCGAGCAGGCGCGCGAAGTTGTCGAGCCCCACCCAGGAGACGAGATTCGTCGGAGGGAGGTTCTTCCGGCTGTAGTCGGTGAAGGCGATCAGGATGCCGAACACCACCGGCAACGCGGTGACGGCGAGCAGCAGCACCACGACGGGTGCGAGCACAGCCAGCGCGAACGCCGAGTCGGCGGAGCGGCGGGTGCGCGCGAGCGGTTCTTCGCGCAGCCGAAGCCTGGCGACAGCGATGGCATCGCGGATGCCCCAGACCCACCCAGCGGCGAGGCCCGCCAGGACGAACAGCACGATCACGCCGTTGATCATCAGCACGATCGAGTGGTCGCCCGCGCTGAGCCCGTCGACGGTCATCCGCCGCGGCTCGGTGCCGAGCGTCACGAGCCCCCAGATTCCCCGGACGAAGAAGCCGCCGTGGGTGCGCGGCGTGTAGCCGGAGAGCACCGCATAGTGTCCGGTGACGAGTTCGATCGTCACCGCTGCGGCAAAGGCAGCGGCGAGAGCTGCGGCTTTGACGGGCTGCCGGTTGAGGAGCTGTCCGAGTCCGGGAAGCAGCCCGGACAGCGCGCCCCGGATGACGGGGCGGTGTCGCCTCGTCATCCGGGGCGCGCTGGTGCTCACTTGGACAGGCCCGCGAGGTCGGCGAAGCCGCTCACGGCGGCAGCCTGAGCATCCGCCGGTGTCGCCGAACGGTCCCAGACGCTCGCGATGAGGTCGTTGCCGACCGTCCACTGCGCGTCGGTGATCGCCGAGACGAGGTCGGCCTGACGCGACTGGGCGAGGACTCCTGCGGCGTGGGCGTCGTCGGCGAGGCCGGGAACAGCGGCGATCGCATCCTCACCGAGTGCAGGGATGGCACCGGTCGTCGAGTACAGGGCCTCGGCGGCCTGCTCAGAGCTGAGGAAGTCGGCGAAGATGCGTGCAGCCGCCGGGTACTCGGTGTAACCGGAGACGACGCCGACGGCGAGACCGGCGAGAGTGGCAGCATCCGCGCCGCCCTCGACTGTCGGCAGGGTGGTGACCGAGTACTCGAAGCCGTTCTCGGTCGCGGCCTTGTCGAAGTCGCTGAAGGCCCACGGCCCGGTGATCACGTAGGGGGTCTCGCCCTTGACGAACTCCATCTCGATGGAGTCCCAGGTCGCGTCGGCGGCGTTCACGTCCCAGATGTCGCGCAGGCCGTCGTAGTACTCGAGCCCTGTGAGCAGGTCGTCCGACTCCAGTGCGGTGGCGAACTCGCTCTCGTCCTCTCCCATCGACCAGCCGAGCGAGGAGAGCACGGGGTAGGCGTAGTAGAGCTGGCCGGCGAGCCAGCGAACCGTCCAGCGGTTGGCCGCCGGGTCGTTGTAGGTCTTGGCGAGCTCCGCGATCTCCTCCCAGGTCGTTGCGGGCTCAGCCGAGCCAGTGAGCTTCTCGAGCAGCGTGGTGTTCGTGAACAGCGCGATCGACTCGGTTGACAGCGGCACGCCGTAGAGCTCGTCGTCCTTCGTGACGGCGCTCGCGAACTCCTCGCCGACCCGGTCGGTGATCGCGTCACGGTATTCGCCAAGGGGAGCCGCGACGCCGGAGTCGATCGCACGGGGCAGATCGGTGAAGTTCGTCGTGTAGACGTCTGCGCCCTTGCCGGCCTCGCCGTCGAGCTCCATCTTTCCGACGGCGTCGACCTTCGCGACCGTCGTCAGCTCTACCTTGACGTCGGGGTAGATCTCGTTGAACGCGGCGACGACGGCCTCACCGTATTCGGGGTACTCGACCCAGACCTTCAGCGGTTCCTCACCGGAGGCGATTTCCTCTTCCATCACATAGGACTGTGCGTCGGCATCCCATTCAATCCCTCCGCTCTCCTGCTCAGTCTCGGCAGCGGTGCAGCCTGCCGTCGACACAGCGAGCGCGAGCAACGCCGCTCCAGAAGCGAATCGAACCGTGTACTTCTTCATGTTGTCTCCCTCGACATCACGTGCATCGGGCACTCATGTACTGAGACCGATCCCAGCATGGTGTCCCGGCAACCGCTGGGACCGGTCTCAGTTCTACCCCATCGATCATCGGTTCGCAATCGCCGTTACCGAACTGAGACCGGTCCCAGATTTTTGATGCGAAAAGCCGATGCCCTCCAGTAGAGTCGCTCCGATGAGTGACGCCACACCGAAGCGCAAGCCGACGATCCGCCAGATCGCCGCGCTCTCCGGCGTCTCCCGCAGCACCGTCTCCCGCGTGATCAACGGCGGCCACTGGGTCTCCCCCGACGCGCGCAAGGCGGTGGAGGACGCGATCGCCGCCAGCGGTTACACCGCCAACCATCACGCCCGCAGCCTCGCCACTGGCCGGGCCGGCTCCCTCGCGTTCCTCCTCACCGAACCGCACCAGCTTCTCTTCGACGACCCCACCTTCGCACTGCTGCTGCGAGGCGCCGCCGAGGTGCTCTCCCAGCGATCCATGACCCTCGTGCTGCTCGTGGCGAGCACCCCGGCCGAACGTGCGAGCGTCTCGCAGTTCCTCGGCGCCGGCCACGTCGACGGGGTCATGCTGGTCTCCTCCCACGAGGCCGATCCGCTGCTGACGCAGCTGATCGAGTCCGGCATCCCCATCGTGAGCTGTGGCGTCCCGCTCGGACACGAGGGCGAGGTCTCGACGGTCTCCGTCGACGAGATCGTCTCGGCGCGATCGATGGTCGCCCACCTTTCGTCACGAGGGCACAAGCGCATCGGCATGATCGCCGGCCCCGACGACACCCCTGGCGGCCGGTATCGGCTGACGGGGTTCCGCGACGAGCTCGGCGGCTCGTTCGACCCGGCGCTGGTGGAGGTCGGCGACTACACGTTCGAGTCGGGCCAGGAGGCGATGACGCGGCTGCTCGAGCGCGACGTCGACGCGGTCTTCGCCGCGAACGATCGGATGGCGGCCGGCGCAATCGCCTCCATCCGGCGCGCAGGGCTGCGCGTGCCGGAGGACATCGCCGTCGCGGGCTTCGACGACTCCGGTCTCGCCGCCGCGCACGTGCCCCCGATCACCACGATGCGCCAGCCCTGGGATCAGATCAGCGCCCAGATGGTGTCCGTGCTGCTCGAGGTGATCGCCGGCGCCGAGCCGCGCTCCGTGGTGCTCGACACCGAGCTCGTCGTGCGCGAGAGCGCGTAGAGCTTCGGCCCACCGGTGTGACCGACTGCCGAGCCACTCAGCCGCGCATAGCGACGCCGCGGCGCCAGTAGCCCATGAAGGCGACCTGCGCGCGGTCGACGCCGAGGTCCTTCACCAGATGCCGGCGCAGCGTCGTCACGACGCCGCTCTCACCCGCGATCCAGAAGTACCTGTCGCCTCTCTCGGCGACCGGGGCGATCTCCTCGCCGAGGCCGGAGTAATCCGGAGTCTCCCAGAGCAGGTCCTCGCCGTCGATGTCGAGCACCTCGACCGAGGCCGGCTCGTCGCCGAGACAGGCGAGCACGGCCGGGATCAGCGCAGACCCGTGCTGCTCGCCGCCGCGGCGCGGCAGCCAGTTCACCTCGACCCCGGAGGGCGCGTCGATGTCGAGAAGATCGGATGCCGTCGGCACCTCGATGAACGCCTGACCCCGCAGATCGCGGGGAGCATCCTCGAGGATCCGCGCAATGGCAGGTGCCGCCGTCTCATCACCCGCGAGCAGAACTGAGCGGGCAGCACCCGGGGCATACTCCGCGCCGCCGTGCTCTGCGGCTGGAATCCCCCTGCGAGGCCCCACCATGAACACCGGCTGGCCGACCTCGGCCGTGCTCGCCCAGCTCGACGCCGGGCCGGTCAGGCCTGGCTCCAAGTGCAGCACGAAATCCACAACGACCTCGGTGCCGGCCTCCGTCACCCGAAGCTCACGCACCGAGTACGTGCGCATCGACCCGCGCTGCGCCTCAGGCGCGGCCAGGTATGAGCCCCACCAATCGTCGGCGTCGCGGTCGATCGGCGGGATCGCATACGGCTCCGGGGGGAAGATGATCTTGATGCGCGCGTCAAAAACGTCGCCGGGCGTGCCGAAGTCGCCGAGAGTGTCGATGCCGGCATCCGCACTTGCGAAGGTGATGCGCACAAAACTCGGCGACACGCGCTCGACAGCGCGCACCTGGGTGAGCGCAAGTGCGTACGTGGGGCGCGCCTTGGTCGAACTAGCTGCGGACATGATGCCTCCCGATTGGCGCGACCAGCGGTGTTCCAGAGACCGGATCGATCGTGACTTGGTTCGCGAGACCGAAGACCTCTTGGACGAGCCCGGCGGTGACGATGTCGCTGGGCGCACCGGCCGCATGCACACGTCCGTCCTTCATGGCGACGAGCTCATCGGCATAGCGCGCCGCGAGGTTGAGGTCGTGCAGCACCATCACGATCGTGGTGCCACGGGTGACGCGAAGATCGGTGAGCAGGTCGAGCACCTCGACCTGATGCGCGACATCGAGAAAGGTCGTCGGCTCGTCGAGCAGCAAGATGTCGGTCTCTTGCGCCAGAGCCATCGCGATCCACACCCGCTGGCGCTGCCCGCCGGACAGTTCATCGACGCTGCGGTCGGCGAGATCCGAGGTCCCGGTGACCGACAGTGCGTCGGCAACGACCTCATAGTCGTGCGCCGACCAGCGCGAGAGCATTTTCTGATGCGGATGCCGGCCCCTCCCAACCAGGTCCGCAACTGCAATGCCCTCCGGTGCTATCGGCGACTGCGGCAGCAGACCGAGGATGCGAGCGACCTCTTTCGTCGGGCGCGTGTGCACGGATTTGCCGTCGAGGACGATCTGCCCGGCTGTCGGCGACAGCAGTCGCGCCAGCGAACGAAGCAGCGTCGACTTGCCGCATCCGTTCGCCCCGACGATCGCGGTGATCTTGCCTGGCGCGACCTGCAGATCAAGGCCGTCGATGATGGTGCGATCGCCGTAGGCCAGGGTCACGGCCTCGGCGGTCAGAGTGTGGGCCTCGGTCACAGGGAGCCTCCTGAGCGGTTTGTGCGGATGAGCAGGTAGATGAGATAGGGCGCGCCGAGCACTCCGGTGATGACACCGACCGGGTATCGCTCGCCGAAGGCGAACTGTCCGATCAGGTCGCCGCCGACCACGAGGATCGCCCCGACGAAGGCGCTCGGCAACAATAGGTTCGCCCCGGGGCCGGTGAGGCGAGCAGCAATGGGACCCGACATGAACGCGACGAAGGCGATCGGCCCAGTCGCCGATGTCGCGAAGGCAAGCAGAGTGACGGCACCGAGGATGAAGAGAAGGCGCGTCGGAGTCACGCGGATGCCGAGACCAGCCGCGGAGTCGTCGCCGAGCTGCATCGCCCCCAACGCCTTGCCGTGCAGCAGCATCAGCGGCACGATGACTGCCGCGGCGATCGCCAGCGGAACGAGACGCTCCCAGGAGGCGTTGTTGAGGCTGCCGGTGAGCCACTGCATCGCCGTCTGGATGTCCCACTGGGCTGCGCGCGACAGCACATAGGAAATCACGCTGTGCAGCATCGCCGCAATGCCGATGCCGATGAGGATCAGCCGCGTTCCGGCGAATCCACCCTTGATCGACAACAGGTACACGGCTCCTGCCGTGAGAAGGGCACCGGCAAGAGCGAGCGCCGACACCATCGTGCCGTCCAGCGACAGCACGACGATACCGATCACGGCGGCCGCCCCCGCACCGTCGGCGATGCCGATGATGTCGGGGGAGGCGAGGGGGTTGCGCAACAGGGTCTGGAAACTGACCCCGGCAATACCGAATGCCGCTCCGGCGAGCACGGCGAGCACATAGCGCGGCAGGCGCAGCTCGCCAACGGTGAACGAGGCGCCAGGCACGGTCTCGCCGAGGATGACGCGGATCACCTCGTCCGGGCCGTAGAACGTATTTCCCACCATGAGCGCGATCGAGAACAGGACGAAGACGAGGATGCCGAGAAGGATGCTCGTGCGTGCGTGTCGGCGGTGTCGGGCACGCCGCCCGGCGACGATGGCGGCCGTGCGGTCGTCGAGGGGTGCGGCGCCTCGGGCGGTGTTGATGGCGCTCACAGTTCACGCACCTTCTGGCGGCGGACGATCCAGATGAACAACGGTGCCCCGATGATGGCCGTGATGATGCCGACCTGGATCTCCTCAGACGAGGGGGCGATCACCCGTCCGATGATGTCGCTTGCGAGCAAGAGAGCGGAGCCGGTGACTGCCGAGAACGGCAGCAGCCACCGATGATCGGTGCCCACCAGCATCCGACACGCGTGCGGGACGATGAGTCCGATGAAGCCGATCGGGCCCGCGAGCGCTGTGGCGGATCCTGCGAGGATCACAGCCCCAAGGGCCGACACCAGGCGCGTGCGGAACACGTGCTCGCCGAGACCTGCAGCCATGTCGTCGCCGAGCGCAAGCGAGTTCATGCCGCGCGCGCTCGCGACGCAGATGAGCGCCCCGACGGCGAGCACGGGGGCGGCGATCGCGATGCGCGGCCATTCAGCCCCGCCGACGCCGCCGACCTGCCAAGACTGGAAGGACATCAGCATGTCGACCCGAGGGAGCATGATCGCGCTGATGAGCGAGGCGAACGCCGCCGAAGTGGCGGCCCCGGCGAGGGCGAGCTTGAGGGGTGTCGCGCCGCCTCTGCCGAGCGAGCCGACGGTGTACACGAAAGTCGCCGCAATTGCAGCGCCGATGATGGCGAGCGCCATCTGCCCGTAAGGGTTCGTCAGCCCGAAGAAGGCGAGGCCGCACACCACAGCAAGCGCGGCACCATTGGAGACGCCGAGGATGCCGGGGTCGGCGACCGGGTTGCGGGTGACCGCCTGCATCGCGGCACCGGAGATCGCCAGCGCAGCCCCGATCAGCACAGCGAGCAGGGTGCGAGGGATGCGTTTGACGATAGCGGCCTGACCGATGGTGTCATCGTGACCGCCGAGCGCCGCAAGAATGTCGGCGACGCCAACGGCGCGCACGCCGAAAGACACCGATAGCGCGCTGAGCATGAGGACCACCGCAACGCCGGCGAGCAGCCAGAGGATGCGCACCGACGCCGGGCGTCGCAGGTCTGCGACGCCCGGCATTCCGCTAACCGCGGAGGTGACGGTGGGACTCACGATGCGATCGCTGCGCGGCCTCGCTGTCAGTTCGCTTCGAGCGGAGCGGCCAACACGGCGAGGTAGTCGTCAAGACCCCAGCCGATCGACAGCGGAGAGGGGTTCGCGGATGCCGCGAGGGGACCCTGGCCGAGGGTGGCGATGCGCCCTTCGGCGATAGCCGGAATCTTAGAGAGCAGCGGATCAGCCTGCAGGATCGGGATGATCGACTCGTCACCGTATACGACGAAGAGGTCGACGTCCTCGAACTTGTCTGCCTCCTCCGAACTGACCGACTGATAGAACTCGGTGCTGTCGGCGCTCTCCTCGACGATCGACGGGAACGGCAGACCGAGGTTGTCGTGCAGGTAACCGGGGCGCGTGTCGATCGCGTTGTAGAAGCCGATCTGGCTGAGGTCGGACGCGTCGATGTACGAGAAGAGCGGCTTGGTGTCCTTCAGCACACTGTGCTCCTCGAGCGCAGCATCCGCTTCTGCCTGCAATTCTTCGATGAGCTCTGCACCAGAGGTGGACAGGCCGATGGCCTTGGAGTTCAGTCGGATCATGTCGTCGATCGAGGTGCCCCACTCGACCTCCGGGTAGGCGATAACGGGCGCGATCTTGGAGAGCGTGTCGTAGTCCTCCTGGCTGAGGCCGGAGTATGCGGCGAGGATCACATCGGGCTTGGTGTCGGCGACGGCCTCGAAGTCGATGCTGTCGGTCTCGTCGAACAGAACGGGCGTCTCGGCGCCGAGCTCGTCGAGCTTGTCCGAGACCCAGGGCAGCAAGCCGTCGCCGTCGTCGTCACCCCAGGTGACCTCGGGCATGCCGACCGGCACGATTCCGAGAGCGAGCGGGACCTCCTGGTTGGACCAGGCGACCGTGGCGATGCGCTCGGGCTGCTTCTCGATCGTCGTCTCGCCGTAGACGTGCGAGATTGTGACGGGGAAGGTGCCGTCAGGGACGACAGCGGAGTTGTCAGATGCTGCGGCGTCGTCGGTTGTGGTGTCGCTGCCGTCGGTCGAGGTCGCGCAGGCGGAGAGGCTCAGGGCGAGCGCAGCGGCGGCGCCGAGCGCGAGGACACGGGAGATACGCATGGTAATCCCTTCGGTGTGGTGGGGGGGTGTCAATGGTGCTGCTGTCCGCACCAGGCTTCGGTAAGCCTCACCTAAGCTACCACACTTACTTTTAGCCTCCCCTAACTCCCCGCCCCAGCCCCAGCCCCCCGCGGTTCCGGTCGCAAACCTGGTCCGATTTCTCGGAGAAAT
>NZ_JASGCY010000039.1:0-32589 GCF_047607465.1 Microbacterium sp. | reverse complement strand
CTGCCGCGCCCGCGCCGGGGCGAGGGATGCCGGAGCCGCGGCGTGCGCGACGAGCGAGCGCGCGTAGTCGCTCTGGTCGGCGTCGAGCTGCAGCGCGTCGACGAGGGCGTCGAGCACCGGGGCGGAGGGGGCCAGGCGTCCCTGCTCGATGCGCGTGTAGTAGTCGCCGGAGATGTTGATCAGCTGCGCGACCTCTTCTCGGCGCAGACCCGCGACGCGGCGCTGGCCGATCGCGGTCGGAAGCCCCACGTTCTCGGGGGTCAGCGAGTCCCGGCGGGTCTTGAGGAACTCGCCGAGCTCTTTGAGATGGGGGGTGCGATCGTGCAGTCCGGGCATGATCCCATTGTGCGCCGAATGACCCAGGGAAGGAAGAGCTCAACCTGGGAATGATCATTCATAGGATGAATGGCTGACTGGTTACCCCCTTTTCCCGGGGGCAGAGTGGATGACATGGCAAACGACACGATCACCCCCACCCCTACGATCAACCACGTCACCTTCCGCAACCCCGACATGTTCTGGGACATCGCCGCCGACATCTACCTCCCGGTGGACTTCGACGAGACCAAGACGTACCCCGCCGTCGTCAGCGCCCACCCGATCGGCAGCTGCAAGGAGCAGACCTCGGGCAACATCTACGGCGCGGCTCTCGCCGAGGCCGGCTACGTCGTCATCGCGTTCGACGCGAGCTTCCAGGGCGCCAGCGGCGGCACGCCGCGCTTCATGGAGGACCCGGCGCAGCGCGTCGAGGACTTCCGCCGGGTCGTCGACTACCTCGTGACCCTGCCCTACGTGGACGCCGACCGCATCGGCGTGCTCGGCGTGTGCGGCGGCGGCGGCTACACCCTCGCCTCCGCGAAGACCGAGAAGCGCTTCAAGGCGGTCGTCTCCATCACGGGCGTCAACTACGGCCGCATGATGCGCGACACCCTCAACGCCGGTGACGGCGTGCTCGCCGCTCTCCGCGGCATCGCCGCACAGCGCACCGCGGAGGCCCGCGGCGCCGACACCGCGGTGAACGGCATGCTGCCGGACTCCGCCGAGGGCGCGCAGGCCGCCGGTGACATCGACATCGTCGAGGCGTACGACTACTACCGCACGGGTCGCGGCGAGTCGGCGAACGGCTGCGTGCTGTTCGAGGCCGCGCACGGCGCCAACGCGCTGGCGTTCGACGCCTTCCACCTCGCCGAGGAGCTGCTCGACCAGCCGCTGCTCGTCGTCGTGGGCGACAAACAGGGCGCGTTCGGCGCGTTCCGCGACGGCAAAGAGATCTGCGAGCGCGCGGCATCCGAGGACAAGCAGCTGCTCGTCCTCGAGGGCGTCTCGCACTACGACCTCTACGACCAGCCGAACGGCGCCGGCGAGGCACTGAAGACGGTCATCCCGTTCTTCGACGCCAAGCTCTGAAACCCAGACACGAGCGGTGCGCCCTCCGGGGCGCACCGCTCTCCCGACCTCCGCACGAAGAGAAGACGATGACCGAGAACACCGAAACCCGCACATCCCCCGCCGCCGGCGTTCTCATCGTCGGCGGCTCGCTCGGCGGCCTCACCACCGCACTCGCGCTCGCCAAGGACGGCGTCTCCTCCACCGTCCTCGAGCGCACCAACGGCCGCACGCAGCGCGGCGTCGCCATCCGCGTCGCCGGCGGCGATCTCTCGCGCACCCTGGGGCCCGATGCGCGGGCGATCGTCGCCGAGGCGCTGGGGGCGGAGTCCATGGCGCAGGGCTGGCTGCCGCACGCCTGGTGGAACGTCTACTCCGCGCTGCGCGCGGCGGCCGAGGCGGAGCCGTCGATCACCCTCGTCGACGGCGCGCACGTCGTCGAGGTCGGGCAGACGGATGCCGCGGCCTGGGCCCGCGGCGAGCAGGGACGCACCTGGGAGGCGCCCCTGCTCGTGGGCGCCGACGGCTACCGCAGCGCCACGCGCCGCCATGTCGACGAGCACCGTCCGGATGCCGACTACGCCGGCTACGTGGTGTGGCTCGGCCAGTCCGACATCCCGGAGCGCTGGATCGGCCGCGTCGGCGGCCCCGACTTCATGGGCGGCCGCGGCGATGAGATGCTCGCGGTATATCCGCTCATCGAGGCCGACGGCTCGGTGCACCGCTTCGGCTGGGGCATCTTCGACCCCACCCGCAGCGCGCTGCTGCGCAGGATCGGCGCCGTCGACGGCACGGTCGTGCGGCACACGCCGCGCAGCGCCGACATCCCCGACGGCACCTACGAGGCCCTCGCCCGCACGGCCGAGAGCCGCTGGCCCGAGCCGTGGTCGACCCCGATCGCCGCGGCGCTGCGCGCCCACGAGGCCATCGCAACGCCGATCACCGAGTACCTGCCCGACCGGGTGGTCGACGGCCGGGTCGCCCTCGTCGGCGACGCCGCCCACGCGCAGACCCCGATGACCGGTGCCGGCTTCGACGAGGCGGTCGACGACGCCCACGCGATCGCCGAGGCCGTGCGGCGTCTGGGCGTCGAGCCCGCCGCCTTCGAGGCCTACGAGCTCTCCCGCCTCGCCGACATGCGCCGCGGCGTCAGCGGCGGCCAGTCGTTCAGCCGCTCGTTCGCCGCCTGACGTCCGCTGCGGGAGAATGTGCAACGTGCACATGAGCCTCGGCGATCCGGGACGGCGGCGATGATCCTCGCCCGCGCCCCGCGCTCCTACCCTGGAGGCGAGCGGTCGACGGCGATCGGGAGGAAGCGATGATGTCACCCACCCACCTGTCACAGGGGTCACGCGAGGGGGAGGCGCGCCCGTGACGGACGCCGTCGTGGTCGGCAGCGGGCCCAACGGGCTCGCCGCCGCCACTGTGCTCGCCCGCGCCGGAGTCCGCGTGCGGGTGATCGAGGCCGCCGACGTCATCGGCGGAGGCGCCCGCTCGGTCGAGTCGCCGCTGCCCGGGCTCATCCAGGACCACTGCGCCGCCGTGCACACGATGGCCCCCGCCGGCGCCTACTGGAGCACGCTCGACCTGCAGGCGATGGGGGTCGCGCTGAAGCACGCCCCGATCGACTGCGTGCATCCCCTCGACGAGGGCGACGCCGCCGTCCTGCACACCTCGATCGCCGACACCGCAGCGGGTCTCGACGCCGACGGAGGCCGCTGGTCGGCCGCGTTCGGCCCCTCGTCGCGCGTCTTCGACAAGCTCGCCGAGGACATCTTCACCCCCATGCTCGCCGTGCCGCGGCATCCGTTCGCCCTCGCCCGCTTCGGGCTCGTCGCCGGTCCTCCGCCCACCTGGGTCGCCCGGTTCTTCCGCACCGAGAAGGCACGGGCGCTCTTCCTCGGCGTCGCCGCCCACGCGATCAACCGCCTCGACGTGCCGCTCGTCACCGGCATCGGCGCGGGCATCATCACCGCGGGCCACACCGTCGGCTGGCCCGTGATCGAGGGCGGCACCGGCGCCTTCACCGCCGCCCAGGTGCGGCTGCTCGACGAGCTGGGCGTGACCTTCGAGACCGGGCGTCGGATCCTCCGCCGGGAGGACCTGCCCCCGCACGACATCACGATCCTCGACGTGCATCCGCGCGACGCCGCCTCGATCCTGCAGAGCGAGCTGCCGGACCACGTGCGCCGCGCGTACCGGCGCTTCCGCTCGGGGCCGGCCGCCTTCAAGGTCGACTTCGCCGTGCGCGGCGGCATCCCGTGGACCAACGAGGCCGCCCACCACGCCGGCACCGTGCACGTCGCCGGCTCCGCCGCCGAGGTCGTCGCCGCCGAGCGCGACATCGCTGTGATGAGGCGGATGCCGGACCGCCCGTTCGTGCTCGTCGGCCAGCAGTACCTCGCCGATCCGTCGCGCGCCGACGGCGACACCGTTCCCGTGTACGCCTACGCGCACGTCCCCGCGGGCTACCGGGGCGATGCGACGGCGGCGATCGTCGCGCAGATCGAGCGCTTCGCGCCGGGATTCCGCAACCGCATCGTCGCCGCGCGCTCGCGCACGACGATGGACTTCGCCGCCGAGAACCCGAACTTCGTCGGCGGCGACATCATCACGGGCGCGAAGACGCCGCTGCAGTTCCTCGTCGGTCCCCGTCTCACCACCCAGCCGTACGACACCGGCGTGCCCGGGTACTACCTCTGCTCGGCGGCGACGGCCCCTGGCCCCGGTATCCACGGCATGAGCGGGTACAACGCCGCCCGCCGGGCGCTGCGCCGGGCCGGCATCCGCGAGGGCGTCCCGGTGGCACCCGCGGGCACGGTCGCGCCGTCGCCCGCCGCAGACCTCCTGGTGCCGGTGCGCTGACGCCGCCGGCACCAGGGACCAACCCGCTGCCCGCGTCCGGCGCCGGGGACGCCTCAGCCGTGCGTCGCCAGCAGGTCGAGCATCCGCAGCGCGAGCGAGATCTCGAGCGCATCGATGCGCTTGCCGCCGCGCTCGGCGATGAACTTGTTGACGCGCTGGCGCACCGTGTTGCGGTGCAGGCGGAGCGCGTCGGCCGTGCGGGTGAAGTTCTCGCCGCTCGCGTAGAAGGTCGCGAGGGTCTCGCGCATCGCGTCGTTCGACGACCCGGCATCGGCCACCGGGCCCAGCACCTCGTGCGTCCAGGCGATGGTGCCGGGGACGTCGTGCATGATCAGCGACAGGAGCCCCACGTCGGGCTCGGCGAACGACACGACGCGCGCCTCGCGGTAGGCGCCGGCGCCCAGGGCCACGAGCCGCGCCTTCGCGGCCTGCTCGTGCGAGCGCCGGAAGCCGGGGATCTCCGCCCCCGGCTCACCGAGGGCGAGGCGGATGCCGCGGGCGTCGCCCTCGGCGCACAGCTGCTGCACCCGGGCGATCGCGTCGGAGGGCAGCGCCCCCGGCAGGGCGATCCACGCCCACGCCGTCGAGCGGTCGGCCGCGGTGATGAGCGGAGGGCGCACGGCGCCGAGCGCGGTGGCCGCGCGGCGCACGAGCTGGTCGATGCGGCGCTGGTCGTCGGGGTCGTGGCTGTCGAACTCGAGCCAGCCGATCACCGCGAGGTGCCGCTGCGACAGCGCGTACTTCGTCTCGACCTCGAACGCCCGCTCGGAGATCTGCTCGCCGCGCATCACCTTCTGCACGGCGACCGCGTTCGACACGGCCCGCGCCGTCCACCAGCGGTGGCGCTCGGCCTCGTGCACCTCGGTGACGTACTTCAGGATCCAGTCGATGTAGTTGTGGATGACGTCGATCACGCGCCGGGTGAGGGTGACCTGGAGCTCCATGCTCTCCAGCCCCAGCGCGTCGATCGCGTCGATGCCGCGGCGCACGAACAGCGCCTGGCCGAGGTAGTAGGCGCGGGTGAGGGCGCCCAGCGGCACGTCGCGCTGCGCGAGGCGCGCCGCGTACTCGACGGCGCCGGTGGTGGGCTGGAGGGAGTCGATGCCGATGTCGTTGCTGAGGATGTGGCAGAGGGTCGTGACGTTGCCGTCGATGCTCGCCCGCAGCAGGTCGATCAGCTGCGGATCCTGCCCGAGACCGTCGATGCGGTCGGCGAGCAGGTCGCGCATCTCGTCGACGATCTGGGGGGCCGCCTCCTGCATGCGGCTGCCGACCGCGGCCACCAGCGCGGTGATGCGCTGCTCGTCCACCATCGCCTTCCCCTTCTCCGTCTCTGCCGCGTATCGCCGCGGCCGCCGGTGGGCGTCTGCTCCACCGCCGGCCGCAGCGATCGGCTCACGCCTTGGTCTGCGCGCGCTGCTCGTCCTCGAGCAGCGCCTCCAGGGTCGCCGTGTCGATCCGCTCGTCCGCGACCACCTCCGCGGGGGCCGCCTCGGCGGCCGATCCGAGGATGCTCGTCGCGGTGAACCGAAGCCTACCGAACTCGGGCGAACGCCAGGTCACCTGCAGCGGGATCGGCCCGTCGGGCAGCCAGGGCTGCTGGGCGACGGCATCCTTCACCCGCCAGCGCCCCCGCTCGACGACGCCGAGCGCCGCGTCGATGAGCTTGTACTCCTGGTAGCCGTGCCAGAGCGGCTCGGACTCGACCCAGGCGACGATGAACTCGCCCGGCTCGAACTGCGCCTGCTCCTGGATCGCCCCGATGAGCTCCTCGTCGTGGAAGTGCCCCTCGCCGAAGTTGAAGCCGATCAGGGCGTTCGTGCCGAACTCGGCCTCGCGGATGCGGCGGTGGTCGAGGTCGGGGACGTTCTTCGTGAGCACCGAGAACAGGCCCTTGGCCTGGCTGTGCATCGAGCGCCAGCCCAGGGTCATCTCGAGGAAGGCCTCGGCCAGCGGGTACGGCAGGCCCATCGCCTGGAACTGGTCGATCTGGTCGAGGGTCGGGCGGTAGACCTTGTGCAGCTTCTTCTCGGCATCCGGGTGGATGGCCCAGGTGCCGGTCGCCCAGTTGCCCTCGTACTGGCGCAGCGCCGCGAGGAAGGAGACCTTGTCGGGGCGGATGCTGCCGAAGATCACCAGGAACACCGGGATCGCGACGACGGCGAGCGGCATCCACGGCTGCGACATGTCGAAGACGCTGAAGCCGGCCTGGTTCGGGTAGCCGATGAACCAGATGCTCGCCGTGATGGCGAAGAGCAGGTTCCACTCCAGCGGCACCGCGATCGGGAACGTCGAGATGATGAAGAAGCAGAAGCCGACCATGAGGAGGGTCGCGAGGGTCACCGTGAGCTGCCCGCCGAAGGCGGAGCCGACGACGAAGAGCATCACCAGCGGGGTCGCGAACTCGACGATGGTGCCCGGGATGTGCGCGATGGTCGCGGCGAGGTGGCTCGGACGTAGGTCGTCCTTGTCGAAGTCGCGGTACATCGCCTTCTTGACGAAGCGGGGCACGTAGAACGGGGTGTTCGACATCATCGGCGGGATGACGGGGGTGAAGTGGCGGTTCCACTTCGAGAATCCGGCGCCGACCCAGATCGTCACGAGGAAGATCTTGAACGCGATGATCATGTCGACGACGCCGTTCTCGCTGAGCAGCGGGAAGGCGATGCAGAACACCACCGGCAGCAGGTACTGCTCGGAGCGCGCCGCGAGGAAGACGATCTTGTCGCGCAGGCCCAGCACCACGAGGAACGCCACGGCGGCGATCAGCGGCGTCGTCTGGATGAGCGAGAAGCCCGCGACGTTGTCGACGACCCAGGCGGGCAGCGTCGCGGCGTTGGCGGCGACGTACTCGCGGAAGGCCGCCAGCGCCGGAAGCTCCGTCTGCCCCGGGGAGAGCACCGCCGTGCCCATCGCGAACAGGAAGCCCCAGTAGAGGAAGACGTCGACGAGCTTGCGCTCGGTGCCCTTGACGCCGGGGATCCACTTGTAGGGGGCGAGGCGGATCGTGCCGGGGCGCGACCAGAACCGGATGCCGCCGGTGAGGGGCCCGAACTTGCCGGCCAGCGGACCCCAGGAGCCGGCGACCCCGATCGCGTCGAGGAGCATCGTCAGGACGAGGAACTTCTGGTAGAAGATCGGGTCGAGCAGGTACGTCGACGGCGCCAGCGGGTTGTGCCCCGAGGTCAGCGTGATCAGCAGCGTGCCGCCGATGAGATACGCCCCGAAGAGCTTCATCAGGTACATGACCTGGATGTTCTTGGCGGCGCCGAAGCCCCATTCCCCCCACTGCTTGGAGAGGACCTTGATGCGGTCGAGGAAGGGCTTCTGGATGAATTCGACGGGATCCCCGACGTCGGGGAACCTCGGTGTCTTGTACGGCATGTCAACTCCTTCGGTGATGCCTGATGGACGGATGTGCTGTTCTCGATGGGGTCGGATGCGGGGCTCGACCGGTCCTGCGGGCAGGCTCCCGCCGGGCCGCCGGCGATCCGGCGGGGGCGAGGGCGTTCTCAGACGACGGCGACGGTGGCGGTGAGGGGGACCTCGACGGGCGCCGTCCGCTGTCTCAGCGTCGGTTTGTCGATCTTGCCGACGGGGTTGCGCGGCAGGGCGTCGACGATCTCGATCCGGGCGGGGACCTTGATCTTCATGAGACCCTCCCGGCTGTGGGCGATGAGCTCCTCGACGGTGGTCGCGGAGCCCGGCAGGAGCACGACGTAGGCGACGGGCACCTCGCCCAGCGCCTCGTGCGGCGCCCCGACCACGGCCGACTCCAGGACGGAGGGGTGGGTGGCCAGGAACGCCTCGATCTCCTTGGGGTAGATGTTCTCGCCGCCGCGGATGATCATGTCCTTGATGCGGTCGACGATGAACAGGTAGCCGTCCTCGTCGAGGACGCCGACGTCGCCGGTGCGCAGCCAGCCGTCGGCGACCGTGTCGGCGGTCGCCTCGGGCCGTCCGAGGTACCCGCGCATGACGGTGGGGCCGCTGATGCGCACCTCGCCGCGCTCGCCGGCGGGCACGGGCGCCCCGTCGTCGTCGGTGATCGCGATGCGCTGGCCGGCGAGGGCGGGTCCCACGCTGCCGGGCTTCTGGGGGCCGTGCAGCGGATTGCACGCCGAGGCGCAGGTGCCCTCGGTGAGGCCGTAGCCCTCGAGCAGCAGCAGGCCGTAGCGGTCGGAGATGCGCTGCAGGAGCTCCTTCGAGACCGGCGCCGCCCCGCAGATGGCGAAGCGGATGCTGCTCATGTCGGGCTGCACGCTCTCGGGCAGCTCGGCGAGACGGGCGAAGATCGCCGGCACCGCGGAGAAGTACGTGGGCCGGAAGCGCTCGATCGCGGCGAGGAAGGAATCCGGGGCGAACCGCTCGAGCACCACGGTGCTGCCGCCGACGGTGATCGGGGCGAGCAGGCTCAGGCAGAGCGAGTTCACGTGGAACAGCGGCAGCACGAGCAGCGCGCGGTCGTCGGCGGCGAGCTCGGTGTGCCGCGCGAAGCCGGTGGCCATCGCGTTGAGGTTGGCGTGGTCGAGCATCACGCCCTTGGGCTGGCCGGTCGATCCACTGGTGTAGATGAGCAGCGCGATGTGGTCGGCCTCGATCTCCGGGCTGACGACGGCGGATGCCGGCTCGGTCCTGATCTCGTCGGAGAGGAGGCGGGCGACGCCGAGGTCGGCGGTCGCGCCGACGCTGCCGGGCGCGGTCACGAGCAGCTTCGCCTGCGAGTCGTCGAGCTGGTAGCGCACCTCGCGCGCGGTGAAGGTCGGGTTCACCGGGGTGGCCGCAGCCCCCGTGCGCCAGGCGCCGAGCAGCGCGATGACGAGGTCGATGCCGTTGGGCAGCATGACGGCGATGACGTCGCCGGCGCCGATCCCGAGGTCGGCGAGCTGTTCGGCGAAGGCGGCCGAGCGGCGCTCGACCTCGGCGTAATCGAGGAAGCGGTCGACGTCGCCGAGGCAGGCGCGGCCGCTGCCGGCGGCGGGTGATTCCCAGGGCAGGTGCTCGAGCGTCATCGCTGTCTCCTTCCAGAGTCTTCTTCGACTGCGGAGCCAGACTACGACCGTGGAAAACCCGGGAGTCCGTCGTTTCCGTCCCACTTCGAAGGGGCGCATGGACACTTTGCACAGCGGCACTCGGGATCACCCCGGTTGAAATGCAGTTCCACTTTTTCGTCGGTGGGAACCTCCATATGAAATAGGTGATCCACGACAGCGTGCGTGTGAACAGAGGGAGCCGAAATGCGTCGACAGCAGCTGAGCGACGAGGTCGCGAGCTACCTGCGCCACGCGATCATGGCGGGCGAGATCGCGCCTGCCGACATCACACCACCTCGAAGATCGCGGCCATGCCCTGGCCGCCGCCCACGCACATGGTCTCGAGTCCGCGTCCGCCGCCGCGGCGATGCAGCTCGTGCAGCAACGTCGTCATGATGCGCACGCCCGTGGCGCCGACGGGGTGGCCGAGCGAGATGCCGGAGCCGTTCACGTTGAGGTCGTCGATCGACTCCAGGCCCCAGCCGCGGATGACGCCAAGGGCCTGGGCGGCGAAGGCCTCGTTGAGCTCGATGAGGTCGATGTCCGACCAGGTGCGGCCGGTGCGGCGGAAGAGCTTCTCGACGGCGGGCACGGGCCCGAGGCCCATGGTGGCCGGCTCGCAGCCGACCGCGGTCCAGCCCTCGAGGAAGCCGATGGGGGTGAGCCCGTACTCGTCGAGCTTGTCCTCGGCGACGATGAGGCAGGCGGCCGCGGCGTCGTTCTGCTGCGCGGCGTTGCCTGCGGTCACGGTGCCGCCCTTGATCACCGGGCGCAGTCCCGCGAGGGTCTCGACCGTGGTGTCGGGGCGCACGCCCTCGTCGGCGGCGAAGACGATCGGGTCGCCCTTGCGCTGGGGCACCTCGATCGGCACGATCTCGTCGTCGAACGCGCCGCGCCTCTGGGCGGCGGCGGCGTTCTGCTGGCTGCGGGCGGCGAAGACGTCCTGCTCCTCGCGCGTGATGCCGTACTGCGCCGCGATGTTCTCTGCGGTCTCGATCATGCCCGAGATGTAGCCGAAGCGTTCCACCGGCTGCGAGCGCTCGCGGCTGCGGTCGAGGCGGTCGTAGAAGGTGACGTTGCCGGCGCGCGTGCCCCAGCGCATATCGGTCGAGTAGTACTCGATGTTGCTCATGCTCTCGACGCCGCCGGCGACGACGACATCGGCGGCCCCGGTCAGCACCATCATCGCGGCGGTCGCGATCGACTGCACGCCGCCGCCGCAGCGCCGGTCGATCTGCATGCCGGCGGTCTCGATCGGCAGACCAGCCTCGAGGGCGATCCAGCGGCCGACGCACGGGGTCTCGCTGGAGGCGTACGACTGCGCGAAGACGACGTCCTCGATGAGGCTCTGGTCGACGCCGCTGCGCTCGATGACGGCCTTCACGACGGCGGCGCCGAGCTTCTCGACCGGCACCGGCAGGAGCGACTTGCCGAAGCCGCCGACGGCGGTGCGGACGGGGGCGACGATGGCTGCTCTGCTCATGGTGTCTCTTCTCCGGAGTCCTTCTTCGCAATCGCGGATGCCGGTGCCGGTCGAGAAGATCGGCGAGCGTGCGGAGAACTCGAACGTCACCAGCCTGGCATCCGGATGCCGGCGGCGGAAGTCGTCGACGATGAGGGTCGCCGACAGCGGCCCGTGCACGACGAGACCCGGATAGCCCTCGTCGGACGTCGCGTACGGCTGGTCGTCGTGGATGCGGTGCGTGTTGAAGGTCAGCGCCGAGCTCGCTCATCGGCGCGGCGGGGGTGAACTGCAGCCAGTGGCCGAGGGGGAAGACGAGTAGTCTTCGGCCTGACGGATGCTTTCCTTCATGGCTTCCTCCGTAAGTTGTTAAGCGGCCCGGGAGGGCCGGATGTGGCTGATGGCTTCTTGTCTCAAGTGGCTCCGAAGGAGTGGCCGTCCGGTTCTCCGGGGCACCCTGACTGCTGATTGAGATGCGCGTTTCGGTCGCTGTTTACGGAGATGATGGCGGGGTGTTCCTCGGGCCGTGTTGTAGGAAGCGAACCGAAGGAGGAACGAGTGAGCACGACGAGCGAGCTCACCGCCAGCCGGTGGGCGGGCATCGACGCCGGCAAAGAACATCACTGGGTCTGCGTGATCGACGACACCGGTCAGACCGTGTGGTCGAGCAAGGTCCTCAACGACGAGACCGCAATCCTCGACGCGATCAGCACGGTGCTGGGCTCGGGCGGTGAGGTCACCTGGGGCATCGACATCACCGGCACCGCATCCGGGCTGCTGCTCGCGTTGCTCGCCGCGCACGGCCAACGCGTGTTCTACGTCCCTGGCCGCACCGTGAACCGGATGGCCGGTGCTTACCGAGGCGAGGCGAAGACGGACGCCCGCGATGCATACGTGATCGCGGAGACCATCCGCCACCGGCAGGATCTGAGCTTGGTGGACGTCCCCGCGACCGTCGTCGCTGAGTTGCGCTTGCTGGTTGGTCACCGAACCGATCTGGTCGCGGACCGCGTGCGGATGCTGAACCGGCTCCGCGATGTGCTCACCGGGTACTTCCCCGGGCTGGAGCGCGCGTTCGACCTCAGCAACCATAAGGGCGCGCTGATCCTGCTCACCGGCTACCAGACCCCGGACGCGCTGCGCCGGCTCGGCCGCACCCGGCTGGCCGGCTGGCTCACCAAACGGAAAGTCCGCGCCGCCGGCGACGTCGCCGCAACAGCCATCGCCGCCGCAGAAGGACAGCACACCGCGATCCCCGGCGAGAAGACCGCTGGATCCATCGTCGCGGAGCTGGCTCAGGCGCTGCTGGACCTGGACGAACGGATCGGGAAGATCGACCGGCAGGTCACGGAAGCGTTCCGCGGCCACCCGCAGGCCGAGATCATCGAGTCCATGCCCGGCATCGGCCCCATCCTCGGCGCCGAGCTGATCGTCGCGGCCGGGGACATCGGCTCCTACGCAGACGCCGGCCGGCTCGCGTCCGCCGCAGGCC
Source organism: Microbacterium sp. (assembly GCF_047607465.1). GTDB lineage: Bacteria > Actinomycetota > Actinomycetes > Actinomycetales > Microbacteriaceae > Microbacterium. The sequence goes on along the minus strand of NZ_JASGCY010000039.1, from coordinate 20,351 downwards.
TGGTCCCCGTGCCTCGCGACTCCGGACGACGCACCGGGAACATGCACCGCCCCCGACGCTACAGCCGCAAACTCCGCCGAGTGTTCTACCTCTCCGCGCAGTCCGCGATCATCCGCCCCGGACCGAACCGGGACTACTACCTCAAGAAGCGCGCCGCCGGATGCAAACACGTCCAAGCCCTCCTCGCCCTCGCCCGACGCCGCGTCGACGTCCTCTGGGCACTCCTGCGCGACAACCGAACCTTCACGATCGACAGCCCAACGAAGACCGCAATCGCGGCTTGACAACTTCATTGAGACTCCTCCGAGCGCGTCGAGTCGGTGCCGAGAAGTATCGCCGAGCGGCGCGAGGCAATATGGACAGATCTAGATCTCGGGCGGGATCTCCAGGAAAGGAACGGCACGTGGACACGCACACCGCAGCCGCCTCGGCGCTCGAAGCGACCGCACCCATCGATGACGATTCCGTTCGCACCGGAGAGAGCCCCGCATGAAGCCGATCCGTTCGCTGCTGTTCGTCCCCGCCAATAAGGAGTCGATGCTCGACAAGGGCATCGCGTCCGCGGCGGATGCGCTCGTCCTCGACCTCGAGGACTCGGTGCCTCCTGCCGAGAAGGAAGCGGCGCGGTCGCTGCTGGCCAGACGGATGCCGGGGCTCGTCGCGCAGGGCAAGAGCATCTGGGTCCGGGTGAACCGCACGGCTCACATCTACGACCTCGACGACATCCTCGCTGTCGTTCAGCCAGGGCTCGCCGGCGTGATGATCTCCAAGCCGAGCGGACCGGACGACGTCCACATGGCCTCCTGCATGGTCGCCGAGGCGGAGGCGAGAGCGGACATCGAGATCGGCACGGTCAAGCTGATCCCCGTGCTCGAGACCGCACGGTCCATGCAGCTCGCCTTCGAGATCGCCGAGCACCCGCGTGTGTGGGGCATCGTCGGGGCGAGCGTGAAGAACGCCGACACCGCCCGCGCGCTCGGGTTCGTCTGGACTCCCGAGGGGCGGGAGACCGATTATCTGAAGTCCCGCGTCGTCATGGCAGCGCGCGCCGCCGGCAAGCAGCCCATCGGCGGCATCTGGCAGCAGATCGAGGATCTCGACGGCTTGGCGGCCTCTTCGCGGTTCGACCGGCAACTCGGCATGGCCTGCGAGCTGGTCCTGCACCCGGCGCAGGTCGACATCGTCAATCGTACGTACACTCCGGATGCCGATCAGGTGGCCTACTACCAGGGCATGATCGACGCTCTCGACGCCGCGATGGCGCAGGGCCGGGCTTCGGCTCTCTACGACGGCGAGCACATCGACATCGCCCACGTCACGACGGCCCGGGAGATCATCGCACTGGCTGCATCGTTCCGGGACGACGACGCGTGAGGCCGGGCTCTGGCGACAGGGCCGCTACTGGATGACCGCGATGAGGTCGCCGGCCTCGACCTGAGCGGTCTCGGGGAGGGCAACGCGCTGCACGGTGCCGCCGACGGGGGTGGTGACGGACGCCTCCATCTTCATCGCCTCGATGACCGCGACGGTGTCTCCGGCCTCGACGGTGTTGCCCGCGGCGACCTTCAGGGTGACGACGCCCGAGAAGGGAGCCCCGACCTGACCGGGGGTGCCGGCATCCGCCCGCTCGTTCTCGCGCGTGACGACCTTGATCGACTGGTCGCGCACCGCGATCGGCCGCAGGTGACCGTTCAGCGTCGTCATGACCGTGCGCACGCCCTTCTCGTCGGCCTCGCCGATCGCCTCGAGCCCGACGAACAGGTTGAGGCCGCGCTCGAGGGTGACCACGTGCTCGGACTCGGTCTGCAGGCCGTACAGGTAGTCGAGCGTGTCGAGCACACCGAGGTTGCCGTAGGTATCGCGCCACTGCGCGAAGGTGCGTGCCGGTCCGGGGAAGAGCAGTTCGTTCAACTGGGTGCGACGGGCCTCGCCGGGCTCGTCGAGCACCGCGTCCTGCTCGGGGGTGAGATCGGTGACCGCGATCGAGCGCCCGCGGCCGGCGAGGGCCTTCGTGCGGAACGGCTCGGGCCAGCCCGCCGGCGGGTCGCCGAGCTCGCCGGCGAGGAAGCCGATCACGCTGTCGGGGATGTCGTAGCGGCCCGGGTTCTCCTCGAAATCGGCCGCATCCGCGCCCGCGGCGGAGAGCGCGAGGGCGAGATCGCCGACGACCTTCGAGCTCGGGGTGACCTTCGGGATGCGTCCGAGCATCCGATCCGCCGCCGCGTAGTAGTCCTCCACGGCCTCGAAGTTGTGGCCCTGGCCGACGGCGATCGCCTGCTGGCGCAGGTTCGACAGCTGGCCGCCCGGGATCTCGTGGTCGTAGATGCGCCCTGTCGGTCCGGGAAGCCCCGACTCGAACGGGCGGTACGCCTCGCGCACCGCGCCCCAGTACGGCTCGAGGTCGGTGACGTTGCGCAGCGGAATGGTCGTGTCGCGCTCGGTGTCGGCGAGAGCGGCCACGAGCGCGGAGAGCGAGGGCTGGCTCGTGGTGCCGGCCATCGGCGCGCTCGCGGCGTCGACGGCGTCGACCCCGGCCGCGCTCGCCGCGAGGAGCGTCGCGAGCTGTCCGCCGGCGGTGTCGTGGGTGTGCAGGTGCACCGGCAGATCGAACCTCTCGCGCAGGGCGGTGACGAGCTTCGCGGCGGCGGCAGGACGCAGGAGACCCGCCATGTCCTTGATCGCCAGCACGTGCACCCCGGTGCCGACGATCTGCTCGGCCAGGCGCAGGTAGTAGTCGAGGGTGTAGAGGTCCTCGTCGGGGCTCAGCAGGTTGCCGGTGTAGCAGAGGGCGCCCTCGGCGACGGCGGTGCCGGTGGCGAGGATCGACTCGATCGCCGGGCGCATCTGCTCGACGTCGTTGAGCGCGTCGAACACGCGGAAGATGTCGACGCCGGTGGCGGCGGCCTCCTGCACGAACGCGTCGGTCACCTTGGTCGGGTACGGGGTGTAGCCGACGGTGTTGCGCCCGCGCAGCAGCATCTGGATCGGGATGTTCGGCAGCGCCTCGTGCATGAGCGCCAGGCGCGCCCACGGGTCCTCGCCGAGGAAGCGCAGCGCGACGTCGTAGGTCGCCCCGCCCCAGGCCTCGACGCTGAGCAGCTGCGGCGTCAGTTGCGAGACGGCGGGGAGGGCGGCGACGAGGTCCTTCGTGCGCACGCGGGTCGCCAGCAGCGACTGGTGCGCGTCGCGGAAGGTCGTGTCGGTGACGGCCAGCTCGCTGCGGGCGCGCAGGTCGGCCGCCCAGCCGGCGGGGCCGAGATCGAGCAGACGCTGGCGGGAGCCGGATGGCGCCTCGCCGAGCTGCGCGAGCGGAGGGAGCTTGGAGGCCGGATCGACGAGGCCCGCGCGCGAGCCGAACGGTCGGTTGACGGTGACCTCGGCCAGCCACTGCAGCACGCGCGTCGCGCGGTCCTGCGACTTGCGCGAGGTGAGCAGGTACGGACGCTCCTCGATGAAGGCGGTCGACAGATCGCCCTCGAGGAAGTCGGGGTCGTCGAGGACCGCCTGCAGGAACGGGATGTTGCTGGAGACCCCGCGCAGCCGGAACTCCGCCAGCGCCCGGCAGGCGCGCGCGGTCGCGGTGGCGTAGTCGCGGCCGCTGGCGATGAGCTTGACGAGCATCGAGTCGAAGTAGGGGCTCACCTGCACGCCCGCGGCGACCGTGCCGCCGTCGAGGCGGATGCCGGCGCCGCCGGGCGAGCGGTAGGTGGTGATCTTGCCCGTGTCGGGGCGGAAGTCCTGTGCCGGGTCCTCGGTGGTGATGCGGCACTGGATCGCGAACCCGCGGGGCTGGATGCGCTCCTGGGTGAGCTCGAGCTCCTCGAGCGTGGCGCCGGCGGCGATGCGCAGCTGGGCGACGACGAGGTCGACGTCGGTGATCTCCTCCGTCACCGTGTGCTCGACCTGGATGCGCGGGTTCATCTCGATGAACACGTGCTCGCCGGCGCGGTCGCCTGCGGTGTCGACGAGGAACTCGACGGTGCCGGCGTTCACGTAGCCGATCGATTTCGCGAACGCGATCGCGTCGCGGTGCAGGGCCTGGCGGATCGAGTCGTCGAGCCGCGGCGCTGGCGCGATCTCGACGACCTTCTGGTGTCGGCGCTGCACCGAGCAATCGCGCTCGTGCAGGTGGATCATGCCGCCGGCGCCATCGGCGAGGATCTGCACCTCGATGTGGCGGGGGCGCAGCACAGCCTGCTCGATGAACATGCGGGGGTCGCCGAAGGCGGCCTCGGCCTCGCGCATCGCGGCTTCGAGGGCCGGACGCAGGTCTTCGGGCTTCTCGACGCGGCGCATGCCGCGCCCGCCGCCGCCGGCGACGGCCTTGGCGAACACGGGGAAGCCGATCTCGTCAGCGGCCGCGAGCAGCTCGTCGATGTCGTCTGTCGCCTCGCAGGAGCGCAGCACGGGCACGTTCGCCTCGATGGCGTGGTGCTTCGCGGCGACCTTGTCGCCCGCCATCTCGAGGATCTCGGCCTTGGGCCCGACGAACACGATCCCGTTCGCGGCGGCGGCGCGGGCGAGATGGGGATTCTCGGAGAGGAAGCCGTAGCCCGGGTAGATGGCATCGGCGCCCGACTCCAGTGCGACCCGGATGATCTCGTCGACGTCGAGGTACGCGGCGACCGGATGGCCCTTCTCGCCGATGACGTACGACTCGTCGGCCTTCTGCCGGTGGATCGAGCCCCGATCCTCCCAGGCGTACACCCCCACCGTCTTGATGCCGAGTTCGTAGGCGGCGCGCATCGCGCGGACGGCGATCTCACCGCGGTTGGCTACAAGCAGCTTCTTCAACATCACATCGCCCTCGGGGGTCGTGGAACGGCGGTCGTGTGGTACCCATATAACGCCATCACGCGCGCCTACAAAAATGGAGCACTCAGCCTGCGGCCCTGGTCGTAGAGTCTCACCCATGCAGACCGTGAACCGTTGGAGCACATCCATCACGCGTGTGCTCGCCCCCAATCCAGGGCCGATGACTCTCGACGGCACGAACTCCCTGATCATCCGGCATCCGTCGTCGTCGCAGGTCGTGCTCGTCGACCCTGGGCCGGCGGATGCCGGTCACCTCGCCCGGCTCACGGCCTCGGGGGAGATCGCGCTCATCCTCCTCACGCACGGGCACCTCGACCACTCCGAGTCGGCGCCCGCGCTGCACGCCGAGACCGGAGCGCCGGTGCGCGCGGCAGACCCTGCGCTCTGCCTCGGCGGCGCTGCGCTGGAGGACGCTGAGAGCATCGAGGCCGCCGGCATCCGGCTCGAGGTGCTGCGCACCCCTGGACACACGGCCGACTCCGTCTGCTTCGCGCTCGAAGACGACGTGCTCGAAGGGGCTCCCCCCGGAGCGGATGCCGCAGGCGTCATGCTCACCGGCGACACGATCCTCGGCCGGGGGTCGACGGTGATCGCACCCACCGGATCGCTCGGCGACTACCTCGCGACCCTCGAGCGGCTGATCGCCCGCGGGCCGATGGCCGTGCTCCCCGGCCACGGCGACCCGATCTCCGAGCTCGATGCAGCGGCGAGGGCGATGCGCGATCATCGCGCGGCGCGGCTGGACGAGCTGCTCGCGGTGCTCGATCGCCTCGGCATCCGCCCATCCGCCGACGCCGAGACGGTGAGCCGGGTCTCCGAGGCGCTGTACCCCGAGGTCGATGCGGCGATCCGCTACGCCGCCGAGATGTCGACGGCGGCGCAGCTGGAGTACCTGGCGGACGCGGCGCTTCGCCGCAGCGCACCGCGCTGATCGCAACCGCGGGGGCGCACGGTGCTTCCGGTCGCAGTTCGTGCCGCTTCGCCGCGCTCAGAGCGGCACAGATCGCGACCGGAACGGGAGGAACGGATGCTGGAACGGCACAGATCGCGACGGGAGCACGATCCGTCTCAGCGGCAGTCGATCGTGCCGGAGAGCGTGGCCGCGACTCCCTCGTGCGACGGTCGCGCGCCGTCGGGCGACTCCGAGACGGATCCGGGCAGCGCGTCGAACGTGATCGTGTCGCCGCTCGCATCGAACTCCGCGATCGAGACGAACCACTGGCCGTCGAACCAGAGCGCGAGCGGGTGGGTGTCACGGCCGTCCGTCGGTGCCACGGCGAGGAAGACCTCCTCGCCCGCGTCGTTGACGGCTTCGCTCACGATGGTGCGGTTGATGCTCGATTCCTTGCAGTCGAGGCCGGTGAGCTCGACGGTCTGCGTCTGCTCTCCGCTCGGCGCGGCGTAGGTCACCGTCAGCTCGGCGGTGCCCTGCGCCCAGGCGCAGCCGCTGAGCACAGCTGTCGCGCCGAGCGCGAGGAGCACGGCTACCGTGCGGCGGCTCACGAGGCGGATCCCGTAGCGGATGCTGTCGCGCAGCTCGTGCGCGGTGTCGAGTGCCTGCTTCGATTTCCGGGAGTCACCTGGTGTCAGGTAGTGTCATGTCCCCCGGAATTACGCGGAACCTGACTCGGGATGACACCAGGTGACTCCGGCAAAACCGCGAGTAAACCGCGAGTAAACCGCGAGCTACGACCCCCAGTTGCCGCGGCCGGGACGCCCGGCGTTCCAGGCGTCGACGGTCTCGGGGAGCCAGCCGCGGGTGCGGCCGATCATCGCGTCCGGTTCGGGGAGCTTGTACCGCCTCACCGTGTCCGGGGCGACGCCGATCCGTTCGGCGAGTTCCGCCGACGTCAGGTATCGGATCATGGCTTCTTCCCCTTGATCGCGATGCTGGTGAACGCGAGCGCCCCGGCGACGAACGCGAGCGCGGTCGCTGCCGGTGCGGTGGGCGCTGCGAGGATACCCGCGATGATCGCGATGACCCCCGCGATGGTGATGGTTGTCTCTTTCATGGTGTGTGGGAAGCTGGAAGTGGGGATCGAGCCACTTGCTTTGGTTCGATCCCCTTCCGCTAGAGCTTAATCGCGGTGATCAGTCCGGCTACTGCGGCGATGAACGCCGCGGTGGCCCGGATGATTCCGGCGATGTCGCCCTTGCGGCCCTTCCGCTTGTTTCCCATTTGCCACCTCCTTTCTAAGATCAACAATACACATATAACCGTGTATTAGCAACTTGAAAACACTGGTTGCTAGAACGACGAAACGGCCCCCGGCCGGAACCAGGGGGATGGTTCCGGCCGGGGGCCGTAGCTCGTCACTCGACGCGCTTGGTGTAGGTAGCGCCGTCCTCGGTGACCTTCACGCGCCGGTAGTAGTCCGGCTGCTTCAGATCGGCCGGTGCGATCGTGGACGCCATGTCCTCCCCCGGTGGATTCTTGAGCGTCGTCGATCACGAGACGGCGAGTGAACAGCGAGACGCCAGCTGATCCGTCGTGGATCTCGGGGCTCCGCTCCAGGAAAAGCCTGGTCAGAGGGGCTGACGGGAATCGAACCCGCGCTGTCTGCTTGGGAAGCAGAAGTTCTGCCATTGAACTACAGCCCCGGACGTGCCCAGTCAGCATAACAAACGCGGCCGCGTTGCGGCCTCGCCAGCGGCTGACTGTCGCTGAGACCAGCGGCTAACTGTCGATTTAGTGCTGGCAGATCGCCGGCCTGCCCCTCCCGAACCCCGCAACGGCGTGGTACCCCGGTACCACGAACCTCTCGCAGGATCATGCCCGCGGCGGACGCGCCGTCCCGTCCGGCGCGCATAGCGTCGAAGCATGATCACAGCAGAAGGCCTCGGAAAGAGGTTCGGAGACAAGAAAGCCGTCGACGACGTGTCGTTCACCGTGCGCCCGGGGTCGGTCACCGGGTTCCTCGGTCCGAACGGCGCGGGCAAGTCGACCACGATGCGCATGATCGTCGGCCTCGACCGACCGACCACCGGCCGCGTCACCGTGAGCGGCCAGGAGTACCGGCGCCTGCCGGCTCCCCTCACTGAGGTGGGCGTGCTGCTCGACGCGAAGGCCGTGCACACCGGCCGCACCGCACGCAACCACCTCCGCGCGATGGCGGCGACCCACGGCATCCCCTCCTCCCGCGTCGACGAGGTCATCGATCTCGCCGGCATCGGCGCCGTCGCGAACAAGCGCGCGGGCAAGTTCTCGCTCGGCATGGGCCAGCGCCTCGGGATCGCGGCGGCCCTGCTCGGCGATCCGCACACGCTGATCCTCGACGAGCCGGTCAACGGCCTCGACCCCGAGGGCGTGCGCTGGGTGCGCCAGTTCGTGCGGCACGCGGCCTCCGAGGGGCGCACCGTGCTGCTGTCGAGCCACCTCATGAGCGAGATGGCGCAGACCGCCGACCATGTCATCGTGCTCGGCCGCGGCAAGGTGCTCGCAGACGCCCCCCTCGACGAACTCGTGCGGGCGTGGACGAGCACCACGGTGCGCGTGCGCACCCCGCGCGCCGCCGACCTTGCCGCCGCCATCGCCGGTACGGGCACCGAGATCATCAGCACCGGCGCCGACGCGTTCGACGTCGTCGGCCTTCCGGCCTCCCGCATCGGCGACGTCGCCGCCCACCACGGCATTGCGCTGCACGAGTTGACCCCGACCACCGGATCCCTTGAAGAGGCGTACATGGCCCTCACCGGCGACGCCGTCGAGTACAAGAGCAAGGAGATCGCATGAGCGTCCAGACGGCGCAGGCTCGGAGCACCCGCCGCGAATCGCCCTACCGCCTGAGCTTCCTGCACGCGCTGCGCAGCGAATGGATCAAGCTCACCACCCTCCGCTCGACCTGGTGGTCGATCGGGATCACCGCCGTGCTCACCGTCGGCCTCGCGATGCTGATGGCGCAGGCCACGGCCGGGTTCGGCATCGAGCCGATCCAGGTCGTCGTCGCTCCCATCCAGTTCACGATGCTGCTCGCCGGTATCCTCGGAGCGATCGCCGTGACCGGCGAGTACTCGACCGGCATGATCCGCTCCACCCTCACCGCGCAGCCGGTGCGCGGCGGCGTGCTCGCGGCGAAGGCGACGGTGCTGGCGGTCTTCCTCTTCGTCGCGTCGCTGGTGATCTTCCTCGTCGCGGCTCTCGCGGTCTCGCCGCTGCTGGCAGGCAAGGACCTCGGACTCGACTGGGGCGACTTCGACGGCACCCTGCGGCCGATCCTCGACGCCTCGGCGGCCATAGCGGTGTTCGCGCTCATCGGCGTCGCCTTCGGCTTCATCCTCCGCTCGGGGGTCGGCGCGATCGCCGCGACCGTCGGCGTGCTGTTCGTGCTGCCGATCGTGTCGAGCATGTTCTCGATGGCAGGCGAGGCCTGGCAGTGGATCCAGGATGCTGCGCAGTATCTGCCCATGCCTGCGGCGCAGAACGTCATCCTGCCGCAGGACGACTGGGGACTCAGCGCCCCGGTCGCGTCCCTCACGCTCGCGTGCTGGGTCGTCGCCGGGATGCTCGGCGCCTGGGCGGTGCTGCGCACCCGCGACGCGTGAGCCCGCAGCTCACCCCTCGGCGAGGAGAATGGGCAGCGTGACCTCCGGCAGCCGCAGCACCTCCGTCCCCCAGGACGAGGAGCTGCGGCTGCCGCGCACGCCCGGCATCCTCCGGCGGTTCTGGGCGCGGCATCCGCTCTTCGCCGACATCCTCATCGCCCTCCTGTGCCTGATGATGTCGCTGGTACCGGGCGCGGCCGTGCCGCCAGCGCCGATGGCGGGCGCGCTCCTCATCCCGCTGACGGTGGTCATCGCGTGCCTGCTGCTGCTGCGTCGCCGTCGGTGGCCGTACGCCGCGTTCATCGCATCGATCGCCGTCGCGATGAGCTACCTGCTCGCGATGAACCCCGTCGGCGGACCGCTGCTGGCCGTCACCTGCTACACGATCGCGGTGTACCGGTCGGCGCGCGCCTGCTGGATCGCCCTCGGCACGGGGCTCGGCGCCCTGTCGCTGCTGGCGATCTCGATGGCGCTCACGTCGTCGATCGAGTGGAACATCGCCGCGAACGCCATCGTGGGCGAGCTCGTCGTGGGGCTCATCGGCGCGCTCATCGGCGTCAACGTCGGAAACCGCAAGCGCTACCTCGAAGCCGTCATCGACCGCTCGCGCCAGTTGCTGGTCGAGCGCGATCAGCACGCGCAGCTCGCCGCCGCCGCCGAGCGCGAACGCATCGCCCGCGAGATGCACGACATCGTCTCGCACTCGCTCACCGTCGTCGTCGCGCTCTCCGAGGGGGCGGCGGCGACCGATGACATCGAACGCGCCCGCGGCGCCTCGATCGCCGCCGCGCAGACCGCCCGCAGCGCGCTCACCGAGATGCGCTCGATGCTCGGTGTGCTGCGTGCCGGCGATGCCCCCCTCGCCCCGGCGGAGCCGCTCGACCCGATCGAGCCGGTCGCGGCGGCGCGTCGCGCGGGCTTCGCGGTGTCGCTGACGACGACGGGGGCGCCCGACGTGCCGCCCGCCGTCGCGTTCGCCGTGGGCCGGATCGTGCAGGAGGGGCTGACGAACGCGATGCGCCACGCGCCAGCCGCGACCGCGATCGACGTGCGCGTCGACTACGACGCCGACCCCGTCGTCGTCGAGGTCTCCAACGACGGTGCGCCGATCGCACCGGGGGCCCCGGGCTTCGGACTGCGCGGACTCGCCGAGCGCGCCGCGCACCTCGGCGGGGATCTCCGGTCGGGGCCGGTGGGCGGCGGACGATGGATGCTGCGCGCCGAGTTGCCGCGCACGGTGCAGGCTCGTGCCGACGCGGTCGCCCCGCGGGCGCAGGTCGCCCCGCGAGAGCCGCGAGATGAAACGTGAGGACGTGACATGACCGAGACGATCCGGGTGCTCCTCGTCGACGATCAGCAGCTCGTCCGGCTCGGCTTCCGGCTCGTGCTCGAGTCGGAGGGCATGGTGGTCGTGGGCGAGGCCGGCGACGGCGCCGAGGCGGTGCGGCTGGTCGGCGATCTCGCGCCCGACATCGTGCTCATGGACGTGCGGATGCCGGGAACCGACGGCATCACCGCCACCGAGCGGATCGTGCAGCGGCATCCGGAGGTCCGCGTGCTGGTGCTGACCACGTTCGACCTCGACGAGTACGCCTTCGGGGCGCTGCGCGCGGGCGCGAGCGGGTTCCTGTTGAAGGACGCCGACCGGCACGAGCTCGCCTCCCCCGTGCGAGCGGTGCACCGCGGCGACGCCGTGCTCGCCCCGCGGGCCACGCGGGCGCTGATCGAGCAGCTGTCGGCGGCGCCGGCGGCATCCGATCCGGCATCCGTCTCCGATCCGACCGACCAGCTCACCGAGCGCGATCGCGAGGTGTTCCTCGCGATCGCCGAGGGCCTCACCAACGCCGAGATCGCCGACCGCTTCTTCGTGAGCGAGTCGACCGTGAAGACGCATGTCGGGCGGGTGCTCGCCAAGCTGGAGTGCCGCGACCGGATCCAGGCGGTGATCCTCGCGCACCGGATCGGGCTCGTCGGGTGACGTCACGACGTGCGTCGGCGGCGGGATGCCGGCCGCAGGCTGCGCCGGTACGCTGATCTCGTGCTTCTCAGCGACCGCGACATCAAAGCAGAACTCGCAGCCGGGCGGATCGGGCTGTCCCCGCATGAGCCCGAGATGATCCAGCCGTCGAGCATCGACGTGCGTCTGGACCGGTACTTCCGGCTGTTCGACAACCACAAGTACCCGTTCATCGACCCGTCGGTCGATCAGCCAGAGCTCACGCGGCTCATCGAGGTCGACCCTGAGGAGCCGTTCATCCTGCATCCGGGCGAGTTCGCCCTCGGCGCGACGTTCGAGCAGGTCACCCTGTCCGACGACATCGCCGCGCGGCTCGAGGGCAAGTCGTCGCTCGGCCGTCTCGGGCTCATCACCCACTCGACCGCCGGTTTCATCGATCCGGGCTTCACCGGGCACGTGACCCTCGAGCTCGCCAACGTCGCGACGCTGCCGATCAAGCTGTGGCCGGGCATGAAGATCGGGCAGCTGTGCTTCTTCCGGCTGACCTCGCCCGCCGAGAACCCGTACGGCTCCGGTCCCTACGGCAACCGCTACCAGGGGCAGCGGGGGCCGACGGCGTCGCGGTCGTTCCAGAACTTCCACCGCACGGATGTGGGGACCACCGACGTGGGATCCCTCGGCGGATGACCGACGCGCAGCGGCCGGAGGACCTCTACTGACCGCCGCCACCGCCATCGGCCGTCGTCTCCGCAGAGCCGTCGGACGTCGAGGCCGACTCCGTCGAGGTGTCCACGATCAAGCGGCGCAGCCGGGCGCTCGTGGTCACGGTCATCGCCGCGAGTGCGACGCTGCTGATCGGCGCGACGGTGACGATCGTGCTGCTCACCACAGGACTCCTCGGAGTGCTCGGGGAACCCGACCCGGAGCCGCCCGCGGTCAACGCGGGGGAGTGCACTGATCTCTGCGCCGCTGTGCGTGAGGAGATCGGCACCAGGGCCGGAGCCTGGTCGGTCGACGGGGCGTGGTCGGATGCCGCCGACGACTTCTCGGACCAGGCGGCGTACCAGCTGTACCTCGCGCTGCCGCTCTGACGAGGGGGCGCTGCGAGGGCGTCGCGGGAAGGGCTGCTGCCGGTAGGGGCGCTGCCGGCGATGAGGCGATCGGACGGCGGCGCGGGACCTGAGGCGGATGCCGAAATGCTGCGGCCATTCTGGGAGCGAACGACCGCAGCATTCGGAGAAGGCGGAGTGCGAGCCGAACCGGCCCCGTCGCGGGAGCCCGGGCTCGGACCGGATCAGGCGTCGCGGCCGCGGGTGAAGCCGGCGTCGAAGCCGCGCTCGTAGGCGTGCTGTGCGAGGCGGACGAACCGGCGTTGCGGGTCGCGGCGGCGGTGGCCGTCGTGGCGCTGGTCGGCGTCGTCGGCGAAGGATGCCGGGCCGAAGCCGTCTCGGCCGGGCAACGGGTAGCCGTCGCCGAAGCCGTGTCGCTGGCCGAAGCCATTCCGGTCTCCAAAACCGTGGCGCTCGCCGAAGCCGTTCCGGCGGCCGTCGCCGAAGTCCCGGCCAGCGCCGCGGCGCGAACGGTGCGCGGCCCGGCGCGGCAGGGGCGTGTTCTCGTCCCAGCCGAAGGCGCGGGCGATCTGTTCCAGGGTGCGCAGCGTGGTGTCCAGGTCGTCGGGGCTGACGGCATCCGTCACCCTCGCACGGATGTTCTCGGCGAGTTCGGCGAGGCGGGTCTTCGCCGCGCGTCCCTCGTCGGTGAGCGTCCAGCCGTCGCCCTCGGGCGCGACCCAGCCGCGCTCGATGAGCCCCGCGAGCTTGCGCGGGTGCAGCGGACGCGTCGCCTCGACGGTGCCGTCGACGACGTTGAGCAGGCGCCAGTCGCGCCGGTTCACCCCTTCGTGGGCGAAGGCCGCGTCGAACTCGGCGGCCATGAGGCGATCGGTCGCCTTGAGCCAGTAGCCCAGGGGGCGGGGAGTGCGCGGTTCGGATGTGTTCTTGGATGTGTTCTCGGTGGTGTTCATGGTGATCCTCTGAATGTCTATGGCCAGTGCTTGTCACTGTGCATGTATATGTATGGTGACATGCGAATGCATTGCATGTCAAGTCGCATGTAAAATTCATCCGTGACTTCTTCCGAGAACGACCCCGCCGAGACCATCGCACAGGCCCTGTCGCGTCTGCGCGGTCCCCGCCGCGGCCCCGGCGGCGGACACCGCGGCCGCGCGCATCACGAACACGACGGCCCCGATCGCGACCACGACGGGCCCGACCACCACGAACATGACCGTCGCCACGGGCCCGACCAGCCGTTCGGACGCCACCCCCGCGCCAGCTTCCCCAGCCCGCCCTGGGCGTCGGACCCTGGTCGTTTCGGAGGTATCGCCAGGATGCGGATGCTCGAGGCGCTCGCCGCGGCATCCGCCCCTCTCAGCGTGAGCGATCTCGGCGCCGCCATCGGCGTCGATCAGCCGCGCGCCTCCCGGCTCGTGCAGCAGGGCGTCGCGCACGGATTCGTGCGCCGTGAGGCCGACCCCGACGACGCGCGCCGCACCCGCATCGCCCTCACCGATGAGGGGCGTCGGATGGCCAGGGGCGTGCGCGGCGAGCGCCGTGAGATGCTCGGCCGGGCGCTGGCCGCGTTCACCGACGACGAGCGGACCGAGCTCGCACGCCTGCTCACCAAGCTCGCCGACAACTGGGGATAGCCCGACGTTCCTCCGCCGAGAAACCACTTCGAGCGTGAGACACCACCTCCTGGGCGGTTTCTCGTCGGCGAAGTGGTTTCTCGGCGGGTGGGTCAAGCGGCGGACGGGGGAGAGGGCTTCACCGGCAGCAGCAGGACGAACCCGATGAGCAGCACGAACACGATGCCGAGGATGCCGAAGGCCGTCGACTGCGTGAGGACGATGAGCACGGTCCACGCGCCCGACGCCATCCAGCTCGCCGCGCGACCCGTCGTCGCATACAGGCCGAAGATCTCGCCCTCGCGTCCCGCCGGGGTCACCCGCGCGAGGAACGAGCGCGCGGCGGCCTGAGCCGGTCCCACGAACGCGCACAGGATGAGGCCGCCGATCCAGAACACGGTCGTTCCGGCATCCACCAGGAAGAACACCGCGAGTCCCGCGACGACCATCGAGCCGAGCGAGGTGAGGATGATCGGCTTCGGGCCGAAGCGGTCGTCGAAGCGTCCGGCGATGATCGTCGAGACGCCGGCGATGAGGTTCGCGGCGATGCCGAAGATCACCAGCTCCTGGAACTCGAAGCCGAACACCGCCGCCGCGATCACCGCGCCGAAGGCGAAGACGCCGCCGAGCCCGTCGCGGAAGACGGCGCTGGAGAGCAGGAACCAGAACGTCGGCCGGGTCTCGGGGTCGCGATACAGGCCCACGACATCGCGCACGAGCATCGGGTACGAGGCGAAGAAGCCGACGCGGCGCTCCGGACGGCCCAGCGACGGTTCGGGGACGTTGAGGAAGATCGGGATGCTGAACACGATCGCCCACACGGCGCAGCCCACCGCGATCAGGCGGTACGGGAGTCCGTTGTCGGTCGACATGCCGAACCAGTCGAACGTGTCGAGCACCACGACGATGACGAGCGCGACGATGCCGCCGAGATAGCCGAAGCCCCAGCCGAGACCCGAGATGCGCCCGACGGTCTTCGGGTTCGCGATGCCGATGAGCATGGCGTTGGAGTTCACGGCGGCGATCTCGCCGAACACCGATCCGGCCGAGATCAGCGCGACGCCCAGCCAGAACAGGCTCGGCACGGGTTCGACGAACCAGAGGCCGAACATGCACAGGATGAGCGCACCGGTGCCGATGCCGAGCCACAGCTTCTGTTTGCCCGCGGCATCCGCTCTCTGGCCGAGCACGGGCGCGAGCAGCAGGATCGCGAAGGCGGCGATCGTCGAGCCGAGGCCGAGCCCGCTGCTGAGCTCGGCGAGCGCCGCCTCGCGGATCGGGTCGTCCTTGTCGAGCGCGGCGACCGCGGGCGGCAGGAACGATCCGCTCACCAGGTAGAGCGCTGTGAAGATGAACGTGAGGATCACCGTGTTGAAGGGCTGGGTCGCCCAGTCCCACAGCGCCCAGGAGTAGACCTGCTTCCGCGGGGCAGGGGTCTCGCCGCGAAGGTCGAGGCCGATGACGCCGACCGCGCCGGAGGTGGCCGTGGGCTCGGGATGCGGAGCACGACTCTGTTCGCTCATGTCCGAAGTCTGTCGGCGCCGGGTGAACGCATGGTGACGGCGCGCCGTCCGGGGCTCGGGAGGGCACGCGTTCGCGGGTGGGCGACGGCTCTGGGCGCGGGCCACCCCGTTCCGGTCGCAGTCGGTGCCGCTTTGGCGCGTCTTTGGCGGCACGAACTGCGACCGGAACGGGGGAGGCGGATGCCGGAGCGGCACGGATCGCGACCGGAAGGATCTCGCTAGAGAAGGAAGTCGGCGGAGGGCGCGACAACGACGTTCGTCATGTCTTCAGCTCCTCTCGCTCGGGCCTTGCGGGCGTTCCCCCGGTGCGGGGTCGAGCCTGCGGGCAGGGCGCCCCTTCTGCGAACCCGGCAGACCCGCGGACGATCGGTCGGATGCCGTGGACGGCCGGTCGGGCGACGGCATCCGCTCCCTGGAAGCCTGGAGGCATGACGACCACCGCCCCTGTTCCCACCGCCCCTGCCACGAGCGCCGACCGCATGCGCTACGGCGCGCTGATCGTGCTCATGCTCATGGGGTTCCTGCTGGTCACATCCGAATTCCTCCCCAACGGAGTGCTCACCGAGATGGCGGACTCGCTCGGGGTGACCCCTGGACAGGCCGGGCAGAGCGTCACCATCACAGCCCTGGTCGGACTCGTCGTCGCCCCCGCGATCGGCTTGCTCTTCCCGCGCCTCGACCGTCGGTCGCTGCTGGTGTGGATGGCGCTCGCCGCGGCGGTGTCGAACCTGCTCGTCGCGATCGCCCCGAACCTCGTGATCGTGCTCGCCGCGCGGTTCCTGCTCGGCGCCGCGATCAGCGCGTTCTGGTCGATGTCGATCACGGTCGCGGCCACTCTCGCAGGACCCGATCGGCTCGGTCGCGGCGTGATGTTCACCTCGGCGGGCGCTTCGCTCGCGACCGCCGCCGGTGTGCCGCTCGGGGTCATGCTCGCCGAGCTCGTCGATTGGCACCTCGTTTTCGCGATCGCCGGTGCGCTCATGGCGCTGCTGGCCATCGCCCTGCGCGCGAGGCTCCCCTCGGTGCCCGCGGCGCAGGCGTCCAGCATCCGCCTCCTCGTCGACACCGTGCGCCGCTCCGGCATCGGGCTCGGCCTCGTCGGGCACGTCGCCGTCGTGCTCGGGCACTTCCTCGCGTACACGTATGTGCGTCTGGCGCTCGAGCGCATCCCCGATGCCGACGCCTCGAGCATCGTGGTGCTGCTCGCCCTGTTCGGCTTCGGCGGACTGGTGGGCAACATCGTGATCGGTCTCGTGATCGACCGCACCTTCGTGGTGCTGTCGGTGTTCCTGCCGCTCGTGATCGCCGCGGCCGTCGCCTCGATGATCCTGCTGTCGGGCACGGTCATCGGCGTCGGGATCGTCGTGCTGGCGTGGGGCTTCCTCTTCTCGTCCTGGTTGCTCGTCGTGAACACCTGGGTGGGGCATCGGATGCCGGACCGCCTGGAGGCCGGCGGCAGCCTCGTCGTGGTGGGCTTCCAGCTCGCGATCACGATCGCGGCGGGCGTCGGCGGGCTGCTCGTCGACGCGCTCAGCATCGAGGTCGTCTACACGATCGGCACGGTGATGCTCGTGCTCGGCGGCGTGCTGTTCGGTCTCTCGCACCGCACGCGGGCCTGACTCGGGGGCTTGCGCCCCGCACCCTCGTCGGAGAACAGAGACGCATCCGGCCGCGTGCGGCGTGTCACAGCCCGACACGCCGTACGGATGCTGATCGGTCTCTGTTTTCCGGGCAGGGGCCGGGCGGGGGCTACGCCGGGACCAGCTCGCGGGTGCGCCAGGCGCTCGGGTTCATCCCCGTGCGGCGGCGGAAGGCACGGCTGAACCCCTCGTCCGAGGTGTAGCCCAGCTCGCGGGAGGTCTCCGAGACGGTGCGGCCGGCGCCCAGCATCCGCTTGGCCTGCTCGATGCGCACGGCGGCGACGTAGTCGGCGGGGGAGCGGCCGAGGGTGCTGCGGAACCGCTCGGCGAAGGCGGAGCGCGACATCGCCCCGAGGCGGGCCAGCCGCTCGAGGGTCCAGTCATGGCCGGGATCGGCGTGGATCGCCGCGACGACGCGGTCGAGGAACGGGTCGATCGATGCCCGCGGCCACCCTTCGGGGGCGCAGCCGTTCGCCGCCCAGGCGCGGATCGTGCTCACCATGACCGTCGTCGCCATCAGACGGCAGATGAGTCCGTCGCCCTCCCGCCGTGGGGTCGCGTCGCCGTCGACCGGACGCATGTTCGCGGCGAGCGCCGCGGCAGCGGGCTCGAGCACGTCGAACCCGGTGACCGTGACGGAGCCGGGCAGCGCCGTGTGCAGCAGGGGCGCGGACTCCGAGAGCTCGAGCGCGACGACGACGAGGTCGGCGGAGGACACCGCGGTCAGCACGTGCGACCTTCGTCCGAGAGTGAGGAAGACGTCGCCGGTGCGGAGCATGCTCCCCCCGCCGGGGCGATCGACGTCGATGAGGAGCGATCCGCGGTCGAGATCGAGGCGGCATCCGTCCTCGAGCGGGCTGACGCTGTGCACCGCTCGATCGGTGACGTAGACGAGCGCGATCTCGCCGGGGGCGAGCACGAGCATGCCGTGCGCGCCCAGCACCTCGCGCCGGCCGACGCCGACGCGGAGATCGATCGCGCTGAGAACCTGCGCGAGGGCATCGTGGTCGACTGTCGCCATGAGGTCGAGAACGCCGGGCGACGGGGGTGTATTCCGGGCTCGGATGCCGGAGCGGCATCCGTCTCCGGGTTCCGGTCGCAGTTCGTGCCGCTTTCGCCGGGCCAGAGCGGCACGGATCGCGACTGGAGCGGATCGAGCGGCACGGATCGCGACCGGACCGGCGCGCCCGCCTGCGGCTCAGTCGTGCAGGATCACCGGATTCTTGCCGACGACCTCTTCGAACGCCGCATCGAGATCGCCGCCTTCGCAGTCGATGATCAGGTAGACCCCGGCGCTCGCGGCGCTGAACGCACGCGCGGTGATCGACCACTCCCAGTCGCCGTCCTCGCCCCACACCTGGCGGGCGTCGAGCGAGCGGTTGCTGCCGGCGCCGTAGCCGATCAGCACCGACGAGGCGTAGGGGGTCACATCGGCCGTCGTCGTCGAGTCGCCGAGGGCGTAGGCGAGCAGCGCGTCGGAGCTGGTGCTGTCGTCGCCGGCCACGAGCGGCAGACCAGACAGATCGCCCTGCCAGAACTGCGCGATGCAGGTGCCGTCGAGCGTCGCGTACGACCAGCCGCCGTTGCCGTCGTCTGGCTCGTCGATCGTCCAGCCGTCGTCGGCGAAGAACCCGTCGCCCCACTCGGCGTACGCGGCGCTGGAGACCCCGGCGCCGTCGGCGAAGCTCATCGTCTCGCCGGAGGATGCTTCGGAGGGCACCGCGGACGGCACCTCGGATGCTTCGCCGGCGGGGTCGTCGCTCGCCCCGGACGTCGGATCGGGTGCCGGCCGCTCTTCGCCGCTGCTCGTCGGATGCTCCGGGATCTGCGCGTAGATGCATCCGCTCAGCGGCAGCGCGGCCACCGCCACGATCATCGCCGCGGCGGCCCGACCCCCGATTGTGCGCTTCATGCCGTCAGCCTAGCCCTGTACCGCGGGGGCGGTCAGTGGGCGGTGGCGACCCCGATCGTGTCGTGCACGATGACGGCGGCGACGCGGGCACCCGCGCCCGCGGCGACGATGAGCTGCTGAGGCCCGGGGGCAGCCGCGTCGCCGGCCGCGTACAGTCCGGGCACGTCGGTGCGGCCGGAGCGATCGGTCAGCAGGTGCCCGTGGCCGTCGACGGATGCCGTGAACCCGTCGAGGAACGACAGGTCGGTCTCCCACTCGGGGCGCACGAATCCGCCTTCGACGTCGGCGATCGTGCCGTCGGCGAGCCGGATCGCCTGGAGCCTGCCCCGTTCGCCGACGAGCTCCTCGATCGGATGCCGGAGCACGCTCACCCCGGCGGCGGCGAGCTCCGCCTCCTCGGTCGTCGTGACCGCGGCGGAGCCGTTCGTGAAGACCGTGAGAGACTCGGTCCACCGCCCGATCAGGCGGGCGCGATCGGCGAGATCGGCGGACTCGCCGATCAACGCCATGCGCCGGCCGCGCAGCTCCCAGGCGTCGCACGCGGCGCAGCTGAACAGGCTCATGCCGTAGAAGCCGCGCAGGTTCGGCACGTCGGGCAGCGTCTCGCGCAGCCCCGTCGCCAGCAGCACCGAGCTCGCCTCGACGGTCTCGGTGACAGCCGAGCGTCCGATGCCGGCGGTGAAGCCGTCGCCGGTGCGCGCGAGGGAGAAGACCTTGACGCGGGAGCGGATCTCGACGTTCGGGTAGGCGGCGAGCTCCTCGCGGGCGATCTTGCGCAGCTCGTGCGGCGGCACGCCGTCGCGGGTGAGGAACCCGTGCGAGTTCAGCGTCGCGGCGTTGCGAGGGCGATCGGCGTCCACGACGAGCACCCGCACGAGCGAGCGGCCGAGGTTCAGCGCGGCGGAGAGACCGGCGGGGCCTCCGCCGACGATCAGGACGTCGTACGGCCCGGTCATGATCGTCGTCCTGTCACGGTGAAGACCTGCACGTCGGCAGAGATCGTCTCAGTCATGCGCACCCTCCTGCGGGGGAAGGGCGGCGACCACCGGGTGGTCGAACGCGTAGGCGCCGACCTTGGCGGCGCCGCCGGGCGAGCCGAGCTCTTCGAAGAACTCCACATTCGCCGTGTAGTAGTCCTGCCACTCCTCCGGCAGATCGTCCTCGTAGTAGATCGCCTCGACCGGGCAGGCGGGCTCGCACGCTCCGCAGTCCACGCACTCGTCGGGGTGGATGTACAACGACCGCTCACCCTCGTAGATGCAGTCGACAGGACACT
>NZ_JASGCY010000038.1:0-3636 GCF_047607465.1 Microbacterium sp. | reverse complement strand
CGAGCTGGCGCAGGAAGGCCAGGAACTCCTGCCGGCGGTGCTTGGGCTTGACCGCGCCGGTGACGTGGCCGGTCGCGATCTCCAACGCCGCGAACAGCGTCGTCGTGCCATGCCGTTTGTAGTCGTGGGTGCGCTTCTCCGCGTCGCCTGGCCGCAAGGGCAGCATCGGCGCGGTCCGGTCCAGCGCCTGAATCTGGCTCTTCTCGTCCACGCAGAGCACGATCGCGTTCTCCGGTGGCGCGAGATACAGGCCGACGACGTCGGTGACCTTCCCGACCAGCTCGGGATCGGTAGAGAACTTGAACGTCTCAGACCGCCAGGGCTGGACCCCGTACCTGCGCCACGCCCGCGCGACGGTCGCGTTCCCGATCTTGAGATGATCCGCCAGCAACCGGGGCGACCAATGCGTCACACCGAACTTCTTCGGCGGCGCCTGAAGCGTCGCCGTGATGATCCGTTCGTCATCGACCTGCTTCGGCCGACCCGCACGCGGCGCGTCGGCAAGCCCGCCAAGACCTGCCTCGGCATACCTGTTCCGCCACTTCCACACCGAGGTCGTCGTCGTCCCGACCTCGACCGCGATGCGCGCGTTGGCGAACCCCTCCGACGCGAGCAGCACGATCCGAGCCCGTTGCGCGAGCCCCGCACGGATCGCCGTCGACCGCGTCCACGACGCCAACTCATCCCGATCACCATCACGAAGAACCAACGCCGGAGCCGGAGAATTCGCCATAGCCAATTCTCCCAAACCACCAACCATTTAGGAACTAACGACACGCAACACTAGACGAGAAAGCCGCGCAGCAGGGCCTCGGTGCCGGCGAGGTGGTCACGCATGGCCACCTCGGCGGCATCCGGCCGGCCGTCCAGAATCGCCGAGACGATCCGCTCGTGCTGTTCCCCCGAGTGCTGAATGTTGCGCGGCAGTAGCGGAAAGGTATCGAGCCAGAGATTCACCGACGCCCGGTTCTCGGCGACCAGAGCCACGAGCGAGGGGATGCCGGCGGCCTCGGCGATCGCGAGATGCAGCAGCGTGTCCAGGCGTCGGTACTCCTCAGGTCCTGCCGGCAACGCCGCCTCATGCCTTGCCCGCAGGTCCGCCCGAACGCCGTCGTCGAGCGCCCGCCCTGCAGCGGCCCGCGCGGCCCCCGTCTCGAGGATGCGGCGAAGGCCCAGGAGGTCGTCGATCTCAGCGGGGGTCACCGCCTCGGCATCCGCCGGGTGAGGCAGCGGGTCGGCGACGAAGGTGCCCCCGTACCTCCCCCGCTTGGGCACCAGGTAGCCCGCGTCGGCGAGTTCCCTGATCGCATCGCGCACGGTGTCCCGGCTGATGCCGAAGGAGGCCGCGAGCTCCCGCTCCGCAGGGAGCGACTCCCCCGGGGCGACGACGCCGAGTCGGATGGTCTGCACGAGCCGGGAGACCGCGTCCTCCAGGGCGTTCCCTCGCCTGAGCGGTCGGTACACCGCCCTGCGGACCTCGGCGAGATCGCCGTCGGGGACGTGGTCGCTCATGATCTCACCCTGTCACAGCACGGGCGCAGCTCACAGCGGAGTGACGTAGGCGTTCGTGATGCCCCCGTCGACGACGAAGGCGCTCGCAGTGATGAACGACGAGTCGTCGGAGGCGAGGAACGCCACAGCCGCTGCGAGCTCCTCGGGTTCGGCGAAACGTCCCATCGGCACGTGCACCAGACGTCGCTGAGCACGCTCCGGGTCTTTCGCGAAGAGCTCCTGCAGGAGCGGCGTGTTCACAGGCCCAGGGCACAGCGCGTTCACGCGCACACCCTGCCTGGCGAACTGCACCCCCAGCTCACGCGACATCGCGAGCACGCCGCCCTTTGATGCTGTGTAACTGATCTGCGAGGTCGCCGACCCGAGCAACGCAACGAACGATGCTGTGTTGATGATCGATCCGCGCCCCGCAGGCACCATGTGGCGCAGTGCCGCTCGGCTGCACAGGTACACGCTCTTGAGGTTCACGTCCTGCACCCGCTCCCAGGCCGGAAGCTCCGTCGTCTCGATCGAGTCGTCGTCGGCTGGTGAGATGCCCGCGTTGTTGAAAGCGATGTCAATGCGGCCGAACTCCGCAGCCACCCCGTCGAACAGCGCATCGACCTTCTCCTGGTCTGCGACGTCGACAGCACGAAACGCCCCACCGACCTCGGCTGCGGCTTTCTCCCCGGAGGCGGGATCGACATCGGCGATGACGACGAACGCGCCCTCTGCGGCGAAGCGACGAGCGGTGGCGAACCCGATGCCGCTCGCTCCCCCGGTGATGATGGCGACGCGATCCTTGAGGCGCTGGGTCAGGTCGATGGTCATGATTGTCTCCGTTGCTGTGCGGTCGTGGTTCAGGGGGTCGTTGTTCAGGATTCGTCCGTGGCGAAGAAGACATTCTTCGTCTCGGTGAAGTGCTCAGCAGCATCCGGCCCGAGCTCGCGGCCGAGACCCGAGGCTTTCATGCCGCCGAAGGGTGTGGCGTAGCGAACGGACGAGTGCGAGTTCACCGACAGCACGCCGCTGTGCACGCCGCGCGCGACCCGCACTGCGCGACCGAGGTTCTGGGTCCACACGGAGCCTGCCAGCCCGTAGATCGTGTCGTTGGCGAGCCGGATCGCGTCGGCCTCATCGTCGAAGGGGAGCACGGCGACAACGGGGCCGAAGACCTCCTGCTGGGCGAGGCGGTCACCGGGCGAGGCGAGCACGACGGCCGGCGCGAACCAGAACCCGTCGCCCTGCGGTGCGCTGCCGCGGAAGGCGATATCTGCGCCATCCAAGAACGACGCCACCGTGTCGCGGTGACCCGCGGAAATCAGCGGGCCCATGTCGGTGTCGGTGCTCGTGGGGTCGCCCACCCGCCACGCGGATACTGCGGGCTCGAGCAGTTCGAGGAACCGGTCGTACACCGAGCGCTGCACGAGCAGACGGCTACGAGCACAGCAGTCCTGCCCCGCGTTGTCGAACACGGACCCGGGGACCGCTGCTGCCGCCCGCTCGAGATCCGCATCGGCGAAGACGATGTTCGCGCTCTTGCCGCCGAGCTCCAGCGTCACCGGTTTCAGCGCCCTCGCGCATCCTGCGGCGACGTCGATGCCCACCTCGGTCGAACCGGTGAAGACGACCTTGCGCACGTCGGGATGCTCGATGAACCGCTGCCCGACGACCGATCCCGAGCCGGTCACGACGTTCAGCAGCCCCTCTGGCAGCCCCGACTCGAGCGCGAGCTCGGCGAGGCGGATCGCTGTCAGGGGCGTCAGCTCTGCGGGTTTGAGCACAACGGCGTTGCCTGCGGCGAGCGCTGGCGCGAAAGCCCAGGCGGCGATCGTCATCGGGAAGTTCCACGGCACGATCACGCCGACAACGCCGTAGGGGTCGTGGAAGGTGACGTCGAGTCCTCCTGCGACTGGGATCTGCCGGCCGGAGAGGCGTTCAGGGTCGGCGGAATAGTAGTTGAGCACCTGCGCGACGTGCGCCGCCTCCCACCGCGCCGAGGCGATCGGGTGGCCGGAGTTGTGCACCTCGAGCTGCGCGAGCTCTTCCACGGCCTGCTCCACCGACCTGGCGAAGGAGCGCAGCGCATCCGCCCGCGCGACCGGCGCGAGCGCGGCCCAGCGGCGCTGCGCCGCCACGGCGCGG
>NZ_JASGCY010000037.1:0-13412 GCF_047607465.1 Microbacterium sp. | reverse complement strand
CGCGACCGGAGCGGGCCGGGTCGGGCGGGGATCAGCGGAAGTCCTCGGAAATCATCCAACGATCGCGCACCCGGAATGCGGGGATCGTCTGCCGTCGCGCCTTGTTGGTCGCCGACGCACCGCTGACGCCGACGGCCCGAGCCCAGTCGGCGAGAGCGACCACACGGCGACTCGTGACGAGGGCGATGCGTTTGTGCAAGGACTCGAGTACGAGCAGCACCAGCAGGCGGGTCATCCCGTCGTGGGAGCTCCGCGTCGAGTACTCCTCGAGCTGGGGGTAGTAGTCGCTGTGCCGGTTGCGGGCACGCACGATGAGCGGCGGCACGCCGGCATCCTGCAACTGCTTGTTGATCAGCACTCGGCCGATGCGCCCGTTGCCGTCGACGAACGGGTGGATGAGTTCGAACTCGCAATGGAACCAGGCGACGCGCTCGAGAAGTGTCATCGACTCGTCGGCCAGGAATCGTTCGACCGCGCCGGTGATCAGCTCCGGCACGAAGGCCGGGTTGGCGCCGAGATGCCCTCCGACCCGCACCCATTCATCGCCGCGGCGAAACCGACCGGCGATGTCGTCTCGGATTCCGGCGAGCAGCATCCCGTGCCAGCGGAGGATCAGCTGTGTCGAGAGATCCTCGCTCTCGGAGAGCAGATCCTCCGTGACGGCGGCGAGATTCTTCGCCTCGTAGATCTCGCGAAGCTCACGGCGCCCCGTCGGCATCCGGTCGCTCCCAGGCGGTCCGATTGATCACGGCCATCACCCTCCCGGAACGAACCTCATTTACCGTGAACCCTAGCCCAAAACCCCCTAAATTCACGCAAAATCGTCATCCGGCCAACACCCGCGCGTTCTGCTGGGCGAGGATGCTGAGTTCGGCGGCGGCGAACGCGTGCTCCTGGGTCATCGCGGTCTCTGTGCGGTCGAGGCAGTCCCTGATCAGCCGCCCGAAGAACGGGAACCCGGTCTTTCCGGTGGCATCGAAGCGGAACTGCCCGTCGTGGTTCGCGAGCAGCACCTGGTCGCCGCCGTTGTCGGTGGTGATGTCGATGTACTTGCGCAGCTCGATATAGCCGTCTGTCCCCAGAATCAGCGTGCGCCCATCGCCGAAGACGTCGATGCCCGCGGGCGTGAACCAGTCCACGCGCACATAGCCGGTCGTGCCGTTGTCGAGCACGACGTGGGCGTCTCCGAAGTCCTGCAGGCCAGGGGTCTCCGGATGCGCGTAGTTCGCGATGGTCGAACTGACGATCTCGCCGTTCGACGCCCCAGTGAAGTACAGCATCTGCTCGAAATTGTGGCTGCCGATATCGCAGAGGATGCCGCCGTACAGCGCTGGGTCGTAGAACCAGTCCGGCCGGCCGCTGCCGACCGTGTGCGGCCCGAAAGAGGCGACCTGCAGCACCCGGCCGATCGCGCCCTGGTCGATCAGCTGACCGGCGAGGATCGCCGCCTCCGACTGCACCCGCTCTCCGTAGTACACGGCGAATTTCCCTCCGGTGCGCGCTACGGCCTCGCGCGCGGCCGCGAGATCCTCGAGAGTGGTGATGGCTGGTTTGTCGGCGAAGAAGTCCTTCCCCGCGTCGAGCACACACACGCCGAGCCGTGCCCGCTCGCTCGCGATCGACGCGCTCGCGACGAGACGCACCTCTGGATCCTCGAGCACCTCCTCCACGCTCGCTGCGACCCGCGCCTGCGGAAAGCGTTCGATGAAGTCGGCGACCTTGGCCGGATCCGGCTCATACACCAGCGACAGCGTGGCGCCCGCATCGAGCAGGTGGTGCACCATGCCGTGGATGTGACCGTGGTCGAGCCCCACGGCCGCGAACACGAACTCGCCTGGCGCGACGACCGGCTCCGGCAGGGGGTCGAAGGTGTAGGTACTGGTCACTTCTGCTCCTTTGCATCGCTGGTCACATCGTAGGTTCGCAGCAGCCCGCACATGCCGTATCGGCGGTTGCCGACGGATGCCGCAGCCTCGTGCACCCGCGCACCGTCGAGGTGCCGACGCTCACCCGCGGCGATGGCTTCGGCGAGCGCGATCGACCGCTGAGCGTCAGCCAGCGGCCCTCGGCGGACGAGCTCTGCCCACCCCGCTGCGCGCTCGCGCACGAGCGCAGCGGATGCCGCCATGAACGCGTCGAGCGGTGCTCTGTCGCCCGTGAGCAGCGCGTCGCGAAGGACATCGAATCCCGCCACTGCGAGGTCGCGGCGGCGCTGTGCGCGGCCGGCCCGGCCCTCGTCGTCGTCACCCAGAGAGGCGGCTTCAGCATAGGCTGCGGCATCCGCCACGATCTCGGCGGGGAAGGTCATCACGGCATCCCCCGCCTCCGGGAGTCCGGCGTTGCTCATCAGCACCACCACACGCAGACCCCCTCGGTTGACGGCGCGATGGATCGTGCCCGGCGTGAACCACACGACCGTTCCGGCGCGCAGCGGCGTCTCCCGGAATCCGTCGCCGTCGATGGTCTGCAATGCGCCTTCGCCTGCGATCACGACATAGGCCTCGGTGGACACGAGGTGCAGATGCGGGCTGCCTCCGCACACGCCGTCTCCTGCGGCGGAGTCGTAGACGTCGAGGTGCGACAGCGAGGTGCCGCCGGGGAAGGCGCTCATGAGGCGGCCTCGATCAGCGACGCCTTCTTCTCGAAGAAGTGCGGAGCGTTCGCGACGAGCTGCCCTGCGCGGTAGTACGGGTCGTTGACCTGCAGCGGGAGCGTGACGACCTCGCGCTCGAACCCCGCCTTGTAGATGGCGGTGACGACCTCGACGGCGTTCCGGCCGTCGCGGCCGTCCGCGATCGGCGGGCGGCCTTCACGGATGGCGGCGAGCAGGTCGCCGACCTGCCCGTCGTGCCCGAGGTGCGCGAGCGGCTCGCGCCCGGCGACGATCGCCTCGATCGCGGCCTGCCTCTCGACATCGCGCTCCTTCTCGGGGAATCCGTCTGGCCGGGACCGCTCGGCGATGACCCGCCACGGCTGCGAGATCATGGCGTGCTCGCCGTGGATCACGATCTCCTTCTCCTCGCCGTGATGCACGACCGAGCTCGTCAACTGCGCGAGTGCCCGCTCGTAGCGGAACACGGCGACCGAGAGGTCTTCGACCTCGGCGTTGTCGTGCTGGGCGTTCGCGAGCATGGCGGTGACCTCGACGGGTCGGCCCAGCAGCCACAGCAGCAGATCGATGTGGTGGATGGCGTGATTGAGGGTGCAGCCGCCGCCCTCCTTCTCCCACGTGCCCCGCCACCACAGGTCGTAGTAGGGCAGTCCCCGCCACCATGCCGAGTCGATGCGGACGTGCGAGATCGCACCCAGCAGCCCCGAGTCGACGACCGCTTTGAGAGCGGCGAGGTCGTCGCGGAACCGGTTCTGGGCGACGACCGAGAGCAGCCGGCCGCTGCGCTCCTGGGCTGCGAGCATCGCGTCGCACTCCTCGAGCGATGGTGCCATCGGCTTCTCGACGAGCACGTGGATGCCGGCGTCGAGCGCAGCGATCGCCAGCGGCGCGTGCGTCGACGGCGGAGTCGCGATGCTCACGACATCGAGCCGCGCGCGGGCGATCATCGTCGCCGGGTCGTCGTAGGCGACCGCATCCGACAGCCCGAAGGCGGCCGCCTTCTGCGCCGCCTTCCCGGGGATGACGTCGGCGAGGGCGACGATCTCGCACTCCGCGCCGAAGGCCCGGTAGGCACTGATGTGTGCGTCGGCGATGCCGCCGGTGCCGATGATCCCGATCCTCAGCATGTTCCATCCTCATCGATTTACTACGTATTACCACTACGTAGTAGATACTATCGAGGACATCGGCCCGTCCGTCAAGAGGCCGCAAGGAGGAAGACATGGACCGGCGCCCGACCAGTCACGATGTCGCCCGCCTCGCCGGCGTCTCGCAATCGACCGTGTCCTTCGTGTTCACCGGGCGCGCCGGCATCTCGGAGGCGACCCGCGAGAAGGTGCTCCGTGCGGCATCCGAACTGAACTACCGTCCGAATCTCGCTGCCAGGACGATGCGCACTCGGCGTACAGGGCGGCTCGCGGTGGTGGTGCCCCTGGCGACGATGAATCCGCTCACGCTGCTCTCCGGCGCGGTGGCCGCCGCACACGACGAGGGCTACGTGGTCGAGGTCGTCAGCCTCCCCGACGATCCCTCCTCCCGCCTGGCCGAGATCGTCGACTCGGGACAGTACGAAGGGGTGCTGTCGTTCACGCCGCTGCCCGCCCTCCCCCCATCCGAAGCCGGAGCCGTGGTGCTCTCGGTCGGCGAGTTCGACGACGAGATGCACATGGCTGGTGCGTTCACCGACGCCCGGCCGATCGCCGAGATGATGGCGCACCTCGCCGCGGGCGGACACCGTCGCTTCGTCCACCTCGCCGGCCCCCAGGACTTCCCCTCGGCGCGCGCGCGGCGCGCAGCGTACCTCGCCGCCGTCGACGACCTGGGCGTCGAGTCGCTGGGGGTGATCGACGGCGACTGGAGCGGGGACTCGGGGGCGGATGCCGTCGCCGCCCTGCCCGACGACGCTCCCCCGCTGGCGGTCATCGCCGCCAACGACATCATCGCCACCGGCGCGATCCGCGCCGCGACCCTGCGGGGATGGCGGCTGCCGGAGCAGATCGCGGTCACCGGATGGGACGACCACCACCAGAGCGCGTTCCTCGTGCCGTCGCTGACCAGCGTCCGCCAGGATCGCGAACGCCTTGGCGCCCATTCGATGCGCCGATTGATCGCCGCCGTCCGCGGCGAGGAGGCGCCGGAGAGGCCTCCTGGCCTGCTCAGCATCGTCTGGCGCGAGTCGACCGGAACGGCGTGACCGGGAAACCTCCGGCTGGAGGCTTCTGACTGCTCGGTATCATCGGGACATGACCGACTCTCCTGACGGTGCGCCGCGCGCTACGGGGCGCTACGCGAAGGGCATCGCCCGTCGACAGGAGATCCTCGAGAAGGCGATCGAGGTGTTCGCCCGCAGGGGCGCGCGGAAGACGAGCCTGCGAGCGATCGCGCAGGAGGTCGGCATCACCCACGCCGCGCTGACCCACTACTTCGGCTCCCTCGAAGAGCTGCTGGTCGAGGTGTACCGCGCGTCGCAGCACCGGCCGAGCAGCGAGCGGGCGTTGCCGCCGGATGCGAGTCCGGCCATGGCCATGAGCATCTCGGCCGAGGCGAACCGTGAGATCCCCGGCCTGGTGCAGCTGTACTCCACGCTCGTGGCGATGGCCCTCGAAGACGACCATCCGATCGCGCAGAAGTTCGCCACCAAGCGGTTCGCACGACTGCGCGAAGAGATCGCGGAGCAGGTCGTCGGTCTGCAGTCGTCCGGTCACATCCGCGCCGATCTCGACCCTGTGCAGGTCGCGGCTCTCATCATCGCGGCATCCGACGGCCTGCAGATCCAGTGGCTTCTCGACGACAGTGTCGACCACGAGGCAGCGCTCGAGATGCTCGATCGGCTGCTGCGGGGCATCGCCCCCGCAGCGGCCGACTGAACGCACGAAGACCGTGCGCCCGTGGGCTTCGAGCCGACGGGCGCACGGTCTTCGTCTGCGGCAGCCCTCAGAGGGTCGCGGCGAAGGGGTCGAACCCCTCCGGCAGCAACGGGACAGGGGCGACCGTGCTCTCGACGACGACGGTCTGGCCTGTGGCCGCCGACTCCTGAGCCGACAGCAGGACGTCGAGGACGTGGAACCCGAGCTCGCCCGAAGCGACGTGCGGGCGATCGGCGGCGATCGCGCGCACCATGTCGAGCGCCCCGAGACCGCGGCCGACCGCGATGTCCTCGTGCTCGATCTCGATCCACTCCTGTTCGAACTTCATGCCGTCGCGGATGACGCCCAGCGGCTTCACGGAGGCGATGCGTCCGGCGAACTGGTTCGGGTCGGCGATCACGATCGACCCGTCGGTGCCGTGGATCTCGACGACGCCGTGGCGCTCGAGCGCCGAGTCGAAGCTCAGCAGGCTCTGCGCAGAGGCACCCTGCTCGAAAGCCGTGACGATCTGGATCGTGGACGGCACCTCGACCGGGAACGTCGTGCCAGCGTTCGGGCCGGTGCGGATCTCGCGCTCCTCACGCGCCTTGGTGCCGACGGCCGAGACGCGCTCGACGGGGCCGAGCAGGCTGACGAGGGCCGAGACGTAGTACGGCCCCATGTCGAGCAGGGGACCTGCGCCCTGCGCGAAGAGGAACGCGGGGCTCGGATGCCACAGATCGGGCCCCTGGGTCTGGAACACGGTCTGCGCGAACAGCGGACGCCCGATGACGCCCCCCTCGATCGCGCGGCGCGCGGCCTGGAATGCGGGTCCGAGGAGCGTGTCGGGCGCCGAGCCGACGCGCAGCCCCGCGGCATCCGCTTCACGGAGCAGCTCGGCTGCGCCGTCGCGGTCGAGGCCCAGCGGCTTCTCGGTCCACACGTGCTTTCCCGCGGCGATCGCCTTGCGAGAGACCTCGACGTGCACGGCGGGGATCGTCAGGTTGACGACGAGGTCGACCCCAGGATGGGCGAGCACGTCATCGGCGCTGCCGAAGGCCGGCACGCCGTGCTTCTCGGCCTGCGCCTGCGCGCGGTCGAGCAGCAGATCGCCGACGATGAGCACGTCGACGTCGGGGAACGCGGAGAGGTTCTCGAGGTAGGTGTCGCTGATGACGCCGACGCCGATGATGCCGATGCCGACGGCGCTCATCGGGCGAATCCGCCCTCGACGAGGAACGCGTAGCTGGCGGTGATGTCGGCGAACACGTCGCCTGGTGCGTTGTCGTACTCGATGACGGCGTACTTCAGAGCGGATGCCGCGCGAAGAGCGTCGGCGAGGGGCACGTCGCCGGTGCCGGCGTGACGCTGGTCGAAGCTGTCCGAGCCGAACTCGCCCGCGCCAGGAGCGAAGGGGTTGGCGGCCGGGACAATGCCGTCCTTGACGTGCACGGCGACGAGACGGTCGCCCAGGCGCGAGACCAGAGCGGGGACGTCCTGCCCGCCGGTGAGCGCCCAGTACAGGTCGAGCTCGAGCACGACACGCTCGTCGGTGAGCTCGACGAAGCGCTCGTAGGCGCTCTGCCCGTCGAAGTCGGCGACGAACTCCTGCGCGTGGTTGTGGTAGCCGACCTCGAGGCCGAAGCCCGCCGCGGTGTCGACGAGCGCGTTCAGGCGGTCGGCGATGTCGGTCACGCCCTCGAGCGTGAACCAGCGGTCGGGTGTCACGAACGGGTCGATGACCGTCTTCAGCCCGACCTTCGCCGCGGCCTCGAAGACGACCTCGGGCGCGGGGGTCGGGATCGAGCCGTCCGGCGTCCACAGCTCGTCGGAGAGCAGCGGCGCGTGGCCGGTGGGAGAGGCGAGGCCCGAGGCGTCGAGCGCGGCGCGGATCTCGTCGGGGCGGCGGACGAAGTCGAACGCCTCGACGTTGCGCAGGCCGATCGCGGCGAGCTTGTCGAGCGAGCCCGCCATGTCGGCGGAGAACTCCGCGGCGAGGGTGTACAGCTGAACCGAGGTTTCTGGCAGGGCCACGTTGACCTTCCTTGCTAGGGATCTCTGAGGGGCGTCGACGCCCGGGGACTCAGATTACCAGAAAACCTCCATGCGGAGGTATCTCTTCTTCCGGCGCTCGCACCGTCATCGTGGAGACGAGCGCAGCGCCGCGGATGCCGCGGATGCCGAACACGACGAGCGTGTCCGGTATCCGAGACGTCCTCCTCGACCGACTTCAGGGCTCAGATGCAGTCCCCCACGAGAGCGATGCACTGGATCGCAGCGAGTCCGTACTGCGCGCTCGAGTTCGTGGCGAAGGGCGCTTCGTCGATCGGATTGAGCACAGCGGGTCCTTCGATGCGCGTCGACGTGAAGGCGAGGCTCTCGGGATATCCGGCATGCCCTGTCCGGAACTCCTGCCAAGCCCGCGCCGCCAAGGCGCTGTCGTCGAGCTGGGACGCCGCATACGCGGTTCCGCGCGAACACGCCTGGCGCAGATTCTGGCTACCCCAGGACGTGCCGGTGATGGCGATCTGCTCGGCCGAGGTCCCGTTGTAGAGACGGCAGTAGTTCACCCACTGCTCACGCACGGCATCGTCATCGATCAGCTCGATGAGCTCCGCCATCAGCTCGAACAGGCCGAACACGCTGTCGAGCGACCCCACATCGACGCTCTGGGTGTCGGGGCCGGTGAACTTTCCGTCCGCGAGGTCGTACCTGACCTCGCCGCCCTGAGCCCACCCGTTCGGAAGCGCCGCGATCGAGGTCGCGCCGTTGACGAGCTTCGTCCGCGCGATCTCGTCCCCGTTGCGCTCCCACTCGGCCAGCCACGCCAGGCCCAGCGCACCCCAGTCCGTCGTGGTCGAGACGCCGAGCGCGTGCTCATCGGGCTCATAGGCCTCTTCGCGGATCTTGCGCGACGGATCCAGCACGAGGAACGTCTTGTCCGCATCCACGAGATCGTGCATGAGATCTCCGACGCGCTCGTCCGCGGTGAGGAAGTAGTAGAACCTCCGGTAGCCGGCGTTGCTGATCCGCTGCTGCTTGGCGCTGTCGCCCCAGTGCATGATGCCGTGCCTGGTGCCGAGATCGCGGTACTTGCCGAGGTGATAGACATCGACCTCTCCGGTGTGACGGGTCATCGCCTCCGCGAAGCGGAACGCGGTGGCATCGCCCGTGCGCAGGTAGTGGTACCAGAGCCACATGTCCGTGCTGAGCTCGGAGTTGTCCCACGCGTACCCGCCGACGTCGTAACACCACACGTGACGATCCTCGTCGAAGCTGTGCATGACGTCGCCGTAGTCCCAGAAGCCGTACCAGGATCGCTGATCCACTTGCGACACGTAGTGCGCGTGCATGAACGCCAGCTTGTCCTCGAGGGCGATCTTGGCGAGGCTCGAGCGGTCGACGGGCGCCCACGACCCGAACACGCCGGCCGAGTGGTTGTGCTCCGGCGTGCTGATCAGCTGGGGCGGCAGCGCGTTGGCATCGGCGAGCGCACTGAAATCGGATGCCGTCGGCGTCGCGCCGAGCGCCCAGAAGCTGAGTTCCGTCGTCCTCGCGACCCCGTAGGGCGAGCCGAACCCCGGCTCGTAGTCCTCGTAGGTGATCTCGAGGGCGTCCAGCTGCTTCTCATAGGTGTCCTGACCCATGCCGTCGTGGTAGAAGCGCAGATCCATCGCCCCGGCTTTCGGCGACCACATCCACACCGTCGCCGAGGCGACGCCTCCGGCGGCCCCCGAGATCTCGAGCTCGGTCGGATGCAGCTGCCAGAAGTTGCGCATGCCGAACGCGAGGCCACCGGTCGGGCTGCCGACGTAGCCGAGTCCGCGGGCGCGCTTGCCGCCGTCGACGCGGATCCAGGATCGTCCGCTCGCGGTGCGCTTGCGGATCTCGAACCCGTGAGCGGTCAGCTGGCTCAGGCTGTAGTCGCCCCATGCGGGGATCCACTGCAGGCGCGTGGTGACGCGCTGATCCCAGGTCGAGGGATCCGGCGTCGCGACACCCGCGATCTGCGCGGCGCGCACCGCTTCGCCCGGATCACGCCTCAGACCGGTGATTCCACGCACAGCCTCGCCGAGGACGCCTGCGCCTTCACCGGCGAAGCGGATGTGACGATCATGCAGCTGCGCGGCGAGCGGCACGGAGACGGTGAAGCCGAGCCCGTTGATGAAGTCCTTGTTCTCGTCGCCGTCGAAGACGAAGCTGCGCACGACGCGCACGCGATCCGACCCGGCGTACAGGTAGAACCGCACATCGAAGGGCAGCCAGCAGCGCCGGCCCTTCTGATGCGAACCCGTCATCGTCACCGACCTCGCTGACCTCCCCGCGGAGATGCGGTCGGTCGCGGCAACCCTGTCCGTTCCGCTCATCGACCTCACGGCGCGCAGCCGTGACCTGGTCGAGTCCCTCGGCCCGGTCGAGTCCGAGCCGATCTATCTCATCCGCATCAACGGCGATCGCACCCACACCTCCGAGTACGGTGCGGGGGTCTACGCGGGCATCGTCGCCGAGGAGCTGCAGAGCCTCGACCTGCTGCCAGCATCCCTCTGGCGCTGATGCTCTGAGCCGCCCGCCGCACCGAGTCCGTACGGTGCGGCGGGCTTTTCTGTGCTCAGGTCGTCCCGCGCACGATGAGGCCGGTGGCGAGCGGGGCGTCGCCGGGCGCTTCGCCGACAAGCATCCCCACCGCCCTCGCCGCGACCGCTTCGAGCGGCGACGAGACTGTCGTCAGCGGCGGCGAGGTGAAGGTCGACCCGTAGATGTCGTCGAACCCGACGATGGCCAGCTCGCCGGGTACGGAGACACCGGCCGCCTGCGCCTGCTGCAGCAGGCCGATCGCGACCTGGTCGTTGTAGGCGACGGCGACGCCGGTCGGTGCCGCCAGGACGCGCTCCAGAGCCGATCGCCCGGCCTCGATCGTCTGGTCTCCGATCGGGATCTCGAAGACCGACAGCGACCGTGCGCGCGCCCCCTCGTACAGGGCCCGCCATCGCTGTGCGTTCATCCACGAGCTCGCCGGCCCCGAAAGGTAGGCGACGGCGTCGTGCCCACGAGCGGCGAGATGGTCCAGGAGCTGCCCGATGCCGGATGCGACATCGGGGTACGCGCCCGGGAGTCCATCGACCGCTCTGTTCACGAGCACCAGAGGCTTCTCCGCCGACAGCGCCCTGATCTCGTCATCGTCGAGCCACGTCATCGCGAGCACGAGACCGTCGACGCTGCGCAGCAGACTCCGCGCCGTGTCGGCCTCCCTGGGGCCGGACTCCTGGGACTCGGCGATGATCAGCGTGTACCCGGCGGCCGCAGCCGCCCGCTCGGCGCCGCGGATCACCCCGAACACGACGGGGTTGGTGATGTCCGCGAGCACGAGACCGATCGTCGATGTCCGTCCGGTCAGCAGCGTGCGAGCTGCGGGGTTGAAGCGGAACCCGAGCTCGGCGGCGGCGGCGGAGATGCGTGCCGTCGTCTGCGACGAGATCCTGCCAGGGTGATTGAGCGCTCTCGACACCGTGGACGCGCTCACTCCGGCGCGTTCGGCGACATCGTAGATCGTGACCGCTGGGCGTGCCTTCGACGCGGATCGATCATCCATTGGAGGCCTCTCTTCGCGCGTCACGCATGCGCGTTGGTCCCAGCGACGGATTCAGCCCGCTGAGCCCGTCGCATCGCTGCTGGTCCACCGCGCCCGCAGGGAGTGCGCCGCGGCCTTCGGCAGGCGATCACGTGTGAAGACGCCCTTGCGATTGCCGCCGACGCGCATGGTCCCCGCGGTGGTGGTGAAGTCGCTGAACACCCAGACCTGCTCGCCGACGATCGCGTCGATCCGGTCGAAGACGCGATGGTACATCGCGAAGAACTCGGACTGGAACTCCTCCGTCCACGGCGTGGGCACGACGGAGTGCAGGCCCGGATACGTGTCGGCGCCGTACTCGGTCATGATGATCGGCTTGCCGTCCGTCGCCCACGCCCGAAGCTCGGTCTCCAGCTGCTCCTCCGCGAGAGCGAGGTCACCTGGTTCGATGTACCAGCCGTAGTAACGATTGATCATCAGCACGTCGCTGTACTTCGCGAGGCGGCACTCGCCGTGCGGCGCGAGCACCACGTTCACCACTCCGACGGGCCGCGTCGGATCCGCCTGCCTCGCCACCTCGAACAGCGGCGCGAAGTAGCGCTCGGCCGCCTCCGTCTCGGACTCGGGCTCGTTCGCGATGCTCCACAGCACGACACTGGGGTGGTTCTTGTCACGGGCGATCAGCTCTCTGATCGCCTGTGCGTGCACGCGCTGGGTGTTCGCGTTGATCGTCTCGTCCGTGAAGGTCACGTATCCCTGCGCGCCGAAGACACCGCCGCCGATGCCCATGTTCAGGCCGACGGCCGCCGTCTCATCGATCACCACGATCCCGTTCCGGTCGGCGTAGTCGAGGACGTCCTCCGAGTACGGGTAGTGCGAGGTGCGGATGGAGTTACCTCCGGTCCATCGGATGAGCTCGAAGTCGTGCAGCATGAAGGCGTCGTTGTGCCCCTTGCCGATCACGGGGATGTCCTCGTGCTTCGCGAAGCCGCGGAAGTGGAAAGGTTCGCCGTTGATCAGGAAGCGGATGCCGTCGACCCGCACCGTGCGGACGCCGACGGCCTGGTGATACTGGTCGACGACGGTCTCCCCATCGCAGAGCTCGATCGTGAGTCGGTAGAGGTAACCGTCGCCGGGCGCCCACCGGTGCACATCGGGGATCGTGACGGATGCTTCGGCCCCGAGCGCCTGGCCGACAGGGACCCCCTCGGCGTCAGTCACGCTCGCGCGCACCTGAAGCGATTCAGCCGCGACCGATGAGATGCGGTAGTCGATGACGCCGTCGGTACCGTCGAGGTCTGTGACGACGGTGATGTCGTCGATGTGGCTCTTCGGCGTCGATGAGAGCCAGACCGAGCGATGGATGCCGGCGTAGTTGAAGAAGTCGTGCCAGTACTTCTGGCGCCTGCCCTGAGAGGTCTCGATCACGACGCCCGGGGGGATCGTCTCGAAGGTGAGCGTGTTGTCCACCTCGACGGTCACCCGCACTGCCGAGCCCGGTACGGCCATCTCGGTGATGTCGATCTCGAACGGCGTGTAGCCGCCCTCGTGCCCCCCAGCCTCCACCCCGTCGATCCAGACCGTCGCGCGGTGGGTGACCGATTCGAAGGAGAGCACGATGCGACGCGACTCCCAGCCTCGGGGGATCCACACGTCGGTCTCGTACCAGGCCGAGCCCACGTGCATCCGGATCGCGGCGTCGACGAACACGTCGTTGTAGCTGGCGGGAACAGCCATCTGTCGCGCCTGCGCGAGGGGGCGCTGCGCCCACTGCTCGCGTCGGCCATCGCCGTTCTCGTCGACGCGGAACCGCCATAGCCCGTTGAGCAGCTTGCGCTCGCGGTGGGGGTTCTCCTGCGGCCTGAGCATGATGTCTCCTTCGAGCGCCGACGGCGCTCTTGCACAGATGTCAATCGGTTGCCACAAACGCTAACAGTCCTGGCATCCGCTCTCAAGAAAGCGCTTCCCGAAGCACGATGAAGCCCTAATGGGCCACGATGAGCACGAGGACGACGATTGCGCCGAGGCTCGCGAGGCCGACGAGGGCGATGAATCGGTGCCTCCAGGGCAGCCCCGCGCGGGAGACGGCGATGAGTGCGATCAGGCCGAGAGTGAGCACGTAGATACCGACGCTGATCTGCAGGGCGATTGTGAGGGTCAGCGCACCGAGCCAGGCCATGCAGAGCGCGATCAGCGGAATGGATGCCGATCCGATGGCGCCTGCGGCGATGCGGACCATGGTGCGCAGTTCGGTGGGAGCGGGTCTGTCAAGTTAACGGTGTAACTGGGTTGTTGTTGGTTAGCGGTGGTGGGCGCTGAGGCGCCCGTCGAAGGTGATGTCGAAGGCGTTGAGTGCTTGTTTCCAGCGTTGCGTCCATCGGGCTCG
>NZ_JASGCY010000036.1:0-3473 GCF_047607465.1 Microbacterium sp. | reverse complement strand
GTGCCGCGGGAGCCGCGGCACGCCCCGAGAGGGGAGATTACTCGGCGACGCCCGAGTCGACCTCAGCCTGCGTCCAGTAGCCCGAGTCGATCAGCAGGGACTTGATGTTGTCCTTGTAGACGATGTCGGACTGCAGCAGGTACGACGGGACGACCTTCACCCCGTTGTCGTAGGTCTCGGTGTCGTTGGCCTCAGGGTCGTTGCCCTCGAGCATGTCCTCCGCCGCGACGACCGACTGCTCGGCGAGCTTGCGGGTGTCCTTGAAGATCGTGGCGAACTGCACGTCCTGGTCGATCAGGGAGACCGACGCGATCTCCGCGTCCTGGCCCGTGACGATCGGCAGGCCGTCGGCGATGGTGGCGCCGTAGCCGCCGGTGCCCTGCAGCGCCGTGATGATGCCGCGCGAGATGCCGTCGTAGGGGGAGAGGACTCCGTTGAGCTTGGTGCCGTCGCCGTAGGAGCCGGTCAGCAGGTCTTCCATGCGCTTCTGAGCCGTCTCCTGCGCCCAGCGCAGGGTAGCGGCCTGCTCGATCTCGACCTGGCCCGACGGAACAGCGAGCACACCCTTGTCGATGTACGGCTGCAGCGTGTCGATCGCGCCCTTCCAGAAGAAGTGCGCGTTGTTGTCGTCGAGCGATCCGGCGAACAGCTCGATGTTGAACGGACCCGCAGCGCCCGTCTCGTTGCCGTCGGCGTCGAGGACGCCGAGTCCGACGAGGAGCGAGGTGGCCTGCTGCACGCCGACCTTGTAGTTGTCGAACGTCACGTAGAAGTCCACGTGCTCGCTGTCGCGGATCAGGCGGTCGTAGGAGATGACCGGGATGTTCGCGGCGGCTGCGGCGTCGAGCTGCGAGGAGAGCGCCGTGCCGTCGATGGCGGCGATGATCAGCAGATCCGCGCCGTTGGTGATCATCTGGTCGATCTGCTGGCCCTGGGTGGGGATGTCGTCGCCCGCGTACTGCAGGTCCACCTGGTAGCCGGCGTCCTCGAGGCCGGACTGCACGGCGTCGCCGTCGGCGATCCAGCGCTCGGACGTCTCGGTCGGCATCGAGACGCCGATGAGCAGGTCGCCCTTGTCGGCGTCTGCGGACCCGGTCGAGCCGCCGGGCGAACCGGCACCCCCGCCGCCGCAGCCGGTCAGGGCGAGTGCCCCGGCAAGGCCGAGTGCGGCCAGTGCGTATTTCTTCTTCATCACGAGCTCCTTCGCTGTGTGTGCGTGGCCGGCGACGCCGCCGCGCTATGGAATCCCGATCGTCCGGGACTTGCCTCGAGTACACTTTTCCTGAGTTTGAGTCTCGAAGTCAAGCGGAGATGATCATTTCTTCGGATCGCGCACTGCGCGAGCTTTGCTTCGGTTCTCGACGACAACGTCCCGATGTTTCGTGTCTTCCCGATGATTCGGGTTGAATCGATTCGAAATCCGAAGGCAAAGGGAGAAGCTTCGCGCGAGCTCTCGAAGGCGGTACGTCGGTCGCCGAATCGATTCGATAGACTTGTCCGTCCCCTGCATCCGTCCTGCATCCGTCCCCCAGTTCCTGCGAGCAGTTCTTCTCATGGCCACCTCTCTCACCACGGGCCGTCCGTGGCGTGTCATCCTCGCCTTCTCGATCCCTCTCCTCCTCGGCAACGTGGTGCAGCAGCTGTACCAGTTCGTCGACGCCATCGTCGTCGGCCGCCACCTCGGCGTCACCGCGCTCGCCGCGGTGGGCGCGACCGGGCCGCTGCTTTTCCTGCTGCTCGGATTCGCCTGGGGCGTGACCAGCGGCTTCGCGATCCCCATCGCGCAGGCCTTCGGCGCCGGCGACGACGCCGCGGTGCGCCGCAGCGTCGCCACCGGCACCCTGCTGACCGGGGCGACGAGCGTTGTGCTGACCGTCGGCGCGCCGCTGATCTCCGCCCCGCTGCTGGCCCTGCTGCAGACGCCCGTCGAGCTCATGCCCGAGGCGACCGTCTTCACCCGGATCAGCTTCCTCGGCGCGAGCACGATGATGTTCTTCAACTACCTCTCGGCGATCATCCGCGCCATCGGCGACTCGCGCACCCCGCTGGTGTTCCTCACGATCTCGTGCGCCCTGAACGCCGGCCTCGTCGTGCTCATGGTGGGCCCCCTCGCCTGGGGCGTCGCGGGGGCCGCGGTCGCGACCGTCGTCGCCCAGGCCGTCTCGGTGCTGCTGTGCCTGGAGTTCGTGCGCCGCCGTGTGCCGGTGCTGCATCTGTCCCGCGCCGACTGGCGGGTCTCGCGCGCCGACATCGCCGAGCACCTGCGGGTGGGGCTCCCGATGGGCTTCCAGGCCTCGATCATCGCGATCGGCACCCTCGTCGTGCAGGTCGCGCTCAACGCGCTCGGCGCCGACGCGGTCGCCGCGTACACGACCGGTTCGCGCGTCGACGGCCTCGCCGTCGCGTTCCTCTCCTCGCTCGGGCTCGCCGTGTCGATGTACGCCGCGCAGAACATCGGCGGACGCCGCCCCGACCGCGTCCGCCGCGGCGTCGTCGAGGCGACCTGGATGGCCGTCGCCGCCGGCGTCGTCCTCGGCGCCCTGATCATCGCGTTCGGCGAGCCGATGGTGCGCTTGTTCGTCGGCGACGGCTCTGCGGACGTGGTGGCCGAGGCGCACCTCATGCTCATCGTCAACGGCTGCGGCTATTGGGCGCTCGGCCTGCTGTTCGTGCTGCGCGGGGCCCTGCAGGGGCTGGGACGAACGGTGGTGCCGACCGTCACGGGCATCGTCGAGCTCGTCATGCGCGTCGGCGCCGCCGTGGCCCTCGGCGCGATGATCGGCTTCGTCGGCGTCGCGCTCAGCAACCCGCTGGCGTGGGTGGGCGCGATTCTCCTGCTGGTCCCCGCCTACCTCCGCGAGAGCCACCGGCTCGCCCGCCTCCCCGTCGACCCGGCGCAGGCCACCGAGACGTCGACCCTCGCGATCATCGGCCCGGTCGACGGATCGATGGTGGTGGATGCCGTCGTCACCCAGCCGGTGCGCGTGATCCGTTAAGGCGTCGTTCGAGGAAACATCATCCTTCAGACGGATGCCGTCGGCGCGTGTCTTCGTACAATTGAGAGTGCGGAGGTTCCGTTGACCGGGGGGTCGTCATGTCGACGTGGAGGATAGCCAGCGATCTGGCAGCAGTCATGGGTCCGATCGGGATCGGCGGTGCCGTTCTCGCCGTCATCTGCGCGGCCGTCGCCGCCGTCGCGATCATGCGCGGTGCCGGCGGACTCAGCGGCGGCGCGGTGGGTCTGTGGTTCCCGTGCGCGCTCGCGAGCTCGATGTCGGGCTTCGCCAGCCAGTGGTGGCCGCTCATCGTCTCCGGCGCCGTGCTCGTGACCGCACTCGTCTGCGCGGCGATCGCGCGACGGGTCATCGTCGTCCGCGGGCGCGCTAGGCCACTGGCCGCGGTCGAGGCCGTGGCTCCGGTCGCCTCGGCGGCGCCCAGCACGTCCCCGGCGCCCGGCGCGGGCCTCGCGCGCC
>NZ_JASGCY010000035.1:0-19533 GCF_047607465.1 Microbacterium sp. | reverse complement strand
CGAAACCGGGGGTTCGTCGCGACGGCGTGCTCAGTCGCGCACGGCGAATCGCTCACCGCGCCGTGTGCGCCACCGCGTGATCGACGGCAGGAACCAGCCGATGAGCGGGCCGACGCCGAACGCGAAGATGACGGTCCCGACGCCGACCGGCCCGCCGAGCAGGAAGCCGATGACGAGCACGGAACCCTCGATGAGCGTGCGCACCGCCCACACCGGCCATCCCGTCCGTCGCACGAGCCCTGTCATCAGCCCATCGCGCGGTCCCGGCCCGAACGCGGCCGCGATGTAGAGGCCGGTCGCGAAGGCGACCAGCACGAGGCCGGCGAGGAACACCGCCGCACCGATCCAGATCGACGGCATCGGCGGGACGACCGAGAGCGTGAGGTCGGCGGCGGGACCGACGATCAGCGCGTTGAGCACCGTTCCGAGCCCGACGCGCTGCCGCAGCGGTATCCATAGCAGCAGCACGCCGACGGCGATGAGGTTGGTCACCAACCCGAACGCGAGACCGGTACGATTCACGATCCCCACCGACAGCACGTCCCAGGGGGCGACGCCGATCCCGCCGCGGATCATGAGGCCGAGGCCCGCGCCGTAGAGGAACAGTCCGATCAGCAGCTGCAGGAGGCGCTCGACGAGATCGCGACGGCTCGTCGCGGTGACGGGCAGGAAGATCGGCAGAGAGGGCATGCAGCAATGCTCTCGCCTCGCACACCCCCTGCTGCGGGACCACTGCACAGAAAGTGGCCTGCCCCTCGCAGTCCACTTTTGGGGCATCATGGAGCGATGACCTCCCGTCTCGTCGAACAGCTCGGTGCGCAGAACGTCGCGGGCGCGACCGCCGCCGAGCTGGCCGAGCACATCCGCGCCCTCATCCTCGACGGCCGCCTCACCGTGGGCGAGCGCCTGCCCAGCGAGCGGTCGCTGGCGCTCGAGTTGCGGCGCTCTCGCTCGACGATGACCAGGGCGTACGACCAGCTTCAAGCCGACGGCTACGTGAGCCGCGTGCACGGCGGCGGCACGCGCGTCTCGCTCCCCCACTCCGGCGCCTCGTCCCCTGCGCACCCCGACGAGTCCGCCATCGACCTCTCGATCGCATCGATGGGCTCCACGCCAGGGCTCTACGACGCGACGGTGCGCGCGCTCCCCCGGCTCGCCGCCCTCCGCGGGACGAGCGGGTACTCCCTCCGCGGGATGCCGGAACTGCGCGAGGCGGTGGCCGCCCGCTTCACGCAGCGCGGCATCGACACCTCCCCCGACGAGATCATGATCACCTCCGGAGCCCTCAACGCGGTGCACCTCGTGCTCACGGCGCTGGGGCGTCGGGGCGAGCAGGCCCTCGTCGAGCAGCCCTCCTTCCCGCACGCGCTGGAGGCGCTGCGCTTCCACGGATACCGGATGCTGCCGACACCCGTCGATGAGAACGGCTGGGACCACCGTCACCTCACCGACACCCTGCTGCGCTGGCGCCCGCATGTCGCCTACCTCATCCCCGACTTCCATAATCCGACAGGGGCCACCCTCACCGACCCCGAGCGCTCCCGCATCGCGACGACCGCGCGCAGCACCGGCACGCATCTCATCGTGGACGAGACCACGGCCGAGCTCGACATCGACCGCGGCTGGGCGCCGCTGCCGATGGCGGCGTTCAGCCCGCACGCGATCACCGTGGGATCGATGTCGAAGATCGCCTGGGGCGGAATGCGGATCGGCTGGGTGCGGGCCGATCGCACCCTCATCGATCGACTCGTGCTCGCGCGTGCGTCGTTCGACCTCGGCACCGCGCTGCTGGAGCAGTGCATCGCCGTCGAATTGCTAGGCGAGATGCCCGCGCTGATCGAGCACGTCCGCACCCGGCTGAGAGAGGGACGGGCCGCGGCCGCCGCCGGGCTGGCGGAGAGCGGACTCACGATGCCCACGACGAACGGCGGCCTGTCGAGCTGGATCGACCTCGGCACCCCGGTGTCGACGCGCCTGTCGCTGGCCGCGCGCGAGCACGGCCTCGTCCTGCCGGCCGGCCCCCGTTTCTCGACGGGCGGCGTGCTCGAGCGCCGCATCCGCATCCCAATCACGCTTACCCCCGATCGCATGACGGAAGCCATGAGCCGATTCCGTCGCGCCTGGGACGCCATCCACGACGGTGCGACCATGAAGGCCGAGCTGCTGCCCCGCACGGCGGTCATCTGAGCGGGCGGGGACGGCAACGGCGGACACGAGAGGATCCCGCCTCCGCAGAGGCGGGATTCTCGTCGTTGGAATGGAATACGTCTTCTCAGCGTCCGGGGCGACTCACCGGCATCCGATACTCACGCCTTCCCCTCCAGGCCCTCTCCCGCGTCGGCTATCCCACCTTGTGGAGCCAGACGAC
This sequence comes from Microbacterium sp., assembly GCF_047607465.1. Taxonomy (GTDB): domain Bacteria; phylum Actinomycetota; class Actinomycetes; order Actinomycetales; family Microbacteriaceae; genus Microbacterium. The sequence continues at coordinate 17,165 of NZ_JASGCY010000035.1, read as the reverse complement.
GCGGGCGTCGTCGCTCGCGTGCCGGAACGGCTCGAGCTCCTCGTCCCAGGCTGAACCGAGAGCGATGTCCAGCTCACGCTGCAGCTCGAGTGCGTTGCCCGCCGCGATCTCCATCGCGTAGCGGATGCGGTCCTCGCCGATCACGACGTTGCCCGCGGCGTCCGTCTGGGCGTAGTGGATGCCGAGATCAGGGGTGTGCATCCATCGTCCGCCGTCGCTGCGCGGCGTCGGATCCTCGGTGACCTCGAAGCGCAGGTGCTCCCAGCCGCGGATGGCGGTCGCCAGAGCGGCGCCGGTGCCCACAGGTCCGTCCCAGTAGAACTCCGCGCGGCGGGCTCCGTCGAGCACGGGCTGATCGGCCCAGTCGAAGTTCACGGCGCGCCCGATAGCGCGTCCCACCGCCCATTCGAGGTGCGGGCAGAGCGCGCGAGGCGCTGAGTGGATGAAAACCACTCCGCGTGCGTAAGGCGTCGCCATGATCTCTCCGTTTCATCAGGTGCGTCTTCCCCAACGAACCTGGATAACGAAGTGGCGAGGATATGCGGTTATGCGCCCATTCTGGCGCACGAAGGCGGAAATCACAAGGATGTGATTTCCGCCTTCGTGCGCGTCGACAGGCTCAGCGACCCGTCAGAGGATCAAGCCTCGCTCATCGCCTGCTTGACCTGCTGACCCTTGGCCGCGTAGTACGCGGCACGGGCTGCGTCGCGCTGCGCCTGCTCTGCGTAGCCGGCCTCGAGGACCTCCTGTGCGACCTCGACCTGCTCGTGCTGGTCGGTGCCGTGGTACTTCTCGATGTAGGCGTCGAGCTCAGGGCCCGACTCCCACGAGGTGATCAGGCAGTAGCGCGGCTCTGTGCCGTTGTGCGTGGTAGCGTGCCACAGACGTTGGGTGTCGACGATGAGCTGCGCGCCGGCCGGAAGGGCGATGCGGTACTCGATGCTCGGGTCGGTGCGGTTCTCGCGCAGGACGAAGTAGCTGTCCTTGTCGTCGGTGAGGTTGAAGAACCCGCGCACGACCCATCCGGTGCCGTCGGGGTTCAGGCGGTTGTTGTCGTCCTGGTGGAGGTTGTACAGGCACTCGCCGTACGGGGTGGGCTGCAGCTCGATGATGCGGCAGCGCCCGACGTTGGCGCCCGGCTCCTTGGCGCGAGCGGTCAGGGTCGGCGCGATCGCCGTCTGCGAGTCGATCCAGACGCCGTCCTTGTCGGTGCGCGGCGGCTTGTGGTTCCAGAAGCCGTTGCACTCGATCTCGCCCTTCGCGCTCGCCAGCGGCGCGAAGCGGGTGTCGCCCGAGGACTTCCAGTCGACGTACTCGATGTCGAGCCACTCGCGAGGGTCCATCTCCCCTCCATAGCTGTCGAGGACGACGAAGCCCTTGTCTTCGAGGGCGGCGGACTTGATGTATCCCATGATCTGAACCAGATCCTCTCATCGGGGGCCAGCACGTTTTAACAGGCCCTGATAAGGCAAGCCTAACAGGGCTCCCTCGGAGCGCCCCGAAGGGACGCCGGGTTTATCCGCATAGACTTTTTCGCATGAGCACTGCCACCAACGTCGAGGCAACCGCTGTCAACACGATCGAGTGGCTCTCCGCCGGCTCCACCGCGATCGTCGTGCCCGTCTACCAGCGCCAGTACCGCTGGGACATCGGCGGATGCGAGCGCCTTCTCGCCGACGTCCGCGCCGTCGCCGACGAGGATGCAGGGCACCGCCACTTCATCGGATCGATCCTGTCCGCGCACGAATCGTCGGCAGGAGACGATCTCATCCTCATCGACGGCCAGCAGCGCATCACCACTCTCATGCTCCTCGTCGCCGCCCTTCAGCATGCCGTGCGCGCCGACGATCCAGCGCTGGCCACCGAGCTCCAGCGGGTGCTCGTCCGTGACGACGACACGTCGCGCACGCGCCTGCGCCCCCACGACGCCTGGGCCGACCTCTACGAGTCGGTCGTGCTCGATCGTCGCGCCGGCGTCGACCGCGAGTCGCGCTTCGACGACAACTACGCCTTCTTCCGCAGCCAGATCCAGGTCGACGAGGTGCCGCGCATCTGGCGCGGACTGCAGCGCCTCGAGCACGTGTCGATCACTCTCGGGGCCGAGGCCAACGCTCAGCAGATCTTCGAGAGCCTCAACTCCACCGGCGAGCCGCTGCGCGATCACGAGCTCATCCACAACTACATCCTGATGGGTCTGACGCACGCAGAGCAGCTCGACGTCGAGGCCCGCTTCTGGCTGCCCATCGAACAGCACACCGGCGAGGCGATCGGCGCGTTCTGGCGGCACTACCTCGTGATGACGACGGGTCGCGAGGTGGCGGCGAACGGCGAGCACGGCGTGTACAGCGCGTTCCGGCAGTCGTTCCCGCGCCTCGATGTCGAGCACTTGCAGGCCGATGCCGAGGTGTGGCGTCACTATGCCGAGATCTACGGCATCCTGCTCGACCCGTCGAAGGAAGCGGATGCCGGCATTGCGCAGCAGCTCCGCTTCGTGAACACCTTCGGCCGTGCGGCCTACCCGCTCGTCATGAGCGTGTACAGCGACCACGCCCGCGGGGTCATCGGGCGCGAGGAGCTCATCGAGACCCTGGAGTGGATCCAGGCCCTCTACCTGCGACGCACCCTGGTGAACCTCCCGAATGAAAGGCTCGTCGCCCGCCTCTGCCGGGCCAGGGCCGAGGGCCGGGATGCCCTCGCCAGGGCGATCGCGCGGATCACACCGTCGGACGAGCGCGTCAGCGCCGTCCTCAAGTACAGCGAGCTGCCGCATCCGGCCTACGTGCTCGGACGTCTCGCTGGCGTCGACGAGCCCGCCGATTTCGACGTCGAGAAGCTCGTGCCGGCCGTGCCGGGCGACACCTGGTCCGGCGACGGCATCCGCTCCTGGTCGGAGTACAGCGACGACGAGCAGAACAGCCTGCGCGCCCTCGCCCCGACCCTCGGCAATCTCACCCTCCTCGAGCCGCGACTCGCCGAGCGCGTCTTCGGCGCCCCGTTCCCGGTGAAGCGTGCCGAGGCCTACGCGCGCAGCCGGGTGCCGGCTACGCGCGAGCTCGAATCGGTCGCGGCGTGGACGTCGTCGGCCATCTCCCAGCGCACCGTGCGTCTGACGCAGGACCTGCTGCGCATCTGGGCGCGCCCCGCCCTGCCGGAGATCGACGACGACGGGCTCACGCCCATCCTCGATGCCGTGCGCCGACGCGGCTGGCCGGCCGGCTGGGAGCGCGAGTTCGACTACGTCGAGTACCGCGGCGAGCGGTGGGAGGTCCCCGACGTCAAGTACCTCTTCAACCGTGTGATGCGCCGCGCCTGGACCGACACCCGCGAGGCCGCACTGTCGTACTGCGCGAAGCACGGCGGGCCGATCTACGGCGAGATGGCCTGGAAGGGCCAGTGGGACGAGCTCGACGAGTCGCACTTCCTCTACATGGGGTGGGACTCGAACTACATGATGAATGCGGTGCAGGGCGTGCTCGAGGAGTCGGGGCTCGCATCCGAGGTGTTCGTCAAGTACTCCTACATCGGCAACGTGATGTAGCGGCGGCCCACCCGGGCCGCCGCTAGGCTCGACGGGTGAGCACCGTTGTCCGTCGCATGCTGGATCTGACCGTCGAAGAGCACACGCTCACCCTGCCCCTGGTGTGGTCGGATCCCTCCGACGGCCGCACCATCGACGTCTTCGCGCGCGTGGTCTCGCGCGAGGGCGGCGAGTCGCTTCCGTTCCTCGTCTTCCTCCAGGGCGGACCGGGCCACGAGGCCCCTCGCCCCTTCCACTCCTCGACGTCTCCGGCATGGCTCGACGAGGCCCTCGCCGACTACCGCGTCGTCCTGCTCGATCAGCGCGGCACGGGCCTGTCCTCCCCCGTCGGCGACAGTGATCTCGACCGCGGCGCGGCTGCCGTCGCCGAGCACCTCACGCACCTGCGCACCGACGCCATCGTGCGCGACTGCGAGGCGCTCCGCGAGCATCTGGAGGCGGAGACCTGGAGCGTGCTCGGGCAGTCCTTCGGCGGCTTCACGACACTGGCGTACCTGTCGACGGACGCCGCCGCCCTCGAGAAGGTGTTCATCACCGGCGGCCTCAGCACCGTGACCCGGTCGGCCGACGAGGTCTACGCGCTCTGCTACGACAAGATGCGCGCAGCATCCGAAAGGTACTACCGCCGCTTTCCCGAGCACCGCGACGTCATGCGGCGCCTCGTCGACCTCGCGGATGACGGTTCCCTCACGCTTCCAGACGGAGAGGTCGTCTCTCCGTCCCGCCTCCGCTCCGTCGGCTCCGCACTGGGCACCGACGACGGCTGGCAGAGCGTGTGGTCGCTGCTCGAGCGCGATCCGTCGTCGAACGCGTTCCGCCACGACCTCGCGCACGCACTCCCCTTCGGCGGACGCAACCCGCTCTACTTCGTCTTCCACGAGTCGAGCTACGCGAACGGCCAGGCCACCCGCTGGTCTGCCGAGCGGATGGAGCCCGCCGACTTCCGCGAGGACGTCACGCTGTTCACCGGGGAGCACATCCGCCGCGAGTGGACCGAGACCGTCCCCGCCTTCCAGCCCTGGCGCGACGTCGCGCTCGAGCTCGCCGAGTTCGCCTGGCCGACGATCTACGACCCGGCCGCCATCGCGGCATCCGGGGCGTCGGGCGCCGCCGCCGTCCACGCGAACGACGTCTACGTGCCGATGGAGTTCTCGCTGGAGACCGCGGCGCTGCTGCCTGCGGTGAACGTCTGGCTGACCAGCGAGCACGAGCACAACGGACTGCGCGCAGGCCCCGTGCTCCCGCGCCTGATCGACCTCGCGCACGGTCGCCGCATCCGCTGAGGATCCGTCCTGCGGGGGATGCCGCCGCCGTCCGCGCCTGCCTATTCTGGGTTCGTGGCTGACGTGCTGGGATACCTCGTGACCGTCGCGGTGCTCCTGCTGATCACGACCGCGGTCATCGTCGGCGTCGTGATCGCCTATTCGAAAACGCCACTCGAGAAGAAGTACGAGAACGCGGGCGGCGGGTTCGGCGGATCCTTCGACGCGATCTGGATGCCGTCGGCGTACGAGGTCGGCATGGAGCGCGACCGCCAGACCCGCAGGACCGCGCCCGCACCGTCTCCCGGCGATCCGCCGAGCGCGATCGACGGAGACCGCATCGTCATCGACGTCCGCGAGTGAGCAGGTCTCCACCAACGGCGCCCGGTCTGTGGTGACCCACCACATGCGTGACCGACTCCCGCCGTCGGTCACAGCACCGGCGACCTCCCGCCAGCACACCCCACCACATGCGCGACCGAGCACGACCAGGCCGGCCGACCCCGGCATGCGGGAACGACGAAGGCCCCGATCTCCGAAGAGAGCGGGGCCTTCGCGGTGGCAGCCCTTACTTGGAGGAGCCGCCGAAGTTCTTGAAGCGCTGGTTGAACTTCTCGACGCGGCCGGCCGAGTCCATGATGCGCTGCTTGCCCGTGTAGAACGGGTGCGAGGCCGAGGAGATCTCGACGTCGATGACGGGGTACTCCACGCCGTCCAGCTCGATGGTCTTGTCGCTGGTGACGGTCGAACGGGTGAGGAAGGTCTCGCCCGAGCCGAGGTCGCGGAAAACGACGGCCTGGTAGTCGGGGTGGATGTCAGTCTTCATGGGATTCCTTAGCTGATGCCCTGGATTGTGCCAGAGTCGGGGAAGTCTGCGGTGCAGAGAGCACCAAGGATCGAGTTTAGCAGAACCTGGTTCAGGATGCCGCTCGGGCGGCGTAGCGGCCGCCGTCTGCGGTGAGGACGATGGGCATGCCGAACGCCTCCGTGAGGTTCTCGGCCGTCAGCGTCTCGGCGATCGGCCCCGCGGCGACGACCCGGCCGTCGCGGAGGAGCAGCACGTGGGTGAAGCCGACCGGGATCTCCTCGACGTGATGCGTCACCATGAGCATGGCCGGCGTCGTCGGCGACGAGGCGTAGCCGCCGAGCAGCGCGAGGAGTTCTTCACGCGATCCGAGATCGAGGGATGCCGTCGGCTCGTCGAGCAGCAGCAGCTCGGGGTCGGTCATCACGGCACGGGCGATCTGCACGCGCTTCTGCTCGCCGTCGCTCAAGGTTCCGAAGAGCCGCTCGGCGAGATGGTCGAGCTTCCAATCGGCGAGCACGCGCATCGCGCGGCGCTCGTCGATGCCCTCGTACTCCTCGTTCCACCGGCCGAGGACCGAGTAGGCCGCGGTGAGCACGGAGTTCAGCACCGTCTCGTCGCGCGGAATGCGCTTCGCCATCGCCGAGGACGCGAAGCCGATGCGCGGGCGCACCTCGAACACGTCGGTGCGCCCCAGCGTCTCCCCCAGCACCGTCACGGTGCCGGCGGTCGGATGAATCAGCGTGTCGGCGAGCTGGAGCAGGGTCGTCTTGCCCGCGCCGTTCGGTCCGAGCACCGCCCAGCGCTCGTCGTCCCGCACCTGCCAGGTCACGTGATCGATGATGTTGCGCCCCTCGCGGCGCACGATGACGTCGGTGAATTCCAGAGCGCTGAGCATGCGTTCAGCCTATCGGCTCAGTTCGTCAACTCCTCGTAGAGCGCACGCGTGGTGTCTGCGATCGCGCCCCAGCTGAATTCCCGCTTCGCCCGTTCCCGCCCTGCCGCCCCGTACTCGCGCGCCTGCGCGGGATCGGAGGTCACCTCGGTGAGCACCGCGGCGAGGTCGGCGACGTACGTCTCCGGATCGACAGGGGTTCCGGTGCCGTCCTGCACCTGCTCGATGGGCACGAGCCGACCGGTGACGCGATCGGCCACGACCTCGGGGATGCCACCCGTCGCGGTGCCGACGACGGCGGCGCCGCAGGCCATGGCCTCGAGGTTCACGATGCCGAGCGGCTCGTAGACGGACGGGCAGACGAAGGTGGTCGCCGCGGTGAGGATCGCCGAGAGTTCATCGCGCGGCAGCATCCGCTCGATCCAGATGACGCCTTCCCGCGTCTCCTGCAGGACCCGCACGCCCTCCTGCACCTCCGCCATGATCTCCGGGGTGTCCGGGGCGCCCGCGCAGAGGATCAGCTGCACGTCGGCGGGGAGCCTCCGCGCCGCCTGCAGCAGGTACGGCAGACCCTTCTGCCGGGTGATCCGGCCGACGAACACCACCGATGGGCGCTGCGGATCCATCCCGATGGAGGCGAGGAACTCCGGGTTCTGCACGGGGCGCCAGCGCTCCACATCGATGCCGTTGTGGATGACGCGCACCCGTGCGGGGTCGACGTTCGGGTAGCTGCGCAGGATGTCGGCGCGCATGCCTGCGCTGACCGCGATCACCGCAGCGGCGTTCTCGTAGGCGAGCTTCTCGATGCCGCTGGAGACCGCATAGCCGCCGCCGAGCTGCTCGGCCTTCCACGGACGCAGCGGCTCCAGGCTGTGCGCCGTGAGCACGTGCGGGATGCCGTGCAGCTGCGAGGCGATGTGCCCGGCGAAGTTCGCGTACCAGGTGTGACTGTGCACGATGTCCGCCCCGGAGATCGCCGCGGCGATCTCGAGATCGGTGCCCAGCGTCTGCAGGGCGGGGTTCGCCGTCGCGAGGGCACCGGGGGTCGTGTAGGCGAACGTGCCAGGCTCGTCGCGCGGTGCGCCGAAGGCGCGCACCTGCACGTCGATGCGCTCACGCAGGGCCGCGACGAGCTCGGCGACATGGACTCCGGCACCCCCGTAGATCTCCGGCGGATACTCCTTCGTGATCATTTCGACTCGCATGAGCGAAACGCTAGTACACCGAGCGATCCGCACTCTAGGGTGGAGCCATGTCCGCACCAAAGAAAATCTTCGGCATCATCCTCGCCGGCGGCGAGGGCAAACGACTCATGCCCCTCACGGCCGATCGCGCGAAACCGGCAGTACCGTTCGGCGGACAGTATCGATTGATCGATTTCGCGATCTCCAACCTCATCAACTCCGGCCTCCGGCAGGTCGTCGTCCTCACGCAGTACAAATCGCACAGCCTCGATCGGCACATCTCCCAGACCTGGCGGATGTCGGCGCTGCTCGATTCCTACGTCACCTCGGTGCCGGCCCAGCAGCGCCTCGGCAAGCGCTGGTTCTCCGGGTCCGCCGACGCGATCCTGCAGAGCCTGAACCTCATCAACGACGAGAAGCCCGACATCGTCGTCGTGATCGGCGCTGATCACGTCTACCGGATGGACTTCCGTCAGATGCTCGAGGCACACATCGCATCGGGCGCGAAGGCCACGGTCGCCGGCATCCGTCAGCCGATCTCGCTGGCGTCGCAATTCGGCGTCATCGACGCCGACACCGAATCGGGGCGCATCAAGCAGTTCCTCGAGAAGCCGACCGATCCCGAAGGGCTTCCGGATGCCCCGCACGAGGTGCTCGCCTCGATGGGCAACTACATCTTCGACGCCGATGCGCTCATCGCCGCGGTCGAGGCCGACGGCGAGTCGCCCACCTCGGGCCACGACATGGGCGGCGATATCGTCCCCTACTTCGTCGAACGCGGCGAGGCCGGCTACTACGACATGAAGCAGAACGAGGTCCCCGGCTCCTCGCCGCGCGACCGCTCCTACTGGCGCGATGTGGGTACGATCGACTCCTTCTTCGACGCCCACATGGATCTCATCTCCACGCTCCCGGTGTTCAACCTGTACAACATGGAGTGGCCGATCCACTCGCAGGCCGTCAACTCCCCGCCCGCGAAGTTCGTGCGCGACTCGGTGGGGCGCATCGGCAACGCGATCGACTCCATCGTCTCGCTCGGCAGTGTGCTCTCGGGCACGCACCTCGAGCGCAGCGTCGTCGGGCCGTGGACGCTCGCCGGTGGAGGCTCGACCATCACCGACTCGGTGCTGTTCGATCATGTCCGCGTCGGCGCGGGGGCGCGCGTTCATCGCGCGATCCTCGACAAGAACGTCTTCCTCGAAGACGGGGCCACGGTCGGCGTCGACCGCGAGCGCGACGTCGCCCGCGGCTTCACCGTGACCGACTCCGGCATCACCGTCGTCGGCAAGGGCTTCGTCGTCGGACGCTGACGTCATCCGTCACGCGGAGCGCGCGGCGGTCGCTAGGCTCGTGCCTGTGACCACCGCGCGCTTCCTCGTCGTCCTCGATGCCGATTCCACGCTGATCCGCGACGAGGTGATCGAGCTCCTCGCCGATGAGGCCGGCCGCCGCGACGAGGTGCAGGCCGCCACCGAGGCCGCCATGCGCGGCGAGGTCGACTTCGCGACGAGTCTGCGCTCGAGGGTGTCGGCGCTCGAAGGCGTTCCGATCGATGCGTTCGAGCGCGTGCGCGCGCGGATCCGGCCGACGCCGGGGGTGCGCGAGCTCACGGCGGCTGTGCACGAGCGCGGCGGCGTCGTGGGCGTCGTCTCCGGCGGGTTCCACGAGATCCTCGACCACGTGGCGCCGGCGCTGGGCGTCGACCGCTGGCGCGCGAACCGGCTCGAGATCGCCGACGACGCGCTCACTGGTCGCGTGAACGGCGAGATCGTGGATGCCGCGGCCAAGGCTTCCTCCCTGCGCTCGTGGGCTGCGGAGCTCGGGGTCGCCGCTCGCGCCACGATCGCGATCGGCGACGGGGCGAACGACCTGAGAATGATGGATGCCGCCGGCCTCGGCCTCGCATTCAACGCCAAGCCCGCCGTCAGGGAGGCGGCGAGCCTCGTCATCGGCCCGCAGGACCTCGCCGAGGTCATCGCGCTGCTGCCGTAGCCGATGTCGGATGCCCCGGCTATCGTCATCGGCATGGACATCATCCTCATCCCCGGGCTCTGGCTCGACGCCTCCAGCTGGAACGCTGTGGTTCCCGCCTTGCAGGCCGCCGGGCACCGCGCGCACGCACTGACGATGCCGGGTCTGGGAGATCCGGCATCCGCCTCGGCCGACATCGGCATAGCCGACTGGGTCGCCGCTGGCGTCGCCGCGGTCGACGCCGTCGAGGGGCCCGTGGCGGTGGTCGGGCACAGCGGTGGCGGCAACGTCGCCTGGGCCGTCGTCGACGCGCGCGCCGATCGCGTGTCGCGCGTCGTCTTCGTCGACACGGTGCCACCGCCGAACGGGTCGGGCATCAGCGAGTTCGAGCTCGTCGACGGCGTGGTGCCGTTCCCCGGATGGGGCTTCTTCCCGCCCGAAGACGTCGCCGACCTCGACGACGTCACGCGCACGCGCACCGCCCAGCTGGCGCTGAGCGTTCCCGCGCGCGTTCCGACCGACCCCCTCGAGCTCGGCGATGCCGGCGCCCGCTACGGCGTGCCGGTGACCCTGCTGATGGGGTGGATGGACCAGGCGCAGCTCGACGCCGAGCTCGCGAAGTGGGGTTCCTACGGCGACGAGTTCGCGGCGATCGCCGACCGCGAAGTCGTGCGCATCGGCAGCGGGCACTGGCCGCAGTTCTCCGTGCCGGAACGTCTCGCCGAGCTCATCGACCGGGCGGTGACGCGCTGACCGTCGACGTCGTCGTCAGTGCCCCATGCCGAGGCCGCCGTCCACCGGGATGACGGCGCCCGAGATGTAGCCCGCTTCGTCGCCGGCGAGCCAGGCGACGGCGGCCGCGACCTCGTCGGGGGTCGCGAAGCGCCCGGCGGGAATGCTCGCCTTGTACTGCTTCTGGGTCTCTTCGGGGAGCTCCGCGGTCATGTCGGTCTCGATGAAGCCGGGAGCCACGACGTTCGCCGTGATACCGCGACCGCCCAGCTCGCGGGTGAGCGAGCGGGCGAAGCCGACGAGCGCGCTCTTGGAGGCCGAGTAGTTGACCTGACCGGCCGATCCGTACAGGCCGACGACGCTGGAGATGAGGATGACACGTCCGAAGCGCGCGCGCAGCATGCCCTTCGAAGCACGCTTGACCACGCGGAAGGCGCCGCCGAGGTTGGTGGCGACGACGCTGTCGAAGTCGTCCTCGCTCATGCGCAGGAGCAGGGTGTCCTTGGTGATCCCGGCGTTCGCGACGACGATCTCGATCGGTCCGAGCTGCTGCTCGACCTCGGTGAAGGCCGCATCGATCGCAGCGGCATCCGTCACGTCCGCGCGCACGGTGAGCGTCCCCTCTGGACCCTGGCCGTTGCGGGCGGTGACCGCCACCCTGTGCCCGTCGCGCACGAAGCGCTCGGCGATCGCGTAGCCGATGCCGCGATTGCCTCCGGTGACGAGGACGACGCGCTGAGAACTCATTTCCACTCCTGATCCTGCCGGGCACGGCCGACGGCCGGGACGGATCGATCCTATCGAGGATGCCGCCGTCGGGCTCCCCGCGGCATTGACACCAGCTGGTCCGGTTGCCACGCTGGAGCCGAAAGAAGGCCATGACGTGAGCGACAACAGCACTCCCCCGTATGACTCCGGCTCGTACCCCTCTCCGGCGCAGCCTCCACAGCCGCTGCAGTCCGCACCGCAGCCGCAGGCGTACCCGGCCGTCACGCCGCTGCCCCCGACGTACCGGGCCGCCGCGCCGCTTCCGCAGGCGTACCCCATCGCCGCGCCGCAGGGCTACGGTCAGGGCTCCCCCGCGCACCCCGGATACGCCCCGATCGGCTATGCGATCCCGCGTCCGAGCAGCGGCCTCGCGATCGCCTCGCTGGTGTGCGGACTCTCCGGCCTGGTGCTCTTCTGGCTCTTCCTGCCCGTGCTCGCCTCCTTCGTCGCGGTGATCACGGGTCACATGGCGCTGCGGCAGACGAAGGAGAACCCGGTGCTCGCCGGCCGCGGGATGGCGATCACCGGTCTGATCACCGGCTATATCGGCGTCGGCATCCTCGTCGCCGGGGTCGCCTTCTTCGTGCTCAGCCTCCTGCTCCTCGGCGCTTTCACGATCCCGTTCCTCACAGCCCCGGTCTGAGAGCCGCGGCAAGGCTCCGAAGCCGCCCCGGCGGCGTAGGCTGGAGCCATCGTGAAGAACAACCATGCCGTGCCCGCCGTCACCTCGCTGCCGCAATCACCGCGGGACGAGGCGGACCATCGCGTGCGCCGCTACGTGATCACGATGAGCATCCGCATGGCGTGCTTCGCCCTGATGGTCTTCGTCCAGCCGTACGGGTGGTACACCTGGGCCTTCGGCCTCGCCGCCGCCGTGCTCCCCTACATCGCCGTGGTCTTCGCGAACGCCGGAAGCGACAGCACCGAGAGCATCCCGGAATCGCCGGTGCAGCAGCTCGAGGCGCCCGCCCCCGCGCAGCCCGCCCCCGATGAGGGTGAGGCGCAGATCTTCACGATCCATGAGGACCGGCAGGACCGCGGGTGAGTGCGATGGAGTGCTCGCGGGCCGGATGCCGGAACGCGGCGACCATGCACGTGGTGTGGCGGAACCCGCGCATCCACGCGGCGGACCGCGAGAAGATCTGGCTCGCGTGCGATGAGCACGTCGCCTTCCTGCACGACTACCTCGCAGCCCGCGACTTCCCGGTGTCGGTGCGCGACGGGGCGCCCGCATGAGTCGGCGCCTCCTTCGATGGGGCGTCTACGTGCTCATCGCGATCGGCTTCGCGGTCGCCTGCGTGTTCCTGTCGCAGTGGCAGTTCGCGCGCAACGAATGGCGCTCGGGGCAGATCGCCCTCGTCGAACGCAACTACGACGCGGCGCCGGTGCCGTTGGACGAGCTCATCGGGGCCGACGGCGCCTTCGACCCCGCCGACGAGTGGCACCCCGTCACGCTGCACGGGTCGTACCTCGTCGACGAGCAGCTCCTTGTCCGCAATCGCCCGCACGGCGGTACGAACGCCTTCGAGGTGCTGGTTCCGTTCCAGACGGACGATGGGCGCGTGTTCGTGATCAACCGCGGATGGGTGCCGCCGGGCGACGGCGACTCCCCCGAAGCGGTGCCTGCGCCCCCTGATGGCGAGGCCACGGTCGTCGTGCGGTTGCGCGAGGGCGAGGCCCCGGCATCCGTCCGCGATGCTCCCCCTGGTCAGGTGCCGACCATCGATCTGGCGGCGGTCGCCGAGATCGTCGGCGGCGATGTCGTCTCGAGCGCCTACGGCGAGCTTGTCAGCGAGGACCCCGCAGCGCCCAGCCTCGGCGCCTTCGACTCCCCCACCGACGACCCCGGCCCGCACCTGTCGTATGCGATCCAGTGGATCCTGTTCGCGATCATGGGTTTCATCTTCATCGGCTACGTCATCCGCACCGAGATCGTGAAGCACCGCGAGGACCTCGAGGGTGCACCGACGGTCCCGCGCACGCGCCGCACCCGCGACCGCGACGCCGCCGTCGAGGACGAACTCCTCGACGCACGCTGACCCCCTCTCCCCCTCCCTCCCTCTCCCCGTCTCCCTCGCCCTCTTGCCCTCGCCGAGAAACCACTTCCGTCCTGAGACACCACCGCACAGGGGGTGTCTCGCGTCGAAAGTGGTTTCTCACCCCGGTGGGTAACCCTGTCGCTTGCCGCACATCCAGGACGTCCCGGACGTCTCCGTCCGCCACCGTCGCCGAGAAACCACTTCTGCGTCGAGACACCACCACACAGGGGGTGTCTCAGGACGGAAGTGGTTTCTCGCCGGAAGAACAGGAAGAACCGGAAGAACAGGAAGAACAGGAAGAGGAGCGGGCTATGCGAGCTCGATGAGGTCCTGGTACTCCTGGCTCCAGATGTCCTCGACGCCGTCCGGCAGGATCAGCACGCGCTCCGGATTCAGCGACTGCACCGCCCCCGGGTCGTGCGAGACGAGCACGACCGCGCCCTCGTAGTGCGCCAGAGCGCCGAGGATCTCCTCGCGCGATGCGGGGTCGAGGTTGTTCGTCGGCTCGTCGAGCAGCAGCAGGTTCGCGGAGGACACGACGAGCGTGGCCAGGGACAGGCGCGTCTTCTCGCCGCCGGAGAGCACGCCCGCAGGCTTCAGCACGTCGTCGCCGGTGAACAGGAACGAGCCGAGCACCTTGCGGGCCTCGGTCTCGGTGATGTGCGGAGCCGCCGAGACCATGTTCTCGAGCACGGACCGACCGACGTCGAGATTCTCGTGCTCCTGGGCGTAGTAGCCGACCTTGAGGCCGTGCCCTGGCTCGAGCTGACCGGTGTCGGGCTGGTCGACGCCGGCGAGCATGCGCAGCAGCGTCGTCTTGCCTGCGCCGTTGAGGCCGAGCACGACGACCTTCGAGCCGCGATCGATCGCGAGGTCGACGTCGGTGAAGATCTCCAGCGACCCGTACGACTTCGACAGCCCGGATGCCATGAGCGGCGTCTTGCCGCAGGGCGCCGGCTTCGGGAACCGGAGCTTCGCGACCCGGTCCTCCTGGCGCACGTCGTCGAGCCCGGCGAGCAGCTTCTCCGCGCGCGCGATCATCTGATGCGCGGCGGCGGCCTTCGAGGCCTTGGCGCCGAAGCGTGCGGCCTGCTGCTGCAGGGTCGTCGCCTTCTTCTCGGCGTTCACGCGCTCCTTCTTGCGCCGCTCCTCGTCCGCCGCGCGCTGGCGGAGGTAGTTCTTCCAGTTCATGTTGTACGCGTCGATGACCTGGCGGTTCGCGTCGAGGTAGAACACACGGTTCACCGTCTCGCCGACGAGCTCGACATCGTGGCTGATGACGATGAGGCCACCCTTGTAGTTCTTCAGGAACTCACGCAGCCAGACAACGCTGTCAGCGTCGAGGTGGTTGGTGGGCTCGTCGAGGATCATGGTGCCCGCGTCCGAGAACAGGATGCGCGCCAGTTCGATGCGGCGGCGCTGGCCGCCGGACAGGGTCTTCAGCGGCTGGTCGAGGATGCGATCGGGCAGCGACAGGTTGTTGGCGATGGATGCCGCCTCGGCCTCGGCCGCGTAGCCGCCCTGCCCCTCGAACTGCTCGGTGAGCCTGGCGTAGCGCTTCATCGCCTTCTCGGCGATGACGGGATCATCCGATCCCATCGCGACCGTCGTCTCGGCCATGCCCAGCGCCAGGCTCCCGAGGCCGCGCGCGTCGAGGATGCGGGTGCGGGCGAGCATCTCCGGATCGCCGGAACGGGGATCCTGCGGCAGGTAGCCGAGCTCTCCGGACCTCGTGACGCTGCCGCCGGAGGGCAGCAGATCACCGGCGAGCACCTTGGTCAGCGTGGTCTTGCCCGCGCCGTTGCGTCCGACGAGACCGATCTTGTCTCCATCGGAGACGCGGAAGGAGACGTTCTCCATGAGCAGGCGTGCGCCAACGCGGATCTCGAGTTCGTGCACGGCAAGCACAGCGGGATGTCCGTTCGTTCGGGGTGGGAGTGCGGCCGACGGGCCAGCCTCCCAGTATAAGCCGCGCGCCGCCGGTGTGCCTGTCAGGCCGCCCCGCGCGCGGCCAGGGCGTCGCCCACGTCGTCGGCATGCCGCAGCGTGCGGACCATGAGCGGCACGACGGCGCGCCAGCCGGGCCGGGCGCCCCGCGCACGCAGCGCCTCGTCGACCTGGGCGGCGAAGCCGACCACGACGGGGATCATCGTGATCGTCAGGCCGATCGTGAGCGCCGCCGACTCCGTGTCGACGCCGAAGCGTCCCAGCGGCGCGATGAGGCGTCGCAGCACGCCGAGCAGGGCGCTCATGCGCGTGGTGAGGGTGAGCAGGGCCGCCAGCAGCACGATCGCGACGACACGCCCGGTGCTGATCCACGCGACCGCCGGCCCGGCGAACAGCGCGAGCGCCCCGCCCAGCACGACGACGAGCCAGCGCAGCCGCCACAGCTCCCCCGCCAGGATCCTCAGCGGCAGTCGCGCCCCAGCGTAGAGCACGATGACGGCGATGAGCACCCCGGCGATGCTCCACGGCGTGTGCGGCGCGAGCGAGACGGCCAGCGCGCTCACCGTCAGCGCGGCGAGTTTCGTTCCGGCGCCGAGCCGGTGCAGAGGGCCGTCGCCTGGCACGTAGAGCTGGATCATCCGTGCATCCGCCGGTAGTGGGCGACGACGTCCGCGGCCGTGTCCGTCGCGACGATCCGGCCCTCGTCGAAGAGCACCGCGACATCGCATCGCGCGGCGAGCTCGAGATCATGGGTCACGAGCACCACCTGCGCCGCCTGCGCGAGCAGCAGGTCGCCGATGCGGCGGGCGTTGCGCAGATCCAGCAGGGTCGTCGGCTCATCGGCCACGATCACGGCCGGATCGGAGATGAGGACGGATGCCAGGGCGAGCAACTGCTTCTGCCCGCCCGAGAGCGCGGAAGCTGGCACATCGGCGTGCGCGGCGAGCCCGTGGGAACCGAGCGCTGCCGCCACCCGTTCGCGTCTCTCGTCGCGCGGGCGATCCCGCAGCGAGAAGGCGAGATCCTCAGCAGGGGTCGGCATGAGGATCTGCGCCTGCGGATCGGTGAAGACGAAGCCCACGCGCCTGCGCACCTCGGACGTCCGCTGCGCGACGTCGATGCCGTGCACCCGCACACGGCCGGAGGTCGGTGCGACGAGGCCGTTGAGCAGCCGGGCGAAGGTGGACTTGCCGGAGCCGTTCGGGCCCACCACCGCGATGCGCCCGGCATCGAGGGCGACGTCGACGCCAGCGAGGATCTCCCGCCCGCCCCGCTGAACGGACACGCCGTCGACGGCGATACTGCGGCAGGCGGTATCAGGCTGCCGCATGCTCCCGCACCCGCTCGCGACCGCGATCCGGAGCGTCGCCGAACGCGGGCGGATACGCCCGGGCGAGCGCAAGGGTGAGCACGGTCGCCGCGACCGCCTTGATGAGGTCTCCGGGCAGGAAGGCGAGCGACGACAGCGCCGTCGGCCCCAGATCGATCCCCAGCACGAGGGCCTGCAGCGGGATCCCGAACAGGTACACCGCCCCGATCCCGCCGAGGAGCGTCGCAAGCCCGGTGCGCCACCAGCGGAGGGGCCCTGTGCGCATGATGAGGCCGATGACGACGACGGCGGCGATCCAGCCGATGAGATAGCCGACGGTCGGGCCGACGAAGACGCCGAGGCCGCCGCGCCCGCCTGCGAGCACCGGCAGTCCCACGGCGGCGAGGACCAGCACCAGGAGGATCGACAGGCTCCCCCGCCGCGCGCCGAGCACGGCGCCGGCGATCATCACACCCAGCGTCTGCCCAGTGATGGGCACGCCGCCCGGCAATGGCACCACCACCATTCCCAGCGCAATGATGAGCGCTGCGAACAGCGCGATGCGGGCGAGATCCCTGCCGGTCATGACTTCTCCGTAAGTTGTTAAGCGGCCCGGGAGGGCCGGATGTGGCTGATGGCTTCTTGTCTCAAGTGGCTCCGAAGGAGTGGCCGTCCGGTTCTCCGGGGCACCCTGACTGCTGATTGAGATGCGCGT
>NZ_JASGCY010000034.1:0-16152 GCF_047607465.1 Microbacterium sp. | reverse complement strand
CCGCGGCACGCCCCGACTCTTCACGAAAGGACATCGGGTCATGACGACACCGGTTCTGCAGATGCGGGAGATCGAAAAGAGCTTCCCTGGCGTCAAGGCGCTCCAGGGCGTCAGCCTCGACGTGAACCGGGGTGAGATCCTCGCGATCTGCGGCGAGAACGGCGCGGGCAAGTCCACGCTGATGAAGGTGCTCTCCGGGGTCTACCCGCACGGCACCTACGAGGGCGAGATCGTCTACGAGGGTGAAGTCGCAGCCTTCAGCTCGATCAACGCCTCAGAAGAGGCGGGGATCGTCATCATCCACCAGGAGCTCGCCCTCATCCCCTATCTGAGCGTTGCCGAGAACATCTTCCTCGGCAACGAGCGACGAGGTCGAAGCGGACTCATCGATTGGGACAGGGCGAACGCCGAAGCATCCGCTCTTCTCGCCCAGGTCGGTCTCGACGAGAACCCGACCACGCCCGTCGCCCAGCTCGGCGTCGGCAAGCAGCAACTCGTCGAGATCGCCAAGGCGCTGTCGAAGAATGTGCGCCTGCTGATCCTCGATGAGCCGACGGCGGCGCTCAACGACACCGACTCGGCGCACCTGCTCGAGCTGCTCAGACGCCTGCGCGACGGCGGGATGACGTCGATTATCATCTCGCACAAGCTCAACGAGATCGCCGAGATCGCCGACCGCACGACGATCATCCGCGACGGGCGCTCGATCGAGACCCTCGACATGCGAGACCCCGCATCGACGCAGGAGCGGATCATCCGCGGCATGGTCGGTCGCGACCTCGCACACCGCTACCCCGAGCGCACCTCGAACCCCGGCGAGGAGGTTCTGCGCATCGAGAACTGGTCGGTGAGCCACCCCACCCAGCCCGGTCGCGTCATGGTCGAAGACGCCTCTTTGACGGTGCGCGCCGGCGAGGTCGTCGGTATCGCCGGTCTCATGGGAGCCGGACGCACGGAGCTCGCCATGAGCGTGTTCGGCCGCACCTACGGTCGGCACGCACGCGGCAGAGTGTTCGTGAAAGGACGCGAGGTCGACACCTCGACCACGGACGCCGCGATCCGGGCCGGCATCGCCTACGCGACAGAGGATCGCAAGCGCTTCGGCCTCAACCTCATCGACGACATCCGCCACAACATCACCTTGGCGTCGCTGCGCAAGATCAGCCCCGGCGGCTGGATCGACGCGAACCGCGAGCTGAAGGTCGCGGAGCAGTACCGCACCGAGATGAACATCAAGACGCCCAGCGTGCTTCAGACCGTCGGGAACCTCTCCGGAGGCAACCAGCAGAAGGTCGTGCTGAGCAAGTGGATTCAGACCGAACCCGACGTCCTGATCCTCGACGAGCCGACCCGAGGCATCGACGTCGGTGCGAAGTACGAGATCTACACGATCATCAACCGACTGGTCGCAGAAGGAAAGGGCGTGCTGGTGATCTCCTCCGAGCTGCCAGAACTGCTCGGCATCTGCGACCGCATCTACACCCTGGCCTTCGGGAGGATCACCGGCGAACTCCCCACCTCGGAAGCGACCCAGGAGAACCTCATGCACCTCATGACCCTCGAAAGGACGGCCGCGCGATGACCGCCGCCAGCAACCTCGTAAGCTTCGCGACGCGGAACCTCCGCCAGAGCGGCATCCTCGTCGCCTTCATCGCGATCGTCGCGTTCTTCGCGATCCTCAAGCCGACGTTCCTGTCGGCGGGCAACCTCACGAACATCGTGCTGCAGTACTCGTACATCCTGATCCTCGCGATCGGCATGGTGATCGTGATCATCGCTGGTCACATCGACCTGTCAGTGGGGTCGGTCGTTGCGCTCACCGGAGCGACGGCTGCGGTCATCGTGATCCGCGGCCAGCAGCCGTGGTGGGTTGGCGTGCTCGCCGCGATCGCGGTCGGACTGCTCGTCGGCGTCTGGCAGGGCTTCTGGGTCGCATACGTGGGCATCCCCGCGTTCATCGTGACGCTCGCCGGCATGCTCCTGTTCCGCGGACTCACCTTCATCGTGCTCAGCAACGTCTCGCTCTCGCCTTTCGGCGGCGAGTACTACTCGATCGCGAACGGCTTCTTCAACGGGCTGCTCGGCGGCTACGGCGTCGACGTATTCACGCTTGTCATCTTCGCGATCGGCGTCGTCGGCTATGCGGTCTGGCAGGTGCGCAGCCGTCGCTCGAAGCTCGCCCATCAGCAGTCCGTCGAGGCGCTGGGCTGGTTCATCACGAAGATCGCCGTCATCGCGGCGGTCGTCATGTGGTTCGGCTATCAGCTCGGCACCAGCCGCGGTCTGCCGTTCGTGCTGATCATCCTCGCCGTGCTGATCATCGCGTACTCGGTGATCACGCAGAAGAGCGTGTTCGGTCGCCACGTCTACGCCATCGGCGGCAACCTGCACGCGGCTCTGCTCAGCGGTGTCAACGTGCGCAAGGTGAACTTCTGGATCTTCGTCAACATGGGGCTGCTCGCCGGTATCGCCGGCGTCGTGTTCTCCTCGCGCACCAACGGCGCGCAGCCTGGTGCCGGCAACATGTTCGAACTCGACGCGATCGCGGCGTGCTTCATCGGCGGCGCTGCGGTGACCGGCGGCGTCGGCCGGGTCGGCGGGGCGATCGTGGGCGGTCTGATCATGGCCGTGATGAGCAACGGCATGCAGCTCATGGGCCTCAACCAGGCAACGCAGCAGGTCGTCAAGGGCCTCGTGCTGCTCATCGCCGTCGCGTTCGACGTCTGGAACAAGCGCCGGGCGGGCGCCGCCCGCTGACGGTGCCGACGGCGGCCATGCGCGATATGCTCCCGCTATGAGCAGATGGTCTTCAGGCTCCCAGTCCGGGTTGCGCGAGGCCAACACTGCGAAGATCGTCGACGCGGTCAAACGCTTCGGCGGGCTCACCCAGGTAGAGCTCGCCGAAGCGACCAGCCTCTCGACGGCGACCGTCTCCACGATCGTCAAGGAACTCAGTCTCGCCGGCCTCGTCGAGACCCATCCCACCTCGCGCAGCGGGCGCCGGGCGCAGCTCGTCACGATCGCACGCCGCGCCGGCCTCGTCGCCGCCGTGCAGATCGGCAGTCGCGGCATGCGGGTGCGGCTATCGGACGTCGGGCAGGATGTGCTGGCCGACCGGTCGATGCCGCTTCCGATCGACCATGCTGAGGACACCGTCCTCGACCGGATCACGCTGCTCATCATCGACATGCTCGGGATGATCGCCGCAGACGCCGAGGACCTGATCGGCGTCTGCATCGCGATCCCGGCTCCGGTCGATCCCGGGACCGGTCTGATCGCCTACCGCGGGGTGATGCACCGCTGGGAGTCGCAACCAGTCTCCGAGGTCGTGCAGCAGCGCATCGGCTGCCCCGTGCTCGTCGAGAAGGATGCGAACCTCGCCGCCCTCGCGGAGGCGACACTGGGAACCGCGCGCGACGTCGAAGACAGCCTCTTCGTGCATGCCTCGTACACCACGAGCGCAGGCGTGGTGCTGGGCTCGCAGATCCATCGCGGGCGCTCCGGCACCGCCGGTGAGATCGGGCATGTGCAGGTCGACCCCGCCGGCTCGATCTGCGCCTGCGGGCAACGCGGATGCCTGGAGACGATCGCCGGCGCGGAGGCGGTCACCGCACCATTGCGTGCAACCTTCGGCCAGGTGACCTTCAAGGACGTGATCGCGCGCGCAGCATCCGGCGATCCCGGCTGCGCCCGTGTCGTCGCCGACGCCGCGGGCGCCCTCGGCCGTGTCGTGGCCGGTGCATACCAGTCGCTGGCGCCCGAGGTGATCACGGTCGGCGGAGAGCTCTCCGAGGCCGGCCCGATCTTCGGGCTGCCGTTCGCCGCCGCACTGCGCGAGAACCTGCCGTACAGCAGGATTCCGCGGCGGGAACCTGTGCCCTCCTCGTTCGGGCGGGATGCCGTGCTGGTCGGGGCGACCATCCATATCCTGCAGTCGACCGACCCGTCGCAGCTGTTCGAGGACCGCACGTGAACCTCACCGCAGCGCAGGCCGAGCCGCTGCTCACCCTCCGAGGAGTGTCCAAGAGCTTCGGCGCGGTGGTGGCGCTCACCGAGGTCGACTTCACGGTCAACGCCCGCGAGGTCGTCGGCCTCGTCGGCGACAACGCGGCCGGCAAGTCGACGCTCGCGAAGATCATCGCCGGCGCGCTGACGCCGACCTCGGGTGAGATCCGCATCAACGGCGAGCGCGTGGAGATCGCGAACCCCGCCGCCGCCACCCGGCTCGGCATCGCGACGGTGTTCCAGGATCTCGCGGTGTGCGAGAACCTCGACGTGACGGCCAACGTCTTCCTCGGCCGCGAGCTGCGAACGCCCAAGGGCCTCCTCCGCGAGGGGGAGATGGGACAGGCGACCAGGAGCGCGCTCCGCGACCTCGCAGCGAACATCCCCTCGATCCGCTCGCCGCTGAACGCGCTGTCCGGCGGGCAGCGCCAGGCGGTCGCGATCGCACGCACCCTCATCAGTCGTCCCCGCCTGGTCGTGCTCGATGAGCCGACCGCATCGCTCAGCGTGGCGCAGACCGCCGATGTGCTCACGCATATCGAGCAGCTGCGTGAACTCGGTCTCGGTGTCGTCTTCATCAGCCACAACATCGCCGATGTGCTCGCGGTCTCCGACCGCGTGGAGGTGCTCCGGCACGGCCGCAACAACGGCTCGTTCGCCAGCGCGGATGCCACCTACTCCGACCTCATCGCCGCCATCATCGGAACATACCCCGGACCTCCGAAGCACTCAGCGGGCTGACCCGCGCGGGCACCCGCGCGGGCATCGGTATCGTTGCGGGAATGACCCGCTCCTACCCCGCCACGATCGCGCACGCGGCCGAGAACGAGCTGGTCGTCAAGAAGTCGCGTTTCATCGCCCGCATCGAGCCCGTCTCGTCGCCGGAGGAGGCGGATGCCGTCATCGCCGGCATCCGCAAGCGGTTCTGGGATGCGCGGCACAACTGCAGCGCCATGATCACCGGGCTGCTCGGCGATCAGGCGCGCTCATCCGACGACGGCGAGCCCTCAGGGACCGCGGGGATCCCGATGCTGGAGGTGCTGCGCCGCCGGGACCTCACCGACGTCGTCGCCGTCGTGACGCGCTACTTCGGCGGGGTGAAGCTCGGTGCCGGGGGCCTCGTGCGCGCGTACTCGTCGGCGGTGTCCGAGGCGCTCGACGCCGCCGCCCTCGTGCGGCGCGAAGCGCTCACCGGGGTCACGATCGAGGTGCCGCACGCCGAGGCGGGGCGCTACGACAACCTGCTCCGCGAATGGACGGCGCACCACGGCGCACTGTTCGGCGATACCAGGTACGCGGCCTCGGCGGCGTTCGAGCTGTGGGTTCCGGACGGCGAGCTCGACCGGCTGCGCGACGACGTCGCCGCGGCGTCCGGCGGAGCTCTCGTCCCCGTGGTCGGCGCCGAGCGGATCGTCGACGTGCCCGCTTCCTGACGCCTCTGCGCCGACCCCCGCCGAGCCATAGGCCGGGACGGTAGCGTAGACGTCGTGTTCGACAGCCCGCTCTCGGCCTCGGCGTACGAGGTGCTCGGCGTCGACCCGGCCGTCGACCATGACGAGCTGCGGCGCGCGTACCGGCTGCGCCTGCGGCAGACGCACCCCGACACCGGCGGCGATGCCGCGGTCTTCATACAGGTGCAGTACGCGTGGGAGCTCGTCGGCACGCCGGAGAGCCGGGCCGCGTACGACCGCGGGCACGGGTTCGCCGCCGAGAGCGAGTGGAGCGGATGGCGCGTGCAGACCGCACGAGCGGACACGCGCCCTCGGGCCCGCTCCTATGGTCATCCCGGCGGGTGGCGGCGGGAGCGCTACCTCGCGCTCATCCGCGAGTGGGCGGGCGTCGGCGCGGAGGTTCCCGACCCGTACGATCCCGCGCTGGTCCGGCAGGCGCCGCGCGAGCTGCGGCGACTGCTCGCCGATGCCCTCGCGGAGGAGGCGACGGCGCGGGCCGTCGCCGACCTCGGGATGGGGTTCACCGTCTGGCACGACGTCGCCACAGGCCCCGACCCGGAGGACAAGCTCGACCACGTCGTCCTCAGCCCCTCCGGCCTCTACGGCGTGATGTCCGAGGACTTCGGAGGCGTCGTCGGGTTCCGCCGCGGCGAGATCACCGGCCCGGCCATCGGTGTGTGCGCCCCGGTGACCGCCCTCCTCGCCCGCATGCGCGTCACCGCTCGCGCAGCCCGGGTCCGGTTCGGCGGGGCGATCGTCGTGCTGCCGGACGACGATCTCGTGCAGGCGGTCACCCCGATGGGCACGATCCGCGGCGTGCCGGTCGTCGTGGTCCGCCGGAGCGCGCTGAGCACGGTGCTCCGCCAGGGCGTGCCCGGCGCCCGGGCCATCGGCGGCAACGAGCTGTTCGACGTGCGCACGCGGCTGCAGCAGACCGTGCGCTTCGTCTGAGGCCCGCCGGCATCCGTTCTTTTGAATAGCTAAAAAGAACGTGTACAGTCGGAGCATGGACACCGATCTCGACTCCGCGCTTCGCGACGCGGGTCTTCGTGCGACTGCGGGCCGCGTCGCCGTTCTCGAGGTGCTGGCGTCCATGGCCCACACGGATGCCGAGCGGGTCTACCGCGCGGTGTCCGAAGTGCTTCCGACCACGTCGATCCAGTCGGTGCACAACATCCTCGCGGACCTGACGACGGCGGGCCTCATCCGCCGGATCGAACCGGCAGGCTCCGCAGCGCTCTACGAACGGCGCGTCGGCGACAACCATCACCACGTCGTGTGCACCGCCTGCGGTGCCATCGGCGACGTGGACTGCGTGGTCGGCGAGGCGCCGTGCCTCTCCCCGTCCAGCACGGGGGGATTCACCGTTCAGACAGCAGAAGTCACCTTCTGGGGCCTGTGCCCCAGTTGCCAGAACGCCGCGCTCTAGGCATCCGTCGATCGCCCACCCCTCGGAAGGGGTGTTCGTCGCGCCCGCGCGCAGAAGGAGTCATCATGACCGAGCCCACCCCTCCCACCACCACCCAGACCGGCACGCCCGTCGCGAGCGACGCGCATTCGCTCACCGTCGGGGCCGACGGCCCCACCGTGCTCCACGACCGCTACCTCGTCGAGAAGCTCGCCTCGTTCAACCGCGAGCGCGTGCCGGAGCGCAACCCGCACGCCAAGGGCGGTGGCGCGTTCGGCGAGTTCGTCGTGACCGAGGACGTCTCCGCCTACACCCGCGCCGCGGTGTTCCAGCCGGGAGCGGTCAGCGAGACGCTGCTGCGCTTCTCGTCGGTCGCCGGCGAGCAGGGCTCCCCCGACACCTGGCGCGACGTGCGCGGCTTCGCGCTGCGCTTCTACACGACCGAGGGCAACCTCGACATCGTCGGCAACAACACCCCGACCTTCTTCCTGCGCGATGCGATGAAGTTCCCCGACTTCATCCACTCGCAGAAGCGACTCGGCGACTCGGGGCTGCGCGATGCCGACATGCAGTGGGACTTCTGGACGCTCTCTCCCGAGACCGCCCACCAGGTCACCTATCTCATGGGCGACCGGGGGCTCCCGCGCAGCTGGCGGCACATGAACGGGTACGGCTCGCACACCTACCAGTGGGTGAACGCCGCGGGCGAGCGGTTCTGGGTGCAGTACCACTTCCTGTCCAACCAGGGCGTCGAGGCGATGAGCGCGGAGGAGGCTGAGAAGCTCGCGGGTTCGGATGCCGATTACTACCGTCGCGACCTGTTCGACGCGATCGCCGACGGAGACTTCCCGTCGTGGGACGTGTACGTGCAGATCATGCCGTACGAGGAGGCGAAGCAGTACCGCTTCAACCCGTTCGATCTCACCAAGACCTGGTCGAAGAAGGACTATCCGCGCATCAAGGTCGGCACGTTCACGCTGAACCGCAACCCGCAGAACTTCTTCGCCGAGATCGAGCAGGCGGCGTTCTCGCCCGGAAACCAGGTGCCGGGCACCGGCATCTCCCCCGACAAGATGCTGATGGCCAGGGTGTTCGCCTACTCCGACGCGCAGCGCTACCGCATCGGCGCGAACTACAACCAGTTGCCGGTGAACCAGCCGCACGCGGCCGAGGTGCGAAACTACATGCACGAGGGGCAGATGCAGTACCGGTTCAACCCGGCCGAGCACCGCGTCTACACGCCGAACTCGTTCGGTGCGGTGGGCGGACCGGCGGCGGATGCCGCGGTCGGCGTCGAGGCAAGCTGGGAGTCCGACGGGGCGCTGATGCGCTCGGCGGCCACGCTGCACGCCGAGGATGACGACTTCGGCCAGGCCGGGACGCTCTACCGCGAGGTGTTCGACGATGCGCAGCGCGCCCGGTTCCTGGAGACACTGACGGGGCAGGGGCGCTCGATCACCATCGATGCGATCCGCGAGCGGTTTTTCCAGTACTGGACGAATGTCGACGCCGCACTCGGCGAGGCGCTGCGCCAGAGCGTTCCGGCCGCCGAGAACAACCTCGACAAGGAGCTCGCGAGCCTCTGAGCCCCTGGCGTGTCGACCAGGTGGGGGTGGGAACCGGGGCGGGATGCCGCAGCATCCGTTCAGCGCGTCGCGGCGCCGCTCACCGGCCGATGCCGTCGCGGAGGCGGCGCGTACTCGTCGCGCTTGCTGGTTCCGACGCCCATCCCCACCATTCCCGCTGCCATCCCGACGGCCGCGGCGACGCCGTCGACCACCGGGACCCCGACTCTGATCGTCAGCTCCCGGCACAGGTCGGCCATCCCCGCGCAGCCGAGGACGATCACGTCGGCCTCGGCATCCACTGCCGCTGCGCACAGCTCCGCGATGCGCTCGACCGACTCCGACGTCGCGTCCTCCAGGTCGAGGACGGGGATGCCGGTGCCGGCCAGCGACACGCACGCCTCGGTCATCCCGTACCGCATGACGAGGTCTCGAGCCCGTCCGAGCGTGCGCGTGAGTGTCGTGACGACTCCGAAGGTCCTGCCGGCGACCGTCGCGACGTGCATCGCCGCTTCCGCGATTCCCACCACGGGCACGTCGACGAGCTCGCGCGCCGCGTCAAGACCGGGATCGCCGAAGCAGGCGATCACGTAGGCGTCGCTGCCGCCGCGGCGCTGATCCTCCTCGATGAGATCGATCACCGCCACGGCCGCGAACGCCTCGTCGACGTGGCTCTCGATCGCGTCGGGACCCTCGTCGGGGCAGACCGCGTCGATCTCGACATGCGACCCCGCCACCTCCCGGGCGACAGCGGCGATCTTCGCCGTCATCGCCCGGGAGGTATTCGGGTTGAGGAGCGTGATCCTCATGCAGTCTCCGCCGCGGCCTCGACCGTGCCGTCCGAGATGCCCTCGGATTCGCCCTCGAAGGTCGGCACCTTCGGGTCGATCCGCTCGAGCATCGCGAAGACGAGGAAGCCGAGTCCGCAGCCGATGAACCACGTGAAGTTCCCGATCCACGAGATGTCGAACAGGCCGAGGTCGGCGAGCATCTTCGGAGCGATCGCGATGATGATCGTCGGCACGCCTGCGATCAGCAACGCCTTGACGGCATTGGGGTTGTAGCCGTTGCGGTACCAGTAGGCGCCGCTCTCCGACATCGAGAACATGTCGTCGGTCTTGATCCGCTGGCGCGCGGCAACGTAGTAGCCGGCGATCAGCAGACCGAACAGCGGTCCGATGAGGGCGGCGAGCACGCCGAGCGAATAGTGGATGGCCGTGGCATCCGAGTACCAGTTCCACGGCAGCAGGAACACCGATCCGACGGCGGCGATCATGCCGCCGAGACGCCACGAGATCTTGTGCGGGGCGACGTTGGAGAAGTCGAACGCCGGAGCGATGAAGTTCGCGACGATGTTGATGCCGACCGTGGCGGTCACGAACGTGAGACCGCCGAGGAGGATCGCGAACGGGGTGTCGATCCGCTCGACCGTGTGAATCGGGTCGGTGATGAGCTCGCCGAACACGGGGACGGTGGCGGATGCGGTGATCACCGTGAGCAGCGAGAAGAACAGGAAGTTCACCGGCAGGCCCCAGAGGTTGCCCTTCTTGACGGCGGCGAACGTCTTGCCGTAGCGCGCGAAGTCGCCGAAGTTCAGCATCGGGCCGGAGAAGTACGACACCACGATGCCGATGGCCATGAACATCAGACCCACCGAGCCCCAGAATCCGACCGCCGGCTGGCTGGAATCGGAGAGGTCGAAGCTGATGTTCTCCCAGCCCGCCTGCGACACCAGGTAGATCGCGAGGACGATCATGACGACGTAGACGGCGGGGCCCGCCCAGTCGATGAACCGACGGATCACCTCCATGCCGTTCCAGAACAGCGCGACCTGCGCGACCCACAGGATCGCGTACGAGATCCATCCGAGCGCCGAGAGGCCCAGGAAGCCGACGTCGACGAGCGCGGCCGCCCCGGGGATGAACTTGAGGAAGATGATGTTGAGCGACTCGGCCGCGAGAAACGTCTGCACGCCGTACCAGGCGATCGCGATCACTCCGCGGATGATGGCAGGGATGTTGGCGCCCTTGACGCCGAAGATCGCACGGTTGATCACGGGGTACGGCACCCCGGTCTTCTGGCTCGGCTTGGCGACCAGGTTGGCGAACACCTGCACGATCACGATGCCGACGACGAGGGCGACGAGCACCTGCCAGGCCGCGATTCCGAGCGCGAACAGCGAGCCGGCGGTGACGTAGCCGCCCACCGAGTGCACGTCAGACATCCAGAACGCGAAGATGTTGTACGCGGACCACTTCTGCTTGCGAAGCGGGGCGAGGTCTTCGTTGGCGAGACGCGGATCGTAGTGCGGCTTCATGTTCCCGGATCCCTCCGGGAAGCCTGCCGCTTCGACGATGTCCTGCGGTTTGGTGAGGGGCGCCGGTGGCGCCGACGGCGGTGAAGAAGGGGTCATTTCCGTACCTTCCGAATGGGGGAGAGTGGAGGTCGTGATGCGAGGGAACGCGCCGTCGGGTTCCTGGCGGATGCCACTGAAAGTGAAGCTATTGCTTCACGAGGTGTCACGGGTTTCCTCGCTGTTACAAGGGTGTGAAGTTGCCGCTTAACGAGAGGGCGGTCGCACGCTGGCTGATCGTGCACGAGGCGCCCTGACGCGCGAGGCCGTCAGCGGGCGTCGTACCGGGCGCGGGACTCCTCGATCGCCGCACGGTTCTCCATCGCCCAATCGCCGATCGTCCGCGCGATGGGGATGAGCGTGCCGCCGAGCGCGGTGAGCTCGTACTCGACGCGGGGCGGCACCTCAGCGTGCACCGTGCGGCTGACGAGGCCGTCGCGCTCGAGCTGACGGAGGGTGAGCGTCAGCATCCGTTGGGAGATCCCGGGGATGTGCTTGAGCAGTTCGCTGAAGCGCAGCCGGTCGCCGCGCAGCGTCGCGATGAGCAGCAGCGACCACTTGTCGCCGACGCGATCGAGCACCTCGCGGATCACACGGCCGGCGCCATCGTCGACCGAGCAGGAGCTCTCGTACCCCGGGAAACCGGCCGCCGTGCACCCATCGGTGTGCGCCGGTGACACCGATGTGCCTTTTGCATGCGTCGTCATCGTGCTCCATCCTTGGTTACTGATCGTAACAAAGACACAGAACGGAACAACGGATGCTGATCGCACTCTGGATCGTCGGCGGCCTGCTCGCCATCGCCATGCTCGGCGCGGGCGTCATGAAGCTCGTCACCCCGAAGACCGCCCTGGCGGAGAAGGGCATGGCCTGGACCGAGGACTTCTCCGCCGGCGCCATCAAGGCGATCGCCGCCCTCGAGGTCCTCGGCGCACTCGGGCTGATCCTGCCGCTGCTGACGGGCATCGCCCCGATCCTCACGCCTCTCGCCGGCACCGGCCTCGCCATCATCATGATCGGCGCCATCGTCGTGCACGTGCGCCGCAAGGAGGCCTTCGCCCCGGCGCTCGTGCTCGCGCTGCTGGCCGCGGCGAGCGCGGTGCTCGGGTTCCTCTTCGTGCTCTGATCCCTTCCGGGACGGGCCTCCGGCGGGGAGTCGGGGCGTCAGATGCCCGAGTGGGTGACGCGCTGGATGCCGGAGCGGCGGATGCCGGGCATGATTGTTCCGTGGCGGCTCACCTCCCAGATCTCACCTCCGTGCCCGCGCCCCAGCAGGTGTACGCCGCCGACGGCACGAGGCTCGCGACCTACACCTGGGGCGAGCTCGACGCCCCGATGGTCGTCGCCGTGCACGGCTTCGCGTCGAGCGCGCGCGACAACTGGGCGCTCACGGGCTGGGTGCGCGAGCTGATCCGCGCCGGATACCGGGTGCTCGCGCTCGACCAGCGCGGCCATGGTCTCAGCGCGAAGCCGCACGAGTCCGGGGCCTATGGCATCCGCACCCTCGTCGAAGACGTCGAGTCCGTGCTCGACGCTTACCTCGTCGACGACGCCTTCTACGTCGGCTACTCCCTCGGCGCCCGCGTGGGGTGGGAGGTCGTGCGCGAGCTGCCCCACCGCATCGGCCGCGCCGTGCTCGGAGGGGTTCCCGACGGCATCCCTCTCGCCCGCTTGAACCTCGAGCAGTTGCGCGCCTATCTCGCCGACGGCACCCCTGTCGACGATCGGACCACGCAGAACTACATCGCCCTCACCGAGCGCGTGCCCGGCAACGACCTGCGCGCGCTGGTCGCCCTGGCCGAGGGCATGCGCGCCTCGCGCACGATCGATCCCGATCCGTCGGACGCCCCGACGCGGCCGATCCTGTTCGCTACGGGGTCGAAGGACGCGATCATCGAAGGGTCGAAGGCGCTGGCATCCGCCGCTCCCAACGGCACGTTCTTCGAGATCCCGGATCGCAACCACTTCAACGCCCCCGGCTCACGCGCCTTCAAGGAGGCCGCGCTGGCCTTCCTCGCGCAGTAGCCTGATCCGAGGTGTCGGCCGCCGGTTCGCGAAGGGACTGCGCCGCCGGATCACAGACGCCGGATCAGAGCCGCCGGATCAGACCTCGGCGCGCTTCGGCAGCACCCAGCCTGCACGCGGGAAGTGGCAGGTGTAGCCGTTCGGGTAGCGGAGCAGGTAGTCCTGGTGCTCGGGCTCGGCCTCCCAGAACGGACCCTCGGGCTCGATCGTGGTGACGGCGTTGCCCGGCCAGAGGCCGGAGGCGTCGACGTCGGCGATGGTCTCCCGGGCGATCCGCTCCTGCTCGGGGCTGAGCGGGAAGATCGCCGAGCGGTAGCTCGAGCCGATGTCGTTGCCCTGGCGGTTCAGCGTCGACGGGTCGTGGATCTGGAAGAAGAAGGCAAGAATGTCGCGATACGTCGTCTTCGTCGGGTCGAACACGATCTCCACGGCTTCGGCGTGACCCGGGTGGTTGCGGTACGTGGCGTGGTCGTTCGAGCCGCCCGTGTACCCGACCCGGGTCTCGAGCACACCGGGCTGGCGGCGGATCAGGTCCTCCATGCCCCAGAAGCAGCCGCCGGCGAGCACGGCGGTCTCGGTGCCGGGAGTGCGGGTGATGGTGCCGGTGTCGGTCATGGTGCTCCTCGTTGGTGGCGGCGTCGGCGGCGTTCGCGTTACGGAGTAGTGCAACGCAATCGATAGTCTGACTGTTCCACAGTCGAATCCCGGGGGGACACCACATGTCAGTTGGAATGCTCGCTGTCGTCGATGACATCCTCAGCGCGGCGATGAAGGCTTCGGCGAAGGCCGCCGGGGTCGTGATCGACGACGCCGCCGTGACCCCGCAGTACGTGCAGGGGATCACCCCGGCGCGCGAGCTTCCCGTGGTGGGCAAGATCGCGCTGGGGTCGCTGGCGAACAAGTTCCTCATCGTCCTGCCCATCGCGCTGCTGCTGACCGCGTTCGCGCCGTGGGTGCTGCCGTTCCTGCTGATCCTCGGCGGAACGTACCTGTGCTTCGAGGGCGCGGAGAAGGTGCTCGAGTGGTTCGGCGTGCAGCACGACCACGCTGACGAGGGCGACCGCGATGAGAACCGCCTGGTGTGGGGCGCGGTGCGCACCGACCTCATCCTCTCCACCGAGATCATGCTCATCTCCCTGGCGAATCTCGAAGACGGTCTGGACATCTGGGCGACCCTGGCGATCCTCGCCGTGATCGCCCTCATCATGACCGGTGCCGTGTACGGCGCTGTGGCGCTGCTGGTGAAGATCGACGACATCGGGCTGAGGATGGTGAAGAGCTCCGAGAAGCGAGTGCGGCACCTCGGCACGAGTATCGTGCGGTCGATGCCGGCGGTCTTCCGCTTCATCAGCATCCTGGGAACGGTCGCCATGCTATGGGTCGGCGGACATCTCGTGCTCGTCAACCTCGACGAAGTCGGCCTGCCCTTCGGCGCGGACATCCTGCACGGCATCGAGCACCTGCTCGAGCCCCTCGGCGGCGCGATCGTCTGGATCGGCGACTCCCTCTTCTCGGCCATCGCGGGACTCGTCATCGGATTGATCGTCGTCGGGGTGGTGCTCGGCATCGGACGGATGCTGGGCAAGAAGCCCTCGTTCCACGAGGGCGAGGAGTCCCCCGACGCAGTCTCGTCGCACTGACCCGCGGCGGTCGCAGCAGCCGTCGGTCCGAGAGTTTCCCGTACAGGGCAACCTCCCCCGAGCTCCCGGGCACCCTCACGGTGCGGCTGGACGAGCCCCCATCCCACAGGGCGACCGCCCCGAGAGGGCGAATCCCACAGCGGAGTTTGTCAAGGCGGGTGAGGCCGGTGGGTGTTAGGCGGCGAGTTGGAGCTCGTCGGTGGGTGGCTGGTTGATCCAGGCGGCCGGGTTCCGGTCGAGGATCTTCGGTCGCGCCTGTGCGCGGGTGCCGAAGCGTTCAGGGTGGGCTCGGCGGGCGGCGTCGAGTGCGGCGTCACGGTTCTGGTCGATCTGGTCGGCGTGGCCGTAGTGGACGTCGGCGGGGGTGTGCATGCCGATCCCGGTGTGCCGGTGGTGATGGTTGTAGGCGTGGACGAACTCGTCCATGAACCGGCGGGCGTGGGCGAGGTCGTCGAACCGGTCGGGGAACAGCGGCAGGTACTTCATCGTCTTGAACAACGATTCCGAGTAGGGGTTGTCGTTGGACACGTGCGGGCGGGATCTCGACTTCGTGACGCCCAGGTCCGCGAGCAGCGTCGTCACGGTCTTGGACGTCATCGAGGGTCCGCCGTCGGAGTGCACGACCTCGGGGGTGCCGTGGATCCCGAACGCGTCGAGCATCATCTCCTTCGCGAGTGCGCCATCCTCGCAGGCGTGCACGATCGCGCCGACGATGTAGCGGGAGAAGATGTCGATCATCACGTACGCGTCGTAGTAGGTGCCCTTCACCGGGCCGGCGAGTTTCGTGATGTCCCACGAGTACACCTGACCGGGGCTCGTCGCGATCAGCTCGGGGATCTTCCTCGGCGGATGCGACGCGAGGCGGCGGCGTTCGCGGACCTGCTGGTTCTCGGCCAGCACCCGGTACATCGTCGACACCGACCCGACGTACTGGCCGCGTTCGAGGAGGATCGCGTAGACCTGCAACGGCGGCTTATCGACGAACTCCTCACTGTTCAGCACTGCCAGCACCGCGGCCCGCTCGAGGCCGGTGAGCTTGTTGACCGGGGCAGGGCGCCCCAGCGCCGCCGGCTCGGGGCGCTGGGCGCGAGCGACAGCACGCGCCCAGGTGGCTCGCGGCACCCCAGTCAGCTCAGCGGCGTGACGGGTAGGGACTCCCGCGCCGGCCAGCTCGGCATAGGCGGTCATCAGCGCTGCCCGCGACGCTTGTCGGTGTCCGCGCTCTCGGAGATCTGCTCCAAGAGCGCGTGCGCTTTTCCCATGATCGAAAGCGCCATCTCGGTCGTCGCGAGCTTCTGCTCCGCGTTCGCGAGCTGCCGGCGCAGCCTCGCGATCTCGGCCTGCTCCCGCGACGATGACCCGACCACGTCACCGGGCTGCTTCCCCTCGAACAAGCCGGCGTCACGCTGGCGGCGCCACTCCGACATCAACGAGGAGTACAGGCCCTCGCCACGCAGGTACGCGGCGCCCTGCCCGCTCTCACACGCCGTCTCGTACTCGGACAGGTACTTCAGCTTCTGCGCGGGCGTGAACGAACGACGACGGGCCGGGCCGTCCGGGTTCGAGGGCGCGCTCACCACTCCATCATCCATCGCGACCAGCGCGACCGAGGAACTCAAACTCATCGAAACAGGTAATCCTTCAACTCGCCCTGCGGGCGGACTTGCTACGAACCGGTGGACTCACCCAACCCTGACACGCAGGG
>NZ_JASGCY010000033.1:0-114887 GCF_047607465.1 Microbacterium sp. | reverse complement strand
GGCCGCGCGCCCGGGCCGCGCGCCTCGTGCGCCGGGCCCCGCGCGCTGCGCACACCCTCGGCGGGCCGGTCCTTTCTGGCGAGGGCGGGCACATCGGGAGAACCCCGCACCGCGGGCGTTCGCTCTCGATCGTGCTCGCCGTCAGCCGATGTGCAGCGCGAACCCCTCGGCGGCCGGCGCCACCGACACCCGCGAGAGGTCATCGACATGGAACTCGGGGGAGTGCGCGCGGGCAGCGGCGCCGACGCCGACGACCCGCATGCCGGCGGCGTGGGCGGCCTGGATGCCGGCGTCGGAGTCCTCGAAGACGACGCAGTCGGCAGGGGCGACGCCGAGCATCTCGGCGGCGCGCAGGAAGCCCTCGGGGTCGGGCTTGGAGCTGGCGACGCTCTCGGCGGTGATCGCGAGCTCGGGGATGGCCAGGGCTGCCTCGCCCATGCGCGCCTTCATGAGGGTGGCGTCGGCCGAGGTCACGATGGCGTGCGGGTGATCACGAAGGGCCGTCAGCAGACGGTCGGCGCCGGCGATCGCGACGACGCCGTCGACGTCCTCGGCCTCGTTGGCGAGCATCTCGGCGTTCTCGCGGAGGTTGATCTCATGGTCGCGCTCCGGCAGCAGGATCGCCATGCTCTGGTGCCCCTGCCGTCCGTGGATCACGCTGAGCACGCGTTCGCGACTGAGGCCGTGGGGCTCGGCCCAGGCCAGCCAGAGCCGCTCCACGACGGCGGTCGAGTCCACGAGCGTCCCGTCCATGTCGAGCAGCACGGCGCGGGCGGGGACGATCTCGGTCATGTCCTCCAGGGTAGTCGGGCGCGCGATCCGCAGGGCCCGCCAGCTCTGCGGCGCGAACGGCGACGGGGCCACCGTTGCGCTCGCCGCGGCATCCGCTCTTCACGGTGCCGGAGGAGGCCCGCGCGAGGCGATCCGCGCGCTGAGCTCACGCGGCGCCGCTGTGGGCCTCTGCCGGAGTCAGGTTTCGTCGGAGGGCGCGCGTCCGCGTACGCTGGAGGCATCCCCCGAGCTCCACCCGGCGATTGCGCGCGCCGGTCACCCTTCGGCGCGCGATCACAGAGAAGCAAGGATGCGGATGACCGACGAACACGGCCTCGAATGGCGCGCACGCGAAGAGCTCGCCGAGCGGATGATCCCGCTTATCGGCTCCCTCAAGCGCGAGCGCGACGCGATCACCTCGCTGCACGGCCACCGGCTCCTCGGCCTCACGGCCACGGGCATCGTCGACGTGCACGAGCGCATCGCGCAGCTCGGTCATGCCGAGGTGTCGATCGAACAGACCCTGGCGGTGCTTGAGGGCGTGCACGCGCTCGCGCCCGGCGCCGCATCGATCGACATCGCGCGTCTCGTCGATGGGCACGCGGCCAGCGGCCTGGCGCTCGAGGAATACCTCGCCGAAGCGCTGGCGCCGGCATCCGGAGCGGTCTCCGCCGAGCCCACCGACGTCGTGCTCTACGGGTTCGGCCGTATCGGGCGCCTGCTCGCCCGCATCCTCATCGCGCACACCGGCGGCGGCAGCGGTCTGCGCCTGCGGGCCATCGTCGTGCGCCGCGGCTCCGACAACGACATCGTCAAGCGCGCCTCGCTCCTCCAGCGCGACTCGGTGCACGGCAGCTTCGCGGGCACGGTGACCGTGGATCTCGACACCGAGCAGATCATCGCGAACGGTACCCGCATCCAGGTCATCTACTCCGACGATCCGGCTTCCATCGACTACGCCGCCTACGGCATCCACGACGCGATCGTCGTCGACAACACCGGACGCTGGCGCGACGAGGCCGGACTTTCGCAGCATTTGCGCTCGAACGGCGTGGCCCGTGTGCTGCTGACGGCGCCGGGCAAGAGCCCGCTGAAGAACATCGTGCACGGCATCAACCACGACACGATCGACGCCGCCGACCGCATCCTGTCGGCGGCGTCGTGCACGACCAACGCCATCACCCCGGTGCTCGCCGCGATCGACGAGGCGTACGGCGTCGTGAAGGGGCATGTCGAGACCGTGCACTCGTTCACGAACGACCAGAACCTCATCGACAATTTCCACCGGGGCGACCGCCGAGGGCGTTCGGCGGTGCTGAACATGGTCATCACCGAGACGGGCGCCGCCAAGGCCGTGTCGAAGGCGCTGCCGCAGCTCGAGGGCAAGCTGACCGGTAGCGCGATCCGCGTGCCCACCCCCGACGTCTCGCTCGCCGTGCTGCACCTGACGATTGAACGCCCGGCGACGAAGGAGCAGGCGAACGACTACCTGCGCCGGGTGTCGCTGCACTCGAAGCTGCGCCAGCAGATCGACTACGTCGAATCCCCCGAGGTCGTCTCCACCGACTTCGTCGGCTCGCACCGCGCCGGCATCGTCGACGGACTCGCGACCGTCGCCTCTGACGACACCCTCATCCTCTACGTCTGGTACGACAACGAGTTCGGCTACTCGTGCCAGGTGATCCGGGTGCTCGAGACGATGGCCGGTTCGCACCCGGTCGTCATCCCGGCCCGTCGCGAGGTGATGCTGGAGGCGTGAGGCGGAGCAGGGCAGGATGGGCGCATGACGCCTCGCGCCCTGCTCTCCGAACGCCTACGCTCGCACCGCCTGAGCGCTCCCGCCCGGTCGGTGACGGATGCCGCCGCGCACATGCTCGCGGTGCAGGCGCAGGACTTCGTCGCGGGGCGCTGGGCGCTCGGCATCCGCTCCTCCGGCTCGCCCACGCTGTCGGGGGTCGACCGAGCCTTCGCGCGCGGCGATCTCGTGCGCTCGTGGACGATGCGGGGCACGCTGCACATCATCCCCGCCGTCGATCTGCGCTGGGTGCTCTCGGTGACGGGGCCGCGCCAGCAGGCGCAGTCCGCGAACCGGCGGCGCGACCTCGGCATCGACGAGGCGCTGCTCGAGCGGGTCGCTCGCGAGCTGCGGGTGCGTCTCGCCGACGGCGGTCGCACGCGGGGCGAACTGTTCGAAGACCTCGCAGCCCTCGGGATCGATCCGACGGGCCAGCGCGGCGTGCACATCCTCGCCGAGCTGTGCATCGAAGGTGTGCTCGTGCAGGGACCGGTCGTCGCGCGGGACGGGGCGGTCGCCCGCGAGCAGCTCTTCGTGCTCGCCGACGCGCACATCACGGCGGATGCTCGACCCGATGATCCGCTCGCCGAGCTCTTCGTGCGCTACATCGACGGACACGGCCCGGCCGGTGTCGCCGACTTCGCATGGTGGTCCGGGCTCACTCTCACCGCAGCCCGCGACGCGGTCGAGCGTTCACGGCACCGGGTGAGCGAGGTCGAGGAGGGGCTGTTCGTCGCGGCATCCCGCCCCCGGCGTGCCCGCGGCGCCGACGACGGATGCCTGCTCGCGCTGCCGATGTTCGACGAGTTCTACATCTCCTACGCCGACCGCAGCACTGTCGCCGATACCGAGGCGATGAGGCGCATCGGGCCGGGGAAGAACGGCATGGTGCGTGCGAGCCTCGTCGGCGGCGGGCGGATCGTCGGGGCGTGGACTCATTCGGCTGCGGTGGGGCGGCACCGCGACGCTCCCGCCGCCGAGCCTTTCGTGGACCTCGCCCCGGAGGCCGTCGCCGTGGCTCTGCAGCGCTACAGCGATTTCGTCACCGGCTGACCCGGGCGGCGGGCGCCGGGCCGACCTGCGGGCGGCGGGTGGCGCGCCGGCCCCTCGTGTCGCGCTGCTGTTTCTCGTGTCGCGCTGCTGTTCTCTTCGTCGCGCTGCTGTTTCTTGCGTGGCGCTGCTGTTTCTCGTGTCGCGCTGCTGTTCTCCGCACGCGCTACTGGACTTTCAGCCGCGCGTGCGGGAAAGAGCCGCGCGACGAAGAGAAGAGCCGCGCGACGAAGAGAAGAGCAGCGCGACGAAGAGAAGAGCAGCGCGACGGGACGATGCGAGGGCCGCGCGTCGCCCCGGCATCCGCTCACTCCACGGCGTGACGGCCGAGGAAGTCGTACACCTCGTTGTCGTCGACGCCCGGGAACGCGCCGCGGGGGAGCGGTGAGAACATGTGCGTGTGCACCCGGGCGCTCGGCCAGGCCCGGCCCTGCCACCGCTCGGCGAGCTCGGCGGGAGGGCGGCGGCAGCAGGCCTCGTCAGGGCAGGCCGACACGGCGCGGTCGGACGTCTCCCGTCCGCGCCACCAGCGGGCGTCGTCGAAGGGCACGCCTACGGAGACCGAGAACTCGCCGTCGGTAGACAGGCCGGTCTGGGTCGCGCACCAGAAGGTGCCGGAGGGCGTGTCGGTGTACTGATGGTGCTCGGTGGTGCGGTTCTGCTGCTCGAACGCTCTTCGGGCCTGGAACTTGCGACAGACGCGCTGGCCCTCGACGGAGCCGGTGACGTCCATCGGCAGCGGCAGGTCGTCGTTCTCGTAGACCCGCGTGATCGCCCCCGTCTCGTCGACGCGCAGGAAGTGCAACGGAATGCCGAGGTGATGGGTGATGAGGTTGGTCATGCGCATGCCGGCGCCCTCGTGGGTGACGCCGAAGGCATCGCGGAAGTCCTCGACGGCGAGGTTGCGGTCCTTCTTCGCCTGCTGCAGGAAGGCCACCGCCGCGGTCTCGGGCATGAGCGCGCAGGCGGCGAAATAGTTGATCTCCAGCCGCTGCTGCAGGAAGTCGGCGTACGAGGTGGGCGGGCGGTGCCCGAGCAGGCGGTGAGCCATGGCTTGCAGCGCCATCGATCGGAGGCCGTGGCCGCCGGGGATGGATGCCGGGGGCAGGTAGATGCGCCCGTTCTCCAAGTCGGTCACGGACCGGGTCGAATGCGGCAGATCGTTGACGTAGATGAGTTCGAAGCCGAGCTTCTCGGCCATGATGTTCACGGTGCGGTGGGTGAGGGCGCCCTGGGTGTGCCCGGCGGCGCGGAGCTGCTTCTCGGCGAGCTTCTCGATATCGGGGAGGTAGTTGTTCTGGGAGCGCATGCGCAGTCGCAGCTCGGTGTTGGCGCGGCGCGCCTCCTCCGGGGTGGCGATGGCCTCCCGCTCACGGCGCTGCAGCTCGCGGTGCAGTCCCAGCACCGATTCGATGGTCTCGTCGCTCATGCCCTTCGTCACGCGCACCGGAGCGATGCCGAGCTGACGGAAGACGGGGCTGTCCTGTGCACGCTCGAGCTCGATCTCCAGCGCGGCTCGGCGGTTCGGCGGCTCGCCCGAGATGAGGTCGGCGACCTCGGTGTGGGTGGCGAGGGCGATCGCCTGCAGCAGCGATAGCTTCGGCTCGCGCTTGCCGTTCTCGATGAGGCTGAGCTGGGAGCCGGCGACGCCGACGAGGGCGCCGAGTTCGTCGAGCGTGTATCCGTTCTCGAGGCGGTGGTGGCGGATGCGGTGGCCGAGGGTCGTGAGATGGATGCCGGAAGGAGCCATTCCTTGATCATAACGAAAGAACCGATGTTCTTATCACCCAGAATCGCCGAAAGCTCTGTCGATATGGGAAGAAGATGGTCCTAACGCCCCCGACTTGAAGGAGCAGTAGTCATGGCCATCGCCGACGTCTTCACCACCAGTGCAGCATCCGCCCCCTCCGCGCGTGCCTTCGGAACGGCGCCGACCTATGACACCCCTGCGATGGCTGAGCTGACCGCGTGGGTCGACGAGATCGCCGCGCTCACTCAGCCCGCCGACATCCACTGGGTCGACGGCTCCCGCGCCGAGAACGACTGGCTTCTGCGCGGTCTGGTCGCCGAGGGCAAGCTCATCAAGCTCAACCCCGAGTGGCGTCCCGGTTCGTACCTCGCCCGCTCGCACCCCAGCGACGTCGCCCGCACGGAGGGGCGGACGTTCATCTCCTCGGAGCGCGAAGAGGATGCCGGCCCCACCAACAACTGGGCGCCGCCCGCCGAGATGCGCGCGACGATGACCGAGATCTTCGAGGGATCGATGCGGGGACGCAC
Source organism: Microbacterium sp. (assembly GCF_047607465.1). GTDB lineage: Bacteria > Actinomycetota > Actinomycetes > Actinomycetales > Microbacteriaceae > Microbacterium. Next base: position 108,994 of record NZ_JASGCY010000033.1, on the reverse strand, counting down.
GATGTACGTCGTGCCGTTCTCGATGGGCCCCGTCGGCGGCCCGCTCTCGCACATCGGCGTGCAGGTCACCGACAGCGCCTACGCCGTCGCGTCGATCGGCATCATGACGCGCATCGGTGACGCCGTCACCCGGCAGATCGCGGACGGCGCGCCGTGGGTCAAGACCGTCCACTCGGTCGGCGCTCCGCTCGCTCCCGGACAGGCCGATGTCGAGTGGCCGTGCAACGACGACAAGTACATCGTGCACTTCCCCGACACGCTCGAGGTCTACTCCTACGGCTCGGGCTACGGCGGCAACGCGATCCTCGCGAAGAAGTGCTTCGCTCTGCGCATCGCGTCGGTCATCGCGCGTGACGAAGGCTGGCTGGCCGAGCACATGCTGCTCATCAAGGTCACCTCCCCCGAGGGCAAGGCGTACCACGTCGCCGCCGCATTCCCTTCGGCGTGCGGCAAGACGAACCTCGCCATGCTCCGCCCGACCATCCCCGGGTGGACCGTCGAGACGATCGGCGACGACATCGCCTGGATCCGCCCCGGTGAGGACGGCCGCCTGTGGGCGATCAACCCTGAGGCCGGCTTCTTCGGCGTCGCGCCCGGCACCGGCGAGTCGACCAACGTCACCGCGGTCGAGACGCTGTGGGGCAACACGATCTTCACGAATGTCGCGCTCCGCCCCGACGGCGACGTGTGGTGGGAGGGACTGACCGATCAGGCCCCTGCGAACCTCATCGATTGGGAGGGCAACCCTTGGACGCCGGATTCTGGCCGTCCTGCCGCGCACCCGAACTCGCGCTTCACCGTATCGGCGGCGCAGTGCCCGCAGATCTCCGCGGACTGGGAGTCGGCGGTTCCGCTCGATGTGATCCTGTTCGGCGGACGCCGCGCGACCAATGTGCCGCTCGTCGTCGAGGCGACCGACTGGACGCACGGTGTGTTCCTCGGCTCGAACATTTCGTCCGAGCGCACCGCTGCAGCCGAGGGCACCGTCGGAGAGCTTCGTCGCGACCCGTTCGCGATGCTCCCGTTCTGCGGATACAACATGGCCGACTACTTCGCGCACTGGCTCAAGGTCGGCGGCAGCCTGCGCTTCGACCGCGCACCGCGCATCTTCCAGGTCAACTGGTTCCGTCGCGGTGCGGACGGTCGCTTCCTCTGGCCCGGATTCGGCGACAACTCGCGCGTCGTCGACTGGATCATCCGCCGCATCTCCGGCGAGGTCGGCGTGGTGGAGAGCCCGATCGGGCGGCTGCCGCTCATCGAGGACCTCAACCTCGACGGGCTCGACGTCCCCGAAGAGGACCTGCGGGAACTGTTCGAGGTCGACCCCGAGGCGTGGAAGGCCGAAGCCGACCTGACCGAGGAGTTCTACGGCACTTTCGGAGACCGGTTGCCTGCGGCTCTGCGCTCCGAGCTGGCATCGCTGCGGTACCGCCTGGCGAGCGCCTGACAGAGACCGGGCGCCGGCATCGGGGGATGCGGCGACCACCAACGAGGAGGCGGGATGCTCGGGCCGAATGGTCCGGCATCCCGCCTCCTGCTTTTTCGCGCTGCGCTGCTGTTCTTGGGCTGTTGTTCTTGGGCTGCGTTGCTGTTCTCGCGTCGCGCTGCTGTTCTTGGGCGTCGCGCTGCTGTTGTGGGCGTCGCGCTGCTGTTCTTGGGTGTCGCGCTGCTCGAACCGGCAGGCGCTGCAGAACTTTCGACAGTGCGTGCGGACTTCAGCCGCGCGGACACCGACGGCGTGACGCGGATGCAGGTTCGGATGCGCTCCAGCATCCGCTCTTCCCTGCGACCGCTGTCCGGCCGCATCCGTCGCGCTGCTGTTCTGCGCGTCGCGCGGCTGTTCGTCCCCTCGCGCGGCTATTCTCCGCAGACGCTGCTCGATTTCCTGCAGCGCGAGCGTGGAATAGCAGCGCGACGCAGAAAGTGACAGCGCGACGCAGAATGTGACAGCGCGACGCAGAGAACGACAGCGCGACGCAGAGAATGACAGCGCGACGCCGGAAACGACAGCGCGACGCCGGAAATGACAGCGCGACGCCGGAAATGACAGCGCGACGGTCGCGCGGAGCCGGTCAGGCGAGGAGCTGGTGACGGGCGAGGTCGCGGTACAGCGGCGTGGACTCGATGAGCTCGGCGTGGGTGCCTTGCCCGATGACGACCCCGTCCTGCAGCACGACGATGAGGTCGCTGTCGACGACCGTCGACAGCCGGTGCGCGATGACCACGAGGGTGCGCTCCGCCGAGGCGGCGTCGATCGCCTCGCGCATGCGCTGCTCGTTCACGCCGTCCAGCGACGAGGTCGACTCGTCGAGCAGCAGGACCGGCGCATCGGTGAGCAGCGCACGGGCGATCGCGAGGCGTTGACGCTCGCCGCCGGAGAGCATCACGCCGTCCTCGCCGACGGGCGCATCGAGGCCCAGCGGATTGCGCTCGAGGACGTCTCCGAGGTTGACCGCGCGCAGCACGCGCTCGCAGTCGGCGTCGGATGCCGAGGGCGAAGCCAGGCGCAGGTTATCGGCGAGGGTTCCGGCGAGGGTCGGGGCGTCCTGCTCGACGTAGCCGAACCGCGAGCGCAGATCTGCGCGGGGGTAGGTTCGCGCGTCGTGGCCGTCGATGCGGATCGAACCGCCTGTGGGGTCGTAGAAGCGCTCGAGCAGCGAGAGGATCGTGCTCTTGCCTGCACCGCTCGGGCCCACCAGCGCGACGCGCGAGCCGCGCGGCACACGGAACGAGACCCCGCGCAGCACCTCGCGGGGTTCTGCGCCGGTCGAAGGCGTCTCTTCTCGCTGCGCTCGCTTGACGACCTGGGCGTGCTGGAGGGGTGCGGGCTTTTCGTCTCGCTGCGCTCGCTCGACGACCGGGGCGGGCTGCTGCGCTCGCTCTGCGACCGGGCTCGCCTGGGGGTCGACATGCGCGTCGGCGAGCAGTTTCCTCGCCTCGGCGGTCGCCTTCTCGCGCGCGGCGACAACGTTCTGCGGATAGTGGAAGCGCACGTCGACGAACTCGATGGCGGGGCTGTCCGCCGCGGGGGTCTCGCGGGGGAGGGAGGCGGCGATCTCGGCGTCAGCCTGGTCTTCGGCGGGGAGGTCGAGGACTTCCTGGATGCGCCCGAGGGCGCCGAGCGCCTGGTTCACCGACGTGATCGCTCCGAAGGTCGAGGCCAGCGGCATCACCATCATGAACAGGAACATGATGAACGTGATGAGGGAGGCGATCGAGATGGCGCCGGCCGCGACGCGGAATCCGCCGACCCCGAGCACGACGAGCAACGACAGCTGCAGGGCGATGCCGGCGACGGGCACGACGAGCGAGGAGATCTTCGCGATGCGTACGCCGATGCCGTAGGCGTCGGCTGCGAGGGCCGAGACCGCGGCCGTCTCGCGCTCGGTGGCGCCCGAGGCGCGGACGGTGCGGATCGATCCGACGGCGCGCTCGACACCGGAGGCGAGTTCGCCGACCTTGACCTGCTGGGCGGCGGATGCCGAGCGGATGCGGCCGCTGAGGGCGACCACCACGACGACCGAGGCGCCGATCACGACGACGATCAGGATCAGCAGCACCGGGTCGATGACGAGCATGGCGATGAGCGCGCCGACGAAGAGGAGCGTGTTGCCGACGGCATCCGCCAGTCCCTGCGTGAGCACAGCGTAGAGGAGCGTCGTGTCGGTGCCCACGCGCGAGACGAGGTCGCCGGTGCGGCGCGCGTCGAACTCGCTGATCGGCAGGTGCAGGATGCGCGCGATGAGCTTGCGGCGGCTCGAATGCACGACCGCGGTTCCGGTGCGCTGAAGCAGGTAGTGCTGATAGCCGGAGATGATCGACGACACGATCACGAAGCCGACCAGGAGCCAGACGAGGATGCCGATGGTCTGCTCGGTCTGCACGGCCTCGATGACCTGGCCGACGAGCAGCGGCTGGACGAGCGAGGTCGCGCTGCCTGCGACGCTGAGGATCGCGACGACGACGAGCGTGCGCTTGTGCTCGAAGAGGAAGGGGAGGAGCTGGCGGAACGTGGCGCGCGGACCGTCCTGCTGCGCGCCGCGACCTCGTCGGCGGGATGTCGCCGGGCTGGACATGCGGAACCTCGATCTTCAGGTGTTGTACTTCGACCGTACTTCGCGCCGAGGCGGAGTCTGTGGATGGGCTGTGTGCGTCGTCAGCGATGCCCGAAGCGGCGATGCGCGGCCTGTTTGGTCACGCCCAGCGCGCTGGCGATGGCCTGCCAGGAGTATCCGAGGTTGCGTGCTCTGCGCACCTGGCTCTCCTCCGCGCGGGCGATCTCCTGTCTGAGGGCGGCGAGGCGGTGCAGCTCGGAGAGCGGCTCGCCGCCCTCGGCCTGTCCGACAGCCGCGGATGCAGTCATGGGGCACCTCCTTTGTCAATCTTCATTGACGCCTGTCGCGATGTCAACATGAATTGACGGTCCCGTCCTGCGGCCGCTGTAGCGACAAGCATGCGACCGGCGCTGCCGAGACGGCATCCCGATGACTCGGCGGCGGGCAGGGAGATGCTGTCGCTGGCGTTGCTGCACCTCCCCGAGCAGCGTGCTGCGGATGGCCGCGGCGACCTACGGAGATCCGGTTGGTCTCGTTCATTGACCAACAAGACCAACCGGCCTAGTCCCGCGGCATGAAGGCCGTGAAGGTGCAGTACGCGAAGACCCATCTGTCGGCTCTGCTCGCTGCCGTCGAGCAGGGGGAGGAGATCGTGATCTCGCGCGGGGATCGGCTGGTCGCGCGGCTCGTGCCGCTCACGGAGAACGCAGAACGAGAGCTCGGATTCCTCGCCTACGAGCTGCCTGATTCCTTCTTCGACGACCTTCCGGAGGACGAACTCGCCGTCTGGGAGAAGTGAACCATGCAGTACCTGCTCGACACGCACGCCGTCCTCTGGGCGCTGCTTTCGCCGGAGAAGCTGAGCGATGACGCGAGACGCGTCATCGTGGCTCGATCGTCCGTCGTCGTGGTGTCCGCAGTGTCGGCGTGGGAGATCTCGACCAAGCAGCGGATCGGCAAGCTTCCGCATGCGGAGGGGCTCGTGCTGCAGTACGCTGTCGCGCTCGATCGTCTCGGTGTCGACCGGCTGGCCATCACGGACGAGCACGCGCTCCTCTCCGGCGGACTCGCGTGGTCGCACCGCGACCCGTTCGATCGCATCCTCGCTGCGCAGGCTCTGTCCGAGTCGATGACGCTGATCACGGTAGACGCCACGTTCCAAGCGGTCGATGGGCTGCGCACGCTGTGGTGACGTGAGAGCGGACGCGACCAGCTCGGGTCGCGTCCGCTCGTATCAGGACATCACTGCTCGACGGCGGCTGCGACCCCGAGGTCCTCTTCGTAGTCGTGGTCCTTCGTCTCGGGTGTGAGAATCAGCGCCACGAAAGTGAGGACACCCGACGCGGAGAGGTAGATGCCGACCAGCCAGGGCGAACCACCCGCCCATTCCCAGAGCTTGAGGGCGATGAGCGGCGCGACCGCCGCACCGAGGATCGACGACACGTTGTACGAGATCGCCGAGCCCGAGTAGCGCACGTTCGTGGGGAACAGCTCGGGCAGCAGCGCGCCCATGGGACCGAACGTGGCGCCCATCAGCAGGAAGCCGAACACGAGGAACGCCTGCGTGAGTGCGCCGGTGAACTTCGCATCGAGCGCAGGCAGCAGGAAGGCGTTGAAGGAAAGGCCGAAGACGATGATGAGCCCGGTGACCCACAGCAGCAGCTTGCGCCGGCCGACGGCGTCGGCGATCGGCCCTGACAGCAGGGTGAAGATGCCGAAGAACACGACGCCGATGATCTGCATGAGCACGAAGTCGGTGTACCCGAAGCCGAGGCCGGGGTAGAACTGCGCGGCGAACGCCGCCGCGTCGAAGTCCTTGCCCGCGGCTTCTGCGGCCGCCTGAGCAGCGGCGGAAGCCGTCTCGAGGGATGCCGCCTTGGTGCCGTACGCGAGCGTGAAGTTCGTCATCAGGTAGAACAGCACGTAGGTGGCGAGCATGATGAACGTGCCGAGGATCAGCTGCTTCCAGTGGTGGCGGAACACGGTGGCGAGGGGGAGCTTGCGGATCGCGCCCTTCTTCTCGGCCTTCTTGAACGTGTCGGACTCGACGAGCTTGAGCCGCACCCACAGGCCGATGATGACCATGACGGCCGAGAACAGGAACGGGATGCGCCAGCCCCACGACAGGAACGCCTCGGACTTCAGCGCCGGGTTCTCGGCGTGGGGCAGGATCCAGTTGATCGCGAGGAACAGCAGGTTCGCGATGATGAAGCCGAGCGGGGCGCCCAGCTGCGGGAAGGTGCCGTACCAGGCGCGCTTGCCCTGCGGTGCGTTCTCGGTGGCGACCAGCGCCGCCCCCGACCACTCGCCGCCGAGTGCGAAGCCCTGGGCGAGACGGAGCACGAGCAGGAGGATGGGGGCGAGGTAGCCCACCTGCTGGAAGTTCGGCAGGAGCCCGATGAGGAAGGTCGCGATGCCCATGGTGAGCAGCGACGCGACGAGGGTGGCCTTGCGACCGTGCTTGTCTCCGAAGTGGCCGAAGACCATGGCGCCGATGGGGCGTGCGACCATGGCCGCGCCGAACACGGCGAACGACGACAGCAGCGATGCGGTGTCGTTGTCGCTCGGGAAGAAGAGCACCGGGAAGACGAGCACGGCCGCCGTGGCGTAGGCGTAGAAGTCGTAGAACTCGATCGTCGTGCCGACGAGGCTGGCGGTGATGACGCGCGAACGGGGATTCGCGGGCGCTGCAGTAGAACTCAAGATGTTCCTCCGATCATCGCTCCGCACTGGGGAGCGGGGCACCGGGGAGTTTACGCCTGCCTGAGTGTTCGCTGGAGGATTTCCGTCACCGTGTGGCGGCCACGGTCCAGGCAGTCGCTCCTGTCGGGGCGGACCCGTGCCGGAACGGATGCGGGTCGGGTCACCAGATCGCGGCGATGGCGGCGTTCGCCGCGGTGAGGATGCCGACCAGCCAGAACATGGCCGAGGGAAGGGCCGCCCCGCGCTTCTGCCGCGCGGTGCCGATGCCGAGGAGCGCCCCGATGGCGAGGAGGATCACCAGCTTCGTCGCGATCTTCGCGTAGTTCAGCTCGACGCCGTCGGGCAGACCCCAGGGGGCAGCCAGGGCGAGGCCTGCGATCGCCGCGATCGTCATGCCGAAGCTCATCAGCCGCGTGAACTCGCGCTTGCCGCCGAAGGCCTGCACGGCCCAGGCGCCGAAGAGCATGGCGAAGCCGATGAGGTGGACGAACAGCACGAGGTGGCGCAGGGTCTCCATGCGCCTCACGCTACGCCGCGCGTCATCGCGTCGCCAGGAAGGCGAACCTCAGCCGCGCAGCTCCCTGATCACCAGCGCAGTGCGCAGCGCCGCCTCCGCCGCCTCCGCGCCCTTGTCCTCCTTCGACCCCGCAAGGCCCGCGCGGTCCAGCCCTTGCTGCTCGTCGTCGAGGGTGAGCACGCCGAAGCCGACGGGCCTGCCGGCGTCGAGCGACACGCGGGTGAGCCCGTCGGTGGTGGCGGCCGACACGTACTCGAAGTGCGGGGTACCGCCGCGGATGATCACGCCGAGCGCCACCACGGCATCCGCGCCGCTGGCGAAGGCGGCTTGTGCCGCGACGGCGAGCTCGAACGATCCGGGGACGCGGACGAGGCGATGGGTCGCGTTCGCGGCGTTCAGCACGCGCTCCGCACCGGCGATGAGCCCGTTCGTGATCGTCTCGTGCCACGTGCCGGCGATGATGACGACGTTCAGACCGCGTCCGTCGATGCTGCCGGTCTCGGGGGCTCCTGCGCCGCTCATGCGTGGTCCTTTCCTTCGGCGAGGGCCTCTGCGAGCTCCGCCTGATCGATGAGGTGACCCATGCGGTCACGCTTGGTTTCGAGGTACTGATGGTTGTTCGGGCCGACGCCGACGATCAGCGGCACCTGCTCGACGACGTCGAGTCCGAGCTCGCGCAGCTGCTTCACCTTGTCGGTGTTGTTCGTCAGCAGCCGCACCCGCGAGATGCCGAGATCGCCGAGGATGCCGGCGGCGGCCGCGTACTCGCGGGCGTCGGCGGGCAGGCCGAGTGCGAGGTTGGCGTCGACGGTGTCCAGGCCGTCCTCCTGCAGGCTGTACGCCCGCAGCTTGTTGATGAGTCCGATGCCGCGCCCTTCGTGACCGCGCATGTAGATCACGACGCCGCCCTCCTGCGCGATGGCGTCGAGCGCCGCGTCGAGCTGCGGACCGCACTCGCACTTGAGAGACCCGAACGCCTCGCCCGTCAGGCACTCCGAGTGCACGCGCACGAGAGCGGTCTCGCCGGGCTCGCCGGACACCACGGCGATGTGGTCGGTGCCGCTCACGCGGTCCTTGTACGCGAGGAAGCGGAAGGAGCCGTGCGATGTCGGCACCGTGGCGTCCGCGCGCAGGCTCACCCGCCGGGTGGGGGTGGCCGAGGCGCCATCCGGGTCGATCTCGTCGAGGTGGGCGATGAGCTGCTCGATCGTGATGACGGGCACGCCGTCGCGCGCGCCGAGCTCGAGGAGCCCCGGCATCCGCATCATGCTTCCGTCTTCGGCGACGACCTCGGCGATCGCACCGACCGGGCGGAGCCCTGCGAGCTTCATGAGGTCGACGGCGGCCTCGGTGTGGCCGCTGCGTTCACGCACGCCGCCATCGACGGCGCGCAGCGGCAGCACGTGACCGGGGCGGATGAGATCGCCGGCGGTCGAGGCCGGGTTCGCGAGCACGTTCAGCGTGAGCGCGCGGTCGTGGGCGCTGATGCCGGTGGTCACGCCCTCTGCCGCATCGACGCTGATCGTGTAGGCCGTCGACCGCGCGTCCTCGCTGACGGCCACCATGGGCTGCAGGTTGAGGCTGTCGGCGAGATCGGTGGGCATCGGCGCGCAGATGAAGCCGGAGGACCAGCGCACGGTCCACGCCACCCACTCCGGGGTGGCGAGCTCGGCCGAGAGGATGACGTCGCCCTCGTTCTCGCGGTCCTCGTCGTCGGCGACGAGCACCGGGCGTCCTGCGCGCAGCGCGTCGATCGCCTCGGCGATGGTGGAAAGGCTCATCGCGTGCCTCCTTCTTCGGTTGCGTTCGCGCGGAACGCGAGCAGCCGCTCGACGTGGCGAGCGAGGATGTCGGTCTCGAGGTTCACGCGGTCGCCGACTGCACGGATGCCGAGCGTGGTGGCCGCGAGCGTCTCGGGGATCAGCGAGACCTCGAACCAGCACTGATCCTGGATCCCCGAGCCGGTCGGTGGGGCGCTGACGGCGCTCACCGTCAGCGAGGTGCCGTCGACCGCGATGGAGCCCTTGTCGACGACGAGAGGGGCGAGGTCGGAGGGCAGCGAGATGCGCAGCACGCTCCACTGGGCGCCGGGTCGCACCTCGAGCACCGTTCCGGTGCCGTCGACGTGACCCTGCACGATGTGCCCGCCGAGGCGGGCGCCCACGGGCATCGCCTTCTCGATGTTGACGCGCGTGCCGACGGCGGCTCCGCCCAGGGCCGCCACATCGAGCGTCTGCTTCATGACGTCGGCGTCGAAGGTGTCGGTGGTCGAACCGACCACGGTGAGACACACACCCGACACCGCGATCGACTCGCCGTGCACGGCATCCGCTGCGGCCTTCGGGGCGCGCACGGTGAGGCGCCAGCCGTCGCCGGAGGGTGCGATGGCGGTGATCTCGCCCATCTCCTCGATGATTCCGGTGAACATCAGTCGTCTCCTTCTTCGTGCGTGAAGCGGGCGATGGCGAGCAGATCCGCGCCGAGCGGCACCCACTCGTCGATCGTCAGCCGTCGCGCGGCGTTGATCGTCGGCACGCCGATGTCGGCAAGGGCGAGGCGGTCGCCCCCAAGCAGCACGGGCGCGATGTACGCCAGCACCCGATCGGCGAGGCCTTCCGCGATGAAAGCGCTCGCGAGCGTCGGCCCGCCCTCGACGAACACGCGCTGCACGCCGCGCTCGCGCAGGTCGGCGACGACCTCGTGCAGGTCGTGCGTGGCGTAGAACAGGGGGGAGAGCGGATGCCGGTGCACCGCCGCTGCGGACGGAGTCTCCCGCGTGCCGATGACGACCGGGACGGGCTGGTGGGGAAGCAGCCGCTCCCCGTCGCGCGCCGTGAGCGCCGGATCGTCGGCGAGCACGGTGCCGGTGCCGACGACGATGGCGTCGGAGTCGGCGCGGCGCCGGTGCACATCGGCGCGCGCGGCGGCGCCGGTGATCCACTGGCTCGTCCCGTCCGCCGCGGCGGCGCGGCCGTCGAGGCTCTGCGCCCACTTGACGATGATCTCGGGACGGCCGAGCCGCTGCACGGTGAGCCATCCGTCGATGAGAGCGTGCGAGGCATCCGCCTGCTCCCCGCCGTCGACTTCGATGCCGGCGGCGCGCAGCCGGTCGGCACCGCCGCCGGACTGCGCCCCCGGGTCATCGAGGGCGTAGACGACGCGGCCGATGCCCGCCTCGATGAGAGCCTGTGCGCAGGGGCCGGTGCGGCCGGTGTGGTTGCAGGGCTCGAGGGTGACGACGGCGGTCGCTCCGCGGGCATCGCCAGGGGCGAGCTGAGAGAGCGCATCGACTTCAGCGTGCGGGGTGCCGGCGCCGCGGTGCCAGCCCTCGGCGAGGACGTCGCCGGCGGGGGAGAGGATGACGGCCCCGACCTGCGGGTTGATCCCGCGGGGTCCGAGGACCGCGAGCTCGAGCGCGCGGCTCATCGCGCGGCGCTCCGCCTCGGTGACTGCCATCCGTCGTCCTCACGTCGAGGCTCCGGGGTTCGCCAGGGCATGGCAACGCGAAAGGCGCCGTGCTGCCTCCCTTCCGGACTAGCGAGATCTCTCTCGCATCACCGTCGGTTCCGGAATTCCACCGGATCGGAACCTCGATGGATCGAGGCTCTCGCGGACTGTCACCGCCGGTTCGGATTCTCACCGACCCCGGAGCACGTTGATGCTCCGAGTGTACCCAACAGCTCCGACACCATTTCATTCCGCGTCATGCGGGTTCACGTAAGCGTCGGTGCGGCTCAGGGGGCTTAACCTGAATGACGAGCAGTATCCGTCCGTATGACCGGATCCAACCAAGGAACCAGCATGACCGCGAACGTCCGCACCGTGACCGTCGATGAGGCCGCTGAGATCGTCGAAGCGGGCACGCACACCGTGTTCGACGTGAACTCGCCGCAGCGTTATGAGCAGGGCCACCTGCCCGGCGCGATCAACATCGCCAAGGATGACGTCGCCGGCGCGCTGCCCGCGGACAAATCCGCTCCCGTGCTGTTCTACTGCGGCAGCATCACGTGCCAGGCGGCTCCCAACGCCGCCGCTTTCGCTGCGGCACAGGGGTACGCCGACGTCAGTGTGCTCAGCGCCGGGATCTCGGGCTGGGAAGAGGCGGGCCGTCCGACCGAGACGGTCTGAGCCCTGCGCCGCTGAGCATCCTGTCACCGCGGCGCCACAACGGGCAGGCCGAGGGCGACGGCCGCTTCCGCCATGCGGTCGTCGTATGTCACGACGGCCTCGAGCTCGTCGCCGAGGATGAGCGCTGAGGCGAGGTGGATGGCGTCGAGACTCCGCATTGCTGCAGGTGTCAGATCGCCCGCCCGGTCCAGCAGTTCGGGAGTGAGGGCGAGCAGTGTGATCCGTCGAAGCAGATCGCGTGCGCGAGACACGGCCGCCGCGTCGACGGAGGAGCGCAGGATCGCTCGGCGCAGTTCGGTGCGGGCGAGGTCGCTGGTGGCGAAAGCCACGCCGCTGTCGGTGATCCAGGTGCGCAGCGCAACCGACTCCTGCTCCGGAACGATCAGCTTCACCAGAGCAGAGGTGTCCGCGTAGTGCATCAGTATCGCTCTTCGTCGCGCAATGCGTGCAGCGCGTCGCCGAGCGTGCCGGAACCCGTCAGAGGGGGGAGATCGGCGAGGGGGCTCAGCGGCGGACGGGCGCGCCCTGTGTCGATCAGGCCGGCGAGGACGGACTGGGGCGGCGGTGCCAGTCGTGCGACGGGGCGGCCCCGGTCGGTGACGGTGATCGTCTCACCGGAGGCGACGCGGCGCACGGCCTCGGAGGCGTTCTGGCGCAGTTCGCGTATCCCGATGCTACTCATGTGCTACATTGTAGCACCTAAGGGTCCAGTGCTCGGAGTCACAGCACCGACCACTCGACGGGCGTGCGGTCGTCAACACTGAGCAGGCCGGCCGTCCAGCCGTCGTCGCGACCGCGCAGGCTGGTCAGCGCCTGACGCTGCAGGCCCTCGTAGCGGAAGCCGAGCGCGCGGGCGGCCCGGGCCGATGGCACGTTGCCGACGACGGCGCGCCAGCGGATGCGGGCGAGCCCGAGATCTGCGAAGCCGAAGTCGATGACGGCGCGGGCGGCCTCGACGAGGTAGCCCCTGCCCCGAGCCTCGGCGGCGACCCAGTAGCCGAGTTCGGCGTCGCCGCCGGTGTGGTGCTCGGCGATGCGATGCAGGCCGATGGAGCCGACCAGCTCGCCCTCGCGGAAGACGCACCAGACGGCCTGGGTGCCCTCTGCCCACCATTCGCCGACGAGGCGGACGTAGCCCTCCGCATCTTCGCGCGTGTACGGACTCGGCACGGTGGTCCACTTCGGGATCGCCGGGTCCTGGCACGCTGCGGTGATCGCGTCGACGTCCGTCTCGTCCGGTGCGCGCAGCACGAGCCGCTCGGTGGTCAGTGTGACGGGACTCATCCCGGCATCCTATGTGCTCCTCCGGCACGGTCCCTGGCACCCGTGTCGGAGGCCCGGGACTAAGCTTGTCCGGTGACTGTTCCGGGGATTCTGCGCGCCTTGGAAGAGGCGAACCTGTACCGAGACGCCCTCACCTGGGCGCACACCGACGCCGATCTCGGCCTCGTCGACGGGCTCGACGCCCCGGCGCTCGCCGGCCTCCTCGCTACGCGCGCCGAGGCGGGGCATCCCGCCGCCCTCCTCGCGGTGGTGCCCACCGGCAGGCGGGCGGAGAGCCTCGCCCAGGCGCTCGCCGCCTACATCCCGGATGCCGAGGTGCTCACCTTCCCGGCGTGGGAGACCCTGCCGCATGAGCGGCTGAGCCCCAGCCCCGACACCGTCGGCCAGCGGCTGCGGACGCTGCGTCGCATCACGCAGTGGCACGGTCGGCATCCGCTCGTCGTCGTCGCCTCCGTGCGCGCCGCCCTCCAGCCGATCGCCGGCAACCTCGGCGAGATCGCCCCGCTGGAGCTGAAGCTCGGCGGCCGCGGCTACGACCTCGACGCCGTGGCTGAGCAGCTCGTCGAGCGCGCCTATTCGCGCGTGGACATGGTGTCGCGCCGCGGCGAGTTCGCCGTGCGCGGCGGCATCCTCGACGTGTTCCCGCCGGTGTCCGAGCATCCGTTCCGCATCGACTTCTTCGGCGACGAGGTCGACCAGATCCGTGCGTTCTCCGTCGCCGACCAGCGCTCGCTCCCCGGAGACGTGCCCCTCGTCGATCTCGCCCCGAGCCGCGAGCTGCTGCTCACGCAGGACGTGCGCGATAACGCCCGCGCGCTGAAGGACGCGTTCCCCGCCATCGCGGGCATGCTCGAGAAGATGTCCGAGGGCATTCCCGTCGAGGGCATGGAGTCGCTCCTGCCCGCGGTCGCAGGTCCCCTGAAGTCGCTCGCCGAATACCTGCCCGCAGGGTCGGCGACCGCGGTCGTCGACCCCGAGCGCTCCAGCGCGCGCGCGATCACGCTCGGCGAGACGAACCGCGAGTTCCTCGACGCCGCCTGGAGCGCGGCGACCTCGGGGGCGTCGGCGCCGATCGACCTCGGCGCCGGAGACTTCCTCACGATCGCCGAGATGCGCGAGGTGGTGCGTGAGCGCGGCGGCGTCTGGTGGCGCCTCAGCCCGTTCGCGATCGGGGGTGCGGATGCCGAGACCGTCGAGGCCTCGGTCATCCCCGCCTTCCACGGCAACGTCGACGGGGCGATCTCCTTTGTCGATGCCAAGGTGCAGGAGGGGTGGCGGGTCGTCGTCATCGCCACTGGCACCGGCCTCGTCGATCGTGCGCGAGATGTGCTCTCCGATCGCGGGATCGCCGCGCGCATCGTCGACGACCTCGTCGACGCCCCGGATGCCGGTGTCGCGACCCTCACGACCGGATCCGTCGAGTCCGGCTTCCAGGTGCCGGAGGCCAAGCTCGCCGTCCTCACCGACAACGAGTTCTATGGGCGCACGATCGGCGGCGACCAGCGGGTCGTCAAGAAGCTCGCCTCGCGGCGCAGGAACGTCGTCGACCCGCTGCAGCTCAAGCAGGGCGACTTCGTCGTGCACGCCACGCACGGCATCGGCCGCTTCGTCGAGATGACCCGGCGCGAGGTATCGACGGGCGGGCGCAACGCCACGAAGTCGACCCGCGACTACCTCGTCCTCGAGTACGCCCCGTCCAAGCGCGGCTACCCGGGCGACAAGCTGTTCGTGCCCACCGACCAGCTCGACCTGCTCTCGAAGTACGTCGGCGGCGAGGCGCCGACCCTGTCGAAGATGGGCGGCAGCGACTGGGCGGCAGCCAAGGGCAAGGCTCGCAAGGCTGTGCGCGACATCGCCGTCGAGCTCGTGAAGCTGTACTCCGCGCGCATGAGCGCGAAGGGGCACGCTTTCGGCCCCGACACCCCTTGGCAGCGCGAGCTCGAGGAGGCGTTCCCCTTCGCCGAGACTCCCGACCAGCTGCAGACGATCGACGAGATCAAGGCCGATATGGAGCGGCCGATCCCGATGGACCGGCTGCTGTCGGGCGACGTCGGCTTCGGCAAGACCGAGGTCGCCGTGCGCGCTGCGTTCAAGGCCATCCAGGACGGCAAGCAGGTCGCGATGCTCGTGCCGACGACGCTGCTCGTCAAGCAGCACCTCGAGACCTTCACCGAGCGCTTCGCCGGGTTCCCCGTGAAGGTGCGCCCCCTCTCGCGGTTCCAGACCGACAAAGAAGCGCGCCTGACTCTCGCGGGGCTCCTCGACGGCACCGTCGATATGGTCATCGGCACGCATCGCATCCTCACCGACCAGGTGATGTTCAAAGACCTTGGGTTGCTGATCGTCGACGAGGAGCAGCGCTTCGGCGTCGAGCATAAGGACGCGCTCAAGAAGCTGAAGACGAATGTCGACATCCTCGCCATGAGCGCCACACCGATCCCGCGCACGTTGGAGATGGCGGTCACCGGCATCCGCGAGATGTCGACCCTTGCCACGCCGCCAGAGGACCGGCATCCGATCCTCTCCTTCGTCGGGCCTCGCAGCGACAAGCAGATCGCCGCCGCGATCCGCCGCGAGATCCTTCGCGAGGGACAGGTGTTCTTCGTGCACAACCGGGTGCAGTCGATCCAGCGGGCCGCCGCCGAGCTCGCCGAGCTCGTGCCAGAGGCGCGTATCGCCGTGGCGCACGGAAAGATGGGCGAGCACCAGCTCGAGCAGGTCGTCGACGACTTCTGGGAGCGCAAGTACGACGTGCTCGTGTCGACGACGATCATCGAGACGGGCCTGGACATCTCGAACGCGAACACCATCATCATCGACCGCGCCGACAAGTACGGTCTCAGCCAGCTGCACCAGCTGCGCGGGCGGGTCGGACGCGGACGTGAGCGCGCCTACGCCTACTTCCTCTACGACGACGCGAAGCCGCTCAGCGAGACGGCGGCCGACCGGTTGCAGACGATCGCGGTGAACAACGACCTCGGCTCGGGCATGCAGGTCGCGCTGAAAGACCTGGAACTGCGGGGGGCCGGCAACCTGCTCGGTGCCGAGCAGGCCGGGCACATCGCGGGTGTCGGCTTCGACCTCTACCTGCGCATGATCGGCGAGGCCGTGGCGACGTTCCGCGGCGAGGAGGTCGAGAGCGGGCAGGAGCTGCGGCTCGAGCTGCCCATCGACGCGCGGATCCCCGAGGACTACATCGACAGCGAGCGCCTGCGGCTGGAGGCGTACCAGAAGCTGTCCGCGGCATCCGCGGCGACGGCGAAGGACGAAGCGATCGACCTTGTGATCGAAGAGCTCGCCGACAGGTATGGTGCGCTGCCGACCGAGGCCGAGGGGCTCATCGCCATCGCCCGCCTGCGGCGGCGCGCCGCGCGCGCCGGCCTCACGGATGTCGTCACGATGGGCTCGAACCTGCGGATCGCCCCGGCGCGCTTCGAGGACTCGATCAAGGTGCGCATGCAACGGCTCTACCCGAAGGCGAAGCTCGTGGCCGGGGGAGAGGCGCTCGTCGTGCCGATGCCGACGGTGCCCGCGGCGGTCGGCGTCGGACTCGAGCCTCTCTCCGACACGGCGCTCATCGACTGGGTCGCTCAGCTGCTCACCGCGCTCTTCCCCGAGCCTGCCAAGGCCGAGGCGTCCTGAGCTCGCGTCGTGTGATCGGAAAACCCAGAGCATCGTGATCTCGCGCGGCGTGTCGGATGCTGACACGCCGGGTCTACACGGATCGGTCTGGGTTTCCCGTCGGGTACAGCGCGCGGGCGCGCGCGGGACTAGTCTGACGCCATGCTGTACGAGCACCTCGGGGCTCAGCCCCGCATCCATGACACCGCCGTCGTCGCTCCCACCGCCGTGATCTCCGGCGATGTGGAGATCGGCCCGAACTGCCAGGTGCTGCACGGCGCCGTGATCACCGCCGAGGGCGGGCCGATCACGCTCGGCGAGCACGTCATCGTGATGGAGAACGCGCTGATCCGCGCCACTGCGGCGAACTCCGTGCACATCGGGTCGCACACGCTCATCGGCACGCTCGCGAGCATCGCCGGGGCGACGGTCGGCGAGGAGGTCTTCTTCGCCTCCGGCGCCCGCATCTTCAACGGCGCCCTCGTCGGCGACCGCTGCGAGGTGCGCGTCAACGCGATCGTGCACCGGCGGGCGGTGCTGCCTCCCGGCACCGTCGTGCCCATCGGATGGGTGGCCGCGGGCGACCCGGTGCGGCTGTTCTCGCCCGACCAGGACGAGGCGATCGCGGCAGCTCAACCCGACCTCGACTTCCCCGGGCACGTGTTCGGCGTCGACCGCGACACCCCCGATCTCATGGTGCAGCTCACCGAGCGCTACGCGAGCTCGCTCGCCCGGCACGCCGCCGACCGCGAGGTCGGCAGGTGAGCGGGCTCGTCCGACCAGCAGTCTCCGAATCCGACGCATGCCTGATCGCCCGCGAGTGCTACGGACTGGAGGTGTCAGCGCGCGAGCTCGGCAGCAACCAGGATCGCAACTTCGTGCTCACCGAGGCCGACGGCACCCGCAGCGTGCTGCGGGTCGACAACCCGGTGTTCGGCGATGACGCGCGCGACGGCCAGCACGCTGCTCTCGCCGCCTACCGCGCGGCGGGCGTTCGGGTGCCGGCTGTCCTGGCAGGACTCGACGGCGAACTGACGCAGCGGTGGCGGGGTTTCGCTGTGCGGCGCAGCGAGTTCGCGGTCGGTGAGCCGATGGTGGATGCCGGCCACTTCGCCCCGGTCGTGCTCGCCGAGTTCGGCGCACTCGCGGCGGCATCCGTCACCGCTCTCGCCGCCGTGCGCCATCCGGGCCTTGACCGTGCGCACATGTGGGACATGCGCGTGGCCGGCGAGCAGGTGTCCGCCCTCGCTCCCGCCATCGCCGACACCGCCCTGCGTGCTCGAGTGCTCGCGTCCGCCGCAGAGGCCGAGGCCGCGCTCCGGCCGCTCGAAGAACACCTTCCGGTGCAGCCGATCCACGGCGATCTCACCGACGACAACGTCACCGGAGTTCGCGGGACGGATTCGCGGCTGCATCCGCACACCGTCCTCGACCTCGGCGACCTGTCGCTCGGTTGGCGGGTGGCCGAGCTCGCCGTGTGCGTGTCGTCGATGCTGCACCACGAGCCCGATCGCCCGCTGCGCACCCTCGACGTCATCGAGGCATTCCATGCGGACGCGCCTCTCTCCGTGCCGGAGGCGCGCGCTGTGTGGCCGCTCGTCGTACTGCGTGCGGCACTGCTGGTCGCCAGCGGCTGGCGACAGTTGGAGATCGACGGCGACAACGACTATGCCAGGGAGCGTATCGCGGGGGAGCAGGCGATCTTCGACGCCGCGACGCTGCTTCCTCTGGCAGAGATGTCCGAGAATGTGCTCGACCGGCTCGGCATCGAGGCTCCGATGATCGATCTCGCAGCCGATCATACGGTTGCGTTGCTGCCGGATCTTGCCGGCGGCCTCGTCATCGTCGATCTCGGGGTGGAGTCGTCGATGCTCGATGAGGGGCGTTGGCTCGAATCGGATGCTGAGGCTGGCCTGGTCGCTGCGGCGCTCGCGGCCGGGGCTGGCGCAGCGGTGCTGCCGTACGGAGTGTTCCGGTTGACGCGGGCTGCGATCGACAGTGCGGATGCTGCCCCCACCTGGCCGACTCACACGGAGATCCACGTCGGGCCAGGGGCCGACATCGTTGTCGCGGCACCCTGCGCAGGGTACCTGCGCGTCGACGACGGCGAGGTGCGGATCGACCGCGCCGACGGGTGGGTGCTCAGCGTGCGCGGCATCGATCCCGATGATGTGCACGGGCGCTCTGTCGCCGCGGGGGAGCGCATCGGAGTGCTGCCGTCGGCAGGGGGCGTGCGCGCCATCGAGGTGGGGATCCGCCGTGCGGACGCACCCGTTCCGCCGCGCCTCGTCGCTCCCGATCGGGTCGCAGGGTGGGCCAGGCTCACCGCCGACCCCGCGCCCCTGCTCGGCATCCCCGGCCTCGCGCAGCGCGATCGCTCTGCCACAGAGCGGCAGCGGCGTGAGCGACTGTTCGCCTCCGCTCAGGAGCGGTACTACGAGCATCCGCCGCAGATCGAGCGCGGCTGGCGCCACCACCTCGTCGACACGACCGGACGCGTCTACGTCGACATGGTCAACAACGTCACGGGCCTCGGCCACGGCCACCCTCGGGTGGCCGAGGCCGCCGAGCGGCAACTGCGCACTCTGGCGACCAACTCCCGGTTCCTGTACCGCGACCTCGCCGAATACAGCGAGCGGCTGCTGGCGCTGATGCCGCCGGACAGCGGGCTCGACACGGTGCTGCTGGTGAACAGCGGATCAGAGGCGGTCGATCTTGCGCTGCGTCTGGCGCAGGCGGCGACCGGGCGCCGCACGGTCGTCGCGCTGCGCGAGGCGTACCACGGGTGGACCATGGCGAGCGACGCGGTCACCACCAGCGCCTACGACAACCCGGACGCGCTCGCCACCCGCCCAGACTGGGTGCACATCGCCGACGTGCCCAACCCCTACCGCGGCACCTATCGAGGCGAGGGCACGGCTGAGCACTACCTCGCAGACTTTGGCCGTGACCTCGAGCGCCTCGTCGCGGATGGACGCCCGCCCGCCGCCTTCCTCTGCGAGCCGATCCTCGGCAACGCCGGCGGCGTTCTGCTCCCTGAGGGCTATCTCGCGGGAGCGTACGAGCTGATCCGCGCTGCAGGCGGGCTGTGCATCGCCGATGAGGTGCAGGTCGGGTTCGGGCGCACCGGAGCGGCGTTCTGGGCGTTCGAGCTGTCAGGGGTGCGTCCGGACATCGTCACGATCGCCAAGCCGATGGGCAACGGATTTCCGATCGGTGGGGTGATCACCTCGAAAGCGGTGGCGGACGCGCTGTCCACGCAGGGGCAGTTCTTCTCCTCGGCGGGTGGCGGAACGCTCAGCTGCCGGATCGGCATCGCGGTGCTCGACGCCATGGCCGAGGACGGGCTGCAGCGCAACGCCCTCGAGATCGGCGAACGGCTGGCTCGGCGTCTGCGCGCGCTCGCCGACCGGCATCCGCTCATCGGCCCGGTCCACGGAACGGGCCTCTACCTCGGTGTCGAACTGGTGCGGGACCGCGACACGATGGAGCCGGCGGCTGCCGAGGCCGCGGCGATCTGCGAACGGCTCAGGGAACTCGGCGTGATCGTGCTCACGACATCCGAGCGATCGAACGTGCTCAAGATCAAGCCGCCCTTGTGCCTGACCGCCGAGAGTGCCGATCACGTCGTGAGGATGCTCGACCGGGTGCTCACCGAAGGTTGGTGACCTCCTTCGAAACCCGTTCTGATTCGTCATGTTAAATGCGTATTTCGAATCAGAATTGAGGGTCGCGCTGAGGAATACCCGGGGTACATACTGATGCTCAACGTCGGGCGACCCGTACCCCGACGGGTTCGGCGTTCCCTGAGGAGTGAAGACATGACGATGAAGACCAAACCGCTCGCCCAAGGCGGCGGAACTCTCCGGCGCAACCTCGGGCTGTGGGCCATCGTCGGCCTGGGCCTGGGCTATATGACCCCGACCGTCGTCTTCGACACGTTCGGCATGGTGGCCCGCGATACGGACAACGTCGTCCCCGCCGCGTACCTCGTCGCCCTCATCGTGATGGTCTTCACCGCCATCAGCTACGGCAAGATCGCCAGCGCCATCCCGAGCGCCGGCTCCGCCTACACCTACGTGCGCGAGTCCATCCACCCGAACCTCGGCTTCATGGTCGGCTGGACGTCGCTCATCGACTACGTGCTGCTGCCGATGGTGAACTGCCTCATCATCCGCAGTTACCTCGAAGCCCTCTTCCCCGACATCCCCGGCTGGATCTGGGTGGTCGTCTACTGCATCCTCGTGACCGCCATCATCTACATGACCATGCGCGGCACCTCGAACGCGAACATGATCCTGCTCGTGTTCTCGATCATCGTGATGGTGGTGTTCGTCGTGATGGTGATCGCCCAGCTCTCGCGCGGCGAGGGGGCGGCGACCCTGGCCTCCGCGTCGCCGTTCATCCACGACGGGGTGACGCTGAGCGCGGTGCTGATGGGGGCGACGATCGTGTGCTTCTCCTTCATCGGCTTCGACGCGGTCACCATGTACGCCGAAGAGGCGAAGGACCCCAAGATCATGCCCAAGGCGATCCTGCTGACGGTACTGCTCGGTGGGGCGATCTTCCTCATCGCCGGATACTTCACGCAGCTGCGCTTCCCCGACTTCAACGAGTTCGCCCCCGGCGGCGACCAGCAGTTCATCGAGGATTCGACGCTGCCGATCATCGGCCAGATCGTCGGCGGCGACGTGCTCATGGCGGTGCTCACGGCAGCCGGCTTCTGCGCGACGCTCGCCTCGGGGCTCGCCTCGCACGCCTCGGTCTCGCGCATGCTCCTGGTGATGGGGCGCAACAACGTGCTGCCGCAGCGGCTCTTCGGCTACATCAACCCGCGCACGCACACGCCGACCTTCAACATCGTGCTCGTCGGCGCGATCTCGCTGCTGGCCATCCCGTTCAGCCTCGAGATCATCGCCGCCTGGATCAACTACGGCGCCCTCATCGCGTTCACCTTCGTGAACATCTCCGTGATCGCATGGTTCGCCGTGCGCAAGGGACGTCGCAAGACGCCGGCGGATATCTTCAACTACATCGTGATGCCCGGCATCGGCATGCTTCTCACCGGAATCCTCTGGGTGAACCTGCATTCCGACGCACTGGTGGGCGGTCTCACCTGGACGGTGCTGGGCGTGATCTACCTCGCCGTCATCACGAAGGGATTCCGCAAGGAGGTCGTCGCCTTCGACGAGAACCAGCCCGTCACCGGCTTCAACAAGGTGGTCAAGGTCCCCGTCGACGAGAGCTGAGACGACGAGAAACCACTTCCGTCGCGAGACCCACCCGACCGGGTGGTGTCTCGTCGCGGAAGTGGTTTCTCGCCGTAGGAGGTGCCGGCGTCACCCGGTGTTCTGCAGGCCCGCGGCGACGCCGCTGACCGAGAGCAGCAGCAGGCGCCGCTGCTCGTCCTCGCTTCCGGAGCCGCTCGCCTCCGTGCGCAGGGCGCGCAGCGCCCGCAGCTGCAGCAGCGAGAGCGCATCGACGTAGGGTGTGCGCAGCTGCACGGCACGCTGCAGCACGGGCTTGTTCTCGAGCAGACGCTCGCCGCCCGTGAGTCGGATCACCCACTCGCGGGTCAGTCGCAGCTCGTCGAGCACGAGCTCGGCGAGATCGTCACGATCACCGAGTTCGAGGTACTGACGGGCGATGCGCTCATCGGTCTTGGCGAGGCTCATGGCGACGTTGTCGATCATCGTGCGCAGCAACGGCCAGTCGCGATAGGCCTCTGCGAGACGCTCCTCGTCGCCCACCGCATCCAGGGCGGAGCCCAGGCCGAACCAGCCCGCCAGGTTGATCCGCGCCTGAGTCCAGGCGAACACCCACGGGATCGCGCGGAGGTCCTCCAGCGACTCCACGGACAGTCCTCGGCGCGCCGGGCGGGAGCCGAGGGCCAGCAGACCGATCTCTTCGAGCGGTGTCACGGTCGCGAACCAGGGGGCGAAGCCCTCGGCCTTGACCAGGGAGAAGAAGCGTTCCCGTGAGGCGGCATCCAATGTCGCGGCGATGTCGGCGAACCGTCTCGCCGCCTCGCTGATGCGCTCTTCGACCGTCGGCGACGATGCGAGAAGGGTGGCTGCCGCTACCTGGTCGATGTGGCGCATCGCGATCGCGGGTTCGCCGTAGCGGGCGAAGATGACCTCGCCCTGCTCGGTGAGCTTGAAGCGTCCGTCGACCGAGTACGGCGGCTGCGCGAGGATCGCCGAGTTCGCGGGGCCGCCGCCGCGTCCGAGAGCGCCGCCGCGTCCATGGAACAGCGTCAGCTCGATGCCCGACTCCTTCGCCCAGAGGGCGATCTTCTCCTGCGCTTCGTACAGCGCGAGGTTGGCGGCGACCGGGCCGACGTCCTTTGAGGAGTCGGAATAGCCGAGCATGACTTCGAGCTTGCCGCCGGTCTCGGCCAGGCGCGACTGGAACTCGGGGAAGGTCACCGCCTCGGCGAGGATGCCCGGTGCGGCTTGCAGATCGGCGAAGGTCTCGAACAGCGGAACCACGTCGAGCACCGGCGCATCGTCACCGAGGGCGTGCTTCGCGAGCCGGTGCACGGCGGCGAGGTCGGATGCCGACTGGGTGAACGAGACGACGTAGCGGCCTGCGGCGCGCAGGCCCCGGTCGCGCTGGATGTCCGCGATCGCGCGGAAGACCTCGAGCACCTCCTCGGTCTGCGCGCTGAGGTCACCGCCGCCTTCGAGCTCGGCGAGGGCTTTCGCGTGAACCTGTGAATGCTGGCGGACTTCGAGCTCGGTCAGGTGGAATCCGTAGGTCTCCACCTGCCAGATGAGGTGCTGCACGCCGCCGAAGGCGTGCCGACGCGCCCCGGCCGAGGCCAGCGACGCCTGCAGTGCGCGCAGGTCGGCCAGAAGCTCGTCAGGGCTGGCGAAACGGTCGTCGTCGCCGCGCCGCGTTGCCGCGATGCGGTGAGCGAGCACGAGCATCACTCGGCGGTGCGGCTCGTCGGGGGAGCGGGTGGCGAGCTCGGATGCCGCGGCCGTGTTCGTGGCGGCGAAGCGCTCCCAGATCGCGGTCACCTCGGCGCTCGGCGGCGTACCGTGCGCGTCCAAGGTGAGCGTGCGTCCGATGCGGTCGATGGCTCGTTCGAGACCGCGCAGCACGTGATCCGAGGCGATCTGCGACGCCTCGCGGGTGACGGATGCGGTCACGAAGGGGTTGCCGTCTCGATCTCCGCCGACCCACGAGCCGATGCGAACGAACGCGGGAACGATCGGCGCGCTCGCTCCGGACTCCTCGCCTCGCAGAGCGTCGTCGATGCGGCGGTACACGTGCGGGACCGTCGTGAACAGCGTCTCGTCGAAGACGCTCATGACGGTGCGCACTTCGTCGGTCGGCGTGGGCTTCTGGGCGCGCAGCGGAGCGGTGCGCCACAGGGTGTCGATCTCCTCGAGCATCCGGCGACGGGCGCGGTGCTCTTCGGCGCCACCGTCGCTTGCGGCGTCGTGCTGTGTGAGCAGCTCGGACAGACGGCGGATGCTGCTGGACACCGCACGCCGACGTGCCTCTGTGGGGTGGGCGGTGAAGACGGGGTGGAAGCGCAGCCCTTCGAGCCTGCGACGCGCTTCGTCCTCGCCCACCTCTGTCGTGAGTCGCGCGTAGGCGGTGGCGACAGTGTCGGCGGCGTTCTCACGTCCTGGTTGCCCGGCGCGCTCACGCAGGACGCGCACCCGCTGGTGCTCCTCGGCGAGGTTGACGAGGTGGAAGTAGCAGGTGAAGGCCCTCGCCACCTCATCGGCCCGGGAGATCGAGAACGATTCGGCGATGGCCACTGCCCGCGCGAAGGCGTCGGAACCGGCATCCTCATAGGCCTGGATGGTCGCGAGGCGCAGACGCTCGACGTCGGCGAACAGGTCGTCGCCGCCGGCTTCGCGCAGCACCTGGCCGAGCAGGGCTCCGAGCATCCGGACATCCGAGCGCATCGCTTCGGGAATGCCCTGACCGGCTTCGAAGCGCCCGATCACGAGGATCGCTTCAGTGTTCGTTGGCTCGATGAAGGAGTGTGGGGGGGTCACGGTTCGAGAGTAGCCGCACTGGAGCGGGACGTGCGCCCGGATGACGGTGCACGTCATCGGGGCAGCCTCTTTTATTGGAACGCAGTCGCAGGTATAGTGACACCCAGTTTCACGAATCGAGGAATCACCATGGCCGAGAACGCCTACACCCCGCCCGTCGACGACTACGCCTTCCTGTACGGCCGCGCCTTCGGGCTCGATCTCGTGGCCCGCGCGACGGGAGGCGCGTTCACCGCAGAGGATGCCGTCGGCATCATCGAGGGAGCAGGTGAGTTCGCCGCCGGCGTGCTCGCACCGCTGGAGGGCGTCGGCGACCGCGTCGGCGCGCGCCTCGTCGACGGCCAGGTGCATCTGCCCGAGGGGTTCGCCGACGCGTATCGCCAGTTCGTCGCCGCCGGCTGGGTGACCGCCGAGGCGCCCGAGTCGGCGGGCGGCGACGGGCTGCCCGAGTCGATCCGCGCCGGACTCGGTGAGATCTGGAACGCCTCCAACGCCGCCTTCGCCCTGTGCTGGCTGCTCTCGGCAGGACAGATCCACGCGCTCGACGCCGCCGCGTCCGAGGAGATCCGCCAGACCTACCTCACCCGGCTGGTCTCGGGCGAGTGGACAGGGACCATGAACCTCACCGAGCCCGGCGCCGGCAGCGACCTCGGTGCGATCCGCACGACGGCCACGCCGCGCGCCGACGGCTCGTGGGGCATCAGCGGACAGAAGATCTTCATCACCTGGGGCGACCACGACATCGCAGAGAACATCGTGCACCTCGTGCTCGCCCGCACCCCCGACGCTCCCGCGGGTGCGAAGGGCCTGTCGCTGTTCGTCGTGCCCAAGCACCTCGTCGGCGCCGACGGCTCGCTCGGCGATCGCAACGGCGTCACCACGATCGCCCTCGAGCACAAGCTCGGCATCCACGCGAGCCCCACCTGCGTGCTCGGCTTCGAGGATGCGACCGGCTGGCTCGTCGGCGAGGTCGGCGGAGGGCTCGCCGGCATGTTCGTGATGATGAACTCCGCGCGGGCGGGCATGGGCTTCCAGGCGACCGGCATCTCCGACCGCGCCTACCAGCAGGCCGAGGCGTACGCCGCGCAGCGCGTGCAGGGCGGCGTGCTCGACCGGCCGGAGGGCACCCCGATCGCCGAGCACCCGGACGTGCGTCGGCTGCTCCTTTCGATGCGCAGCCGCGTGTTCGCCATGCGCGGACTCGGCGTGCTGCTCGGCGACTGCTTCGACCGCGCAGAGGTCGACGGCACCGGACCGCTCGCCGAGTTCCTCGTGCCGGTGCTCAAGGGCTGGGCGACCGAGGAAGCCCTGTCGATCACGAGCGACGCGATCCAGGTGCACGGCGGCATGGGCTTCATCGAGGAGACCGGCATCGCGCAGCACTACCGCGATGCGCGCATCATGCCGATCTACGAGGGCACGACGGCGATCCAGGCGAACGACCTCATCGGGCGCAAGGTGATCCGCGACTCCGGGGCGGTGGCCGAGGGGCTGTTCCAGCAGATCGACGAGACCGCCGCGGCCCTCGACGGCACGGATGCCGCCCGCATCCGCGAGCGGCTCGAGCGCGCGGTGGCGGCGGCCCGTGCCGCGACCGCCGCGCTGGTCGGCTTCGGGCAGACGCGCGACGCGTACGCCGCGAGCGTGCCGTACCTCACCCTCATCGGCACGCTGGCCGGCGGCTGGGTGCACGCGCTCGCCGCGCTCGCCGCCGACGGTGATGCCGAGCGCATCCGACTCGCCGATTTCTACACCGCGCACCACCTTCCGCGGGTGCACATGCTCGCCGAGGCCGTCGCCGCCGGCGAGATCGCCTAGAACCGCCACGGACCAGGGATGGCCGTCGCACGGCGTCGAACCGCGCGGTGGCCGTCTGCGCGCTCCCGGCGGCTCATGAGCGCGATCGGATCGCCTGCACCGGTCCTGGTGTCCTCGACCGCGCCTAGGCTGGACGGATGCGTGTGACGGTGAAGCATCTTCGAGGACAGCAGATCCCGGCCGTCCTCCTGCTCGTCGCTGCGGGTCTCGGGCTGCTGCTGGCGAACCTTCCCACCCACGACGCGATCGCGGGTGTGCTCCACGCCCATCTCGCTGTGGGCGCCTGGCTCGACCTCTCGGTGGCCCACTGGATCTCCGACGGGCTGCTCGCGGTGTTCTTCCTCGTCGTCGCCATCGAGCTGCGGCACGAGCTCACCCACGGCGAACTGGACTCGGTGCGCAAGGCGGTGCAGCCGGCGATCGCGGCGGCGGGCGGTGTGCTCGTGCCGATCGGGGTCTATCTGCTGATCGCCGGCCCTTCGTCGGGCTCAGTGCCCGGAGAGACGGCGGCCGGCTGGCCGATCCCCACCGCCACCGACATCGCCTTCGCGCTCGGTGTGCTGGCCGTGTTCGGCCGCGGACTCCCGTCGGCCGTGCGGGTGTTCCTGCTGGCGCTGGCGATCCTCGACGACATCATCGGCATCGTCTTCATCGCCGTGCTGTTCGCCCACGACGTGCAGTGGCTGCTCTTCGGACTCGCGCTCGTCGGCACGGCCGTGTTCTGGCTGCTCGGCCGGATGCTGCATCGCACCGGCCATCCGATCGTCGCTGTGCTGATGGTGCTCGTCGGCGTCGCGACCTGGGCGCTCGTCGCCGTCTCCGGAATCCACGCGACCATCGCCGGCGTGCTGCTGGGCCTCGTGATGGCCCCGGTGCCGGCCTCCCGTGTGCGCCATGCGCTGGAGCCCGCCGTCAACGGCGTGATCCTGCCGCTGTTCGCCTTCGCAGCCGCGTTCGTCGTGATCCCGACGGTCTCTCCCTCGGAGCTGTCCTCCGCGTTCTGGGGCATCGCCCTCGCGCTGCCGGTGGGCAAGATCATCGGCATCTCCGTCTTCGGCTGGATCGCGATGCGGATCCGCCTGCCGGGATCGGCGCCAGCGCTGCCGTTCGCCGACATCCTCGCCGCTGGCGCGCTCGGCGGGATCGGCTTCACGGTGTCGCTGCTGCTCGCCAACCTCGCCTTCGCCGGCGACCCGGCCATCCGCGACCAGGCGATCCTCGGCGTTCTGGTCGGCTCGCTCATCGCGCTCGGCCTGTCCGCGGCCATCGTCTCGTTGCGGGCGCGGTCGTATCGGCGGACGGCTGCGACATCATGAGCTCGAAGGCAGGAGGCGACATGACACCGAACGATCCGCTGCGCGAAGCCGTGGAGACCATGCGGGCCGTCCGCGAGAGGTGCGTCTGGTCGCAGCGGATCACTCATCGCGACCTCGTGCCGTACCTCATCGAGGAGTCGCACGAGGTGATCGACGCCGTCGAGCAGGGTTCGCGCGACGATCTCCGCGAGGAGCTGGGCGATCTGCTCTGGCAGGTGCTGTTCCACTCCGCGATCGCCGCGGAAGACGCGGACGCCCCCTTCGACATCGACGACGTCGCCAGGGGTCTCACCGAGAAGATGGTGCGACGGCATCCGCACGTCTTTGCGGATGCGGTGGCGAACACCCCCGAGGAAGTGCTCGTGCACTGGAACGCCGCGAAGGCCGCGGAGAAGCGCACGCGCCGCAGCGCCCTCGACGGGATCCCGCGCGGCATGCCGGCCCTCGCTCTCGCGCAGAAGATGCTCGGGCGTGTTCCGCGGTCGCGGGTGGAGGAGGCCGCGACGGAGCCTTCCGCCCCGGCATCCGAATCCGAGCTTGGCGAGGCTCTGCTCGCCCTCGTCGCTCGGGCGCGGTCGAACGGCTGGGATGCGGAGCGCGCCCTGCGCGAGCGGCTGCGCGCGCTGGACGAGGAGGTGCGCGCGGCCGAGGCCGGTGACTGAGCCGGGCGCCGCGCCGGAATCTGCGACATGCAGGACTGTCGCCGTTGTGCAGGGAGGTCCGGGGTTCGTGACCCCTGCATGATCGTGAATCCCCTGCAGGATGCGGATGCGGATGCGGATGCCGATGTGCCCGCCGACGGAGGCCTGAGCTGCGACCTGGAATGATGGACGGGTGGCTACTGTGAACCCGCCCCGTGGCATGCGCGACATCCTGCCCGCCGACAAGACGCGTCGAGAGCGCGTCCTCTCCGTCATCCGCGAGCGCTACCGCGCGCATGGCTTCGACGAGATCGAGACGCCGGCGCTCGAGGAGTACTCGCGCCTGCACGCCGGCATCGGCGGCGACAACGAGAAGCTCGCGTACAACGTGCTGCGCCGCGGACTCGACGCCGAGGCAATCCGCGAGGCCGCCGCAGACCCGGCCGCCCTCGCCGACCTCGGCCTGCGCTACGACCTCACCGTGCCGCTGGCCCGCTTCTACGCGAGCAACCGCGCTCAACTGCCCGGCGTCTTCCGCGCCATCCAGATCGGTCCGGTGTGGAGGGCCGAGCGCCCGCAGAAGGGGCGCTACCGCCAGTTCGTGCAGTGCGACATCGACATCATCGGCGACGACTCGGCGCGGGCAGAGGCCGAGCTCATGATCGCCTCCCTCGACGCGCTCGCCGCGCTCGGGCTCGAGGGTGTGACCGTGCGCATCAACGACCGCCGTGCGCTGGACTGGATGCTCGACAGCTTCGGCTTCGCCGAGGCCGAGCGCCCGGGCGTGCTCATCACGATCGACAAGCTCGACAAGATCGGACCGGACGGCGTGGCCGCGGAACTGCGCGAGCGCGGCGCGGCGGGCTCTGCTGTCGACGCTTTCGAAGCGTTCCTGCGTCGCCCGCAGACCATGGAATACAACCCGTTCGGCGAGAGACAGATCCGCAAGGCGCTGCCCGAGAACGCGCCGAACGACATCGTCGCGCACCTCGTGGGCATCGGCGCGGCGGTTGCCGCCTCGCGCGGAGCTTCCGCCTCGGCATCCGATGCCCTCGTCTTCGACCCGTTCCTCGTGCGGGGGATGGGCTACTACACCGGCACGATCATGGAGCTCGCGCACCCCTCGGTCGACTACTCGCTCGGCGGCGGCGGCCGGTATGACGGCATGATCGGGCGCTTCCTCGGCCAGCAGGTGCCGGCCGTCGGGTTCTCGCTCGGCTTCGAGCGCCTCGTCGACCTCGTCGCGCTCGGGACGGATGCCGTGGCCCAGGCCGTCGTGCTGATCCACGACGCCGATGTGCCGGTCGCCGAGCTCATCGGACACAAGTCGCGCCTGGTCGCGACCGGCGCCCGGGTCAGGCTCGAGCGCCGCACGAAGAACCTCAAGGCGCTGCTCGAGCGCTCTGCCGCCGACGGCTACACGGCGTTCGCGATCGTCGCGGCCGGCGCCTCCGAGGTGGAGCTCAAACCGCTGAGCTGACCCCCGCCGGGCGCCTCGCGTTGCTGTTCTGCGCGTCGCGCTGCTGTTCTGCGCGTCGCGCTGCTGTTCTGCGCGTCGCGCTGCTGTTCTGCGGGGTCGCGCTGCTGTTCTGCGGGGTCGCGCTGCTCTTCTGTGGGTCGCGCTGCTGTTCTCTCCTCGCGCTGCTGTTTTTCCTGCAGCGCGAGCGGAGATGAGCAGCGCGACGACGGGAAGAGCCGCGCGACGACGAGAAGAGCCGCGCGGAGAAGAGCAGCGCGACGATGAGAAGAGCCGCGCGGAGAAGAGCAGCGCGACGATGAGAAGAGCAGCGCAAGCGGAGAAGAGCCGCGCGACGAGATGTGCTGGGGCCCGCGTTCACCGGGCGTTCATCGCCTCGGGGGCGAATCGTGACGTGAGACGCGTCCGACTCCTCGCCCGCATCGTCCTCGGGTTGGTTTTCGCGACCGCCGGCATCCGCCTGCTGCTGAACACGCAGGCGGCGATCGCCCGCCGACGCATCGGCAAGCCTCTGGGCGAGGAGTCGCTCGACGCCGACCGGCTGTGGCGGCGCCGGCTCGCAGGTCCGCCGATCGAGCTGCTCCTGCTCGGCGACTCGCTGGCTGCTGGCCTCGGCGCCGAGACGCGCAAGCAGACCCTCGGCGCCCGGTTGGCGAAGGGACTCGCCGGGTCCGAGGGGCGATCGGTGCGCCTCACCACCGCCGCGGTCGTGGGGTCGGAGTCGCCCGGCCTCGGCACCCAGATCGACGCGCTCGCCCCCGAACTCCGCCCGGATGTCACCGTCATCGTCGTCGGTGGGAACGATGTCACCCATCGCCTGCCGGCATCCGTCTCGGCCGAGCACCTCGGTGCAGCGATCGTGCGCCTGCGCGCTCGCGGCGCCGAGGTCGTGGTCGGGACCTGTCCGGACCTCGGTGCGCTCAGGGCGGTGCCGCAGCCCCTGCGCCGCCTGGCCCCGAGCCTGTCCCGTCGCCTCGCCGAAGTGCAGGCGGAGACGGCCACGCGTGCAGGCGCCGAGGCCGTGGATCTGCGCCGCGCGGTCGGTCCGATGTTCTTCGACGAGCCCGAGGCGATGTTCAGCCTCGACCGCTTCCATCCGAGCCCTCTCGGTTACCGGCGCACGGCCGAGGCGCTGCTGCCTGCGGTGCGCAGGGCGCTTGCGCGCTCAGTCGCCGAAGGAGGCGGCCCACTCGGCGACGCGTCGGGCGCTCTCCTCGTCTGAGAGGTCCTCGACGCGCGTCATCACCGACCATCGCACGCCGAACGGGTCGCGGATGCTCGCGTAGCGGTCGCCGGAGACGAAGTCCGACGGCCCCTCGCGCACGACGGCCCCTCGCGCACGACGGCTCCGGCCTCGACGGCTTTCGCGACCACGGCGTCGACGTCGGGCACGTACAAGCCCATCGAGTAGCAGTCGTCGTCGCCCTCCGGCGCCGGTACGAGGTGGTACTCGGGACTGGGCTCGCCCAGCTGCAGCCGGCCGAGCCCGAAGTCGAGGTCGGCGTGGCCGACGACGCCGCCGAACTCCGTGACGTCGACGACGCGCGCGCCGAACACGTCGCGGTAGAAGTCGATGGCCTCTCGTGCGCGGGCGATCGCGAGGAAAGGGGTGAGCGAGGTCGCCGTGTTCGGGCGGCCGTTCGTGGTGTGGATGTCCGTCATGCGTCCAGGCTAGAAAGGAGCGGATGCCGACGGCTTGAACTTCCGCGACGATCTACGCTTCATGCATGGTCGATTCCGCGCGCGGCGTGCTCTATCCGCAACGGCTGCCGCAGTTCCACCGCCTGCCAGCGGGGGCGGCGTCGGATCTGGTCGCGTGGTTCTGGATCCCCGAGTGGTCGCTGCCGGGCGGCGCCGTCTCGCGCCAGGACATCGTGGCCTACCCCGCGCTGAACCTCGTGGTCGAGCGCGATGCCGTCACCCTGTCCGGCGCCACGACGCGGATATCGCACCGCGAGCTGCGCGGAACGGGATGGGCCGTCGGGGCGATGCTGCGACCGGCCGCCGTCGCCGCACTCACGCCGGCCCCGGCCGCACTCGTCGACCGCGAGATCGTGCTCGACGAGCCGAGGCTGCGGGACGAGGTCGCTGACGCCATGGCCGCAGGGGATCGGGTGCGCGCGGCGGCGCGCTTCGCCGACTGGCTGATCGACCGCGTGGGCCGCGTCGATGAGGCAGCGCGACAGGCGAACGCGCTCGTCGACGTGCTCCTGGGCGCGGGCGCTGCGAGCACACCGGACGAGGCCGCGACGCGGCTCGCCGTCTCGACACGCACGCTGCAGCGGATGGCGCACCGGTACGTGGGAGTGTCGCCCGCGGCGATGATCCGTCGGCGACGTCTGCAGGAGGCCGCCGAGGCGCTCCGGGAGGACGCACGCATCGATCTCGCCGCTCTCGCCGCCGACCTCGGCTACGCCGACCACGCGCACCTCACCCGTGACTTCCGGGCGGTCCTGGGGTTCACGCCATCGTCCTACCGCACCTCGCAGCCCTGACCCCAGCATCCCCCCGCGCCCCGTCCCAGCATCCGCCGACGCCCCATCTGCCCGTCGACGCCCCACCGCACCGACGT
Organism: Microbacterium sp.; assembly: GCF_047607465.1. Classification (GTDB taxonomy): domain Bacteria; phylum Actinomycetota; class Actinomycetes; order Actinomycetales; family Microbacteriaceae; genus Microbacterium. The sequence goes on along the minus strand of NZ_JASGCY010000033.1, from coordinate 76,841 downwards.
CGCTCAGGTGGGGCGTGGACGCTCAGATGGGGCGCCGACAGAAGGAGGGCGGAACGAGCCGCGCGCAGGAGGGAGCCGCGCTCAGATGGGGCGCCGGCGGAAAGGGGGCGGGGAAGGAGCGGGGGCGGGGGAGCGGGGGTCAGGCTCGGGCAGTGGTGACGCGCTTCTTCTCGCGCACGTAGACCTCACGCCGCACGCGGGCGACGACGTCGCCGTCGCGGTCGGTGATGACGCAGTCGAACCATTCGAGCACCTTCGCGCCTCCGGCGGCCTTCGCCCGGATTTCCGCGACCCGCTCGCGTGACACCTCGAACTCGGCGGTGAGCACGCCGCGTCCGGGCTTGACGAACTCGATCTCGCCGCGGGTGTCCCACACCACGTAGTCGCGACCGAGCTGGTGCATCACGAGCATGAAGAAGTACGGATCCGTCATCGCCGACATCGAGCCGCCGAAGGCGGTCTTCACGTAGTTGCGGGTGAACACGTTGACGTGCATCTCGACCGTGGCGTGCGTCCAGTCGTCGCTGAAGCGGCGCACGCGGATGCCGCTGAAGAAGTTGGGGATCCACAGGCTCATGCCCAGGGCGAGACGACGGGGAGTGATGCGCATCGCACCAGTCTGCGCGGTCGTGCCGCGTCTCACGGAGTCGTTCGGAGGCTCGGCACAAAAAGGCTAGTTACACTAGAACTATTGAGTGAAGTGGGCCTATGCTGATCCGCATCGACGGGGAGAGCCCGCGTCCGATCTTCGAGCAGGTCGCCTCCTCCGTGCGCGCCGACATCGCCGCCGGCGTCGTGCGCGTCGGCGATCGCCTGCCTCCGGCGCGCGATGTGGCCGACGCCCTCGACATCAACGTGCACACCGTGCTGCACGCCTACCGGCTGCTGCGCGATGAGGGGCTCGTCGACCTCCGCCGCGGTCGCGGCGCCGTCGTGTCGCCCGCCGCCGCGGCCCTCGGCGAGCTGCGCGACGACATCCGCTCCCTCATCGCCCGCGCCGAGACGCTGGGCGTTCCCGCCCCGGCGCTGGCCGCGCTGATCGAGGACCCCGCACTCCGAGGAGGAGAACGATGAACGACGACGTCCGCCGTGCGCGAACCGCCTTCGTGCGGGTCGGCCTGATCATCCCGATCGCGATGCTGGCGGTCTCCATGCTCGTCGTGGCGCTGTGGCTGCCCGAGGTGCCCGACCCCGCGGCGACCCACTGGGGCGAGGGCGGCGCCGACGGGTTCGCCCCGCGCTGGACGCTCCTGCTCAACCCGCTGATCGGCGTGGGTGTGGTGCTGCTGCTGGCCGCGATCGCGCTCCTCTCGTCGCGCGCGTCGGGCGGATCGTCGGGGGGAGCGGATGCAGGCCGGCCCCAGTGGTCGGCTGTCGGCCGCGGACTCGGCGCGACGAACCTCGGCGTCGGAGGACTGATCAGCCTCCTCGCGATCGGCACCACCGACCTGCAGCGGGGGCTCTCCGACGCGGCGGACGCTGCCGACATCGGCGGCTGGCTCGCGGCCGGTCTCGTGAGCATGGTCGTGCTCGGCCTCATCGGCTGGTTCGCGCAGCCAGGCGTCCGCACCGCGCCCGCGCCGGCGGCATCCGCCACCTCCGTCGCCATCTCGGCGACCGAGCGCGCGGCCTGGTTCGGCAGCGTCTCGATGGCCCGCGCCGGGCGCATCGTTCTGGGCGCCGGTCTCGCGGTCGCCGCGATCGCCACGGTGCTGTCCTTCGCCGCCGGGGAGCCAGGCGAGGGACCGTCGGCGACGGCGTGGATCATGCTCCTCACGCTCGTGCTGCTCGTCGGCGTCCTCGCCTTCGGCTTCGCGTTCCGGGTGCGGATCAGCGCGCGCGGCCTGCACGTGCGCTCGATGATGGGGTGGCCGAGCACGCGCATCCCGCTCGGAGCGATCGAGAAGGTCGAGATCACGCGGGTCGATCCGTTCGGGGAGTTCGGTGGCTGGGGCTGGCGCATCGGTCTCGACGGACGCCGCGGCGTCGTCATGCGGCGCGGTGAGGCGCTGCAGGTGACGCATGTCGGAAAGGCGTTCGTCATCACTGTCGACGGCGCCGCCGAGGCGGCGGCGGTTCTGGAGACGCTGCGCCGGAGCGAGACAGGTGGGGAGAACCGATGAGCAGGACGGATGCCGTGACCGCCCCCGCTGTGGAGCCGATGGCGGGCGCTCGGAGCGTGTACTGTCCCGCCGTCCGCCTCGTGCTCTCCTTCTGCGTGGCCCGGCTCGTCTCCCCGCCGTTGCGGCTCGCCCCACGGAAGGCGCCGCACGCGGCATCCGCTCGCTCTTGACCGGCGGTTCCCGGCGGGGTTGGCTGATCCCATGGAACCCACCCGCGCGGCCTGGGTCGCTGCCGACGCCTATCTCGCCGACACGCTCGTCGGTCATGACGGGGCCCTCGAGGCGGCGTTGGAGGCGCAGCGCGCCGCCGGGATGCCGGAGATCGAGGTCGCACCCGTCGCGGGCAAGTTGCTCGACCTGCTCGTGCGCGCGAGCGGGGCGCGCCGCGTGCTCGAGATCGGCACGCTCGGCGGGTACTCGACGATCTGGCTCGCCCGCGCCGTCGGCGAGGACGGGCACGTGGTCACGGTGGAGGCCGAGGCGGGCAACGCGGCCGTGGCGCGCGCGAGCATCGATGCCGCCGGTGTGGGGGAGCGGGTCGAGATCCGCATCGGGCGTGCCGTCGATGTGCTCCCGACGCTCGTCGGCGGGTTCGACCTCGTCTTCATCGACGCCGACAAGGAGTCGAACACGATCTACCTCGACTGGGCCGCCCGGCTCGGACGCTCCGGCACCCTCGTCGTGCTCGACAACATCGGCCGGGAGGGCGAGATCGTCAGAGACGACGCGGACGACCCGAAAGTCGTCGGCACCCGCGACGCGCTGCGGATGCTGGGAGAGGACCCCCGCTTCGACGCCACCGCCCTGCAGACGGTCGGCGTCAAGGGGTGGGACGGCATCGCCATCGCGCTGGTCGTCTGAGGTCTGCGCTCTCTGAATCGCGTCGGCGTGACGGGCTAGACTGGGCGCGGATCGACGCCGCTCCACCATCCCCCGTTCTCTGAGCAAGGAGCACATCTGTGGCACTCATCGAGGCTGTAGGCGCACGCGAGATTCTCGACTCGCGTGGAAATCCGACCGTCGAGGTGGAGGTGCTCCTTGACGACGGTGTCGTCCAGCGCGCGGCCGTCCCCTCCGGCGCGTCCACCGGTGCGTTTGAGGCGTACGAGCTGCGCGACGGCGACAAGAGCCGCTACGGGGGCAAGGGCGTCCTCAAGGCGGTCGAGGCCGTCATCGACGAGCTCGGCCCCGCGATCGAGGGCGTCGAGGCCAGCGAGCAGCGCATCGTCGACGAGATCCTCAACGAGACCGACGGCACCGAGAACAAGTCGCGCACCGGCGCCAACGCCATCCTCGGTGTGAGCCTCGCCGTCGCGAAGGCCGCAGCCGACTCGGCCGACCTGCCGCTGTTCCGCTACCTGGGCGGACCGAACGCGCATCTGCTGCCCGTTCCGCTTTTCAACGTCATCAACGGCGGCGAGCACGCCGACAACGGCATCGACATGCAGGAGTTCTTCCTCGCCCCGATCGGCGCGGAGACCTACTCCGAGTCGCTGCGCTGGGGCGTGGAGACCTACCACGTGCTCCGCAGCGAGCTCAAGGCCGCCGGTTACGCGACCGGCCTCGGCGACGAGGGCGGCTTCGCGCCCGACCTCCCCAGCAACCGCGAGGGGCTCGAGTTCCTCATCAAGGCGATCGAGAAGGCCGGCTTCACCCCGGGCACCGACATCGCGCTCGGCCTCGATGTCGCCGCCACCGAGTTCTTCACCGACGGCGTCTACCGCCTCGATGGCAAGGACTGGAGCGGCCCCGAGCTCATCGAGTACTACCAGGGCCTCGTCGCGGACTTCCCGATCGTCACGATCGAGGACGCGCTCGCCGAGGACGACTGGGACAACTGGAAGCTCCTCACCGACGCCCTGGGCTCGAAGGTCCAGCTCGTCGGCGACGACCTGTTCGTCACCAACCCGCAGCGCCTCGCCGACGGCATCCAGCGCGGTGTCGCCAACTCGCTGCTGGTCAAGGTGAACCAGATCGGCACGCTCACCGAGACCTTCGACGCGGTCAGCCTCGCGCAGCGCTCCGGCTACACGGCGATGCTCTCGCACCGCTCCGGCGAGACCGAGGACACCACGATCGCCGACCTCGCCGTGGCGACGAACGCTGGGCAGATCAAGACGGGTGCGCCTGCCCGTTCCGAGCGCGTCGCGAAGTACAATCAGCTTCTGCGCATCGAGGAGAAGCTCGGCGACGCCGCGGTCTTCGCGGGCCGCTCGGCGTTCCCGCGCTTCGGCGCCTGAACCGCGCACAGGTCTGAGAGGGAGGGGGAGCCATGGCGAGACGTCCGGCTCCCCCTTCTCCGTCTCCCCGCGCTCCTCGCGCCGGCGCGCCGGCCCCGAAAGCGCCGCGGAGCCGGGGAGCGCAGCAGCCCGCGGAGGCCGGGGTGGACGTGCGCGAATGGGCCTCCGGCATCCGCCTGTCGGCGTTCTCGGCCATCATGCTCTCGCTGGTGATCCTCGGGGCCTGGGTGCTCGTGCCGACGCTGGGCACCTTCATCGACCAGCGCCAGAAGATCGCCGCCCTCGAGTCGTCGATCCAGGTCTCCGAGAACGAGATCGCCGCGCTCGAGCGCGATCGCGAGCGCTGGGCGGACCCGGCGTACATCACCACGCAGGCGCGTGAGCGGCTCTACTACGTCAAACCCGGCGAGGTCGTCTACCTTATCGACGACGACCTCGACCCCGCAGCGCTCCCGCAGGAGCAGAAGCCGGTCAGCGACGCCCTCGAGGAGCGCCCGGCCGACTGGATGCCGCAGCTGCTGCGCTCGCTCACCGCGGCAGGTCTCAGCCAGAACGCCGTCCCCGCGCAGTGACGCGCCCGAACGGGCCCGCTCCGAGCATCCTCCAGGCGACCTCCCGTACGCTGGTGGGGTGACCACGCCCCCTTTCGCCGCGCCCACTCCTGCCGAGCTCGCCGTGCTCTCCGCGCAGCTCGGACGCACGGTGCGCGGGGTCGTCGGGATCGCCGCGCGATGCGCGTGCGGCAACCCGACCGTGGTCGCCACGGCGCCGCGGCTGCCCGACGGCACGCCGTTCCCGACCTTCTACTACCTCTCCCACCCCGCCGCCACGGCTGCGATGTCGACCCTGGAGGCCACACAGGTGATGCCGGAGCTCGCCGCGCTCCTCGAACACGACGAGACGGTGGCCGCTGGCTACCGCGCCGCGCACGAGGCCTATCTCGCCGACCGTTCGCAGTACGGCGAGGTCGCCGAGATCGAGGGCATCTCGGCGGGTGGGATGCCCATGCGGGTGAAGTGCCTGCACGCGCTCGCCGGACACGCGCTGGCGGCCGGACCCGGGGTGAACCCGATCGGCGACGAAGCGCTGGCCCGCTCGACGTGGTCGCCGGACGTCTGCCGCTGCGAGGACCCGGGGGCGGCGCTGCGCGAGGCCCCTTCCGAATGAACGGGGCGCGGATGCTGCGCGGGGCCGTCGCCGCGGCGACGGTCGCGGCATCCCTCCTGCTCGTCGGGGCCACCGCGGCGCCTTCGCCGGACCCCGATGAGTCGGTCGACCCGGTCAGGGCCAGCGAGTACTGGCTCGACGCCGCCGGCATCCGCGACGCCTGGCGCACCACACGGGGCGAGGGCGTGACGATCGCGGTAATCGACACCGGCATCGCGAAGGTGCCAGGCATCTTCGACGGCGCCGTCGTCGACGGCACTGACGTCTCCGGCAGCGGCACCGCCGACGGGCGCACGCCCGTCGGCGCGGTCGACGGCAACCACGGATCCTGGGTGGCCTCCCTCGCCGCCGGTCGCGGCAACTCCGACGGCCGGGGCATGATCGGCGTGGCGCCCGAGGCGAAGCTGCTGTCGGTATCGGTCGGCTTCGGCGCCGCGGCATCCGTCCCCTTCACCGAGCAGATCGCCGAGGGCATGCGCTGGGCGGTCGACCATGGCGCCGACATCATCAACCTGTCGTTCACGACGAACACGCTGGACTGGGACGAGAGCTGGGACGAGGCGTTCCTCTATGCGTTCGAGCACGACGTGGTCGTCATCGTCGCCGCGGGCAACAGGGGCAGCGGCACGAACATCGTCGGCGCCCCGGCGACGATCCCGGGGGTGCTCACCGTCGGCGGGGTCGACCAGACGGGATCAGCGAGTCTGGAGGCCTCCACCCAGGGCATCACGATCGGGGTGTCGGCGCCGAGCGAGGGACTCATCGGCATGTCGGCCGACGGCACGCTGGCGCTGTGGGACGGCACCAGCGGGGCCGCGCCGATCGTGGCGGGGGCAGCGGCCCTCGTGCGTGCGGCGCACCCCGATCTGGACGCGGCCAACGTCATCAACCGCCTCATCAGGACCGCGGTCCCCACGGCGGACATGACCTCGGTGCCCGACGTGCTGTACGGGTACGGACTGCTCGATGCCGCAGCGGCCGTGTCCGACGACGTCCCGACGGTCGACAAGAACCCGATGGGAGATCTCGCCGAGTGGGTGCGTCTGTTCCGCCGCGCGTCGACCGAGCCCGAGCCGGTGCCGACATCCGCGCCGGTCGCCGTGCCGCCGCTGCCGGCCGCCGATGCGCCCAGCAAACCCGGTTCGCCTTGGCTGCCGAGCGCCGATTCGCTGCGGTACGGCACCCTCCCGCTCATCGCGCTCACCGTCCCTGGTATCCTGATAGCGCTTGGCGTCACTGCAGCTGCCCGGCGCATCCGATCGGCGCGCTTTCGCACGCCGAATTCCTGACTCCGAGGAGTTGTCACCCTGTGCCTCAGAACAGCACTGTGCCCAAGATTCTGATCGTCGGTGGAGGCTACGCAGGCTTCTACACGGCGTGGAAGCTCGAGAAGCACCTTCGCCGGGGCGAAGCCCAGGTGACGATGGTCGACCCGCTGCCCTACATGACGTACCAGCCGTTCCTCCCCGAGGTCGCTGCAGGATCCATCGAGGCACGTCATTCGGTCGTCGCGCACCGTCGTCACCTCAAGCGGACCAACGTCATCACCGCCAAGGTGACCGGCATCGATCACGCGAACAAGGTCGCCACCATCACGCCGCCGATCGGCGAGCCGTATGAGTTCACGTACGACCAGATCGTGGTCACCGCCGGCGCCGTCTCGCGCACGTTCCCGATCCCGGGCATCGCCGACAACGCGATCGGCCTGAAGACGATCGAGGAGGCCGTGGCGATCCGCGACCGCCTGATGTCGAACTTCGACAAGGCCGCATCGGTTCCGGCCGGCCCCGTGCGTGACCGTCTGCTCACCGTCGTCGTCGTCGGCGGCGGGTTCGCCGGCATCGAGGTGTTCGCCGAGCTGCGCTCGCTCGCCTCGTCGCTGCTGTCCAAGTACCCGCAGCTGAACTTCGACGACACCCACTTCCACCTCATCGAGGCCATGGGCCGCATCATGCCCGAGGTGTCGCTGCCCACGAGCGAGTGGGTCCTCAAGGATCTCGCCAAGCGCGGCGCCAACGTGCACCTCGACACCCAGGTCACCGGTGCGGTCGACGGCAACGTCGAGCTCTCCACTGGCGAGGTCATCCCGACCGACCTCATCGTCTGGACCGCCGGTGTCATGGCGAACCCGACCGTGGTGCGCGGCGGCGACCTGCCCGTCGAGGAGCGCGGTCGCATCCAGACGCGCGCCGACCTCCGCGTCGGCACCGCCGAGGAGTTCGTCGAAGGTGCATGGGCCGCCGGCGACGTCTCGGCCGTCCCCGACCTCACCGGCGGCGGCGTGGGCGGCATGTGCGTGCCCAACGCCCAGCATGCGGTGCGTCAGGCCAAGCTCCTGGCGAAGAACCTCGTCGCTGTGCTGCGTGGGGAGCAGCCCAAGGAGTACTTCCACAAGAACCTCGGCGCCGTGGCCGGCCTCGGCCTCTACAACGGCGTCTTCCAGTCCGGCGGCCTCGCGCTCAAGGGCTTCGTCGCCTGGGTCGCCCACCGCGGGTACCACGGCCTCGCGATGCCGACGTGGGAGCGCAAGTGGCGCGTGCTGTGGGGCTGGTGGCACAACCTCTGGCTCGGTCGCGACCTCGTGAACCTCGAGACGGTCCAGAGCCCTCGCTACGTCTTCGAGGAGTTCGCCGCGCGTCCGCGTCCGGCGGCGCCCGCGCAGACGCCCCCGGTCGCGACGATCGCGCCGAAGAAGGCGGATGCCGAGCCCGACGCCGCCAAGGCCGGAGCCGCCGCCACCAAGTGACGTCCTCCTACGAACGCCCCGACTCCTTCCGGAGCCGGGGCGTTCGTCGTCGGGACGCGGCCGGATGCCGTCAGCAGCAGGGCACACCGTCGCAGCAGCTCTCCGAGCTCTCACACATGATCCACCTCCTCCCTGTCGATGAGGTCGTCGAGGAGGGCGCGGACCCGGCGTTCGATCTCGTCGCGCACTCCGCGCACGAAGTCGATGTCGCGTCCGGCCGGGTCGGGCAGTTCCCAGTCCTCGTAGCGTCTTCCGGGAAGCACCGGGCAGGCGTCGCCGCATCCCATCGTGATGACGACGTCGGCATCGCTCACGCCGTCGAGCGGCTGTGGCACGGCGGCACGGATGTCGATGCCCTTCTCCGCCATCACGGCCACCGCGGCCGGGTTCACCCGCTCAGCCGGCTCGGAGCCGCCGGAGCGCACCTCCACCCGGTCAGTGCCGAGCGCGCGGGCGAAGCCCGCGGCCATCTGGGATCTGCCGGCATTGTGCACGCAGACGAACAACAGCACCACGCGGGTGGCGGAGGTGGCGTCTGCGGAGAATGTATCGATGTTCATCGATGCAAGCTTCACCCATGCATCGATATCTGTCAATATATGCGATCATAGACGCATGACCTCGCCGACGCTGATCCCCGTGCGCGACCTCGCCGCCTGCTGTTCGCCGATGGCCGGGGAGCCGATCGGGGCGGAGTCGGCCGCGCAGTTCGCGGCCGTGCTGAAGGCGCTGGCCGACCCCGCACGCCTGCGGATCCTCTCGATGGTGGCCGCGCACGTCGATGGCGAGGCCTGCGTGTGCGACCTCACCGCCCCGCTCGGGCTGCAGCAGTCCACCGTGTCCCACCATCTGCGCATCCTCGTCGACGCGGGATTCCTCTCGCGTTCGCAGCGGGGGACCTGGGCGTACTACCGGCTGATCCCGCGATCGCTGGGTGCGGTCACGGCGCTCCTCGGCACCCTCGATCCGGGCCCCGACGAGCGCTGAGTGCCCCCGCTGGGACTCGAAAGCTCCGCGATCTGCTCCCGCAGCCCGATGACCTCGGCGTGCAGCGCCTTCACCTGGGCCTCTGTCGCCGCGGCCGTGGACTCCGACTCGACCGACACCTTGTCGACGATCCACGAGGCCAGTGTCGCTGTCACGACACCGATCAGCGCGATTCCGCCGATCATCAGACCCGCGGCCACAACGCGCCCCGTCGGCGTGACCGGCGAGAGGTCGCCGTATCCCACGGTGGTGATCGTCACGAACGCCCTCCAAAGGGCGTCCCCGAAGGTCTGGATGCTGCCGTCGGCCCCCTGCTCCGCGTCGAGGACGGCAAGCGCAGCGAGGAAGATCATCATGACGGTCGCACCGACTGTGTAGACGACGACCTTCCCACGGAGCATCGTGCCAGCCCCGCGCTGGATGAGCGCGATGATCGTGAGGAACCGCATCAACCGGAGCGGCCGGAGCATCGGGAGTACAACAATCGCGAGGTCGAGCAGGTGCCGGTAGAACCACTGCCGACGGCTCTCCGCGACCGCCAGTCGGACGACGTAGTCGACGGCGAACAGGACCCAGGTGACACAGAGCAGCAGCTCACAGGTCGTCGCGACGATCCCGTCCGGCCTCACCAGAATCTGAACCGCATAGGCGAGGAGGAAGGCGACCGCCGCACCCATGAGAGGCCACTCCACCATACGCTCCCAGCGCGCGACACGTTCGCCATACATGCGTCGATTATCCAGCCTGGAACGAAGAAACGGCCCCGGTCGGAACTGGTGGGCGGCACTAGCGGGCACACCCTGTGCGGCGATCACCTCGAGGACGCTCCGGAAGGCCGTCGCGACTTACTTGCCGGGTGCCGCCTGGGTCGAAAGCAGCGAGTAAATAGCGAATTGGGTCAGAACTACCCGGTCCGACGCACTGAGAACGACCTTCTGAACAGGTGCATACCGTGCCCCCGCTGGGACTCGAACCCAGACTGAAGCGATTTTAAGTCGCCTGCCTCTGCCATTGGGCTACGGGGGCATCGCTGTCAGCCTACAAGCGGATGCCGGTTGCGACCCGGTTCCGCCCGAGGCGACATCGGATCCACGGAGGTCGTAGTGTGGGGGAGTGCTCGACCTCACCGAAGAACTGAGGCCCGCCGCCGTCGCCCCCGAGTGGCACGACCCGGGCCGGTACTGGCCCCGGTTGTCCGCTGCGACCGGGCACCTGCCGGCACCGGTCGCCGTGATCGATCGGGAGGCGCTGCGGCACAACGTCTTAGACCTGCTCGTGCGCGCGGGCGGACTGCCGATCCGGGTGGCGTCGAAGTCGGTGCGGGTGCGGGCGGTGCTCGACGCGGTGCTCGCGCTGCCGGGGTTCCGCGGCATCCTCGCGTTCACGCTCGATGAGGCGCTGTGGCTGGCGGCCGACCACGACGACATCTTGCTCGGGTACCCGACGGTCGACCGCGAGGGCCTGGAGCGGCTGTTCGCCGATGAGGAGGCCGCTCGACGCATTACGCTCATGGTGGACGATCCCGCCCACCTCGACATCGTCGACAGCGTCGCCGGTCCCTCCTCGCGCCCCGAGATCCGCGTCGCCATCGATGTCGACGCGTCGCTGCGGTCGCCGCTTCTCGGCCACATCGGCGTGCGCCGATCCGGCCTTTTCACGTCTGCGGAGGTCGCCGGCTTCGCACGCGCGATCGTCCGACGCGATGGATTCCGCCTGGTCGGACTGCAGATGTACGATGCGCAGATCGCCGGCCAGGGCGACAACGCCGGCGCCGACGCCCCGTTGATCCGCGCGGTGCAGGCGAGATCTCGCCACGAGCTGCTCGCACGCCGTGCCGCCATCGTCGAAGCCGTCACCCGTGTCGCGCCGCTCGAGTTCATCAACGGCGGCGGCACCGGATCGCTGGAGTTCAGCGGATCCGATCCGTCGCTCACCGAGGCCAGCGCCGGCAGCGGTCTGCTGGGCGGTCATCTCTTCGACGGCTACCGCTCCTTCCGCCCGGCTCCTGCCGCAGCCTTCGCGTTCGACGTCGTGCGCCGCCCGGCATCCGACATCGTCACCGTCCTCGGCGGCGGATGGATCGCGTCGGGACCCGCCGTCGCGTCGCGTCAGCCGGCGCCGGTGTGGCCACCGGGCCTCGCCACCCTCCCGAGGGAGGCCGCCGGCGAGGTGCAGACGCCGCTGCAGGGAGCCGCCGCGGAGCGCCTCGGCATCGGAGACCGCGTCTGGTTCCGTCATGCCAAGAGCGGCGAACCCGCCGAGCGGGTCGAGCGCTACCATCTCGTCTCGGGCGATGAGGTCATCGACGAGCTGCCCACGTATCGCGGCGAAGGAAAGGCGTTCCTGTGACGAGAATCGGCGGGACCTGGCAGAACTGGGCGCGTTCGGCATCGGTCAAGCCGGTCAGGGTGGAACGGCCGCGCACTCCCGAGGGCGTGCAGCGCGCCGTGCAGGCGGCTGCGTCGCAGGGGCTCGCGATCAAGGCGGTCGGTGCAGGGCACAGTTTCACCGGTATCGCCGTCGCGCCCGGCGTTCTGCTGGAGCTCGACGATCTGCAGGGGCTCGTCTCGGCGGATGCCGGCACCGGGCGCGTCACGCTGCTCGCCGGCACCCGGCTGCACCGGATCCCCGCGCTGCTGGCGCCCTACGGTCTGGCGATGCAGAACCTCGGCGACATCGACCGCCAGTCGATCTCCGGAGCGATCTCGACCGGCACGCACGGCACAGGGGCAGGCTTCGGCGGCCTCGCCACGCAGGTCGTCGGCCTCACGATGATCACCGCCGCCGGGGAGTTCCTGCGCATCGATGACGAGCACGACGCCGATCTCCTCCCGGCGGTGGCCGTCGGTCTCGGAGCGCTCGGCATCATCGTCGAGGTCACCCTGCAGTGCGTGCCGGCGTTCGTCATGCGTGCCGTCGATGAGCCGGCGCCCCTCGACGACGTGCTGGCCACGCTCGACGAGCGGGTCGCGGCATCCGATCACTTCGAGTTCTACTGGTTCCCGCACACCGACGTCGCCCTGACCAAGACACAGACCAGACTGCCGGAGTCGACCAGGCGCGAGCCGCTGCCTGTGGTGGGCAAGTGGATCGACGAGACGCTCCTGTCGAACGGCGTCTACCGGGTGGTGTGCGCGGCGGCGCAGGCGGCGCCCGCGATCACTCCGCCGTTCAGCAGGCTCGCCGTGAAGCTCACGGGCGACCGCGCCTACACCGATCTCTCGCACCGCGTGCTCACGCAGAGCCGCACGGTGCGCTTCCGCGAGATGGAGTACGCGTTGCCGGTCGAGAACGTCGTCCCCGCGTTCCGCGCGGTGCAGCAGCTGATCGCCGAACGTGGCTGGCGCATCGAGTTCCCCATCGAGGTGCGCTTCGCCCGGCAGGACGACCGCTGGCTCTCCACCGCCTACGGCCGGGAGAGCGGGTACATCGCGGTGCACCGGTACTGGCGCGCCGATCCGACGCCGTACTTCGAGGCCGTGGAGCGGATCATGTTCGAGCACGGAGGGCGGCCGCACTGGGGCAAGCTGCACACGCTGAGCGCGAGCCAGCTGCGCGAGCGCTATCCCCGTTTCGACGACTTCCTTGCGCTGCGCGACCGCCTCGACCCGGAACGCCGCTTCGCGAACCGCTATCTCGGGCGCGTCCTCGGCCCCTGACGGACCGCGCACCCAGTCCACGCGCAGACAGCGTCGTTAGGATGGGGGGAAACACGAGGAAGGGGGGCACTGATGGAATGGCTCGTGCCGGTACTGATCGTCGTCGCTCTGGTTGTGCTCATCGGAATCTATCTCTGGGCGACGTACAACTCGCTGGTGCAGCTCAACGTCCGCGTCGATGAGGCATGGAGCGGCATCACCGTTCAGCTCACGCGCAGAGCAGATCTCATCCCCAACCTCATCGAGACGGTGAAGGGCTACGCCGCGCACGAGAAGGCGGTCTTCGAGAACGTCACCCGTGCGCGCGCCGAGACGCTGTCGGCCGCAGGCCCCGGAGCCGCAGGCATCGCCGAGGGGCACCTGCAGCAGGCGCTGCGCAGTCTCTTCGCGGTCGCCGAGGCGTATCCGCAGCTCCAGGCCAGCCACAACTTCCTCCAGCTGCAGCACGCCTTCGTCGACACTGAGGACAAGGTGCAGGCGGCGCGCCGGCTCTACAACGGCGGTGTGCGCGACTTCAACACCAAGATCAAGGTGTTCCCCAACAACATGTTCGCGCGGGGTCTCGGCTTCACCGAGCGGGAGTTCTTCGAGGTGGCCGACAGCGGCGCCGTCTCGGCGCCCCCGCGCGTGCAGTTCTGACGTTTCGCCTGCGCGTTCGACCAAGCGGTCACATCGTGACCTCGCGGGCGTGGACGTGTCGGCGCACGGACGGATGCGTGCCGAGCGCGCGGTGCACGTCGTCGGCGGCGGTGCCCCACCCCGACACCGACACATGCTCCAGCCCCTGCCAGGAGGCGGCGAGGGCGAGTTCTGCGGCGATGCGCTCCGCGTCGTCGGACGGCCGGGCCTGCGGTTCCCACCATGCCGACTGCACCTGCAGCGTCGAGGTCGCGCGCTCGGCCTTGAGATCGACGCGGGCGACGATCCGATCGCCGACGAGCACCGGCAGACAGTAGTAGCCGTACCGGCGCTTGTGCGCCGGGACGTAGATCTCGATGCGGTAGTCGAGTTCGAAGGCGCGCAGCGCCCGGTCGCGGAACCACACCACGGGATCGAACGGCGTCAGCAGCGCCGCGGCGTCCACGCGGCGGGGGAGGGCCGCCTCGACGTGGCGCCAGGCCGCGAGCGGGCGCCCCTGGCGCTGCCATCCCTGCACCTGCACGGGCACGAGCTCGCCGGCATCCGTCAATTCGGCGATCGCCTGCGTGACGGCGGCACGATCGCGGATGCGGTAGTAGTCGGCGAGATCTGCGGCCGTGGCGACGCCCGACGAGCGCGCGGCGCGGCGCACCAGCTCGCGCATCGCGGTCTTGATCGGCACCTCCTGGGCGAGGACGTCTGCGGGCACGACCTGCTCGGCCAGCGCGTAGGTGCGCTCGAAGCCCTTGCGCCCGGCGACGGCGACCTCGCCCGTGCGCCACAACTGCTCGAGGGCGATCTTGGTGTCGTCCCAGTCCCACCAGGTGCCCCGTTCGCGAGGAGCGTCGGCGCGGATGTCTGCGGGGCGCACGGGCCCCCGCGAGCGCAGCTCGTCGCGCACCCAGTCGAGCGTGCGCCGGTTCGCTGTGGCCCACGAGTCGGGCGCGGCGAGCTTGCGGGCGAAGTGGTCGCGGCGGAAGCGCCACAGCGGCCAGTCGTCCACAGGCATGAACGTCGCCTCGTGGGCGAGGTACTCGACGTAGCGGCTGCGGCGCGAGAAGAAGACGCGGTCGAGGAGCGCGGGCTCGTATGAGCCCAGACGCGAGAACATCGGCATGTAGTGCGAGCGCGCGAACACGTTCACCGAGTCGATCTGCAGCACGCCAAGGCGCTGCATCGCCCCGTGCAGGGAGCGCGCGGAGACGGATGCCGGGCGTGAGCGCGTGAAGCCCTGCGCCGCCAGTGCGATGCGGCGGGCCTGGGCGGCGCTGAGTGTGTCTGTCACGTCGACAGAGTAACCGCGGCCACCGACGTTGACGATCGGGGTGCGCGATCGCCGTAGAATCGACGGATGAGCGAAGAGCAGCGTCCACGGCTGAGGGATCTCTTTCGCCCCCGCCCGATCTCGACTGATCGCACTGTCACGACCGAGGCCGACGAAGCCGTCCCGATGGGACTGCGCATCACGGCCGCCTATGCCTGGCGCATGCTCCTCATCGCCGCGGTCGTCGCCGGCGTCATCTGGACCGTCATCCAGCTGAAGCTGCTGGTGGTGCCGCTCATGGTCGGCATCCTCATCACGGCCCTGCTGTGGCCGGCGTTCTCCTGGATGCTGCGAAGGCGCGTACCGCGCTGGGCGGCGGTGACGCTGTCGCTAGTCGGGATGCTCGGGATCGTCGCCGTGCTGCTGACCCTGGTGATCTGGCAGATCAATCAGCAGATGGACGACGTGCGCGCCCGCTCCGCGCAGGCCGTCGAGGACTTCCAGGTCTTCCTCATGGACGGCCCCCTGCGTCTCACTTCGAAGCAGATCGAAGAGTACATCCTCCAAGGGCGGAGCTTCCTCTCAGAGCAGGCCGACCTGCTCTGGAGCGGAGCCCTCAGTGTCGGCACGACCGCGGCGCACGTCGCCACCGGTGCGGTGCTGGCGCTGTTCATCCTCATCTGCCTGCTCGCCGACGGCGCAGGAATCTGGCGCTGGACGCTGCGGCTCTTCCCGCGGGCTGCGCGCCCAGCAGCCGACGGCGCCGCCCGCAACGGCTGGACGACGATCGTCAACTACGCCCGCACGCAGCTCTTCGTCGCCGCGATCGACGCCGTCGGCATCGGCCTCGGCGCCCTGCTGCTCGGCGTGCCGCTGGCGATCCCGGTCGCCGTCCTCGTCTTCCTCGGGTCCTTCGTGCCGATCGTCGGTGCCGTGGTCACCGGCGCCCTGGCCGTGCTGCTCGCGCTCGTCTACAACGGACCCTGGATCGCGCTCGCGATGCTCGGGGTGGTGATCGCTGTGCAGCAGGTCGAGGGGCACATCCTCCAGCCGATCATGATGGGCTCGGCGGTGAAGGTGCACCCGCTCGCGGTCGTCCTCGTCGTCGCGGGCGGATCCATGGTGGGCGGCATCCCCGGTGCGCTGTTCGCAGTGCCGCTGGCGGCCTTCGTGAACGTGGCCGCCGTGGCGGTGAGCACCGGCTCGTGGCGCACCGGCGATCAGCCGGACGCCGACCTGATCTGGAGTACGGTTCCGCGGGAGCGGAGAAGGAGCAATCGATGAGTGCAGTGCCCACCCTGACGGAGTTCGAGCTCGCCGCTCAGACGCTCGCGGAGGTGATCACGCACACGCCGACGCTGCCGTCGCGCGCGCTGGGCGACATCCTGGGGGCGCCGGTCGTGCTCAAGATGGAGAACCTGCAGCGCACGGGCTCGTTCAAGATCCGCGGCGCCGCCTACCGGCTCTCGCGTCTGAGCGCTGAGGAGCGCGCGCGCGGCGTCGTCGCAGCATCCGCCGGCAACCACGCCCAGGGTGTCGCCCTCGCCGCGCAGGCGCTGGGGATCTCGGCGACGATCTTCATGCCGCTCGGCGTGCCGGTGCCGAAGCTCCTCGCCACGCGTGGCTACGGGGCCGAGGTCGTGCTCGAGGGTGAGACCGTCGCGACGTCGTTGCGCCTCGCCGAGGATTACGCGCAGCGCACCGGCGCCGTGATGATTCACCCGTTCGATCACCGCGACGTCATCATCGGGCAGGGCACGCTCGGGCTCGAACTGCTCGATGACGCCCCCGAGGTCGACACGATCCTGCTCGGCATCGGCGGAGGCGGGCTCATCGCCGGCGTCGCCGCCGCGGTGAAGGCGCGCGCCGCCGAACGCGGCCGCACCGTGCGCATCATCGGCGTGCAGGCCGAGAACGCCGCCGCGATGCCGCCCTCGCTCGAAGCGGGCCACCCGGTCGACATCGAGACGCGCCCGACGATCGCCGACGGCATCCTCGTCGCCCGTCCCGGTGCGTTGCCCTTCGAGATCGTCAAGGAGCTCGTCGATGAGGTCGTCACCGTCACCGACGACGATCTCGCCCGGGCGATCCTCATCCTGCTCGAGCAGGCGAAGGTCGTCGTCGAGCCCGCCGGCGCCGCCGGCGTCGCCGCGATCCTCGCGGGCAAGGTGCAGGCGAGCGGGCTGACCATGTCCGTGCTCAGCGGCGGCAACATCGACCCGCTGCTGCTGCAGCGCGTCGTCTCGCACGGGCTGGCGGCATCCGGTCGCTATCTCACGATCCGCATCCCGCTGCCCGACCGCCCCGGTCAGCTCGCGCGCGTCTCCGAGCTCATCGCCGAGGCAGGGGCGAACGTCATCGAGGCGATGCACACGCGCCACGGCCACGGCCTGCAGATCAGCGACGTGATCCTCGAGCTCAGCGTCGAGACGCGCGGAGCGGAGCACTCCGAGCTCACTCTCGATACGCTGCGCCGGGCGGGCTTCGAGCCCATCATCGTCCCGGACTGACCCATCATCGTCCCGGACTGATATGCAGGGCGCACGCGCGGAGGATGCGTACGCCCTCGTCCGGTTTGCGCTGCTGTTCTGTGCGTCGCGCTGCTCTTCTCTGTGTCGCGCTGCTCTTCTGTGCATGCGCTGCTGAAACTTCAGCAGCGCGAGCGGGAACGAGTAGCGCGACGTCGAGAAGGACAGCGCGACGCGGGAATGAGCAGCGGGACTGGGAAGGAGCAGCGCGAGCGGGAACGATGTCGCGCTGCTGTTCTGTGCATGCGCTGCTGAAACTTCAGCAGCGCGGGCGGGAATGAGTAGCGCGACGCGGGAAAGAGCAGCGCGACGCGGGAACGAGTAGCGCGACGCAGGAACGAGCAGCGCGACGCGGGGGGACGAGTAGCGCAACAACGAGAACGGCGGCCGCAACCCGTTAGAGGGTGCGACCGCCGCGCTCGGGCGGACTCAGCCGGTGTAGGTCTCGACCTTGAGGATCTCGACGGCGATCGAGCGGCCGTTCGGCGCCTCGTAGCTCGACTTCTCGCCGACCTTGAGCCCGAGGATGGCCTGGCCCAGCGGGCTCGCCTCGCTGTACACGTCGAGGTCGCTGCCGACCGCGATCTCGCGGCTGCCGAGCAGGAAGACCTCTTCGTCGCCGGCGACGACCGCGGTGACGACGGTACCGGGCTCGACGATGCCGCGGCTGGCCGGGGCCTCGCCGACCTTCGCCGTCTTCAGCAGGCTCTCCAGCGTACGGATGCGCGCCTCCTGCTTGCCCTGCTCGTCCTTCGCGGCGTGGTAGCCGCCGTTCTCCTTGAGGTCGCCCTCTTCGCGCGCAGCCTCGATGCGCTTGGCGATCTCGTCGCGGCCGGTCGTGGACAGGTGCTCCAGCTCAGCGACGAGCCGGTCATACGCTTCCTGCGTGAGGAAGGGAACCTGAGCATCGGTTGACATGACGAAGCTCCTTCGGTCGGGACCCCGAGAACCGGGGGATATGCCAAGACGCCCCGGCACGGTGCCAGGGCGTCGTCTGTCTGCAGCGAGTCTAGGCGACCCAGCAGGTGTTCACCAAACCCGTCGTGGCCTGCGCGACCGTCGGCACGGTCGTCGAGATCGCCTGCGAGTGGGCGGACCCGGCCGGCACCTCAACGACCTTCCAACCGACGATGCCGAACTCCTCGTCGAGGGCCTGCACCACGCAGGTGACATCTTTGCCCTGGACCCCGGTGATCTGGAAGCGCACCTCCACGCCGTGCGCGTCGACGAGGTCGAAGCCGAGGTCATCGGCATCCACCGACTGCATCTCGCGCACGGCTGTCGTCCACGCGAACGCGCCCACGGCGAGCACGGCGACGACGATCGCGACGATCCATGGCGTGCGCCGACGGCGGGTACGTCCGTAGCGCTCGTCGAGCTCCTGGGCGGTGGTCACGGCGGCGTCTTCCGATCGTTAGGCTGGTGAACACAGGTTAATCGACCTGTCTATGAAAGGCCGACACATGCGCGATCTGACCGCCACGCCGATGCCCGCTCCGTCGATGACGGTGGCACCGGAGCTCGTCACGCCGGGCTTCGTCGGCTTCGCCGCGGTCGCGTTCCTCGTCGTCGTGGTGATCCTGCTGGTCGCCGACATGAACCGCCGCATCCGCCGCGTCCGCTACCGCGAGGAGGTCCGTGCGGAGCTCGACGCCGAAGAGGCGGCCCTCGGTGCCGGCCGCGCCGCCGACACCGACGACGGCGTTTCCATCACGGACAGCGGCGACGACCGACCCCTGCGCTGAGCGCGAACCTCTTCGCGCCGACCTGCACGGCGGGTCACGCGCCGAGCGAGGGCGACAGCGGATGCAGGGCGATGAGCAGGCACGCCGTCCAGTGGCAGAGGAACGCGAGCACCGTGCACACGTGGAAGATCTCGTGGAAGCCGAAGTGGCCGGGCCAGGGATTGGGGCGCTTCATCGCGTACACGATCGCGCCGCCTGTGTAGAGCAGACCGCCGACGATGACGAGGATCATCATCGCGACGTTCGCCTCGAGCAGGTCGACGATGTACATCACCGCGGCCCAGCCGAGCAGCAGGTACAGCGCGACGTAGAGCCAACGCGGGGCGTGGATCCAGAAGACGCGGAACAGGATGCCGAGCACAGTGCCGCTCCACACGAGCACGAGCAGCAGCAGGCCCTTCTGCGGCGGCAGCGCCAGCACGGCGAGCGGTGTGTAGGTGCCGGCGATCAGCAGCAGGATGTTCGCATGGTCGATGCGCTTGAGCACGACCTTGGTCTTCGGCCCCCAATCGAACCGGTGGTACAGGGCCGAATTGCCGAACAGCAGCAGAGAGGTCGTCATGAACACGGCGGCGGCGGCCTTCGCGGCACCCCCCTGCGCGAACACGATGAGCAGCACGCCCGCGGCGATCGCGACGGGGAAGATGCCGGCATGGATCCAGCCGCGCCAGGAGGGTCTGGTATCGATGGCCGCGTCCTTCGCCGCGGCATCGAGCAGCGGAAGCTGAGGGACGTCGGGAGGCGAGGAGTCGGGAGTGCTCACGTGCTCACTCTATGCGGCCGCGTATGCCACGTGACGTACATGACCCGGTCGTTCGCGCCGGGCGATCGTGGCCCTCTCGCGGTAGCGTAGGGAGGTGATGTCACGCGAGAGTCAGGGGCGCGGGCCGCTGTATCGTCTGTACAGCAGCCGGCTGCGCCGTCACCTCGATCCGGTGACCATGCCGCACCACGTTGCGATGATGATCGACGGCAATCGCCGCTGGGCGCGCCAGCTCGGCTACGCGACGCCGGCCGAGGGACATCGGGCCGGCGCCGCCAAGATGCGGGAGTTCCTCGGCTGGTGCGACGAGCTCGGCATCCGCGTCGTCTCTCTGTACCTGCTGTCGGCCGACAATCTGCGAAAGCGCGACTCCGCCGAGCTCGCCGATCTCATCGAGATCATCGCCGAACTCGCCGACGGACTTTCGAGGGAGGGCAACTGGCGGGTCAAGCACGTGGGCCGCGCCGAGATCCTGCCCGCCGAGCTCGCCGCGGTGCTGGCGGATGCCGAGGAGCGCACGCGCGCGCACACCGGCCTGCACGTGAACCTCGCCGTCGGGTACGGCGGGCGCAACGAGATCGTCGACGCCGTGCGCAGCATCATCGCCGGCCACGAGGCATCGGGCGGCACTCTCGAGGAGCTGGCGGCGCACCTCACGCCCGAGATGATCGGCGAGCACCTCTATACGGGCGGGCAGCCCGATCCCGATCTCGTGATCCGCACCAGCGGCGAGCAGCGGCTCAGCGACTTCCTGCTCTGGCAGAGCGCGCACAGCGAGTTCTACTTCGTCGAGGCGTTGGGGCCGGACCTCCGGCAGGTCGACTTCCTCCGCGCCATCCGCGACTACGCCGACCGAGATCGCCGCTTCGGCCGCTGATCGCGTTCGGCAACGAGACGTTCATCCGCCCGTAACGATCGGCGGCGTGTCGAGCCGCGGTTAATCCGGCCCGCCGACGTACGGTCAAGGCATCGGGCAAGGCGCCCGGTCGAGTCGGCCTCCAGGTTCGCGACTCGTGACCCCCTGGTCGACTCGTTCGCATAGCCGGGAATCCCCCGGGTCGGGAGTGGTCGTGACCTCACGTACAGCGCAGCACAACGGCACCGCGCAGCAGCAGTCCACCCGCAAGACGCCGCGACGGGCCTCATCCGATGGCCTCGATCAGGACCTCCGCACCTACGTGCTCGACACCTCGGTGCTGCTGAGCGATCCGCAGGCGTTCTTCCGATTCGCCGAGCACTCGGTGGTGCTGCCCGTCGTGGTCATCAGCGAGCTCGAGGGCAAGCGCAACGACCCGGAGATCGGCTACTTCGCCCGTCAGGCGCTGCGTCACCTGGATGACCTGCGCATCGAGCACGGGCGCCTGGACTTCCCGGTGGAGGTGGGCGAGGGCGGTACGCTCCGCGTTGAGCTCGCGAACGCCGACACGTCGGTCCTTCCCGCCGGCATCCGTCTCAGCGACAACGACAGCCGGATACTCTCCGTCGCGATGCATCTCGCGCAGGACGGCCAGGACGTCACGATCGTCTCCAAGGATCTGCCGATGCGGGTGAAGGCGGCCTCGCTCGGACTCCGCGCCGAGGAGTACCTCGCCGAGCAGGCGGTCGACTCCGGGTGGACCGGCATCACGACACTCGACCTCTCCGGCGACGAGATCAGCGACCTCTACGAGAGCGAGGTCGGCCTCAGCGATGACGCGCGCGGTCTGCCGGTCAACACGGGGCTTATCATCCATTCCGAGCGCGGATCCGCGCTCGGCCGGGTCACCGGCGACGGCGAGTACCGGCTCGTGCGCGGCGACCGGGAGGTCTTCGGGATGCACGGGCGCTCGGCGGAGCAGCGCATCGCGATCGATCTGCTGCTCGACCCCGATGTCGGCATCGTCTCGCTCGGCGGTCGGGCGGGAACAGGCAAGTCGGCTCTGGCGCTGTGCGCCGGACTCGAAGCCGTGCTCGAGCGTCAGCAGCAGAAGAAGATCATCGTCTTCCGTCCGCTCTTCGCCGTCGGCGGGCAGGATCTCGGATACCTCCCCGGAGACCGCGACGAGAAGATGGGTCCGTGGGGCCAGGCGGTCTTCGACACCCTCGGCTCCGTCGTCTCGGGCAACGTCATGGAGGAGGTGGTCGAGCGCGGCATCCTCGAGGTGCTTCCGCTGACGCACATCCGCGGTCGCTCTCTGCACGATGCGTTCGTGATCGTCGACGAGGCGCAGTCGCTGGAGCGCAACGTGCTGCTCACGGTGCTCAGCCGCATGGGCCAGAACTCGCGGGTCATCCTCACCCACGATGTCGGTCAGCGCGACAACCTGCGCGTCGGCCGGCACGACGGCATCGCCAGCGTGATCGAGACGCTCAAGGGTCACGACCTGTTCGCCCACGTCACCCTGACCCGCTCCGAGCGCTCCGCGATCGCGGCTCTCGTCACGGAGCTGCTCGAGGGGTCCGAGCTCAGCTGAGGACACAGGGCGCCGCGGCATCCGTTGCCGGGGTCCTCTCTCGGCACAGATGCACGACCTGGGAACGGATGCACGGCGGATTCGGGTATTCGGTCGTGCATCTGTGTCCCGGTCGTGCACCTGTGCCGGGCCGGGCCGTGCCGAGGCCGCAGCCGTGTTGGGATCGGGGTCGGTCAGGCGCGAAGCCGCGCGAGCGCGGCGAGAATCGCGGACTGGACCGTGTCCCAGTTGTAGACGATCTGTGCGTAGTCGAAGTGCAGAGTCTCGTAGCCGAGGCGGGACGCCGCGGCATCCCGCACCAGATCTTTGTGACGCTTCGACAGACCGTCGTGGTTCTCCTTGCCGTCGGCTTCGAGGATGAGCCGGCCGCCGAGCACGAAGTCGACGCGGCCGACACCGTCGATCTGCACCTGACATTCCAGTTGGATGCCGAGTATGTGCAGGCGCAGCCGCAACAGCGATTCCAGCCCGCTCTGCGCATCTCCGCGCGCAAGATCAACCAGCCATCGGGCGCCCTCCGGCAGGGCCAGGCGGATCCGGGCTCGGGCAGCGCGCGGCAGCAGGCCGCGGTTGCATGCTGACTCGAACGCGGCGAAGAACGCCTCATCCCCGCCGCAGGCGTGCAGGTGCACGAGCGCCGTCTCGACATCGACTGCGCTGAAGCGGGTTCGTCCGCGGAAGTTGTGCACGGTGCAGGCGCAGCCTGGGTGCGGATGCCTGCGGCCGTTCTCACCGAGCCAGACATGCAAGGCATCGTCATCGAGGACCCACACCCCATGCAGTCGCAGCGCGGAACCGCAGGTGAGTGCGCCGCCGTGCGCGGCAGCGGTGCGGATGCCGGCATCCGTTCTCGGTGCGGCGAAGACGCCGGCGCGCACGCGCTGGATGCGCCGGGTGCCGACCTCCTGGGCGAGGCGCTTGCGCGAGATCCCGTGGCGCTGCAGCTGCGTGCCGCGGGCGACGCCTCCGAGGCGAGTGATGACAGTGGCGGGATCGAGCATGGGACAGACTCTGACGCATCCGAAACCCCCGTGGGGCACTGTCCACAGGGGATCGGGCAAAATCCTCCGCATCGTGATCCGTGCAGAGAGAGTCCCCAGGGTACAGATGCACGCCACGGGCACAGATGCACGGCCGAATCGGCGAAACGGTCGTGCAGGTGTACCCGGGGCGTGCAGGTGTACCGCGGCGGGTGCCCCGCGGCAGGTGTACCGGGGCAGTTGCCCCGCGGCAGGTGTACCGGGGCCCGGACGTCAGCCGGCGTGCGTCATCGACAGCAGGTCGAGCTTCTCGTCGAGCTGCTCGAGCGTCAGCTCGCCGCGCTCCACGTAGCCGAGGTCGATGACCGCGTCGCGCACCGTGATGCCCTTGGCGACCGCGTGCTTGGCGATCTTCGCCGCCGCCTCGTAACCGATGAGCTTGTTCAGCGGCGTGACGATCGACGGGCTCATGCCCGCGAACGCGGCGGCGCGCTCGAGGTTCGCCTGCAGGCCGTCGATGGTCTTGTCGGCGAGCACGCGCGAGGCGTTGGCGAGCAGACGGATCGACTCCAGCAGCGCGGTGCCCATGACCGGGATCGCGACGTTCAGCTCGAAAGATCCGGAGGCACCGGCCCAGGCGACGGTCGCGTCGTTGCCGATCACACGCGCGCACACCATGAGCACGGCCTCAGGGACCACCGGGTTGACCTTGCCGGGCATGATCGAGGAGCCGGGCTGCAGGTCGGGGATGTGCAACTCGCCGAGGCCGGTGTTGGGGCCGGAGCCCATCCAGCGCAGGTCGTTGTTGATCTTCGTCAGCGAGACGGCGATCGTGCGCAGCGCGCCGGATGCCTCGACGAGGCCGTCGCGGTTGGCCTGGGCCTCGAAGTGGTCCTTCGCCTCGGTGATGGGCAGCTCGGTCTCGGCGGCGAGCAGCGCGATGACCTTCTGCGGGAAGCCGAGCGGGGTGTTGATGCCGGTGCCGACGGCGGTGCCGCCGAGGGGGACCTCGGCCACGCGGGGGAGGGCGGCCTGCACGCGCTCGATGCCCAGGCGGATCTGGCGGGCGTAGCCGCCGAACTCCTGGCCGAGGGTGACGGGGGTCGCATCCATGAGGTGGGTGCGCCCGGACTTGACGGCGTCCTTCCACAGCTCGGCCTTCGTCTCCAGTGCCACGGCGAGGTGGTCGAGCGCCGGGATGAGGGTGTCGATGAGCGCCTGGGTGACGGCGATGTGCACCGAGGTCGGGAACACGTCGTTCGACGACTGCGAGGCGTTCACGTGGTCGTTCGGGTGGACGTTGGCCCCGAGGATGCGGGTGGCGAGGGTCGCGAGCACCTCGTTCATGTTCATGTTCGACGAGGTGCCGGAGCCCGTCTGGTAGGTGTCGACGGGGAACTCCCCGTCGTGCGCGCCCGATGCCACGGCATCCGCCGCCTGGGCGATCGCATCGGCGATCGCGCCGTCCAGCGTGCCGAGCTCCTTGTTCGCGAGCGCCGCCGCCTTCTTGATGCGGGCGAGGGCGGCGATCTGCGCGGACTCCAGGCCCTTGCCCGAGATCGGGAAGTTCTCCACTGCGCGCTGGGTCTGCGCCCCGTACAGTGCGTTCACGGGCACGCGCACCTCACCCATGGTGTCGTGCTCGATGCGGTATTCGATGTCGGTCATGGCGAACCTTCCTTGGTTGCGGGTGTGGTCATGGTCTGAGACACGCGGATCAGTCGAGGCCGACGGTGACCACCGGGACCGCGGTGCCCTCGGCCAGCCGGTAGTTGGCGCCGACGATGCCCAGGCGTCCCGCTTCGACGGCGGTCGAGATGAGCTCCGACGACTGCAGCAGGTCGCTGACGGTGTTGCGCAGGTGCTCGCGGCCGACGAGCTCGGCGTCGATGTCGGCGACGGTCGTGCCACCGGCCTCGGCGAGCACTTTGCGCGCTGCGGGGACGATCGGGGCGATGAGCTTCCAGATGTGCGGAGGCAGGGGAGCGGCATCGATCGCGGTGCCGTCGATCGCGGCGCGCACCGCCCCGCAGGAGTCGTGGGCGAGCACGACGATCAACGGCACCTCGAGCACGGCGACGGCGTATTCGAGGCTCGCCACGATCGACTCGCCGATCACCTGCCCGGCGTTGCGCACTACGAACAGGTCGCCGAGGCCGAGGTCGAAGATGATCTCGGCGGCGAGGCGCGAGTCCGAGCATCCGAAGAGCGTGGCGACCGGATGCTGCGCGGCGGCCAGGTGGTGCCGACGGGCGACGTCCTGATTGGGGTGACGGGGTTCATCGGCGACGAAGCGGGCGTTGCCCTCCTGCATCTGCTTCCAGGCAGCGGCGGGAGTGAGAGCCTCAGTCATCTTTCCTCCGAGAGGGATTCGAGCTGAGCGGAGAGGTCCTCGGCGACATCGCCGGTCGATTCGGCCGACCGCGATCCGCGCAGCAGCACGTAGTCGGGGCCGGCCTGCGTGCCGATGGCGTAGGTGATGTTCTGCTCGTCGCCTTTGTCGCCGGTCCGGTACACGTCCCACTCGCGTCCGGCGATCGTGATCGTGTCGGTGGCGGCGACGCCGTTGAGGCGCTGCGGCGCCCACGAGGAATCGGCGTCGAACGCCTGGGAGAGCTTGATGAAGCCGCGCTCGTCCTCGCCGCTGGGGGCGATCGTGACGTCCCACACGACGGGATTGCCGCTGGTGAGCTCGGCGGCGTTGACGCGCCAGAATCCGTCGTCGAGGTCGGGCACGACGACCGGGCGGTCCATCGTCGACTCGACGTCGGCGGCGATGGCCGCGACATCGATGTGAGGGGCGGATGCCGGTTCGCCGCGAGGCACAGCGAAAACGATCACGACGAGGACCGCGAGCGTGACGATGAGCGCAGCGATGAGGCTGCGCACGTTCTGGCTCGACTGGTACGCCCGGCTGGACGCCGCCTTGCGGGCCGCGGTCTCCTCGGGGGTCTCCGGGCGACCCAGCTCGGCGACGATCGGTGCGGGCTTGTTCACGATTCGTCCTCCGCGGATGCTGCGCGGGCCGCGTCCAGCCGGCGCTTCGCGCCGAGGAGCCACTCCTCGCAGCGGGCGGCCAGCGCCTCGCCGCGCTCCCACAAGGCGAGCGACTGCTCGAGGGTGGGGGCGCCCTGCTCGAGCTCGGCGACGACGCGCACGAGTTCGTCGCGAGCGGCCTCGAACGACAGGATCTCCACCGGGGTGTCGTTCTGCGCGCTCACCCCTCCATCCTACGGCGTGCCGTCGGGGCTTCCCTACGGCGTGCCGGGGTGCCAGCCCGCGGGTCAGCGACCCTCGGGCACCTCGCCGTCGGAGACCGCGGCGATGGAGCCGCGGTCGACGGTGATCGTGAGGCGCGTGCCGGCGGGGGCGTCTGCCGCATCGCGGAGGATCGCTCCGCCGTCGAGATGCGCGATCGCGTATCCGCGGGCGAGAGTCGCAGCCGGTGACAGCGCCCGCAGCGAGGCCCGCAGCTCCGCAGTCTTGCGCGCGGCGCCGTCGAGCTGACGGGTCACCGTGTCGCGGCCGCGCGACAGGAGCAGCCAGAGCTCCTGCGCGCGGGAGTCGATGATCGGGTCGGGGGAGCGCAGCGCCGGTCGCGACCGCAGCTGCTCGAGCTGGGCGATGTCGTGGCCGACGCGCTGGGTGAGCCTCATCGTCGCGCGGGAGCGCAGCTGGGCGATGAGCGCGCGCTGTTCGCCCACGTCTGGCACGACCCGCTTGGCCGCGTCGGTCGGCGTGGACGCCCGGAGGTCGGCCGCATCGTCGAGCAGCGGGCGGTCGTTCTCATGCCCGATCGCGCTGACGACGGGAGTGGATGCCGCAGCCACCGCCCGCACGAGACGCTCGTCACTGAACCCCAGCAGGGTCTGCGGGTCGCCTCCGCCGCGGGCGATGATGATGACGTCGACCTCGGGGTCGGCATCCAGTCGCGCCAGCGCGGTGAGCACCTCGGGCACGCAGCGCTCGCCCTGCACGGCGGCGTACTCGGTGCGCAGGCGCACCTGGGGCCAGCGCAGCTCGGCGTTGCGCTGCACGTCCTTCTCGGCATCCGATCTCTCGCCCGTGATGAGGCCGATCGTGTGCGGCAGGAAGGGCAGCCGCTTCTTGCGTGCTGGGTCGAACAGGCCCTCCTGGCGCAGCTGCGCCCTCAGCCGCTCGAGCCGTTCGAGCTGGTCGCCGAGACCGACGTGCCTCATCGAGGAGACGGTGAAGCTGAAATCGCCGCTCTTGACGAAGTAGTCGGACTTCACCGCCGCGACGACGTGGTCGCCGACACCGAGATCTTCAGGGATGCGCGTGCGCACGCTCGACCAGATCCGGATCGAGATCTGCGCGTCGGAGCGGGTGTCCTTGAGCCGGGCGAACACGTTGCCGGCGCGCACGTTCCACGACGTGATCTCGCCCTCGACCCAGACGGTGTTCCAACGCGCCACGAAGTCGCGGATCGTGGCGTTCAGCCGCGCCACCGACGTGGGGGCGTCCGCCGTGGAATCGCGAGGGGCCACGGCGTCGGACGCGGGCGTCTCGCCGGGCCCGGTCGTCGCTTCGAAGACTGTCATGTGATCCCTCCTCTACCCGGCCGTGCTCAGGTTGGCGGCGGTAGAATCCTCGGGTGACCTCGACTGCCGTTCATCTTCCCGCTCCGCGTGTTCCTCGAGTGCGTGCGGTGGCCGGGCGGCTTCAGGATAACCCGGTCGACGGACACAAGCGCGTCCTGCTCGCCGCCCCCCGCGGCTACTGCGCCGGCGTCGACCGCGCCGTCGTCGCCGTGGAGAAGGCCCTCGAACGCTACGGCTCGCCCGTCTACGTGCGCAAGCAGATCGTGCACAACATCCACGTCGTCACCGAGCTCGAGGCGAAGGGGGCGATCTTCGTCGATGAGGTCGACGAGGTCCCCGAAGGCGCTCATGTCGTCTTCAGCGCGCACGGCGTCTCGCCCGCCGTGGTCGACGCGGCATCCGATCGCGGTCTGCACGCGATCGACGCGACCTGCCCCCTGGTGACCAAGGTGCACCGCGAGGCTGTGCGCTTCGCGCGCGACGACTACGAGATCCTGCTCATCGGCCACGACGGGCACGAGGAGGTGGAGGGCACCGCGGGCGAGGCGCCCGACCACGTCACGATCGTCAACTCGCCCGCTGAGGCCGACACTGTGCAGGTGAAGGACCCGTCGAAAGTCGTGTGGCTCTCGCAGACCACGCTCTCGGTCGACGAGACCATGGAGACCGTCAACCGTCTGCGCACCCGCTTTCCCGAGCTGCACAACCCGCCCTCCGACGACATCTGCTACGCCACGCAGAACCGCCAGGTCGCGATCAAGAAGGTCGCCGCGCAAGCCGACCTCGTCATCGTCGTCGGCTCGTCGAACTCGTCGAACAGCGTGCGCCTCGTCGAGGTGGCCCTCGAATACGGTGCGAAGGCGGCCTACCGGGTCGACTACGCCGAAGAGGTCGAGCAGGCCTGGCTCGACGGAGTCGCGACGGTCGGGGTCACCAGCGGAGCATCCGTTCCCGAGGTCCTCGTGCGCGAGGTGCTCGAAGCTCTCGACGGCGCCGGCTACCACGACGTCGAGGAGATCCGCACGGCGGAGGAGGACCTCATGTTCTCGCTGCCGAAGGAGCTGCGCCAGGATGCCGCGGGCCAGCGCGACGCGCGCGCCCTCGGCGGGAGGGCGTCGGGCTCGGCGTCCTGACCGCTCCTCCAACGATGGATAGGATCGTCGCGGGAGGCTGGCATCCATGAGTTCTCAGGGTGAGCAGACGCTGATCGGCTCGGTGCAGCGCGCGCTGTCACTGGTCGATATCGTGGCGAACTCGGCGCGTCCGGTTCCGGTGAAGTCGCTGGCGGTCTCCAGTGGGCTCACGTCGGGGACCACCTACAATCTCGTGCGCACGCTCGTGCACGAGGGGTATCTGCGCACCGAGCCCGACGGCGTCGTCCTCGGTGCGCGATTTCCGGGTTTCTCCGCTCCGGCGGGCGGTGCCGGCATGTTCGTCTCGCGGGTCAGAGAGAGCCTGAACACCGTGACGGAGCTGACCGGCGTCGCCGCGTACCTGTCGCGTTTCACGGACGGGGAGGTGCACCTGGTCGACATCGTGGACGCCGTCGAGAACCCGCGTGTGGAGCTGTGGGTTGGTCTGCACGACAGCGCCCATGCCACCGCCCTCGGCAAGAGGATCCTGGCAGATCTGCCCGTCGCGGAGAGGCTGGACTACCTCTCCCGGCATCCGCTCGGCGAGCTCACCCCGCACACGATCAGCGATCGGCGCACGCTCCTCGCCCAGCTCGAGCACGGGCCGGGGTGGAGCATCGACCGGGAGGAGTACGTGATGGGGCACACGTGCATCGCGGTGCCGGTGATCGCGCCGGGCATCACCGCCTCGCTCGCCGTGTCGATCCCGCACGGCCAGGGTCTGCTGACGCCGGAGCAGGCGGCCCGTCAGCTCCGCGGCGTGGCCGGACGGCTCGCCCTGCAGCTGGGCGCCGACCGCCTGTGACCCGATTCCTGGGCATGGTTCATCATCTGAAAAAATGCCGCTGGACGTCGGTCACGCGCTTTTCTATCATCGGTGATGTAGCAGTCCGAACGACGACGCTACTGGCAGCAACGACGTCCCCAGCGTCTTGCGGTCCACTTGGATAACGAGTGTCCCCAGCGCTCCGAATCCGCGGCCCCGAGGAGTCCCCACTTCGCCGGGGCCGCCGTGTTTTTCCGAGTCCTCCGGGGAGCGCACGTTCGGAGCCCGCTCCGATGGATGCCGGTTAGCATGGCGTGATGAGTGATAATCTGCCCCGGTACGGCGAGTTGGCGACCCCCGAAGAGCAGCGCCGGGCAGCCGGCCTTCCGTCGGTGCAGATCGCCCCGGCGCTCGTGTCGTCGGAGCCGCTGACGACGGAGACGACGGATGCTGCGCAGACGGCTCCGCGCAAGCGCCCGGTCGATCGGCTCGTGACGATCGTCCTGCTCGCCTACGGCCTCGTCAACGTCATCGCCACCGGCTTGTCCTACCTGGACCTGCCCGGGGTCATGAACGAGGTCATGGGGGTGCTCGGCATCGAGGGCGAGTTCACGAACTACGCCCAGGGGCGGCTGTGGGGCACGGTCGCGGCCGTGGTCCTCGTCCTCGGCTGGACGCTGACCGCCGCTCTCGCCATCCGACGGCTGCGGCGCGGTCGGCTGACCTGGTGGGTACCCGTCGTCGGCGCCGTGATCACCTCCGTCGTCACGGGCGTCATCCTGACCGTCCCGATGCTCGGAGACCCGGCGTTCGTCGCGTACCTCGCCGGAGGCGGCCGGTAGGAACCTCCTGGCGGTGCGCCGTGCACCGCGGAACCGACGCGGGATCAGGTTCTGCACAGCGCGATGCCCCGGTCGCGAAGACGACCGGGGCATCGCGCCGTGACGTGTGCGTCAGCTCTTCGACTGGCCGTGCGAGCCCAGCTGACGGGTCGACTCGACGACGCGGGCGGCCATCGCGGACTCCGCGATCTTGCCCCAGGCGCGCGGGTCGTACTGCTTCTTGTTGCCGACCTCGCCGTCGACCTTGAGCACGCCGTCGTAGTTCTTGAACATGTAGTCGGCGATCGCGCGCGTGTAGGCGTACTGCGTGTCGGTGTCGATGTTCATCTTGATGACGCCGTTCGCGACGGCGAGGGCGATCTCTTCGTCGGTGGAGCCGGAGCCGCCGTGGAAGACGAGGTCGAGCGGCTTCGGACCGGTGCCGTACTTCTGGGCGACCTCGGCCTGGATCTCGCCGAGCAGCTCGGGGCGCAGCTTCACGCCGCCCGGCTTGTAGACGCCGTGCACGTTGCCGAAGGTGAGGGCGGCGATGTAGCGGCCCTGCTCGCCGAGGCCCAGCGCCTGGACGGCCTGGTCGACGTCGGCGAAGGTCGTGTAGAGCGCCTCGTTCGAGCCCTCGTGCTGGACGCCGTCCTCCTCGCCGCCGACCACGCCGATCTCAACCTCGAGGATGGCGTTGATGTTCTTCACGCGGGGGAGCAGGTCCTTCGCGATCTCGATGTTCTCCGCGAGGGGAACGGCCGAGCCGTCCCACATGTGCGACTGGAAGATCGGATTGCGGCCGGCTTTGACCTCTTCCTCGCTGGCGGCAATGAGCGGCTCGACGAAGCCGGCGAGGGCGTCCTTCGGGCAGTGGTCGGTGTGCAGGGCCACGGTGATCGGGTAGTTCTTGGCGACCTCGGTGGCGTAGCGCGCGAAGGCGAGGGCGCCGGTGGCGCGGGCCTTGACGGTGTGGCCGGCGAAGTAGTCGGCGCCGCCGGTGGTCACCTGGATGATGCCGTCGGAGCCGGCCTCGGTCAGGCCCTGGAGGACGGCGTTGATGGTCTGGGAGCTGGAAACGTTGAACGCGGGATAAGCGAAGCCGCCTGCCTTCGCGCGATCGAGCATTTCTGCGTACTGGTCCGGGGTGGCGACGGGCATGAGAACTCCTGCGATAGGTGAAGCCGGGACAGCAGTCACTCTATCCGGTCGGGGAGCGGATGCCGTGGGGATGACGCGTCGTAACGGGACGCTCTGCTAGGTTGTTAAGAATCCCGAATCCTTCATCGATATGTCGTCGAAAACGAAGGAAATCGGATTCATGACTGGATACTGTGGCGGCATGGTGAGTCTGACAGGTGACCTGAGTCCGCTGCGCCCCGATCGCAACCTCGCGATGGAGCTCGTTCGAGCGACGGAGGCCGCGGCCATCCGCGCGGTGCCGTTCATCGGACGCGGCGCCAAAGAGGCGGCCGACGGTGCTGCCGTCGACGCGATGCGCGCCTTCCTCGGGACAGTCTCGTTCCAGGGGAGGGTCGTCATCGGCGAGGGCGAGAAGGACAATGCGCCGATGCTCTTCAACGGCGAGGTCGTCGGCACCGGGACCGGCCCGCTCTGCGACATCGCGGTCGATCCGATCGATGGCACCTCGCTCACGGCGGCCGGTCGTCAGAACGCGCTGTCGGTGATCGCCGTCTCCGATCGAGGCACCATGCTTGACGCCTCGAGTGTCTTCTACATGGACAAGCTCGTCACCGGCCCGGCCGGTGTCGGCGTCGTCGACATCCGCAAGCCCGTCGGTGAGAACATCCGCAACCTCGCCGCGGCCCTCGGCAAGCCGGTCGACGAGATCGTCGTGTCTGTGCTGAACCGCCCCCGTCACGAGAAGCTCATCCAGGAGATCCGTGACGCCGGGGCGGGAACTCGACTGATGAGCGACGGCGACGTCGCCGGCGGCATCAACGCCGCCCGTCACGGTGCGCGCACCGACATGTGCGTCGGCGTGGGCGGCAGCCCGGAGGGCATCGTCACCGCGTGCGCGATCAAGGCGCTCGGCGGACACATCCAGGGACGGCTGTGGCCGCGCGATGACGACGAGCGTCAGCGCGGAATCGACGCCGGGCTCGACATGGACAAGATCTACGAGGCCGATGACCTGGTCAAGGGCGACAACACGATCTTCGTCGCGACGGGTGTCACCGACGGGCAGCTCGTCGCCGGCGTGCGGCGCGAGGCCGGTTACATCTACACCGAGAGCGTCGTGCTGCGCGGCGCGTCGGGGACGTTGCGCCGCATCGCCTCGGAGCACCTCGTCTCCAAGTGGCTCTGACCGCACGATGATCCGGTGCAGCCGGTCGGCGGGCTCCGCCGCGCCGTCGGCGTGACCCGGACGGGCATCGTTATCGAGCCGGAACCCGCCGTGACCTGGCTGACCGGGCTCTCCGCATGCCTCGTGACACAATTGTCACGGGGGTTTCTCACCGTCGATGGACCGGCGACGATCCGCAGGCACAGGAGGGCGAGCACATGACCGCGCAGCAGACCAAGGGTGCGAAGGCAGCCGAGACGAAGTTCGTGACGACGAACACCGGCCGCATCCTTCGCGTGAACCCCGACCAGCTGGAGGCTGCGGCCCGCACGTCGGCGCCCGATGTTCACGCGACGGATCCGGCGCGTCGCGCCGACGTGCTCTTCCGCAAGCGTCGTGATGAGGGCCACGAGATCAGCGCCTGGTGGATGATCGGCGCCTTCCTCGCGACGAGCGGCCTGGTCATCCTCCTGCTCTCGGGCGTTCCCGGCGTGGCCTGACGCGCAGTCGTCTTCCACCGATCGGATCATTCGTCGTCGAGACGGTGACGCAGGTCGCCGAGCTCCGCACGCGCGGTCGCGGCGGTGCCATCGGGGTCGTCGCCGCGCGACGGATCGGCCGCCGCGGCCAGCTCACTCGCGGTGAAGCGGCGCGGGGCGCTCTCGATCACCTGAGGTGCTGCATCGAGCGCTGAGGAGTCGATGCCGGGGAACTGTCGGGCCGTCACGAGCACGCGGTTCTCCAGGGAGCCTGCGAACCTGTTGTAGCTGTCGACCGTGCGCTCCAGCGCCCGGCGCAGATCATCGGCGTGACCGGCGAGCACTCCCAGGCGGTCGTACAGCTGCGTGCCCAGGCTCAGCAGCGCCTTGGCCTCGGTCGAGACCTCCTGCTGGGTCCAGGTGTAGGCGACGGTCTTCAGCACCGCCCAGAGGTTGACGGGCGACGCGAGCGCCACGCGGCGGCTGAACGCGTAGTCGAGCAGCGTCGGATCTTCATCGATCGCCGCCGCGAGCAGCGATTCGCTCGGCAGGAAGCAGATGACGAACTCGGGGCCCGTGTCGAGGCCCGACCAGTACGCCTTCTTGGTCAGGGCGTCGATGTGCGCCCTGACGGCCTTCACGTGCTTCTGCATGAGTGCCCGGCGCTGGCTCTCGTTGGCGTCGCCGACGGGCAGCGCCGATGCTTCGAGGTAGGCGTCGAGGGGCACCTTCGCGTCGACGGGGACCGAGGCGCCGCCGGCGAGCCGGATGACCATGTCGGGACGTCCGGTGCCTCGATCGGACGACACGGTCGACTGGAGGTCGAAGTCGACGTGCCGGGTCAGACCCGCAGCCTCGACGACCCGCCGCAGCTGGGTCTCGCCCCACACCCCGCGGGTCGCGGTCGATCGCAGCGCACCGGCGAGCGAGTCGGTGGTGGCACGGAGGGCCTCGTCGGACTCCTGCGCCCTGCGCAGCTGCTCGGCGAGGGAGCCGAACTGGGCATGCCTCTCCTGCTCGATCGCGGCGACCTTGTTCTGCATCTGCTGCAGGCTCTCGCGCACGGGAGCGAGAGCGGTCAGCACCGCGTTCTGCTGCTGCACGCGGTGCGCCTCGGCGCGCTGCTGCTCGCGCGCATGCTCCACGGTGTCGCGGTACAGGTCGTACTGGCGATCCCGGTCGTCACGGGCTGCGGCGAGCTCGGCCTGCAGGCGCGCGCGCTCAGCCGCGCCGCGCGATGCCCGCAGGAACCATCCGAACGCGGCCCCGATGACGAGGGCGGCGAGGGCGAGAACGAGGGTCAGAGCATCCATGAGGATCATGATGCCCCCGGCATCCGACATCGCGCAGGATCACTCACGCGGGAGGATCTCCTTTTCGAGGTCGACCATCTTCGTGAAGTAGGCGCCATCGGGGATTCGTACGCAGTCGTCCGCGATCGTGATCCCGAGATCCATCTCGTCGGCGCCGTATTGGACTCCTCCTGCCGTGGATCCGCCGGTCTTGATGTCGAGGGTGATGTCGTCTCGCGTGAGCCGTCCGGCAGGGGTCTCGGCGGGTATGTCCACGTCGTCGTAAGTGTGAGTGTCTGCCCACCCGGTCATCTCCAATTGCTCGACGAGCGCGTTGAATCCGGTGACGAGGTCTTCGCCGAGGGTTACGCTGATGCCGGCGCGGTACGCGGCACCGGGGGCGGGTTCGCTCTGACAGCCGTCGACGCTACCGTGCGCGGATGCGCCGCTCAATCCGGCGGCATCGAGAGATTCGAGGACATCCTGGGTCGCAGCGTCGACCGACGCTGCTTTCTCCTCGAGCACCGCATGCGGATCCGCAGGCACCGGGGAACAACCGACGAGAATGAGTGCGAGCAGCCCCGCTCCCAGCCTGACCACCGCTGTGCTTCTCATCGCTCTTCCTCCGACTCCGCGGTGTCGGACCGTCCAAGAACGTCGCTCGTCGGCATACGATCCGCCTCCGGGTCCTTCGCAAAGCCCCACCAGGGATCGTACGACTGTTCAGCTGCGTTGATCTCGTTGCCCTGCCCGTCGACGATGCGCCCGATCGATGTCGTCACTCACGTGGGAGGATCTCCTTTTCGAGGTCCGCGAATTCGTCGGCGTAGGTCCCGTCGGGGACTCGCACGCAATTGTCGGGCTGAGTGGTGCCGGCTTCGATCTCGTCTTCTCCGTATCGCTTCCCGCCGATCGTGGCACCGCCGGCTTTGACGTCGATGGTGATGTCGTCTCGTGTGAAGCGTGCAGAGAGATCGTCTGTCCCGATCTCGCCGACGTGATTCCATCCGAGTGTCGTGAGCTCATCGATGACAGCTCTCATCGCCTCGGACAAGTCTCCGGAGACCGTCGCGTGTGCGGACGTGGTGTATGCCATTCCGGGCAGCATGCTGCCGCCACAGTAGTTGATATGTCCGGCAGCTGATGCAGCTTGAGTCCCGGCGGACTCGAGCGCCTGGAGGATGTCCTGAGTGGCGTCGTCCAACTCGTCGGCTCGGCGCTCGAGTTCCCCACGGGCGCTCTCTGGCGTGGATGCGCAACCGGTGAAGAGCACCGTGAAAAGGCATATGGCCGTAATCACCGGTCCTGTACGTTTCATGGGTTTAGTCCTGTATTCGACTGACCGTCTTCGTCAGAGGTCGGCGTGCGATTCGCCTCCGGATCCTGCGCAAGATCCCACCACGGATCGTACGACTGTTCGGCTGCATTGACATCACCGCCGTGTCCGTCGACGATGCGACCGAGGTTGTAGAGCGACTCGGTGTCGCGGTCGAAGTACTTGATGTGATCATCGATGTTGTAGCTCGGGCTTTCGTAGTGATGGCCTCTCACCACGGCCACATTTCGATGCCTGTCCACGGCCTCAGCCTCGAATCTGTGCGCGCCGAAATCCTCCGAAGATGGGTCGACGCCGAGTCCTGCATCGAAGAGCCAGTCCTTGCCGAGCCATCCTTCATCACCCAAGGCTGCGACGACGTCACTGCTGTTGCGGCCGACGTAGACGTGATCGGCGCCGACGCTGAAGTCGGATGCACTCTCGGCAGGGCCCGTTCCCGGGCTGCCGACCAGGGCGATGTCGTCGACCGCGAGACCGTGCTCCGTGGCCGCGTACGCCGTTGTAGTCGACCCGTAACTGTGGCCGATTGCCGTCATGTGTGCTGGGTTGTCCGCTCGCGATGCTCTGAGCCCGTCGACCGCATCCGCAAGTCGCTCGCCACCGTCGGCGGCGTATCGCTCCAGTGGAACCTCGCCCCATTCGAGAGGATCGCCGGCAGGAGTGTCGTACCCGAGCCAGAACATGGTCGCCACGCTCGAACCGTCGCCGCTATACCGCGCGCTCTCGTAGAGATCGGCGGCTTGCTGCGCATAGGCCGGAGAATCGTCCATTTCCGTGCGGATGCCGGGTATCTGAATCGAGACGTCATCGGCCGTGTCAAGGTCGCCTACAGCGATCGCGACGCGGCCATCTCCGTCGAAAGCGTCGGGGTCGTAGAGCCAGAGAGTCCCGCCCGGCTTCTCGTCGGTGCCCGGCACGACGTAGTCGTCCGCGAGCTTCAGAGCCTCTGCCGCGGCCTCCGCGTTCTCAAGGCGCTGTCGCTCGTCGGAGGTGAGCGTGCCGGCCTCGTCTTTCCTTCGAAGCTCTGCAAGCTCGCTGTCGAGCAGGAGCCGGTTCGCATCGTCGCGTACCCGCGCTGGCAGACCATCGGCGCTGCCGAGCCGCTCCGGGTATGCCGCGATCAGCGCATCCTGCTCGGCCTCGGAGAGACCGGCCCACCATTGCGCCATCTTCTCCGGCCCGTCGCTCACCGAGGGCATCCCACCTATGGCGCTCAGGGCGAGAGGGGCGATCCCGCCGTCGGCACTCGCGGCTTCAGAGACTGTGTCGGCGCCGGTGAACAGCTGCACGAGGAAGTCCTCGTTCGCGCTCACCCGCTGCGTGAAACGCGCGATTTCATCCACGAGTCCGGCGTGCCGTGTGGCGAGGCTGCGGGTGCGATCCTGAAGCTCGGCCATTGCAGCCTCGGTCACATCGACGGCGGCATTCACGTCGGCAATGAGGTCGTTGCGATCGCGGTGGTAGGCGGAGATCTCGCCGGTGAGGTCGGTGTGCTCGCTCAAGAGCGTCCGCAGCTGTTCGGCGAAGACGTCTATGCCGCGGGCCACGCGCTTGAGCGTCGCCGCCATAGGCTCATGCTTCTTCGCGAAAGCTGCGGCGTGCTCCGAGTACGCCGATGCGGCCTCTCCCAGCCAGAGGTAATTGGGAGAGGCGAGGGCTGCCGCCTCCTCGGCGAACTCATTGATGCGTGCAGCGTTCGACAGCAAGACACCGGCCAGCGACTCTGCGTCGGATGGCGTGCCATCGGGGCGCTTTACAGGAGCGATGGTCCCTGGAAGATCGATCGTCGTCAATGCGGCTCCAACTGCTCCAGGCGGCGGGCGATCTCTTCGTCGAAGCTCGTATACGCGCCGTGGATGGAGCGCAGTTCGTCAGCGTAGACGTCGGCGGCGACAGATGCCTTCCGCTGGGTGTTCTCCCACATCTCCAGGAAGATGCGCGCAGGTCCTTGCGCGGCGGAGGGGAGCCCGCTCGTCGACACCCCAGAGAGCCCGTTGGCCGCGCTGCGCAACTGGGATGCCTGATCGGACCATCGAGGGACCAGCAGCTCGGTTGCGAGCGGGTCGTAGTACACGCCGTCGGTCACGACACGGATCCGATCAGCTCGCGCGCGCGTCCCGCGCTTACCGGCAGGCCGGTCGAGGTGAGGCGCAGGAACAGGCGGCCGGTCTCGGTGGCGTATCCGAACAGCAGGCTCTCGGCTCCCATCTCGCCCGCCCGGTCTGCTGCGATTCGGGGCATGCCGGTCGGCGGTATGAACACCTGCCAGCCGTCGGCTTTGAGCGGTGCCGATGCTTCGCGCAGGTGCCCGAGCCCGGCAGCGGCGCTCACTCCGTCGAGCGTGAGCGTGACTGCATGCCGCACGGAATCTCGGGTCGGGCCGGGTATCCAGCGGCGCACGCTGGTCGGCATCCCATGCCCGACAAGGCGTTGCCAGCATCCATCCGCTTCCGCGATCTCGAGCGCGGCGAAGGGCTCGGGAGCGCGCACCGGGAGTGTGGAATCGGCGACCGGCTCCGGTTCTGGGGGCAGGATGACGATGTCAAGATCCGGATGCCGTCGACGCACCGCAGACCAGAACGGATCGTTGTTCACCACATGTGCATCGGATTGCGACACGGAGCCCCCTCTTTGTACGCCCTCATGTTAGCGACGACGCGCTTGAGAGGCACATCGCGATCTCAGGCGACGGCGCGCTCCGGGGCTGCGACGGCGGGCTCGGAGATCCGGATGCCGAGGATCTGCGCGAGCTCGTGCACATCGCAGGCGCCGGCGCGCCTCGCCGCATCGATGACGATCTGCGCGCAGGCCCTGGCGTCGGCGAGGGCGTCGTGGTGCGCGAACTCGGCGAATCCGGCGGCGGCTGCCGCCTTCGGCAGTCGGTACGAGTCGAGCTCGTACGTCTTGCGGGCCACCTGCAGACTGCACAGCGACCGATAGGGCGGGCAGTCGAGCGCGGTGGCCTGCGACGCGCGCCGCAGCACGGAGAGATCGAATCCGGCGTTGTGCGCGACGAGCACGTCGGTTCCGGCGAAGGAGCACAGCCGGTCGAACTGCTCGCGCCAGGTGGCGGCGCCGCGCACGTCCTCGGCGCGGATGCCGTGGATCCGCACGTTCCACTCCTGGAACTCGTCGTGCCCCGCCGGCGGCTGGATGAGCCATCCCGCCGTCGCCACGACATGGCCGTCGCGGACGCGGACGAGACCGACGGAGCAGGCCGACGCCGGGCTGGAGTTCGCGGTCTCGAAGTCGATGGCGGTGAAATCCAGGGGCACGTCTTCACTCTCTCCTCTCCGTCGGCGCTCCTCCGGCAGGCTCGCCGTAGGCTGGCTGCATGGCCGCAGAGCGCGCGACGTCGTTCGGAACCGAGACCGCCCATTACGAAGCGGGTAGGCCGGAGTACCCCTTCGACGCGGTCGCGTGGATGCTCGATCCGCTCCCGGAGGGCCCGCGGCGCGTCGCGGACGTGGGGGCAGGGACGGGCAAGCTCACCCGTGCGCTGGTCACGGCGCCGGATGCCGAGGTCGTCGCCGTCGATCCCGACCCCGCGATGCTCGCCGCTCTCGGCGAGGCGGTGCCGGGCGTGCCAGCGTTCGTGGGCACAGCGGAGGCGCTGCCGCTGCCGGATGCCGCCGTCGACGCGGTCGTGCTCGGCCAAGCCTGGCACTGGGTCGCCCCCGTCGCCGCCTCCGCCGAGGTCGCCCGTGTGATCCGACCAGGGGGAGTGCTCGGCCTCATCTGGAACATCCGCGACGAGCGTGCAGCGTGGGTGCGGCGGCTCACCGAGATCATGCACAGCAGTCCAGCGGAGAACATGGTGAACGGCCCGACCGGCCCGAACATCGCGGCTCCTTTCGGCGACGTCGACAAGCGGAGCTGGGAGTGGGCGCGACCGATGACGAGGCAGATGCTGCATCGGATGGCGCTCTCGCGCAGCTACATCATCACAGCATCCGTCGACGAGCGCGCGCAGATCGCGCGCGATATGGATGCGCTGTTCGACGAACTCGGTCTGCACGGGGACGACACCATCGACCTGCCGTACGTCACGACGGCATTCCGCGCCGTGCGCCCTTGACGGCGCAGGTGTCGCGCGCTCGGTGAGGCGATGGCAGCCGCGGCGGTAAGCTCGTCTTCCGTGGCTCTTACAATCGGGATCGTCGGCCTGCCCAACGTCGGCAAGTCCACCCTCTTCAACGCTCTGACCAAGAACGACGTGCTCGCGGCGAACTACCCGTTCGCGACGATCGAACCGAACGTCGGCGTGGTCAACCTGCCGGACCCGCGTCTTGAGAAGCTCGCGGAGATCTTCGGCAGCGAGCGCATCCTGCCCGCAGCGGTGTCGTTCGTCGACATCGCCGGCATCGTACGCGGCGCGAGCGAGGGCGAGGGCCTCGGCAACCAGTTCCTCGCGAACATCCGAGAGGCGGATGCCATCGCCCAGGTGGTGCGCGGTTTCACCGACGACGACGTGGTGCACGTCGACGGTGCGGTGAATCCGGCATCCGATATGGAGACCATCAACGCCGAGCTCATGCTCGCCGACCTCCAGACGATCGAGAAGGCGATCACGCGCTATGAGAAGGAGGTGCGGGGCAAGAAGATCGATCCCGTCGTCCTCGAGACCGCGATCGCCGCGAAGGACGCCCTCGAGCGCGGCGTGCTGCTGTCGGTGTCCGGCATCGACCTCGCCCCGATCCGCGAGCTGGGCCTGCTCACCTCGAAGCCGGTCATCTTCGTCTTCAATGTCGACGAGGCGGTGCTGACGGATGCCGGGCGCAAGGCCGAGCTCGCAGCCCTCGTCGCGCCGGCTAAGGCCATCTTCCTCGACGCGAAGATCGAGTCCGAGCTCATCGACCTCGATCCGGAGGATGCCGCGGAGCTCCTCGCCGCCACCGGGCAGGACGAGTCGGGTCTCGACCAGCTCGCCCGCATCGGCTTCGACACACTAGGGTTGCAGACCTATCTCACGGCGGGCCCCAAGGAGGCTCGCGCGTGGACGATCGGCAAGGGCTGGAAGGCGCCCCAGGCCGCGGGTGTCATCCACACCGACTTCGAGAAGGGCTTCATCAAGGCGGAGATCATCTCGTTCGACGACCTCGTCGAGACCGGCTCGGTGGCTGCAGCTCGCGCCGCGGGCAAGGCTCGCCTCGAGGGCAAGGACTACGTCATGAAGGACGGTGACGTGGTGGAGTTCCGGTTCAACGTCTGAACTATCCTCTCGTCATTGAGCGAGCCGCAGGCGCGACGAAACGTGTCGAGAGCGATGCTTCGACCCGATGAATCCGACGATCCGTCGCGCGGCGGAGAAGCAGGGAGCAGCCAGCTGCTTCTCCAGCACTCGATCATCGACGTGAAGCTGCGCCCGGCAGAGTGAACTCGGTGTCCGTGCGCCGGTACACGACGGTGTCACCCTCGACCCTGTCCCGTTCGAAGACGCCGATGAACCGCAGCCCGCGCTCTCCCGTCACCTGGTCCTTCACCCGCAGGAATGTGAGGGCCGGATGGACGATGGATGACAGCCCGACGCTGCGGTCGGCGACGCTCGCTCGGCGTTCGCGGATCTCCTCCCCGCTCGACGACAGGACGTTGGTCCATTCGCGCTTGGCGCCCGCGGCGGCCATATTCTTCGGGCACCAGATCTTGTACTGCGAAAGGTCGCGCTCACTGCCGCGGGTGCTCCGGAGAGTCGCCGGCGTGAAGTACGAACGCGTACGCCCCGGTTTGTAGCTCGTGTCGAGGAGTACATTGCACAGCTCCGCGATCGTCGCACTCGATCGCCAGGTTCAGCTGCGGGAAGAGCAGGTCGATGTAGCGCAGGGTGCCGTCCCGCGTGCGGATCGTCTGCTGCGATACCGGCTTCAGCTTCGAACGAGTCTCGGTATCGAGTCGGTTCCACACCGCGTTGATCACGTAGTTCTCGTAGTCCTTGCGCTTCGTCCGCGAGAGTGTGCGGGCCAGATACTCGAGCCGATCGATCATCTTCGGACGCTATCAGGTGAGGTGGGCGATCGAACGTGGGATGTCAGGCCATGGCACGGCGGCGTTCGATGCGATCGACGGCCAGGCCGGCCGGAAGGTCATCGACGCGCTTCAGGACGTCTCTGCAGAGCTCGGGCACCAGACCGTCGCGTGGGCGTTTGGCGAGATCTACACCCATCCGGGGCTGGGAGTCGCGGGACCGGCAGCTCGTCACACTCGGCATCCTCACGGCCTCCGGCGGCTGCGAAGCAGGTGTTCGCCGAGCGTGGCCCGCTGCCGGTCGGGGAGGCAGACTCTGCCTTCTACCCAAACATGTACATCTCGCCGCCGCTCTTGTACAATATCTGCATGTCCACGATCAACGCTTCCGAAGCGCGCAAGAGCTTCGCCGCGCTCATCGAGACCGCCCAGCACGAGGCAGTGGTCGTGGAGCGCCGCGGCGAGGCACAGGCGGTCGTGCTGTCCCCTGCAGAGTATGAGCGACTGAAGAGCGCGGCCGAGGAAGCCGAAGACATCGCCGCGTTCGACGCCGCGATGGCCGAGGAGGGCCCGAACATCCCCTGGG
Source organism: Microbacterium sp. (assembly GCF_047607465.1). Classification (GTDB taxonomy): domain Bacteria; phylum Actinomycetota; class Actinomycetes; order Actinomycetales; family Microbacteriaceae; genus Microbacterium. The sequence goes on along the minus strand of NZ_JASGCY010000033.1, from coordinate 34,303 downwards.
AGCAGGTCAAGGCTGACCTGGGCTGGTAGACCAGCGTGGCCTACGAGATCGAGGTGCGCCCTGCCGCCCTGCGTGCCCTGAAGAAGATCGACCGTCAGGACCAGGCGCGCATCCGCGGCGCAATCGCCCTGCTCGCCGTCGATCCCCGCCCGCCAGGAGCGAAGGCTCTGCGCGGCCGCCCAGGACTGAGGATCCGCGTCGGCGATTACCGGATCATCTACACAATCCAGGACAGCAAGCTGCTGGTCGTGGTCGTGGCCCTCGGCCATCGCCGCGACGTGTACGAGCGGTGATGCCGGGCTCGCTCCTGGTCACGGCGGCGGACGGGCCTGGCCGCGCCGGGTTCAGCGTTCACGGCGAAATCGCTGTCGGAGATGCACTTCATCGCAGCGACGTGGTGGAGTTCCGCCTCAACGTGTAGCGCGCGTTCTACATTTGATTCATGGGCGCGACTGACCCACAGATAGAGAGCCTCTCGCAGCGCGAGTTGCGTAACGAGTCCGGGCGCGTTCTTCGTCTTGTCAGCGAGGGTCAGTCGTTCGTTCTGACCAACAGAGGCGTCGCCGTCGGTCGCATCGTCCCGCTTGACGCGCCCGCCGCCACTCTGCCGATCGTTCGGGCTGCGAAGCGTGTCGGGGGCTGGGCGGCGTTGAGTCCTCAGCCGACCGAGAGCGATCGACCGATGTCTCGCATCGTCGACGAGCTTCGAGAGGATCGGGTGTGAGCAGCACTCCACTCGTCGACGTCGATACGTCCGCACTCGGAGCGCTTCTCATCTCACAGGCGGAGACCAAAGCGCTGGTGGAGTGGCTCGACCAGGCGGACGTCAGCCTCGTGTCGAGCGACCTTCTGGAGACGGAGCTGCGTCGGATGGCTATGCGGGAGGGGCGAGATCAGGCCATGGTCAGTGCGCTCATCGATGGTGTTTCGCTCGCAGCACTCGATCGTGCGACCTACCGCTCGGCGGGGTTCCTGCCGATGCCGTGTCTGCGCACTCTCGATGCATTTCATCTGGAGGCGGCGATGCGCCTCGACGTCGATGCCGTCCTCACTTACGACCACCGACTTGCCGAAGCGGCGACGGTCGCTGGCATTGATGTCATCGCTCCCGACCAGGAGCATGCTCGATGAGCGGTCAGACGCTCCTCCGCGCTCCCGACCCGACGCCGGGCATGGACGCGCTCATCGCCGAGACGGCTCTCGCTTGCTGATTCGCGCTCGCGATCCGCAACATCCAAGGAGGTTCGGCGCGGATCGAGCTCAGGTTCTCGGCGGTGGTCGACGACAGCGAATTGCTGACGGGGTCCTCGAAGTTGGAATGGGATGAGAATGGTAGAGTAATCCCATGGAAGCTACAATCGATTCCGGAGGTCGGCTGCTGCTGCCCAAGAGTGTGCGTGACTCGTTGGGGCTGGTTCCTGGTTCGAAGGTGGACGTCTCGCCGTACGGTAGCGGTGTGCAGATCACGCCGGGCGGTCGAACGGCCCGGCTCGAGCGGGACGCCGATGGTCGTCTGGTCTCTCGTGCCGACACCGTCGTCACGGATGAGCAGATTTTTGCACTGATCGATTCCGGGCGACGTTGACCGACGATTCGCGTTGCGCAGTCGACACAAGTGTGGCCGTTCCGCTACTCGTTGCATCGCATGAGGCGCATGAGGCGGTCAAACAATGGGCGAGAGGGCGAACCCTTGCCCTCAGTGGTCATGCCCTCGCGGAGACCTATTCCGTGCTGACTCGTCTGCCTGGCGATGCGCGCCTGACCCCCGCGGATGCTGTTGTGCTGATCGACGAGAACTTCGCCAGAAATGTCGCGCTTCCGCCCGAAGCGGCGTCTGCGGCTCACCGGGATCTCGCTCGCCTCGGCATCGCGGGCGGGGCGGCCTATGACGGTCTGGTCGCATTGGCCGCTCAGCGATACGATCTCATGCTCGCGACGCGGGATGCGCGTGCCCGATCCACCTATGAAGCCGTAGGCGTGCGGGTTGCGGTGGTTCCGGGCGGTTGAGACAGGGCGGCACTCCACGTGTCTACGTCGACACGTCCGCACTCGGAGCGCTTCTCATCTCACAGCCGGAGACCACGGCGCTGGTGGAGTGGCTCGACCAGGCCAAGGTCAGTGCGATCCTCGATGGTGTTTATTCTTGGCGAAACGGACACATCGTCCCTGCAGGCAGAGAGCTTTCGAGACGTATTGGAGAGGGAACGCACGCCGTGACAAAGCGAACATCTGTTGGCGCGACGGGTTGGTCGCTGACGCTGGCATTCCTCGGCGCGATCGTGGCGGTCCCTCTGTGTCTTGTCCTCACGCTCTTGGCGTGGGCGTGCTTCCATCTCGCGCGGCGGTGGGTGAGCTCATCCCGCATCTGGTCTGACGTGGTGGCAGTCATCGCGACGGTGCTCCTCTGCGCGGGGTTCTTCGCGCTCCTCGGGTTGATGCTGCCCACGCTGCGAGAGCCCCGGCAGTCGCTCGCCTTCTGTGGTGCGCTCGTCGCGATCGTGACCGTCTTCATCGTGCGAGGGGTGGGGCGGCGGCAGGATGCTGTCGTCAGCTGAGACCGGCAGTTGTTCTGCGCATCGTCGCTATCCATCGCGAGACGAACAGCATGAGACGAACAGCATGAGTGGATGCAGTCGCTGTGATCGTGGTCCGGGTTCGTCAGCCGGGAAGAACCGGTAGCTCCGTCGGCGCGCCCGCCGCCGCGGGTTAGGCTGGATCGTCCAGTCTTCTGCACCGAGGAGTCCCGCACCGATGACCGACACCCAGATCTTCGAGCCCGAGGGCCGCGCGATCCCCTTCGTCGATGAGGGCGACGGCCCCGTCAAGCTCGTCTTGATCCAGGAGGACGCTCTGGCCGCCGATGTCCTCGGCGTGGTCGGCCACTACCTGGCCGAAGAGGCGGGTTTCCACGTGCTGCGGATCGGGCACCGCGTCGACGCCGCGGAGGCCTCGTTCGACGACCGCGTCGCCGATGCGCTCGCCGTCATCGATCACGTCGGCATCCAGGACACCTGGTTCGGCGGTCATGGATTCGGCGGCACGGTCGCGCGCGCACTCGTCGCCGCTCATTCCGAGCGCGCGAACGGTCTGCTGATGCTCGGCGTCGAGGATGTCGACGTCCCGCTCGCCCCGGCGATCCCGGTGCTCATCATCCAGGGCGACGACGACACCGTCACCCCCGCCGCGAACGCGGAGAAGCTGTACGCCACGGTGCCCGACCGCGCGAGCATCAAGCCGATCCCCGGCGATCACCTCTTCCCGATGCACCACCCGATCGAGACGGCCGTGGTCATCGAGGAGTACCTCGACTGGGACTGACGCGGCAGCGGCAGCATCCGATCATGAGCACTCCGACAGCCCGCGCCTTCGTCCGGCTGCGGGCTGTCGTCTCGATCGTCGCCGGCGTCGCCTGCGGCGTCGCCGTCGCCCCCGTGCTCGGTGTCGCCGCAGGGATCCTCGCCGGCTGGGGTGCGTTCGCGATCCTGAACGTCGCCTGGGTGCTGTCGCTGATCTGGCGGATGGACGCCGTCGCCACCCGTTCGCACGCGACCGTCGAGGCGCCGGGGCGGCGCGTCGCCCGCCTGACCTCCATCGTCGGCAGCCTCATGAGCCTTGCCGCGGTGCTCGTCGTGCTCACGCAGGCGCAGAGCGCGCCCGGCGTCGAGAAGTACGCGCTCGCCGGCGTCTGCGTGCTCAGCGTCATCTCCTCATGGGCCCTGATCCATACCGAGTACGTGCTGCGCTATGCGCGCATGTACTACGCCGAGCCGGTGGGCGGCATCGAGTTCAATCAGGACGAAGACCCCGAGTACACCGATTTCGTCTACTTCTCGGTCGGGCTCGGAATGACCTACCAGGTGGCGGACACGAACGTCACCCGCAACGAGTTCCGGCGGGTCGTCATCGCGCAGACCCTCCTTGGCTACCTCTTCGGCACCGTCATCCTCGCCTCGACGATCAATCTCGTCGTCGGCATCGGGTGAGCGTCCGAGACGCGCAGGAGCGGATGCCGCTCGCGACGAGGCCGATCTTCAGCTCCTCTACCCGGCGTCGCCCTCTTCGCGAAGACGTGGCTCGGTGCGCCGTTCGGGGCGGACTCCGGCCTTGTCGGCGTAGAACGCGCGGATGCGATCCATGTCGGCCGTGACGTCGCCGGTGAGGTCGATGGTCGGGCCGAGCCCGCAGGTCATGGTGGTCCGATCGACGAAGCCGAGCGTCACCGGCATGCCCGTCTGTCTGGCGATGCGGTAGAAGCCGCTCTTCCAGTACGCGTTGCCGCCGCGCGTGCCGTCGGGAGTGACGACGAGTCCGAAGACCGACCCGGAGCGCACCTGCGCCACCACGTCGCCGACCACGGCCGCAGGTTCCGCGCGATCGACGGCGATGCCGCCCAGCGCGCGCATGATCGGCCCGCGCCAGCCCGCGAACAGGCTCTTCTTGCCCAGCCAGTGCACGTCGACCCCGAGTCGCCAGGCGATGGCGAGCATCAGGACGAAGTCCCAGTTCGAGGTGTGCGGAGCGCCGACGAGCACGGTCGGCCGGGTCGGCGCCGGCTCGGACACGAGCCGCCACCGGCTCAGTGCCCAGTACAGGCGGGCGATGGAGCGTTTCAGCATCTCTCCACGGTAGTGCGCGAGCGGGCGAGCGCCGCGCAGAGCGTTGGCGCTCTTCTCCAGAGCGGATGCCGTCGCCGCCCGCCGGGTCGCAGAAGGCTCCGACCCGCCGGACGGGCGTACCATCGGATCATGACTGATTCTTCGCAGACCGCCGACGACCTTCAGACCCCCGAGGGTCTCCAGCCGCTCCCGGGCACGCCGAATCTGCTCGACGCAGCCGGATGCTGCGGCGGCTCCTGCGCGACGCCGTCGGCCTGACCGGCGAGAACTCCCTCGCCGAAGTCGTTCTTCTTCTCCGCAGGCGCCGCGTCAGTGGATCGGGGCGTGCTCTCCCGTCGCGTCGTCGGGTTTGCGGATGAAGAAGGCGCCCACCACGGTCATCGTGGCGATCACCGCGCCGATGAGGAAAGCCACGCGCGAACCCTCGGCGACGGCCACCGGTGAGCCGGTGGCGCCATTCGCGTTCGCGACCACTGTGTAGGCGGCAACCATCACCGCGATGCCCGCAGCTCCCGCGACCTGCTGCACGGTGCCGATGACCGCGCTGCCGTAGGAGTAGAACTTCGGCGACAGCGAGGCCAGCGACGCCGTGAACAGCGGGGTGAACGACAGCGCGAGGCCGATCGACAGCACGGTCTGCGCGACGAGCACCACCCACACCGGCGTCTGGGCGGTGAGCGTCGCGCAGAACCAGAGCGCTCCGGCTGCGAGGATCGCCCCGGGGACGAGCAGGACCCTGGTGCCGTGGGCGTCGTAGATGCGGCCGATGAACGGACCGAGCAGGCCCATCGCAAGCGCCCCTGGCAGCACCACGAGACCGGCGTCGAGGGTGGGCAGCATCAGCGCCTTCTGCAGGAACAGCGGCACGATGGTGATCGTGCCGAAGAAGGCCAGCGACAGCAGGAACATCTGCGCCATCGAGAGCGAGAAGCCCAGCGACGAGAAGACCCGCAGATCGAGCAGGGCGTCGTCCGCACGCTGCAGGACCACCTGCCGCCAGAGGAAGGCGCCGAGTCCGACGACGCCGATCACGAGCGCGATGATCAGCGGCAGTGCGCTGCCAGAGCCCTCGGCGAGGGAGCCGATCTGGCTGAGTCCGTAGACGATGCCGCCGAAGCCGAACACCGACAGGACGATCGAGAACACGTCCAGCGGAGCATCCGTCGTCTCGCCGACATCGGTCAGCCAGCGCCAGCCGACGAACATCGCCGCCAGGGCGATCGGCAGCACCACGACGAAGACCGAGCGCCAGCCGAAGTGGTCGAGGAGGAACCCCGACATCGTCGGGCCGATCGACGGCGCGAGCGACATGACGATGCTCACGCGGCCCATCATGCGCCCGCGGGACTCGTTCGGCACGAGGTTCATCATCGTGGTCATCAGCAGCGGCATCATCATCGCCGTGCCGCCGGCCTGCACGACGCGCGCGACCAGGAGCATCTCGAAGCCGAGCGCGACGATCGCCAGCAGCGTGCCTGCGGAGAACAGTGCGAGAGCCGAGAGGAACACCTGGCGCGTGGTGAACCGGCGTAGCAGGAAGCCGGTGGCCGGGATCACCACCGCCATCGTCAGCATGAAGGCACTGCTCACCCACTGGGCGGCGATCGGCGTGATGGCGAGGTCATCGATGAGGTGGGGGATCGCCATGCCCATGGTGGTCTCGTTGAGGATCGCAACGAACGCGGCCGTGAGCAGCACCCAGATCACGCGCATGTCCTTGCGGGGGATCATGTCGGCCTGCGCCGACGGCGAGGCGGAGGCCACGGAGATGGCGCCGGAATCGACGGCAGACATGGGCGACCTCCGGGAAGCGGGTGGTGGGGGAGCCGGCGCGGGCGGGAAGGCCCCGCGTCGATGAGCAGGTTATGAGCGTAACGGCGACCGCGGACATTCCATTCCCGGGTCAGCCGGATCCGCTGTGAGCGGATCGGGGGACGCGGTGTCCGAGGCCGTGGCTACGCTGACAGGATGAGCATGGGCGGTGGCGGGCGCGGCGGATTCCGCCCGGTGGATGCCGAGGCGCAGCGCCGGCTGAACGCGGCGGCGCCGCGGATCGCCGGTCTGCGCTCCCGGGTGGTGTCGCTGTTCCGCCCCTACCGCTGGCGCATCGGCTTCACCGCCGTGCTCGTGATCGTCGGCGCGGCCATCGCCGTCGTGCCGCCGCTGCTGGTCCAGCGCATCTTCGACGACGCGCTGTTCCCGGTGGCGGGCGGCGGTCCGCACCTCGAGCCGCTGACCTGGCTCGTCGTCGCGATGATCGGGCTGTTCCTGCTCTCGGCGGGGCTCGGTGTCCTGCAGACCTGGCTGACCTCGACCGTCGGCAACAGCGTCACCGGCGATCTCCGGGTGCGCCTGTTCGAGCACCTGCAGGCGATGGAGCTCGGATTCTTCACCCGCACCAAGACCGGCGTCATCCAGTCGCGCCTTCAGAACGACGTGGGCGGTGTCTCCGGCGTGCTCACGAACACGGTCACCAGCATCATCGGCAACGCCGTCACCGTCGTCGCCTCGCTCGTCGCGATGATCCTCATCGACTGGCGGCTGACCCTCATCGCCATCGTGATGATGCCGTTCCTCATCATCGTCCAGCGGCGGGTCGGCCAGCTGCGGGCCCGCATCGCCGGCGAGACGCAGGAGTCGCTGTCGGAGCTCACCTCGATCACGCAGGAGACGCTGAGCGTCTCCGGCATCCTTCTGTCGAAGTCCTTCAACCGTCAGCGCACCGAGTCGGCGCGCTACCAGGCGGAGAACCGCAACCAGGTGAAGCTGCAGGTGCGGCGGGCGATGAGCGGACAGGGGTTCTTCGCCGTCGTGCAGGTGCTCATGTCCTCGGTGCCTGCGATCATCTACCTCGTATCCGGCTACCTGATCGCCGGCGGCACCGGCGCGATCACGGCGGGCGCGGTCGTGGCGTTCACGACGGTGCAGGCTCGCCTGCTCATGCCGCTGATGGGGCTCATGCGGGTGGCGCTCGACCTGCAGACCTCGTCGGCGCTGTTCGCGCGCATCTTCGAGTACCTCGACCTCGTGCCCGAGATCACCGACGCGCCCGACGCGGTACCCGTCTCCGCCGCGCCGGGTCCGCGGGGGCGGATCGACTTCGACGACGTGGTCTTCCGCTATCCCGACTCCGTGCCGGCCGCCCGGCCCACGCTGCGCGGGGTCTCCTTCGTCGCCGAGCCGGGGCAGCACGTGGCGTTCGTCGGTCCGTCCGGCGCCGGCAAGACCACGATCCTCTACCTCGCGTCACGGCTCTACGAGGCGGCAGGCGGCGCGGTGACGTTCGCGGGGGCTGACGTTCGCACCCTGACGCAGGAGTCGATCATCGACCAGATCGGCATCGTCTCGCAGGAGACCTACCTGTTCCACGCGACGATCCGCGAGAACCTGCTCTATGCGAAGCCGGGCGCGACGCAGGAGGAACTCGTCGCGGCGTGCACGGCGGCGAACATCCATCATGTCATCGAGGGCTTCGAGAACGGCTACGACACGGTCGTCGGCGAACGCGGATACCGGCTCTCCGGCGGTGAGAAGCAGCGCATCGCCATCGCGCGCGTGCTGCTGAAGGATCCGCCGGTGCTGCTGCTCGACGAGGCGACCTCGGCGCTGGACACCGTCTCGGAGCGCGTCGTGCAGGAGGCGCTCGACGAGGCGGCGAAGGGACGCACGACGCTGACCGTCGCCCACCGGCTGTCCACGGTCATGGGCGCCGACACGATCCACGTGCTCGAGGCCGGGCGCATCGTCGAATCGGGCACTCACGCGCAGTTGATCGCACGCGGCGGGCTGTACGCGGAGCTCGCGGCCCAGCAGGTGGCGGCCTCGTTGATCGACGGCGAGCCGCCGTCGGATCGGCGCGCCGACCGAGCCCCGAAGGACTCAGCGGCGGCGGATGCCGTGGCCGCTCTCACCTCGCCGATCCCGCTCCTCGACGCATCGAGGCTCGAGGTCCCCGACGCCCAGGTGTGAACGGCGCCGGGCGCGTGCGCGGGGTGCGCGCCGGGGTCGGCGGGGTTCGTACGGGGTGAGCCCGGTCAGTGCGCAGACAGCCCGCCGTCGACGAACAGCGAGTGCCCGGTGACGTACGCCGATCCGGCGCCGGCAAGGAACACGGCGGCTCCCGCGAAGTCCGCGGGCAGACTGTTGCGGCCGATCATGGTGCGCGCGGCGAGGGCGGCGACCTTCTCGGCATCCTCCTGGAGGCGCGCGTTCAGCGGGGTCAGCGCGAAGCCGGGGACGAGGGTGTTGCTGGTGACCCCGGTGCCGCCCCACGCCTCGGCCTCCGAGCGCATCAGCGACTCGACTGCGCCCTTCGACACACCGTAGACGCCGCTGCCGACGAAGGCACGATGCGCCTGCTGCGAGCTGATGTGGATCAGGCGTCCGTATCCGCGCTCCGCCATCCCTGGCGCGTAGCGCTGCCCGAGCAGGAACGGGGCGAGAGCGTTGACTGTCATCGTGGCGTCCCAGTCGTCGTCGCTGATCTCGGCGAACGGCGGGCGGATGTTGATGCCCGCCGAGTTCACGAGGATGTCCGGCTCACCGAAGGGCACGGTCGCAGCATCCGCCGCGGCACGGATGCCGGCACGCGTGCCGAGGTCGCCGACGACACCGGCGGCGCGGCATCCGGCATCAGTCAGCTCCCGCACCGTATCGTCGATGCGGTCCTCGCCGCGCGCGACGATGACGGTCGCAGCGCCCGCGCGCGCGAGCGCGGTCGCGATGCCGCGGCCGATGCCCGAGCTGCCCCCCGGTGACGATCGCGACGCGCTCTGCGAGGCCGAACAGGGAATCGAGGTAGGCGTTCATGGGGGCTCCTCGGCTCACCAGGCGAGCGCCTCGGCGAGCGTGTGGTCGGGACGGGCGTCGGTGAACTCGGGGTAGGCCTTCAGGCCGTCGATGAAGGTGGTGACCGCGGCCGCGTATTCGGGGTCGGGGTGCTCTGCGGCGATGGACAGCAGGGGAGGGACGTCCATGGCGAGGATCAGCTCGAGACGGGCGACGACAGCGGCGGACGCTCCGGCGTCGTGCAGCACGCGGATGCCGCCGTCGAGGGCGGCGAGGTAGTCGCGGAGCACGGGGAGCTGCGCCTTGCCCTGCGTGATCGAGGTGCCGTCTGCGCGCACTCGCCAGTGCACCGCAACATCGGGGATCGCATCGAAGGCCCGCGCCCTCGTGTACAGGCGCTGCGCGATCACCTGATCCTCATAGGCGACGCCCTCCGGGAAGCGCAGGTCGCCCCAGAACGCGGTGCGGCTGATCTTCGACCAGGCGACGATGTTCCCCGACGCCTGCGGATGCGCGAGGATCGTCGTGCCGAGGCGCTCGGGCGATGTGGCGGCGGCGACCCAGGGCTGCACGCGCCCGGGTGCATAGGCGGTGCCGTCGAAGCGGGCGCGGGTGTAGGCGGCGACGGCGAAGTCGCTGCCGGTGGTGTCGAGGGTGCCGGTCAGGCGTGCCAGCGCGGTGGGGGTGAGCTCGTCGTCGCCGTCGAGGAAGCCGAGCAGGGGAGTGTCGACGTGATCGAGTCCGAGGTTCCGCGCGGCGCCGAGGCCCCGCGGCTCGTCGTTGCGGAGCATCCGGAACCGCGCGTCGGAGGAAGCGGCATCCGAGAAGATCGCGCCCGTCTCGTCGACGGATCCGTCGTCGACGAGGATCGCCTGCCATCGCGGCTCGGTCTGCGCCCGCAACGAGTCCAGAGCCGCGGGTGCGAACGCGGCGACGTCGCGCCCCGGCACGATGATCGTCACGATCGGAGCGGATGCGGGCACCAGCCGAGTCTATGGCGGCTGGGGCGCTTGGTGGTCCGCGTCGGGGCGCCGCTGCGCTGGCGGGTGGCAGTTGTGCCGGCGAGGTGGCCGTTGTGCCGCCCTGAAGCGCGGGATCACGGAACGTCTGCCACCTCGCCGCCGCACGGGCCCGGCGAGAGAGGGCCGCTCAGAGGGCGGAGACCGCGCGTATCGATGCGGCGACGAGGGCCGCGAGGTGCTCGGGGGCATCGGCGGGCAGGGGCTCGCGGCCGAAGGTGAAGCGCACGGAGGTCTGCGCCACCTCGGGCGCGATGCCGCACGCGAGCAGGACGTGCGATGGCTCGTCGCTGCCGGCGGCGCACGCGGATCCGCTCGATGAGATCACCCCGCGGCGCTCGAGTTCCAGCAGCACCGCCTCTCCGCTGACCCCGGCGAACGTGAAGCTCGCCGTGCCGGGGAGCCGGCGCACCGGATCGCCGGTCAGCGCGGCTTCGGGAACCGCCGCGAGCACGGCCGCGATGAAGCGCGCCGTCTGCTCGGCCACCTGCGCTGCCACACCGTCCCTTTCGGCCTCGGCGAGCCCTAACGCGGTCGCGAGCGCGACGGCCCCTGCGACGTTCTCCGTGCCAGAGCGCCGGCCGCGCTCCTGGCCTCCGCCGTGCAGGAGCGGCTCGAGCGGAACCCGACCGCGCACCCCCAGCGTCCCGATGCCCTTGGGGGCGCCGAGCTTGTGGCCGGCGATGGCGACGGCATCCGCTCCGAGCCCGTCGAGCGCGAGCCAGCCCGCGGACTGCACGGCGTCGACGTGCAGCGGCACACCGGCATCCGTCGTCACAGCGGCGACCGCCGCGATGTCCTGCACGGTGCCGATCTCGTTGTTCGCGTGGCCGATGGCGACCAGCGCCGTGTCGTCGCGCAGGGCCGCGGCGACGGCATCCGCAGAGATGCGACCGCACCCGTCGACATCCACCGCCGTCACCTCGACGCCGTGGAGCCTGCGCAGATACGCCGCCGACTCGAGGATCGACTCGTGCTCGATCGATGAGACGATCAGATGCCGCTTCGCCGAGCCGAGCACGATGCCCTTGAGCGCAAGGTTGTTCGCCTCGGTGCCGCCGCTGGTGAAGACGACGTCTCCTGCCCGCATCCCGAGCGTCTGGGCGACGCGCGCCCGTGCATCGTCCAGCGCGCTCGCCGCGGCCTCTCCGGCGGTGTGGTGGCTCGACGGGTTGCCGAACACGCCGGTGAGGTACGGGCGCATCGCCTCGAGCACCTCGGGTCTGACCGGTGAGGTCGCGGCGTGGTCGAGGTACAGCATCAGCCGATCCTGACGTCCAGACCGAGGTCGAGAGCGCGGGCCGAGTGGGTGAGGGCGCCGACGGAGATCACGTCGACACCGGTCTCGGCGATGGCGCGGACGGTGTCGAGGTTCACCCCTCCCGATGCCTCGACCTGGGCGCGGTCGCCGATGAGGGCGACGCCTGAGCGCAGATCGTCGAGCGAGAAGTTGTCGAGCAGCACCGTGTGCGCGCCGCCGTCGAGCACGGCCGGGATCTGGTCGAGCCGGTCGACCTCGATCACGATGTGCGTGGTGTGCGGCAGGTGGGAGAAGGCTTCGCGCAGGGCGGATGCCAGATCCGCGCCCGAGCGCTGCAGCACGGCGAGGTGGTTGTCCTTCGCCATCACCGCATCCGACAAGGAGTAGCGGTGGTTGCGCCCGCCTCCCGAGGCGACCGCATGCCTCTCGAAGGCACGCAGGCCGGGGGTGGTCTTGCGGGTGTCGGCGATCCGTGCGCCGGTGCCGTCGATGGCGCGCACGTACGCCGCGGTGAGGGTCGCGATGCCGCTCATGCGCTGCGTGAAGTTCAGCGCGACGCGCTCGGCGGTGAGGATGCTGCGGGCCGATCCGCTCACCGAGGCGAGGACGTCCTCCGGAGCGAATTCGTCGCCGTCGCCGACGTGCACGTCGACGCTCACGTGCGGGTCGGTGAGGGCGAATGCGGTGGCGAACACCTCGCCGCCGCTGAAGACGCCCGCCTCGCGCGCGACGAGATCGGCGGTGGCGGTCGCCTCGGCGGGCAGCAGCGCGGTGCTCGTGAGGTCGCCCCACGGCGCATCCTCTTCGAGGGCGGCGCCGACGACGCGGGCGACGGTGGCGGCGGTGAGCATCAGACTCTCTCCAGTTCGGGGGCTTCGATGTAGTGGGCGCCGACGCTGACGGTCCTCCCGAGGGCGGCGGATGCCGTCGCCTCGGCGAGCAGGAGCAGGTTCGCGTCCTCGTGGTCGGCGACGGTGACCGGTGGCGCGGCGGCGGCGCGCCACGCACGGAGCGTCGCGAGGGCGTGCTCGAGCCCGGCGGCGGTGCGGATGAGCCCGACCTCGTGCCACATGAGCTGCTGCAGGGCCGCTCGGGCGCCCTTCGTCTCGCTGCGCTCGCTCAGGGACCGGGGGTCGGGGCGCTCGCTCAGGGGCCGGGGGTCGAGGCGGTTCGTCTCGCTGCGCTCGCTGAGGGGCCGCTCCCCTGCGCCGAGCGCGGCGGCGGCACGGGCGCCGAAGACGGCCCCTTCGAGCAGCGAGTTGCTGGCGAGGCGATTCGCGCCGTGCACGCCGGTGCGCGCGGTCTCGCCGACGGCGAAGAGCCCAGGCAGCGATGCGCGCCCGTCGAGATCGGTCACGACCCCGCCCATGAGGTAGTGCGCGGCCGGCGTCACCGGAATCGGCTCCCGGCTCCAGTCGAAGCCGCGTTCCCTGGTGACGCGATCGATCGTGGGGAACCGTGCGGCCAGACGCTCCGCGCCCAGCGCCGTCGCATCGAGCCGCACCGGCGAACCCTGAGCTGCGGCCTGCCGCGCGATCGCTCGGGAGACGACATCGCGCGGAGCGAGTTCGCCATCGGGGTGGCTGTCGAACACGAATCGCCGCCCCTCGTCGTCGATGAGTGCGGCGCCCTCTCCTCGGACGGCCTCGGAGACGAGGAACGCGGGGCCCGTGGCGAGGATCGTCGGGTGGAACTGCACGAACTCGAGGTCGGCGACCTCGACGCCCGCCCTGATCGCCGCGGCGATCCCGTCACCCGTCGTACCAGCGGGATTCGTCGTGTGCGCGTAGAGGTGGCCGGCGCCGCCGGTGGCGAGGATGACGGCATCCGCGTCGAGCTGCACCGGCGCGCCGTCCAGGAGCAGACGGATGCCGCGCACCGCGCCATCGCGGACGGAGAGGTCTGAGAGGAAACCGCCCTCGATGATCGTGATCCCGCTCTCGCGCACCCGCGCGCTCAGAGCGCGCGAGATCGCCGCTCCAGTCGCATCGCCGCCCGCGTGCACGATGCGCGCATGGCTGTGCGCGGCCTCGCGTCCGAGCAGCAGGTCGCCGTCGGGGGAGCGGTCGAAGGCGACACCGCGCGCGATGAGCTCGGCGATGCGCGCCGAGCCCTCGGCGACGAGCACGTCGACGGCTGCGGGGTCGGAGAGCCCTGCCCCGGCATCCAGCGTGTCGGCGGCATGCCGGGCCGCCGAGTCGCCGGGTCCGTAGACGCCGGCGACGCCGCCCTGGGCGAAACCGGTGCTGCCGTCGCCGAGCGCGCCCTTGGTCACCACGGTGACGTCGTGGCCGGCCTCGTGCGCGTGCAGCGCGGCGGTCGCCCCGGCGATGCCGGATCCGACGACGACGACGTTCACTTCGCACCCGCCGCGACCGGGGGCTTCGCCGCCAGCATCCGCTCGAGAGCGACCCTGGCAGGGGTTGCGACGTCGTCCGACACCGTGATGCGGTTCGGTGTGCGTCCGGCGACGAGCTCTTCGAGCACCCAGGCGAGGTAGCCGGGGTGGATGCGGTACATCGTCGAGCAGGGGCAGACGACCGGGTCGAGGCAGAAGATCTCGTGCTGCGGGTACTGGGCCGCGAGCCGACGGACGAGGTTGATCTCGGTGCCGATCGCGAAGGTCGTCGGCTCGGTCGCCGCGTCGATGGCCTTGCGGATGTAGTCGGTCGAACCCGCCTCGTCGGCGGCGTCGACGACCTCCATCGGGCACTCGGGGTGCACGATCACGCGCACGCCGGGGTGCTCGGCGCGGGCCTGATCGATCTGCGCCACCGTGAAGCGCCGGTGCACGGAGCAGAAGCCGTGCCAGAGGATGACCTGGGCCTCGGCGAGCTCTGCGACCGTCGAGCCGCCGAGCGCCTTGCGCGGGTTCCACATTGGCATCCGCTCGAGCGGCACGCCCATCGCCTTCGCGGTGTTGCGCCCGAGGTGCTGGTCGGGGAAGAACAGCACCCGCCGGCCGCGCTCGAACGCCCATTCCAGCACGGTCTTCGCATTCGAGGAGGTGCACACGATGCCGCCGTGCCGGCCGACGAAGCCCTTGATCGCTGCGGAGGAGTTCATGTAGGTCACCGGGATCACCGGCACCCGCCCGTCGGCGTCGGCCGCGTCCATGTCGCCGTAGATCTCGGAGAGCTGCTCCCAGCAGTCCTCGACCTGGTCGATGTCGGCCATGTCGGCCATCGAGCAGCCGGCGGCGAGGTTCGGCAGGATGACCGCCTGCTCGGGGGTGGAGAGGAGGTCAGCGGTCTCGGCCATGAAGTGCACGCCGCAGAAGACGATCGCCTCGGCATCCGTGCGTCCCTTCGCGGCCGTCGCGAGTTGGAACGAGTCGCCCACGTAGTCGGCGTGTTGCACGACCTCTTCGCGCTGGTAGAAGTGGCCGAGGATGACGACGCGGTCGCCGAGAGTGCGCTTCGCGGCGCGGATCCGCTCGTCGAGCTCGGCCTCGCTCGCCTCGCGGTACTCGGCAGGCAGCTCGCCCTGGCGGGGCGCCCCGGCGGGGATCACGTCGCCCATCGATGAACCGGGGCCGTACCCGGGACGGGTGTCGAAGTCCCAGGGGCCTGCGGCGAGATCGGTGCTGCAGGTCGCGTCGGTCGACGTGCCCTGCACGATCGCCTGCAGATGATGGTCGACAGAGGGGTCGAGCCGGGTGACGGGGACGAAGGTGATGCTCATCGCATGCTCGTTTCTTCGGGTCTGAGCGGGCCGCGATCGGCCAACGCGACATCGGTGTTGTAGCGGTAGAGGCGGGCGGGGCGGTGGCTTCCGGTACGGAAGCCGTCGGTGGGGATGAGGTTTCCGGACGCCTCGACCTGACGGCGGAAGTTCGCGGGGTCCAGGCTCTTTCCGAGGATCGCCTCGTAGGCCTCGCGGAGGTCGGCGAGGGTGAACTCGGCCGGCAGGAACCCGTGGGCGACGCGGCTGTAGCCGACCTTGTTCCGCAGGCGCCAGAGGGCGTACTCGATGATCGCCGCGTGGTCGAAGGCGAGGGGCGGCAGGTCGTCGACGTCGAACCAGCGGACGTTCTCGGGGGCGTGACCGGATG
This sequence comes from Microbacterium sp., assembly GCF_047607465.1. Classification (GTDB taxonomy): domain Bacteria; phylum Actinomycetota; class Actinomycetes; order Actinomycetales; family Microbacteriaceae; genus Microbacterium. The sequence goes on along the minus strand of NZ_JASGCY010000033.1, from coordinate 18,565 downwards.
CGTGGTGGGCGGCGCTGTGCTTATCGACCTCGTCCTGACGCAGCAGCGCCCAGTACACGATCGAGACGACTCTGGTGGGGGAGCGGTCGACAGCGCCGAAGGCGTAGAGCTGCTCGAGGTAGCTGGGTGCGAGGCCGGTGGTCTCGGCGAGGGTGCGGGCGGCCGCATCGACCGGCGACTCTGTGGGGGTGAGCCAGCCGCCAGGAAGCGCCCACTGGTCGGCGAACGGCTCGCGAGTGCGCAGCACGAGGGGCAGGGCGAGCACCCGTTCGCCGCGCTCGGTGCGCCGCAGGGTGAGGATGACGGTCGAGACCGCAACCCTGATGCTTTGAGTCATCATCACCTTAACCTCCGGATCCATCTTAGTGTCAGTCGCACCTTTTCTGTCAATGCAGAGTAGCCCCGGATGCCGAGTCCGAAACGTTATCTACAATCGCCGATGAGGCTTGTCTGTCTCGGTGGGGTTTGTTAGGTTACTGTCCTAACAAACCCCAACAGGGGTATCCGCGAACCCCGGTCGGGGTTCACTCCACCCGGAGATCCCTCCTGCAGTGCAGCACCGAGAGGAAATATCAGAATGATCAGAAACGGGAAGCGCAAGATCGCACTCACCGCCGTGGCTGGAGCTTCGCTCCTGACCATGGCGTTGACCGGCTGCCAGTCGGGCACCGACAACGGCGGCGGCGAGTCTGCCGAGACCGGCGAACTCACCGTGTGGCTCGTCGGATCCGATACCCCGGATTCGGCACGCGAGTACCTGAAGAAGACCTTCGAAGCCGAGAACGAGGGCTGGACCCTCCAGATCGAGGAGAAGACCTGGGCCGACACGAACGAGGCGTACGTGGCAGCGCTGTCCTCCAGCGACTCGCCCGACGTGGTCGAGGTCGGCAACACCCAGTCGCAGGGCTTCATCGAGCAGGGACTGTTCGAAGACATCACCGACCAGGTCGCCGACCTCGGCGGCGACGACCTGCTGCAGAGCTTCGTCGACCTGGGGTCGGCCGACGGCGCGACCTACGCCGTGCCGTACTACGCGGGATCCCGCATCGTCTTCTACTCCGAGCAGGTCACCGGCGCTGAGCAGCCGCAGACCCTCGAGGAGTACGTCGCCAAGGGCAAGTCGCTCAAGACCGACACGCGCTCGGGCATCTGGGCTCCGGGCAAGGACTGGTACAACGCTCTGGCGTTCGTCTGGGCCAACGGCGGAGAGATCGCCGTCAAGGACGGCGATGACTGGGACGCGCAGTTCTCCAGCGATGAGTCCGTCAAGGGTCTCGAGATGCTGCAGGATGTCTACCTCAACGCGAACGTCGCGCCCGCCGACTCGAACGAGCAGGACCCGCAGGTTCCGTTCTGCGCGGGTGAGACCGGCTACCTCTCCGCCCCGTCGTGGGTGAAGTGGTCGATCCTCGCTCCGACCGATGCCGAGAACCCCGGCTGCCCCGACACCTTCGGATCGGACCTGCACGCGTTCCCGCTGCCCGGCATCAAGGCCGGAGAAGCCGCTCCCGTGTTCGCCGGCGGATCGAACGTCGCGATCGCCGCCAAGAGCGATGCCAAGGACAAGGCTGCGGAAGCTCTGAAGATCCTCCTCTCGGAGGGCTACCAGAAGGAGCTCGCGGCGAACGGTCTCATCCCGGCGCTCAAGTCCTTCGCCGAGTTCCTGCCCGACGACGAGATCACGGCGGCAGCGGCCACGGCCACGGCTTCGTCGAAGTCGGTCCCGGCCTCCCCGAAGTGGTCGGAGGTCGAGTCCTCGCTGGTCATCCCCGACGCGCTGGTGAAGATCGCGCAGGGCGGCGACGTCACGCAGATCGCCACCGACCTCGACAAGGAGATCGAGTCGATCCTCAACGGCTGATCTGATCAGCCTGTGCCGGGGGACATCCGAGACCGGATGCCCCCGGCATCTGTTCAGGGCGCTGACCCGAAAACGCGGCGCCGGGGCCGTGTGGAATATGCCTGGAGTGGAGTACCCATGAACACCTTGACCGAAGCGCCCCGCCGGGCGTCGGAGCACGAGCGTCGGCATCCCGACGCCGTGCAGCGCCGGAAACAACGGCGCGAGAACAGCGGAGGATGGGCGCTGCTGTCGCCCTCCGTGATCATCCTCGCCGTCATGGTCGGCTATCCCGCCGGCGTGATGATCTACCAGTCGTTCACGAACTACTCGATCAAGAACAAGGTGCAGGGCACCTGGGCCGACTTCATCGGGTTCGACAACTACATCGAGGTGTTCACGGCGTCGGACTTCCTCGCTGTGCTCGCGCGCAGCCTCGGCCTGATGGTCGTGATGTCGGCTCTCATCATCGTGCTGGGCGTCTCGATCGCGGCGCTCATGCGCAGCCTCGGCAAGGCGTGGCGCACGACCGTGTCGATCGGGCTCCTCCTCGCGTGGGCCATGCCGCCGCTTGCCGCCACCGTCGTCTGGGGGTGGATCTTTGACACGCAGTACGGCCTGGTGAACTACGTCCTGAACACGATCACCGGATCCAGCGACTTCACGAACCATTCCTGGCTCGCCGATCCGTGGACGTTCTTCGTCGTGCTCATCATCATCGTGGTGTGGCAGGGCGTTCCCTTCGTCGCCTTCACCACGTACTCGGCACTGGGGCAGGTGCCGGACGAGGTGCTCGAGGCCTCCTCTCTCGACGGAGCGACAGGATTCCGCCGCTTCCGCGAGATCGTCTTCCCGCACATCCGCAGCGTGCTCACCGTCGTGCTCGTGCTCCAGATCATCTGGAACCTGCGCATCTTCACCCAGGTCTACGGTCTCCAGTCGCGCGGCGGCGTGGCCAGCGAGACGAACGTGCTCGGTACGTACCTGTTCCGTCAGGGCGTCGGAGAGTTCGGTGTCACGAGCGCGATCGGAGTGCTGATGGTGATCCTGCTGCTCGGTCTGTCCTGGGGATACGTCCGCACCACTCTCAAGGAGGAAGAGCTGTGAGCGCCACCTCGCCGCGCAAGGCGGTCAACCGCACCCTGCTCAATTGCGCCGCCGCGATCGTCTTCGCATGCTCGGTGTTCCCCGTCTACTGGATGGTGAACATGGCGTTCACCCCCAGCAACAAGATCATCAGCCGAACGCCGAGCATGTTCCCGGTGGACTTCACGTGGAAGAACTTCGTCACCGCCTGGACGAAGGAGGCGGCCCAGGGCCAGACCGACTTCCCGCACGGCTTGATGTCCACGGCGATCGTCACTGTCGGCGTGCTCATCGTCACGTTGCTGTTCGCGTTCCTCGCCTCGGTCGCCGTCGCCCGCTTCCACTTCCGGGGGCGTCGCGGATTCATCATCTCGGTGCTGATCGTGCAGATGATCCCCTGTGAGGCGATGATGTTCACCATCTACGGGATGATCGACGACTGGCGCCTGCTGAACACGCTCCTCGGTCTCGGCATCGTCTACACGGCCGCTGTCATCCCCTTCACGATCTGGACGTTGCGCGGCTTCGTCGCCGGTGTGCCGGCCGACCTCGAAGAGGCGGCGATGATCGACGGATGCACCAAGACCCAGGCCTTCTGGAGGGTGACGTTCCCGTTGCTCGCTCCTGGTCTCGTCTCCACCGGCATCTTCGCGTTCATCCAGTCGTGGAACGAGTTCACGATGGCGCTGCTGCTGATGAAGGGGTACAACCTCACGCTCATGCCGTGGTTGAACTCGTTCCAGTCGGCGACCGAGGCGACCAACTGGGGCGCCGTGATGGCGGGAGCGACCCTGATCGCCCTTCCCGTGGTCATCTTCTTCATGTTCGTCCAGGGGCGCATGGTCGGCGGACTGGTGTCGGGGGCCGTGAAGGGATGAGCGATGCGGGGCGACCCGCTAGAATGGAGCCACAACAGAACACAGGCCGCACGACGCGTGCGGGAGAGCCCGGTGAATGCGGCCGGGCACCGAAGGAGCAAGCCTCCCCGCCAATCTCTCAGGTACCCCCACCGCTCGCGTCCGGCCACTCTGAAAAGCGATTCTTCGAATCCGCCGACGGTGAAAGCCCCTTGCGGGCGAAGCTCTCAGGCCCATGACAGAGGGGGAGTTCCGAGGAGCGGCGACGCCGCTCCACCCGTTCCAGCCCGGGAGAACTCGATGTCCGACCCTCGCTACACCCCCCTGCGTGAGCGCCACGAGGCGCTCGGCGCCTCCTTCACCGACTTCGGCGGCTGGCAGATGCCCGTCCGCTACACTTCCGACCTCGCCGAGCATCACGCGGTGCGCGAGGCCGCTGGCATCTTCGACATCTCGCACATGGCCGAGTTCACGATCCGCGGCGCCGGCGCCGCGGACTACCTCGACTACGCGCTCGCCGGCCGGCTGTCGGCCCTCGCCGTCGGCAAGGCGAAGTACTCGTTGCTGCTCGCCGAGACCGGCGGCATCATCGACGACGTCATCGTCTACCGCCTGCAGGACGACGACTTCCTCATCATCTCCAACGCCGGCAACCGGGATGCTGTGCGCGAGGCGCTCCTCGCCCGTGCCGACGGCCGCGATGTCGAGGTCGTCGACGTCTCCGACGACTACGCGCTGATCGCGGTGCAGGGACCGAACGCCGAGGCGATCCTCGCGGAGACCGCAGGCATCGCCGATGTCAGCATCCCGTGGTCGGAGCAGAAGTACTACGCCTGGGCGTCCGCGGTGTACGCCGGAGAGCCGCTGCTGCTCGCCCGCACCGGATACACCGGCGAGGACGGGTTCGAGCTGCTCGTCCCAGCGGGCCACGCGGCGTCGCTGTGGGATGAGGTCCTCGCGGCAGGGGAGGCCCACGGGCTCGTGCCGGCCGGCCTTGCGGCCCGTGACACGCTGCGCCTCGAGGCGGGCATGCCGCTCTACGGCCACGAGCTGAACCTCGACACGAAGCCGGCCCAGGCTGGTCTCGGCCGCGTCGTCATCACCGCCAAGGAGAGCTTCGTCGGCAAGGACGGCGTCGAGGCCGCAGCCGATGCCCCGGTTCTCGTCGGCCTCGAAGCCGAGGGCAAGCGCGCCGGCCGCGCCGGCTACGCCGTGGTCGCCGAGGACGGCGCCGTCCTCGGCGAGATCACCAGCGGCGCCCTGAGCCCGACTCTCGGCCATCCCATCGCGATGGCCTACGTCGATCCGTCTTCCGCTGAAGCGGGAACCGCAGTATTCCTTGATGTGCGGGGGACGAAGATCCCCGCGACCGTGACCGCTCTGCCTTTCTACCGGAGGACGAAATGACCGACCTGACCACCCTCAAGTACAGCGAAGAGCACGAGTGGGTCGCCCTCGACGGCGCCGTGGCGACCGTCGGCATCACCGACTTCGCCGCCGACGCCCTCGGTGACATCGTCTTCGTGGAGCTTCCCGCCGTCGGTACCACGTTCGCCCGTGGCGATGTGTTCGGCGAGGCGGAGTCGACCAAGTCGGTCTCCGAGCTCTACGCGCCCGTGGCGGGCACGGTCACGGAGATCAACGAGGCCGTCGTCGACGACCCGTCCCTGCTGAACTCCTCGCCGTTCGAGGACGCCTGGCTGATCAAGATCGAGGTCGCCGACGGCGCACTCGACGGCCTGCTCGACCGCGACGCCTACGTCGCGCACACGGAGGGCTGATCCACCAGTGGTCTCTTTCGCCGATCGTCACATCGGAACCCCGGAACCCGCTCAGCGGCGGATGCTCGATGCCCTCGGGTTCTCGGAGGGCTCAGCAACCGATTCGGAGCAGTCCGTCGAGGCGCTGATGCGCCAGGCGGTGCCGTCCGCGATCTTCACGGAGGCGCGAGCGGACAGCGTCATCCCGCGCGCCGCGAGCGAGACCGAGGCTCTTGCCGAGTTGCGGGCGCTCGCCTCGCGCAACACCGTGAACCGCTCGATGATCGGCCTCGGCTACTACGGCACGGTCACCCCGAGCGTGATCCAGCGGAACGTCCTCGAGAACCCCTCCTGGTACACGGCGTACACGCCGTACCAGCCGGAGATCTCCCAGGGGCGCCTGGAGGCGCTCATCAACTTCCAGACGATGGTCGCCGAGCTCACCGGGCTCGTCACGGCGAACGCGTCGATGCTCGACGAGTCGACCGCCGTCGTCGAGGGCATGCTGCTCGCGCGCCGCGCATCCAAGAAGACCTCGAACGTGTTCGCGGTCGATGCCGACGCCCTCCCGCAGACGAAGGCGCTGCTGGCGGCACGAGCGGATGCTGTCGGCATCGAGCTCGTGACCGTCGACTTCGCCGCGGGCGACGCGCTGCCGGCCGACCTGTTCGGCGTGCTCGTGCAGTACCCGGGGGCTTCCGGCCGGGTCTGGGATCCCGCGGCCGTGATCGACGCCGCGCACCTCGCTGGGGGCCTCGCCGTCGTCGCGGCCGACCTGCTCGCCCTCACCCTCATCGCCTCGCCCGCATCGCTCGGCGCCGACATCGCGGTGGGCACCACCCAGCGTTTCGGCGTGCCGATGGGCTTCGGAGGGCCCCACGCGGGTTACATGGCCGTGCGCGCTGGCCTCGAGCGTCAGTTGCCAGGGCGCCTCGTCGGCGTCTCGGTGGATGCCGACGGCAAGCCCGCCTACCGGCTCTCGCTGCAGACCCGCGAGCAGCACATCCGTCGCGAGAAGGCGACATCGAACATCTGCACCGCCCAGGTGCTGCTGGCCGTGATGGCCTCGATGTACGCGGTGTACCACGGGCCTGACGGGCTGCGGGCGATCGCCGCGGAGGTCGCCGCGAAGGCCGCGCTGCTGCGCGACTGGCTGGTCGATGCCGGGGCGGAGATCGTGCACGGCGAGTTCTTCGACACGCTGCAGGTGCGCGTTCCGGGGCGTGCGGCGGAGTACGCCGCCCAGGCGCGCGATGGCTACGGCATCCTGCTGCACGTCGCAGATGCCGACACCATCGGCATCTCCGTCGACGAGACCACGAGCGTCAGCGAGCTGCACCAGGTCGCGATGGTCTTCGGCGGCGCGCAGGAGCGCGTCTTCGGCTTCCTCGGCGCAGGCACCACGGGTGCTCTGCCCGCAGCCCTGCTGCGCCAGGACGAGTACCTCACCCACCCCGTCTTCCACTCGTACCGCAGCGAGACGGCGATGATGCGGTACCTGAAGAGCCTCGCCGACCGCGACTACGCGCTCGATCGCGGCATGATCCCGCTCGGCTCGTGCACGATGAAGCTCAATGCCGCCACCGAGATGGCCGCCATCACCTGGCCGGAGTTCGCCGGCATCCATCCGTTCGCACCGGCATCCGACGTCCAGGGGTACCTCGACCTCATCACTCAGCTCGAGGGCTGGCTCGCCGAGGCGACAGGTTACGACGCCGTATCGCTGCAGCCGAACGCCGGCTCGCAGGGCGAGCTCGCTGGTCTCCTCGCGATCCGCGGCTATCACCACGCGAACGGCGACACGCAGCGCACCGTGTGCCTGATCCCCTCCTCCGCGCACGGCACGAACGCGGCATCCGCCGTGCTCGCCGGCATGAAGGTCGTCGTGGTGGCCTGCGACGAGCTCGGCAACGTTGACCTCGGAGATCTGCGGGCCAAGATCGCCCAGCACGCCGATGAGCTCGCGGCGCTGATGATCACCTACCCGTCGACGCACGGCGTCTACGAGCAGGACGTGGTCGAGATCACCTCTGCGGTGCACGAGGCCGGCGGCCAGGTGTACGTCGACGGCGCCAACCTCAACGCGCTTCTCGGCTACGCGCGCTTCGGCGACCTCGGCGGCGACGTGTCGCACCTCAACCTGCACAAGACCTTCGCGATCCCGCACGGCGGCGGCGGGCCCGGCGTGGGCCCGGTCGCGGCCAAGGCGCACCTCGCGCCGTTCCTGCCCTCTCATCCGCTCGCGCAGCGCGCCGAGCACGCCGGAGGGTTCGTCTTCGAGGGCGGACCGGTGTCGGCAGCGCCCTACGGGTCTGCGGGCATCCTGCCGATCTCCTGGGCGTATGTGCGGATGATGGGCGCGGACGGCCTGCGCGATGCGACCGCCGCCGCGGTGCTCTCGGCGAACTACATCGCCGCGCGCCTCGCCGAGCACTACCCGGTGCTGTACACGGGGGAGAACGGCCGCGTCGCGCACGAGTGCATCCTCGACCTGCGCCCGCTGAAGGAGGCCACCGGCATCAGCGTCGACGACGTCGCCAAGCGCCTCATCGACTTCGGCTTCCATGCGCCGACGATGTCGTTCCCGGTCGCCGGGACCCTCATGGTCGAACCGACCGAATCCGAGGACCTCGGCGAGATCGATCGCTTCATCGAGGCGATGATCCTCATCAAGGCCGAAGCGGATGCCGTGGCGGCGGGTCGCTGGCCGGCCGACGACAACCCGCTCGTGAATGCGCCGCACACGGCCGTGTCGCTGATCTCGGGGGAGTGGGAGCACGCCTACACCCGCGAGGAGGCCGCGTACCCGGTGCCCGCCCTCGTCTCGGGCAAGTACTGGCCGCCGGTTCGGCGCATCGACCAGGCCTACGGCGACCGCAACCTCGTCTGCGCCTGCCCGCCGGTGGAGGCCTTCGCCTGACGATCTGAGCACCCACGACGGCGCTGCGCGCCCCGGATCCCCGGGGGCGCCGCGTCGTCGTGCGCCTGCTTCCCCGGCGCCGGGTTTCTGGCATGTGACGCGTTGATCGCAACTCAGTAACGGTTCATTCACCTGATTCGTTCTGGGGGTTCAGCGCGGGTTACGCTCAATTATCCCTGCGCGCCCGATGATGCGTGCGCAGACTGAGATTCGTCCACAGGAGGACACAAAAGTGAAGCGGAACAAGATCGCCCTCGCGGGCACCGCACTGTTCGTGATCGGCGTGCTCGCCCTCGCGGGTTGCGCATCCGGTGGTGGAGAAACCACCGAAGATGGCAGCACCAGCGGCGGCGTCAACGCCGATGCCATCATCACGACCAACGGATCGGAGCCGGAGAACCCGCTCATCCCGACGAACACCAACGAAGTGGGCGGCGGCAAGATCCTCGACAGCATCTTCGCTGGCCTCATCTACTACGACGCCGACGGCGCTCCGGTCAACGACATGGCTGAATCCATCGTCACCGACGACCCGCAGCACTTGACGGTCACCCTGAAGAAGGGGCAGACCTTCACCAACGGCGAAGAGGTGACCGCCGACAACTTCATCAAGGCCTGGAACGAGGGCGCCAAGGCATCCAACGCACACCTGTCCAGCTACTTCTTCGAGGACATCGAGGGCTTCAGCTACGACGAGGACTCGGAGCTCACGGGCCTTGAGCAGGTCGACGACTACACCTTCACGATCGCGCTGAACAAGCCGGCGTCGGACTTCGCGCTGCGCCTGGGCTACTCGGCGTTCTACCCGCTGCCCGACGTCGCATTCGAAGACCTGGAGGCCTTCGGGGAGAACCCGATCGGCAACGGCCCGTACAAGCTCGACGGCGATGACGCGTGGCAGCACGATGTGCAGATCGACCTCGTGCGCAACGACGACTACGAGGGCGGCCGCCAGCCCGCCAACGGCGGCCTCACGATCGTCTCCTACGCCACGCAGGAAGCGGCATACGCCGACCTGCTCTCCAACGAGGTCGACGTCATCGACGCGATCCCCTCGAACTCGCTCCCCGTCTTCCAGGATGAGCTCGGCGACCGTGCTGTGAACCAGGCCGCCGCCGTGTTCCAGTCGTTCACCATCGGCCAGTTCCTCCCGCACTTCAGCGGCGAAGAGGGACAGCTGCGTCGTCAGGCGATCTCGATGGCGATCAACCGCGAGGAGATCACCAAGACGATCTTCTCCGACACCCGCACCCCGGCATCCGACTTCACCTCCCCGGTGATCGACGGCTGGTCCGACTCGGTGCCCGGCTCCGAGGTGCTCGAGTACAACCCCGAAGAGGCGAAGAAGCTGTGGGCCGAGGCCGACGCCATCGCGCCGTGGGAGGGCACCTTCAAGATCGCGTACAACGCCGACGGCGGTCACGACGCCTGGGTCGACGCGGTGTCGAACCAGATCAAGAACACGCTCGGCATCGACGCATCAGGCGACCCGTACCCGACCTTCCAGGATCTGCGCTCCAAGGTCAACGACCGCACCATCACGACGGCTGCGCGCTCCGGCTGGCAGGCGGACTACCCGGGTCTGTACAACTTCCTCGGCCCGCTCTACGCGACCGGCGCAGGCTCGAACGACGGCGACTACTCGAACCCCGAGTTCGACGAGACCATCGCCGCCGGCATCAGCAACGCTGACCCGGCCGGCCAGCTCGAGGACTTCACGAAGGCGCAGGAGATCCTGTTCCAGGACCTTCCCGCGATCCCGCTGTGGTACTCCAACGTCACCGGTGGATTCAGCGAGAACGTCGACAACGTGAAGTTCGGCTGGAACTCCGTGCCGATCTTCTACGAGATCACCAAGGCAGCCGAGTAACAACGGCCACCGACAGCACGCGAGGCGGTGACGGATTCGTCACCGCCTCGTATGCTGTGCCGTATTACTCGCGTTCCACCGAAGGGACAGCGGATGCTCAGTTACATCCTCCGACGTCTTCTGCAGGTGATCCCGGTGTTCTTCGGGGCCACCCTGCTCATCTACTTCCTCGTCTTCTCCATGCCCGGCGACCCGATCCTCGCCCTGTTCGGAGACAAGACGCCCAACCCGGCGGTCCTCGCCCAGTTGCGGGCGCAGTACCACCTCGACGAGCCGTTCATCGTGCAGTACTGGTACTACATCACCGGCGTGTTCCGCGGCGATCTCGGTACCTCGTTCTCCGGTCGCCCTGTTGCCGAGGTGCTCGGCGCGACGCTGCCGGTCACCGGACGCCTGGCCGTGATGGCGATCGCCATCGAGTTCACGCTCGCGATCATCATCGGCACCATCTCGGCGCTGCGCAAGGGCAAGCTCTTCGACCACGTCGCGCTCATCGTGGCACTGATCGCGATTGCCGTGCCCATCTTCGTCCTCGCCTTCCTCGCCCAGTTCTTCCTCGCCATCCAGTGGGGCTGGTTCAAACCGACCGTCGGTGCGGACAACGGCTGGGACGGGCTCTGGCTGCCCGCCATCGTGCTCGGCGTGAGCCTCTTCGCCGTGAGCATGCGTCTGATGCGCAGTTCGATGATCGACACGCTGAACCAGGACTGGGTGCGCACCGCCTACAGCAAGGGGCTCTCGCGCGGCCGGGTCATCCCGGTGCACGTGCTGCGCAACTCGCTGATCCCGGTGATCACGAACTCGGCGACCAACTTCGGCGTACTGCTCGTCGGCGCGACGGTCACAGAGGGCATCTTCAACGTGCCCGGTGTCGGCAAGGTGCTGTTCGAGGCCATCAAACGCGGGGAGGGCCCGACCGTCGTCTCTTTCGTGACCGTCTTCGTCATCCTGTATGTGCTCGTCAACCTGCTCGTCGACCTGTTGTACGGCCTGCTTGACCCGAGGATCCGCTATGTCTGAGTTCACGACCCCTACGCACTACGTCGCACCGGTCGAAACCGAGAGCATCGCCGTCGATGCCGTGAAGGTCGGGGAGAAGCCGACGAACCTCTGGCGCGACGCATGGAGCGACCTGCGCCGCCGTCCGCTGTTCTGGTTCTCTGTCGCGCTGGCCACGCTGTTCGTGGCGATGGCGCTGTTCCCGACGCTGTTCACGCAGACGCCACCCAACCTGGACTGTCAGCTCGCCAACAGCAACGGGGAGCCGACGGCCGGGCACCCGCTCGGGTTCACGTTCCAGGGCTGTGACATCTATGCGCGCATCGTCTGGGGCTCGCAGACGTCGCTCTCCGTTGGCCTGCTCGCCACGTTTGTTTCGTCTGTTCTCGGGTTGTTCATGGGTGCGCTGGCCGGCTACTACGGTGGCTGGATCGACTCGGTCCTCTCTCGGATCGGCGACATCTTCTTCGCCGTCCCGTACATCCTCGCGGCTGTCGTCGTGATGACGGTATTCCGTGACATCCGCTCGATTCCGGTGCTCGCGGTCGCGATCGGTGGTTTCGCCTGGGCGTCCACTGCTCGTGTCGTCCGAGCCGAGATCCTGCGGGTCAGGCAGGCGGACTTCGTGATGGCGTCGGAGTCGCTCGGCCTCTCCCGGTTCAAGACGCTGCTGCGTCACGTGATCCCGAATGCGATCGCCCCGCTCCTCGTCGTCACGACGCTCAGCCTTGCCGGATCGATCGTCGCCGAGGCGACGCTGTCGTTCCTCGGCGTGGGTCTGGGCAGTGACGTGATGTCGTGGGGCCTTGACATCAGCCAGGCGCAGAACTCGCTCCGCGTCGCGCCGATGGCGCTCATCTATCCGTCGATCGCGCTCACTCTCGCGGTGCTCGCGTTCGTCACCTTGGGCGAGCTCATCCGAGACGCCATCGACCCGAAGGCGAGGGCTCGGCGATGAGCGGTCTCGAGAACACCAGCGGGAAAACCCCGCTGCTCAGCGTGCGCGACCTCGCCGTCGCGTTCCGTACGCAGGACGGCGTCAAGGAGGTCCTGCACGGCGTTAGCTTCGACGTGATGCCCGGTGAGACCGTGGCGATCGTCGGGGAATCCGGCTCCGGGAAGTCGACTTCCGCGACCGCGATCCTGAACCTCCTGCCAGGCACCGGGCATATCACGGCCGGGTCGATCACCCTCGAGGGGCGTGAGTTGACGACCCTCGACCGCGCCGCGATGGAAGGGGTACGCGGCCGCGACATCGGCTTCGTGCCGCAGGACCCGATGTCGAACCTGAACCCGGTATGGAGCATCGGCTTCCAGGTGAAGGAGGCGATCCGCGCGAACGGCGTTGCCCAGGGGCGCAAGGCGGTCAAGGAACGCGCTATCGAAGTGCTGCAGCAGGCGGGCCTGGCCGACGCCGAGCGGCGTCTGCACCAGTTCCCGCACCAGTTCTCCGGCGGTATGCGCCAGCGCGCGCTCATCGGCATCGGTCTCGCAGCCGACCCGAAGCTCCTCATCGCAGACGAGCCGACCTCTGCCCTCGACGTCACGGTGCAGCGCGTGATCCTCGATCACATGGCCTCGCTCACCCGCGACAAGGGCACATCGGTGCTGCTGATCACCCACGACCTGGGGCTCGCTGCCGAGCGTGCAGACAAGATCATCGTGATGAACGGCGGCAACATCGTCGAGGCCGGTCCCAGCCGCGAGATCCTCGAGAACCCGCAACACCCGTACACGAAGCGCCTGGTCGCCGCTGCGCCGAGCATCGCGTCGCAGCGCATTCAGGCGGTTGTGGAGGATCGAGGAATCGAGACGCTCGATGATCTCGCCGACATCCCGCCGACCGTGCGCGTGGCAGGGCTGACCAAGGATTACAAGATCCGGCAGGGAGGCTTCCGCAGCGAGGACTTCCGTGCGGTCGACGATGTCTCGTTCGAAATCCCCAAGGGCAAGACGCTGGCTCTCGTCGGCGAGTCCGGTTCAGGGAAGTCGACCGTGGCGAAGATGGTGCTCAAGCTCGAGGAGCCGACAAGCGGCACGATCGAGATCGACGGCAAAGACGTGTCGCGACTGTCGAGCGCTCAGGCCTTTGGTCTGCGCCGCCGTATGCAACCCGTGTTCCAGGACCCGTATGGTTCGCTCGATCCGTTGCGCAACATCGGCAACACGATTGCAGAGCCGCTGCAGATCCACGGCGTCGGAGACAGGGCCTCGCAACGTCAGCGCGTCGAGGAGCTGCTCGACCAGGTGGCGCTGCCCCGCGTGCTGGCGACCAGGTATCCGAACGAGCTGTCCGGTGGTCAGCGTCAGCGTGTCGCGATCGCACGCGCTCTGGCGCTCAAGCCCGACATCATCGTGCTCGATGAGGCCGTCTCGGCCCTCGACGTGCTCGTGCAGGACCAGGTGCTGCAGTTGCTCGCCGAACTTCAGTCGGAGCTCGATCTCACTTACTTGTTCATCACGCACGACCTCGCCGTCGTCCGCGTGTCGAGCGACCTCGTCTGCGTCATGGAGAAGGGCCGCGTCGTCGAGCAGGGCACGGTCGATGAGATCTTCGCCAACCCGCAGCAGGAGTACACGGAGCGCCTGCTGCAGGCGATTCCCGGCGTGTCGATCGCCCTGGGTGGGCACGGCGCGTGAGCGATGCGATACGGCCGGTGGCCGCGCGGACGTTCCGCGCGGCCACCGGCCTCGCTTCGTTCGTCCTGTGCGCGCTCGTGGCGCTGTTCCTGCTGGGAGACGCGGTCGTCCGCGGCGGCTGGGGTCAGACGTTCCTGCTCGCGCCGTGGGTGCTCCTGGCGCTGTGGGTCCTCTACGAGTTCACGTGGGCCTCGTGCGTGCGCATCGACGCGCAGGGCGCCGTCGTGCAGAACCTGCTGCGGCGCACGACGTTCGGCTGGGCGCAGGTGCGTGATATCGATCTGCGCTGGCAGCTGGTGTTCACGCTCGCCGACGGCAAGGACCTCACCTGCTTCGGAGGACCGGCCAGGTCACGGCCAGTGCGCCGCTCGCGCGAAGACGAAGAGGCTAAGGCCCCGGCGGGCATCCGGGAGCTCACCGAGATCAGGGACCGCTGGCAGGCGGCCCCTGCCGCGGCGGATGCCGCCATCAGGCGCTCGTGGGACGTGCCGGCGCTGATCGCGCTCGGTGTCATCGCCGTGTGGGCGGTGGCAGCGATCGCGATCGCGAACTCCTGAGAGTCAGCCAGGCAGCCCGAACAGCGCCGGCCATGTCGCCGCCGCCCAGTCGTAGCCGACGAAGGCTGCCGCGTCGATGAGGAAGTGCGCGACGAGGAACGGCAGCAGGCGCCCGGAGCGCTGGAACAGCCATCCGAACAGCATCCCCATCGCGAAATTCCCGATGAACGCTCCCGGCCCCTGGTAGACGTGGTAGCTCGCGCGCAGCGCCGAGGTCGCGATGATGATCGGCCACGGCCCCCAGCCGAGCTGCCGTAACCGCGTGAACAGGTAGCCGAGGAGCACGAACTCCTCCTGCACCGCCGCGCGCGCCGCTGCGAGGAGCAGCACGGGAACGGTCCACCAGTGCGCGTCGAGACCGGCCGGATCGACGCCGACGAAGAGCCCGAGCGCCCGACCGCCGAGATAGAGGGCGAGGCCGGGGATGCCGATGGCCAGGACGAGCAGGATGCCGCGGCCGGCGTCCCTCCCGATCCGTGTGCCGTCGAGGCCGAGGCGTCCGAGGTGCGGGCGCGCGTTCTGCCAGAGCAGGAAGCACACCAGTAGGGCGGGGACGATCGAGAACCCGATCGAGAGCAGCTGGTAGATCAGGTCGAACACCTCCCGGTCGCTGCGCGAGGGGTTCAGCGTCGTGGTGGTCTCGGCCAGGGGAGTGGTGTCGGTGACGAGGTAGGCGAGCCGGACGACGGCATAGACGCCGGCCTGCCCGAGCCCGAGCGCGAGGACGATGGCGATCTCCCACCAGAGGCGGGCGCGCCCTCCGTCTCGTCGCTGCGCTCCTCGCTCAGGCACCGGGGTCATGATCACGTCCCGATCGTACGACGGCTGCCGGGTCCGGTTGCTGAGCGCACTTCGTCTCGTCGCTTCGTGGTTCCTGAGCGAGCGCAGCGAGACGAAGGGCTCCTCGCTCAGGAACCGGGGTCGTGCATACGGTATCCTGGAACGTCGGCTTCCCGGCGTTTCCCACCCACCTTCTTAGGATTCCTGCATGGCGCACGCCCTCCGCTCTGACCTCCGCAACGTCGCAATCGTCGCCCACGTCGACCACGGCAAGACCACCCTCGTCGACGCGATGCTCCGCCAGACCGGCTCGTTCGGCGAGCACGCGCACGTCGAAGAGCGCGCCATGGACTCGAACGACCTCGAGCGCGAGAAGGGCATCACGATCCTCGCCAAGAACACGGCGATCACCTACAAGGGCGAGCACGCCGGCGGCAAGGAGATCACGATCAACGTGATCGACACCCCCGGTCACGCCGACTTCGGCGGCGAGGTCGAGCGCGGCCTGTCCATGGTCGACGGCGTCGTGCTGCTCGTCGATGCCTCGGAGGGTCCGCTGCCGCAGACCCGCTTCGTGCTGCGCAAGGCGCTCGAGGCCAAGCTCCCCGTCATCCTGCTGGTCAACAAGACCGACCGCCCTGACGCCCGCATCGCCGAGGTCGAGGAGGAGGCGCACGACCTGCTGCTTGGTCTGGCATCCGACCTCGTCGACGACGTGCCCGACCTCGACGTCGACGCGCTCCTCGACGTGCCGGTGGTCTACGCCTCCGGGCGCGCTGGTGCTGCATCGCGCAACCGTCCGGCCGATGGATCGCTGCCGGACAATGACGACCTCGAGCCGCTGTTCCAGGCGATCCTCGAGCACGTCCCTGCGCCCTCGTACGACGACGAGGCGCCGCTGCAGGCGTGGGTGACGAACCTCGACTCCAGCCCGTTCCTCGGCCGCCTCGCCCTGCTGCGCGTGTTCAACGGCACTCTGAAGAAGGGTCAGACCGTCGCCTGGGTGCGCTCCGACGGCACCACCAGCAACGCCCGTGTCACCGAGCTGCTGAAGACCCGCGCCCTCGAGCGCTACCCGGCCGAGGAGGCCGGCCCCGGCGACATCGTCGCCATCGCCGGGTTCGAGAACATCACGATCGGCGAGACCATCGCCGACCCCGAGGACGTCCGTCCGCTGCCGGCGATCACGGTCGACGACCCCGCCATCTCGATGACGATCGGCACGAACACCTCGCCGCTGATGGGCAAGGTCAAGGGGCACAAGCTCACCGCCCGTATGGTGAAGGACCGCCTCGACCGCGAGCTCATCGGCAACGTGTCGATCAAGGTCGTCGACATCGGCCGCCCCGACGCGTGGGAGGTGCAGGGGCGCGGCGAGCTCGCGCTCGCGATCCTCGTCGAGAACATGCGCCGCGAGGGCTTCGAACTCACCGTCGGCAAGCCCCAGGTGGTCACGAAGAAGATCGACGGCAAGACCTACGAGCCCTTCGAGCACCTCACGATCGACACGCCGGAGGAGCACCTCGGCGCGATCACCCAGCTGCTGGCGAACCGCAAGGGTCGCATGGAGAACATGACGAACCACGGCACCGGCTGGGTGCGCATGGAGTTCATCGTGCCTTCGCGCGGCCTCATCGGCTTCCGCAGCGAGTTCCTCACCACGACCCGCGGCACTGGCATCGCGAACGCGATCTCGCACGGGTACGAGCCGTGGGCTGGACAGATCACGACGCGTCAGAACGGTTCGATCGTCGCCGACCGCGCCGGTGTCGTCACCCCCTTCGCGATGATCGCCCTGCAGGAGCGCATGTCGTTCTTCGTGCAGCCCACAGAGGAGGTCTACGAGGGCATGGTCATCGGCGAGAACTCCCGCGCCGACGACATGGACGTGAACATCACCAAGGAGAAGAAGCTCACCAACATGCGCTCCTCCACGGCCGACAACTTCGAGTCGATGACGCCGCCGCGTCTGCTCACCCTCGAGGAGAGCCTGGAGTTCGCCCGTGACGACGAGTGCGTCGAGGTGACCCCCGAGAAGGTGCGCATACGCAAGGTGATCCTCGATCAGACCGTCCGCGGTCGCGAGGCCTCGCGCCTCAAGCGCCAGGACGCGAACGCGTGACAACCGCCTGAGAGATCGCCCAGCGCGACCTCTGCGAAAAGGGCCCTTCACCGCCTAAACGGCGGTGAAGGGCCCTTTTTCTCATGGTTCGTCCAGGCGATGCGGATTTTTCGTTCAGGAGCGTCACCCAGACTCGATGACTCGTGCCGGGGCCGCTCCCTTCAGCGGAGCTCCCGACGGATCGTCTCCGAGACGCGCACGAAGACCCGAACGACGACCCGAAAGTCGAAGCCCCTCCACCATGCTCGAGAACACCCGTGCGCTCCGGCGCGCCTCCGCCGCGGCATCCGCCCACGCCCCCGTGGCCGCACGGCGGCCTGTCCTTCTGATCGCCGCCGCCCTCATCGGCATCACCCTCTCCGTCGGTTTCGTCGCGGCGCCGGCTGCGGGCGGCGAAGACGCCGTGGAGGAGACCCCGGCGAAGGCGGCCGTGCAGACCTCGCCCGTGCTCGACGCGGCGCACGCGGCCATCGACGCGGCCATCGATCTCAGCGCGCGGGCGGTGCTCTCCGGTCTGGACCTGGGCGACGCGGCGATGTCGCTCGACACCGGAGACCTGCAGCGCGACGTCAATGCGCTGGAGTACGGCGACGAGCGCGCGGTCATCCTCCTCGCCGTGCTCGAGGGCACGACGGCCGAGAAGACGGCAGCCCTCGTCGCGGACACCCAGCGGCTGCAGGCGCAGCTCACGGCCGCCGCCGAGAAGAAGGCGGCAGAGGATGCTGCGAAGCTCGCCGCCGAGCAGGCGGCAGTGGCCGCAGCCGCCCTCGCGGCGGC
Organism: Microbacterium sp.; assembly: GCF_047607465.1. GTDB lineage: Bacteria > Actinomycetota > Actinomycetes > Actinomycetales > Microbacteriaceae > Microbacterium. The sequence continues at coordinate 357 of NZ_JASGCY010000033.1, read as the reverse complement.
GAACACCCCCGATGGCGCCCGCGCCACCGCCCGGGAGATGGCGGCGAGTCGGTACGGATGGGGCGAGGACCAGTTCCAGTGTCTGAACTCGCTGTGGAACAAGGAGTCGGGCTGGAACTACCGGGCCTACAACTCCTCGGGGGCGACGGGCATCCCGCAGGCGCTTCCCGGCAGCAAGATGTCCTCGGCCGGTGCCGACTGGGCCGACAACGCCGCGACGCAGATCGCCTGGGGGCTCGGCTACATCTCGTCGGTCTACGGAACCCCGTGCAGCGCCTGGGAGCACTCCCAGGCCGTCAACTGGTACTGAGCGCGCCGCGGGTCGGCGCCGCGTCGCGCGCCGGCGCCGATCGCGGC
>NZ_JASGCY010000032.1:0-75445 GCF_047607465.1 Microbacterium sp. | reverse complement strand
GCGGCGCGCCCGCCCGCAGCGCACCGGCTCGCCGCGAGGGGAGCGCTCGCGTGCCGTGCAGCCGGCGCGGCAGGTCGCGTACGACGTGCTGCGCGCGGTGTCCGACTCCGACGCCTACGCCAACCTCATGCTGCCGTCGGCGATCGCCGATGCGGGCCTCTCCGAGCAGGACGCTGGGCTCGCCACGGAGCTCACCTACGGCACCCTGCGCCGTCGGGGCACCTACGACGCGATCATCTCCGCGGCGGCCGCGCGGCCGGCATCCGAAATCGATCCAGGCGTGCTCGACGCCCTGCGCCTCGGCGCGCACCAGATCCTGGCGACCCGCGTCGCACCGCACGCGGCCGTGAACGAATCCGTCAACCTCGCCGCGGCGCAGGGACGGGGGGCTGCGAGCTTCGCGAACGCGGTGCTGCGGCGCATCGCCCGCGAGAGCGCGGAGAGCTGGCAGGAGCGCATCGAGCAGGAGGCGCGCTCCGACGACGAGCGCCTCGCACTGCGCACGGCGCACCCGGTCTGGGTGATCCGGGCCCTCCGCCGCGCGCTGGCCGCGGAGGGGCGCGCCGACGAGCTCGACGCACTGCTCGAGGCCGACAACGTCTCGCCCGAGGTGACGCTGGTGGCCCTGCCTGGTCTCGCCGAGCCGGGCGAGCCGCGCCGCCCCTACGCGCCGACGGCCTTCGCCTCGCCGGGCGGAGACCCGCACCGGATCGTCTCGGCATCTGGCGGGACCGTCCGCGTGCAGGATGAGGGGTCGCAACTGGTGGCGCTGGCGCTGACGGCTGCGGCGCCGATCCGGGCGGGGGAGCACTGGCTCGACCTGTGCGCCGGGCCCGGCGGCAAGACCGCTCTTCTCGCCGCCGTCGCCCGGGAGCACGGCGCGGTTCTCGAGGCGAACGAGGTGGTGCCCGCACGAGCGGGCCTCGTCCGCAACGCGATCAGGCCGGTGCCGGGCGAGGTCGTCGTGCACGAGCAGGACGGCAGTGCTCTCGCCGCCTCGCGGCCAGGAGCGTTCGACCGTGTCCTCGTCGACGCCCCCTGCACAGGGCTCGGAGCGCTTCGCCGCCGACCGGAGGCGCGGTGGCGGAAGTCGCCCGCTGACGTCGCCGACCTCGTCCCCGTGCAGACGGAGCTGCTCGCGGCGGCGCTGGACGCCCTCGCTCCCGGCGGCATCGTCGCCTACGTCACGTGCTCTCCGCATCTCGCCGAGACGACGGGCGTCGTGGAGGACGTGCTCCGCGACCGCGACGGGTTCGCCGAGCTCGACGCGCGGTCCGTCGTGAGCGGTATCGCCCGGCATCCGATCGACCTCGCCGACGGCCGCGCGGGGGCGGTGCAGCTGTGGCCGCACCGGCACGGCACCGACGCGATGTTCCTCGCCCTCATCCAGCGCACCGCATCCGACTCCCAGGGAGACTGACCTCATGGACCTGCCCCGCGCCCCGCGGATCAACCCCAGCATCCTCGCCGCCGACTTTGTGAACATGCAGCGGGATCTCGCGAAGATCGCGACGGCCGACTTCGCCCACGTCGACGTGATGGACAACCACTTCGTGCCGAACCTCACGTTCGGCCCGCAGATGGTCGAGCGCATCCAGGCCACGAGCCCGATCCCGCTGGATGTCCACTTGATGATCACCGACCCCGATCGCTGGGCCCCTGGGTACGCCGAGCTGGGCGCTGCGAGCGTCACCTTCCACCTCGAGGCGGCGACCGAACCCGTCGCCCTCGCCCGGCGGCTGCGCGCCATCGGCGCGCGCGCCGGCGTCGCCATCAAGCCCGATACGCCGGGGGAGAGCCTGTACGAAGTGCTCGACGAGTTCGACCAGATCCTCGTGATGACGGTCGAGCCCGGTTTCGGCGGGCAGGGCTTCATGCCCGAGACGATGCCGAAGCTGCGCGCGCTCGTCGACGAGGCGAAGCGCCGCGGATCGAACGTGTGGTTCCAGGTCGACGGCGGCATCGCCGACAGCACGATCGAGATCGCAGCGCACGCCGGTGCCGACACGTTCGTCGCCGGATCCGCCGTCTACGGCGCCGAAGACGTCGAGGCGGCCGTCATGCGGCTCAGACACCTCGCCGAAACGGCTAGCCTGAAGGGGTGAAGACTTTCGACGAGCTGTTCGCCGAGCTCAGCCACAAGGCCGAGACCCGCCCCGCGGGTTCGGGCACTGTCGCGGAGCTCGACGGCGGCGTGCACACGATCGGCAAGAAGATCGTCGAAGAGGCCGCCGAGGTGTGGATGGCCGCGGAGTACGAGTCCGACGAGGCCGCGGCCGAGGAGATCTCCCAGCTGCTGTACCACGTGCAGGTGTTGATGATCGCCAAGGGGCTCACGACGGCGGACGTGTACCGACATCTCTGATGCGCTCCGTCCCATCCGATCCGATCTGAAGGCTGATTGATGCTGCGCATCGCTGTTCCCAACAAGGGCTCGCTGTCCGAGACCGCCGCCGAGATGCTCGCGGAGGCCGGTTACGCCGGCCGTCGCGACCCCAAGACCCTGCACGTGATCGACGCCGAGAACGACGTCGAGTTCTTCTTCCTCCGCCCCAAGGACATCGCCACCTACGTCGGGTCGGGCGCGATCGACGTCGGGATCACCGGCCGGGATCTGCTGCTGGACGCGCGGATGCCGGGCGCCAGGGAGATCGAGGCCCTCGGGTTCGCGGCGTCGACGTTCCGCTTCGCCGCTCCGACCGGGCGCTTCGGCGACGTGTCGGCGCTCGACGGTCTGCGCGTCGCCACCTCCTATCCGGGCCTCGTCGACGCCTTCCTCGACGAAAGGGGGATCGCGGTCGACCTGGTGCCCCTCGACGGCGCCGTCGAGTCGGCGGTGCGGCTGGGCGTCGCGGATGCCATCGCCGACGTCGTGGAGACCGGAACGACGCTCCGCCAGGCGGGCCTGGAGGTCTTCGGGCCGGTGATCCTCGAGTCGGAGGCCGTGCTCATCGCCGGCCCGCAGGACGCCGACGGGTCCGAGACGCTGCTGCGGCGGCTTCGCGGCGTGATGGTCGCCCGTCGCTTCGTGATGATCGACTACGACCTTCCGGTCGCGCTGCTCGACGCCGCCGTGAAGATCGCCGGCGGCATCGAATCGCCGACGGTGTCGCCGTTGCGCGACCCCGAGTGGGTCGCCGTGCGCGTCATGGTGAAGCGGTCTCGGGTGAACGCCGTGATGGACGAGCTCTACGCCCTCGGCGCCCGCGCGATCCTCGTCACCGCGATCCACAACGCGAGGCTCTGATGACACTCGCGAAGCGCGTCATCCCGTGCCTCGACGTGGCGGCCGGCCGCGTCGTCAAGGGCGTCAACTTCGAGAACCTGCGCGACATGGGCGACCCGGTCGAGCTCGCCAGCCACTACGCGGCGCAGGGCGCGGACGAGATCACCTTCCTCGATGTCACGGCCACCGTCGATGAGCGCTCGACCACCTACGACGTCGTCCAGCGCACCGCAGAGCAGGTGTTCGTGCCACTGACGGTCGGCGGCGGAGTGCGCACGGTCGACGACGTCGCGCGTCTGCTCTCGGTGGGCGCCGACAAGGTCGGTGTGAACTCCGCGGCCATCGCCCGCCCCGACCTCATCGGCGAGATCGCCGACCGCTTCGGCGCACAGGTGCTCGTGCTCTCGCTCGATGTGAAGCGCGCGCCAGGCACCGCCTCCGGATTCGTCGTGACGACCCACGGCGGCCGCACGACGACGACCATCGACGCCCTCGCGTGGGCGCGCGAGGCGGCCGAGCGGGGCGCCGGCGAGCTGCTGGTCAACTCGATCGACGCCGACGGCACCCGCGACGGATTCGATCTCGAGCTCGTCCGGCTCATGCGCGAGGCCGCATCGGTGCCCGTCATCGCCTCCGGCGGCGCGGGAGCCGTGGAGCACTTCGCGCCCGCCATCAAGGCCGGAGCGGATGCCGTGCTCGCCGCGAGCGTGTTCCACACCGGAGCTCTCACCGTCGCCGAGGTCAAGGACGCGATGCGCGCCGAGGGGATACAGGTCCGATGAGCACCGCGAACGACGACGCGAGCGTCGAGGAGCGCCTCGCCGGGGTGAGCTTCAACGCCGACGGCCTCGTCGCCGTCATCGTGCAGCAGTTCGACACGCACGAGGTCCTCATGCTGGGCTGGGCGGATGCCGAGGCGCTGCGCTGCACGCTCACCACTGGTCGCGCCGTGTACTGGTCGCGCTCGCGTCAGGAGTACTGGCGCAAGGGCGACACCTCGGGGAACATCCAGGTCGTGCACGAGGCGCGGCTCGACTGCGACGGCGACGCCGTGCTGCTGAAGGTCGATCAGACCGGCCCTGCCTGCCACACCGGCACGCGCACGTGCTTCGACGCCGTCGATCTGCACGCGACCCCCGGCGCGGCATGACCATCGCGCGTCGAGGGCGCTCGCTCGCCGTCTCCGGATTCCTCCTCGGCGGCGCCGTCGGCATCATCTCCTCCACCCAGTCGTGGCTGACGGTGCAGCGGGCGGACTCCGCATCGGAGATCCTCGTACCGGGGGCGTCGGCGCTGCCGCTGCTCGCGCCGTTGAGCCTCGCAGTCCTCGCCCTGGGCGCCGCGCTGTCGATCACCGGCCGGGTGCTGCGCTACGTCTTCGCCGTGCTCGCCGCCGCCGTCGCGGTGCTCCTGGGCTGGAGCACGCTCCAGCTGCTCGTCGCGCCCGGCATCCCGGCTGTGGCGTCGACAGTGACCGAGGTGACCGGGCTCGCCGGCCGCACCGCGCTCGAAGGCGTCATCGCCTCGATCGCGCCTTCGCCCTGGCCTGCGATCGCCCTGGCCGGATGGTTCGTGCTGCTTCTCGCCGCGGTCGTCGTGCTCGCCACCGGCGGACGGTGGACGCGCGGGGGGCGCCGGTACCGGACGGATGCCGCCGCGGCGTCATCGAGCGGCCCCGTGGACGCCGTCGATTCATGGGACGAGCTCTCGCGTGGCACCGATCCGACGCGCTGACCCCGATAGACTGAACCCGATCCAGCAACGCCGTCCCCCTCGGAGGAGAACATGACCAACACGATTGCAGACCCCGGCCACGGACACTCACCTGCGGCCTGGGTCGCCGTGATCATCATGCTCCTGGGCTTCTCGCTCGGCACGCTGTTCTTCTGCGTCGAGCAGCCGCCGCTGGTGTGGGCCTCGGTCGCGCTCATCCCCATCGGCGCCATCGTCGGCTGGATCCTCGCGAAGGCCGGTTACGGCGTGAAGGGCCCCAAGTACCAGCCGAAGGGCCACTAGTGGTCCTCGCCGACCTGACGGCCGGCGCTGTCGCCGACGCGGAGCGTCGCTCGCTCACCCGGCCGCTGGCCGAGGTGGAGCGCGCCGCTCTCGCGCGCCCGGCCGCCAAGGACGCCCTGAGCTTCCTGGCGCCGGCGGACCGGGTCAAGATCATCGCAGAGGTCAAGCGGGCGAGCCCCTCCCGCGGTGCGCTCGCGGAGATCCCGGATCCTGCGCATCAGGCCGCGCTCTACGAGATCGGAGGCGCCTCGGCGATCAGTGTGCTGACGGAGGGGCGCCGATTCGGCGGGAGCCTCGCCGACCTCGAAGCGGTCACGACGAGGGTGTCGCTGCCGGTGCTGCGCAAGGACTTCATCGCGACGCGCTACCAGGTGCTCGAGGCGCGCGCCGCCGGTGCGGACCTCGTGCTCCTCATCGTCGCCGGCCTCGACCGCGAGGTCCTCGCCGATCTGCACGGCTTCATCCTGGAGCTCGGCATGACCCCGCTCGTCGAGACGCACTCGGCCGACGAGATCGAGACGGCCGCCGACCTGGGCGCCGCGCTCATCGGCGTGAACGCCCGCGACCTGAAGACGCTCGAGCTCGATCGCGACCTGTTCGGCCGTCTGGTCGAGCACATCCCGGACTCCGCGATCAAGATCGCCGAGTCCGCGGTGCTCACACCCGCCGATGTCGTGCACTATCGCTCCGGGGGCGCCGACGTCGTCCTCGTCGGCGAGGCTCTCGTCACCGGCGACCCCGTGTCCACGCTCAAGAGCTTCCTGGAGGCCTCATGAGTCTTCGCGACCAGCACGGTCCGCAGTTCGGCGACTACGGCGGGCGCTACATGCCCGAGTCGCTCATCGCCGCCATCGACGAGCTGACCGAGGCGTATGCCGCGGCGATCGTCGACCCGTCGTTCCGCGCCGAGCTCGCCCAGCTGCTCGGTTCGTACGCGGGGCGGCCGTCTCCGCTGACCGAGGTCACCCGCTTCGCCGAGCACGCCGGCGGCGCGCGCGTGTTCCTCAAACGCGAGGATCTCAACCACACGGGATCCCACAAGATCAACAACGTGCTCGGCCAGGCGCTGCTGACCCGGCGCCTCGGCAAGACTCGCGTGATCGCCGAGACCGGCGCCGGCCAGCACGGCGTCGCCACCGCGACCGCGGCCGCACTGTTCGGCATGGACTGCACGATCTACATGGGCGAGGTCGACACCGAGCGCCAGGCGCTGAACGTCGCGCGCATGCGCCTGCTCGGCGCCGAGGTCGTCGCCGTGACCTCGGGCTCGCGCACGCTCAAGGATGCGATCAACGACGCGTACCGCGACTGGGTGGCGTCGGTGGAGACGACGAACTACATCTTCGGCACTGCGGCGGGCCCGCATCCGTTCCCGGTGATGGTGCGCGACTTCCAGAAGATCATCGGTGAGGAGGCGCGCCAGCAGCTGCTCGACGAAACCGGCCGCCTGCCGGATGCCGTCGTCGCCTGCGTCGGCGGCGGATCCAACGCGATCGGGATGTTCGACGCGTTCCTCGACGACGAGAGCGTGAAGCTCTACGGCGTCGAGGCGGCCGGCGACGGCGTGGACACGGAGCGGCACGCCGCATCGATCGAACGGGGACGCCCTGGGATTCTGCACGGCGCGAAGACCTACGTGCTGCAGGACGAGGACGGCCAGACGATCGAGTCGCATTCGATCTCGGCTGGTCTCGATTACCCCGGCGTCGGCCCTGAGCACGCCTGGCTCGCCGATATCGGGCGCGCGGAGTACATCCCGGCCACCGATGACGAGGCCATGCAGGCGCTGCGGCTCCTCAGCTGCACCGAGGGGATCATCCCCGCGATCGAGTCCGCACACGCCCTCGCCGGTGCGCTGCGGCTGGGTCAGCAGCTCGGACCCGACGCCGTGATCGCCGTCTGCCTTTCCGGCCGCGGCGACAAGGACATGGACACGGCGGCGAAGTACTTCGATCTGTACGACGAGAGCGCCGACGAGGAGGAGAGCGCATGAGTCGCGTCGAAGAGGCGATCAGCAAGGCGGAGGCCGCAGGACGCAGCGCTTTCGTCGGCTACCTCCCCGTTGGCTACCCCGATCTCGCAACGAGCATCGAGGCGGCCATCACCCTCGCCGGCAACGGCGTGGACATCATCGAGCTCGGGCCGCCGTACAGCGATCCCGTCATGGACGGCGCCGTGATCCAGGAGGCGACCACGGCCGCCCTCGCCGCCGGCTTCAAGATGAAGGACCTCTTCACCGCCGTGCGCGCGATCACCGCCGCCGTCGATGTCCCTGTACTCGTGATGACGTACTGGAACCCGGTGTTCCAGTACGGCGTCGACCGCTACGCCGACGATCTGCTCGCCGCTGGCGGCGCTGGCCTCATCACCCCCGATATCACGCCGGACGTGGCAGGGGACTGGATCGCGGCCAGCGAGCGCACCGGCCTCGATCGCGTGTTCCTGGCCGCACCCACCTCGACCGACGAACGACTCGACCTCGTCGTCCGCTCTTCCACCGGTTTCGTCTACACCGTCTCCACCATGGGGATCACCGGCGAGCGTGCCGAGCTCGACCGCGCGGCGCGCACCCTCGTCGCCCGTCTGCGTGCGCACGGCGCGACGCGCGCCTGCGTCGGCATCGGCATCTCCACCGCCGAGCAGATCGCCGGTGTCAGCGAGTACGCCGACGGGGCGATTGTCGGGACCGCGCTCGTCCGCGCGCTGCGCGACGGCGGCATCGCCGCGCTCGCGGAGGTCACCCGTACCCTGGCCACCGGCACGTCGTCGGCGCGGGCTTCCCACGAGAACTAGAATCGCACTCATGCCCATCGCGCTCCACAGCACCTTCACCGGCGTGCTCGCCAGCATCCCGAGCCCGCCCGTCGCGTATTTCGATCTCGGGCCGATCCGGATCCACTTCTACGCGCTCTGCATCATCACCGGCATCATCGCCGCGGCGCTGTTGACCAACAAGCGCCTCACCAGGCGCGGCGCGGAGCCCTGGGTGGTCATCGACGTCGCGATCGTCGCGGTGCTGCTCGGGATCATCGTCGCCCGCGTGTACCACGTGCTCACGCATCCGACCTTCTACTTCGGCGAGGGCTCGAACCCGTGGAACCCTTTCCAGCTCGGCTCGGTCTGGGCGATCTGGGAGGGCGGCATCGCCATCTACGGCGCCCTGATCGGCGGCGCGATCGGAGCATGGCTCGGATGCAAGTGGAGCGGCATCCGCTTCTGGACGTTCGCAGACGCGCTCGCTCCCGGCCTCCTGCTCGCCCAGGCGGTGGGCCGCATCGGCAACTGGTTCAACCACGAGCTGTTCGGCCTGCCGACCGACCTGCCCTGGGGTCTGGAGATCGAATCGACGAACGCCGCTTTCCCGGCGGGGCTGCCCGATGGCACGCTCTTCCACCCGACCTTCCTCTACGAGGTGCTGTGGAACGGGCTCGGCGTTATCGTGCTGCTCTGGCTCAGCCGCAAGGCCACCGCCTTCCAGTGGGGCCGCCTCTTCGCGATCTACCTCTTCTGGTACAGCGCGGGACGCATCGTGTGGGAGTCGATCCGCATCGACCCGAGCGAGATCTACTTCGGCCTGCGCAGCAACGTCTGGGCGGCGATCATCGGTGTGATCCTCAGCGTCGTCATCTTCATCGTGCAGACGCGCCGTCACCCGGGACTTGAGCCTTCACCGTACCAACCCGGCCGCGAACAGCGCGGATCAGGCGCTGATGTAGACTCGCAGGACAATACCTCCGACTTCGTCGATCTCAGCGAGCCTGAGGTCGACGACGTCCCCGTAGGAGCCGCCGCCACAAGCACCGCTCCCACGGACGCAGAGGGCCGCCGATAGCCACTGCGATCCGTGAGGATCCCACTGCATCAGCCCGGCCGATGACGCCCCCGGGTCCCCCGACGATCTGAGGACGGTTCAGGTGTATTTCCAGCCTCCCCACGCCGCATCCGGCGCCTACCCCCCGCAGCAGGGCATGTACAACCCGGCGTTCGAGAAGGACGCGTGTGGGCTGGCCATGGTCGCCACCCTGCGGGGATACGCGGGCCACGACATCATCGCACTGGCACTGGAGGCTCTGCGTAACCTCGAGCACCGCGGCGCGATCGGCTCGGACGCCGGCACCGGAGACGGCGCGGGCATCCTCACCCAGATGCCGGATGCGTTCCTCAGGGCCGTCACCGATTTCGAGCTGCCGCCGGTGGGCGAGTACGCCGCGGGTCTGGCATTCCTCCCACGTGACTCCAGCGAGCGACGCCAGCAGAAGGCGGGCATCGAGAAGATCGCGAGGTCGGAGGGACTCCGCGTCCTCGGGTGGCGCGAGGTGCCCACCGTCAACGAGCACCTCGGCAAGCTCGCCGACGAGGCGCGGCCGGCCTTCGAGCAGCTCTTCGTGAGCGCCGGGGGCGCGACTCTCGCACAGGCCCCCCTCACGGGGATCGCCCTTGATCGCGTCGCCTACCGTCTGCGCAAGCGCGCCGGCCACGAGCTCGGCGCCTACTTCGTCTCGCTATCCGCTCGCACCCTCGGCTACAAGGGCATGGTCACCACGCTCCAGCTCGAGCCGTTCTACCCCGATCTGCAGGACGAACGCTTCGCCAGCGAGCTCGCCGTCGTGCACTCGCGCTACTCCACGAACACGTTCCCTTCGTGGCCGCTCGCGCAGCCCCTGCGCATGCTCGCGCACAACGGCGAGATCAACACCGTCGGCGGCAACCGCAACTGGATGCGCGCGCGGCAGTCGCAGCTCGAGTCCGACCTGCTCGGCGACATCGAACCGCTGCTGCCGATCTGCACCGACGGCGCGAGCGACTCGGCCTCCTTCGATGAGGTCCTCGAGCTGCTCACCCTGACCGGGCGCAGCCTTCCGCACGCGATCATGATGATGGTCCCTGAGGCGTACGAGAAGCAGTCCGACATCTCGCCCGAGCTGCGCGCGTTCTACGAGTACCACGCGAACCAGATGGAGCCGTGGGACGGCCCGGCCGCGCTCATCTTCACCGACGGCACCCTCGTCGGTGCGACCCTCGACCGCAACGGCCTGCGTCCTGGGCGCTGGACCGAGACGACCGACGGCCTCATCGTGATCGGCTCGGAGACGGGCGTGCTCACCTTCGAGCCCGAGCGCATCAAGCGCCGGGGCCGCTTGCAGCCGGGCAAGATGTTCCTCGTCGACACTGCGCAGCGGCGCATCATCGAGGACGAGGAGATCAAGCGCGACCTCGCGAACCTGCATCCATGGCAGGAATGGCTGGATGCCGGCGCCGTGCGGCTCGCCGACCTCCCCGAGCGCGAGCACATCGTGCACCCACCTGCATCCATCACCCGCCGTCAGCGCACCTTCGGGTACACCGAGGAGGAAGTGCGGATCCTGCTGACGCCGATGGGGCAGCACGGAGTCGAGCCGCTCGGCGCGATGGGGTCGGATACGCCGATCGCCGTGCTCAGCAAGCGCCCCCGTCTGCTGTTCGACTACTTCACGCAGCAGTTCGCGCAGGTGACCAACCCGCCGCTGGACTCGATCCGCGAAGAGGTCGTCACGAGCCTGAGGCTCGGCCTCGGCCCCGAGGGCAACCTCCTCAGCTGGGGCCCGGAGCACACGCGCACGGTCTCCCTCGATTTCCCGGTGATCGACAACGATGAGCTGTCGAAGATCCGCCACATCGACAAGGCGCTCCCAGGACGCTCCAGCGTCACGATCAAGGGGCTCTACCACTTCGATGCGGGCCCCAAGGCCCTCGCTGACCGGCTCGACGAGATGTGCGCCGAAGTCGACGAGGCGATCGCCAACGGCACCGAGTTCATCATCCTTTCCGATCGCGACTCCAACAAAGAACTGGCCCCGATCCCTTCGCTGCTCATGGTCGCGGCGGTGCACCATCACCTCATCCGCCGTGAGAACCGCATGAAGGTGGGCCTGATCGTCGAAGCGGGCGATGTGCGCGAGGTGCACCATGTCGCCACCCTCATCGGCTACGGCGCCTCCGCCGTGAACCCGTATCTCGCGATGGAGACCGTCGAGCACCTCGTGCGCACCGGCTACATCACCGGCATCACGCCGGAGAAGGCCGTGCGCAACCTCATCTACGCGCTCGGCAAGGGCGTGCTGAAGATCATGTCGAAGATGGGCATCTCCACCGTCTCCTCGTACGCGGGCGCCCAGGTGTTCGAGGCCGTCGGCCTCAGCCAGGAGGTCATCGACGCGTACTTCACACGGACCGAGTCGAAGCTCGGCGGTATCACGATCGAGGACATCTACGCCGAGAACCAGGCTCGTCACGACTTCGCCTACCCAGAGGACGCGGCCGCACGCGCACATGAGCGGCTGTGGACCGGTGGCGAGTACCAGTGGCGCCGCGACGGATCGCCGCACCTGTTCAACCCGGAGACGGTGTTCAAGCTGCAGCACTCCACCCGCGAGCGCCGCTACGACATCTTCCGCGAGTACACCCGTCTCGTCGACGACCAGGCGGCGGAGCTGAAGACCCTGCGCGGCCTGTTCACGCTGCGCACTGGCCTGCGCAAGCCCGTGCCGCTGAGCGAGGTCGAGCCCGTCTCGTCGATCGTGAAGAGGTTCTCGACCGGCGCGATGAGCTACGGTTCGATCTCCCGGGAGGCGCACGAGACGCTCGCGGTGGCGATGAACCGCATCGGCGGCAAGTCGAACACCGGCGAGGGCGGAGAAGACGCCGACCGGCTCATCGACCCGCAGCGCCGGAGCGCGATCAAGCAGGTGGCGTCGGGGCGCTTCGGCGTCACGAGCCAGTACTTGACCGAGGCGGATGACATCCAGATCAAGCTCGCGCAGGGAGCCAAGCCCGGCGAGGGCGGTCAGCTGCCGCCGCAGAAGGTGTACCCGTGGGTCGCCAGGACCCGCGGCGGCACGCCTGGGGTCGGGCTCATCTCGCCGCCGCCGCATCACGACATCTACTCGATCGAGGACCTCAAGCAGCTGATCTTCGACCTGAAGCGCGCGAATCCCGAGGCGCGCATCCACACCAAGCTCGTGAGCCAGTCGGGCATCGGGGCCGTCGCCGCCGGTGTCGCCAAGGCGCTCAGCGACGTCATCCTCGTCTCCGGCCACGACGGCGGAACGGGCGCGAGCCCGCTCAACTCGCTCAAGCACGCCGGCACCCCGTGGGAGCTCGGCCTTGCCGAGACCCAACAGACGCTCATGCTCAACGGCATGCGCGACCGGGTCGTCGTGCAGGTGGACGGCCAGCTCAAGACCGGGCGCGACGTCGTCATCGGCGCGCTTCTCGGTGCCGAGGAGTTCGGCTTCGCCACCGCGCCGCTGGTCGTCAGCGGATGCATCATGATGCGGGTCTGCCATCTCGACACCTGCCCCGTGGGGGTCGCGACGCAGAACCCCGTGCTGCGCGAGCGCTTCAGCGGCAAGCCGGAGTTCGTCGTGAACTTCATGGAGTTCATCGCCGAGGAGGTCCGCGAGATCCTGGCCGAGCTCGGCTTCCGTTCCATCGACGAGATCGTCGGGCGCACGGATCTGCTGGGCGTCGACGCCGCGGTCGAGCACTGGAAGACCGCGGGGCTCGATCTGACCCCGATCCTCGACGGTCCGGCGTTCCCCGCCGGCGAACCCCGTCGCAGCGCACGCCAGCAGGACCACGAGCTCGAGCGCCACTTCGACGTGCAGCTCATCGACATCGCGGAGGGGGCGCTCCAGGGCGCCGATCCCGTCGTCATCGAACTGCCCATCGCGAACACCGAGCGGGCCGTCGGCACGATGCTCGGCCATGAGGTCACGGCGCGCTACGGCGCGGCCGGCCTGCCCCGCGGGACGATCGACATCACCCTGCACGGCACCGCGGGGCAGTCCCTCGGCGCCTTCATGCCCGCCGGCATCGTGCTGCGGCTGGAGGGTGACGCGAACGACTACGTCGGCAAGGGCCTCTCCGGCGGTGACATCACGATCCGGCCGCCCCGCGGCGCCTCGATCGCACCGCACGAGAACGTCATCGCCGGCAACGTCATCGGCTACGGCGCGACGTCCGGGTCGATGTTCATCTCGGGCGTCGTCGGCGAGCGCTTCCTCGTGCGCAACTCCGGCGCGACGGCGGTCGTCGAAGGCGTCGGCGACCACGCCCTGGAGTACATGACCGGAGGCACCGCCGTCATTCTCGGCTCGACCGGCCGCAACCTCGGCGCCGGCATGTCCGGGGGAGTGGCGTACATCCGCGGTCTCGACACGGCCAAGGTCAACGCGCAGTCGCTCGGCGGCGGTGAGCTCCTGCTCTCGCCGCTCGATCGCGCGGACGTCGAGATCGTCCGCGGCCTCGTGGCGGAGCACGTCGAGCGCACAGCATCCCCTCTCGGCGCCGAGATCCTCGCGAGGTTCGATGAGGTGGCAACGGAGTTCGTCAAGGTGCTTCCGCGTGACTACGCCGCAGTGCGCAGCATGCGCGAAGAAGCAGTGGCCGAGGGGATCGACCCCGATGGCGATATCGTGTGGAACCGCATCCTGGAGGTGACCGGTGGCTGATCCCAAAGGCTTTCTGAAGATCACCGAGCGCGAACTGCCCGCTCGGCGGCCGGTGCCCGTCCGTATCCTCGACTGGAAAGAGGTGTACGAACCCGGCGACCAGGCCGTGCTGCGCCGGCAGGCCAGCCGCTGCATGGACTGCGGCGTGCCTTTCTGCCACCAGGGATGCCCACTCGGCAACCTCATCCCGGAGTGGAACGACCTCACCTGGCGTGGGGAGGGGCGCGTCGCCATCGAGCGTCTGCACGCCACGAACAACTTCCCGGAGTTCACCGGGCGCCTGTGCCCTGCACCCTGCGAGAGCGCGTGCGTGCTCGGCATCAACCAGCCGGCCGTCACGATCAAACAGGTCGAGGTGTCGATCATCGACGAGGCCTTCAACAAGGGCTGGGTCGAGGCGCAGCCGCCGGCGCGGTTGACGGGGAAGACCGTCGCGGTCGTCGGGTCGGGTCCAGCCGGGCTCGCCGCCGCCCAGCAGCTGACACGGGCGGGTCACACCGTGGTCGTCTTCGAGCGCGACGACCGCATCGGCGGTCTGCTGCGCTACGGCATCCCTGATTTCAAGATGGAGAAGTCGCACCTCGAGTCGCGCCTGCGCCAGATGCAGGAGGAGGGCACGCGGTTCCGTGCGGGGATCGAGATCGGCAAGGACCTCACCTGGCCGGATCTGCGCGCGCGCTACGACGCGGTCGTCATTGCGACGGGTTCGACCGTGCCGCGCGATCTGGCGATACCCGGGCGCGACCTGCACGGCGTGCACTTCGCGATGGAGTACCTCGTCGAGTCCAACCACGCGGTCGCGGGCGACAAGGTCACCGAGCAGATCTCCGCAGAGGGCAAGCACGTGATCGTCATCGGCGGCGGTGACACCGGCGCCGACTGCATCGGCACCGCGCATCGCCAGGGCGCTCTCAGCGTGACCAACCTCGCGATCGGTCGGCAGCCGGGCACCGAGCGTCCGGCGCACCAGCCGTGGCCGATGATGCCCACCGTCTTCGAAGTGCAGTCCGCCCACGAGGAGGGCGGCGAGCGGGTCTATCTCGCCTCGACCGTCGAATTCCTCTCCAACGAGGTCGGCGAGGTCCGCGCACTGCGGGTTGCCGAGACCGAGTTCGTCGACGGGCGACGTGTTCCCAAGAGCGGCACCGAACGGGAGATCCCCGCCGACCTCGTGCTCATCGCCATGGGCTTCACCGGTCCCGAGCAGCACGGATTCGGAGACGAGGACCGTCCCCGCTTCACTGACCGCGGCAACTTCGAACGCGACTCCTCGTACCAGTCGACACTCCCGGGCGTCTTCGTCGCCGGCGATGCCGGGCGCGGTCAGTCGCTGATCGTCTGGGCGATCGCCGAGGGCCGCGCTGCCGCGGCGAACGTCGACCGGTTCCTGATGGGCGAGACGGTGCTTCCCGAGCCCGTACGCCCGACCGATGTCGCGATCGGCCTCCAGCCCGCGTAGGCTGGGGCCGGCATCGTCGCCAGATTTCTTGTCCCCCGAATTTCCTGGAGAAGCTGTTGAGACGCGCGAAAATCGTCGCCACACTCGGCCCGGCCACTTCGACGTACGAAGCGGTTAGAGCGATCATCGATGCGGGCGTCGACGTCGCCCGACTGAACCTCAGTCACGGTGACTACTCGGTGCACGAGGCCAACTACGCCAACGTGCGCCGCGCCGCGGACGACGCAGGCCGCGCCGTCGCCGTGCTCGTGGACCTGCAGGGTCCGAAGATCCGCCTCGGCCGGTTCGAGGCGGGCCCCTACGAGCTCGAGGTCGGTGACGTCTTCAAGATCACCACCGAGGAGATCATCGGGGACAAGGACATCTGCGGCACCACCTTCAAGGGTCTCCCGCAGGACGTGAAGCCCGGCGACTTCCTGCTCATCGACGACGGCAAGGTGCGCGTCGAGGTCACGGACACCGATGGCGTCACCGTCACCACGAAGGTCGTCGTCGCCGGCGCTGTCTCGAACAACAAGGGCATCAACCTGCCCGGCGTGGCTGTGAACGTCCCCGCTCTCAGCGAGAAGGACGAGGAGGACCTCCGCTGGGGTCTGCGCACCGGCGCTGACCTCATCGCACTGTCGTTCGTGCGCAACGCCGCCGACGTCACCCGCGTCCACGAGATCATGGCCGAAGAGGGCGTGCGGATCCCGGTGATCGCCAAGGTCGAGAAGCCGCAGGCGGTGGACGCCCTCGAGGAGATCGTCGACGCCTTCGACGCCATCATGGTCGCCCGAGGCGATCTCGGTGTCGAGCTGCCGCTGGAGGCGGTGCCGATCGTGCAGAAGCACGCCATCGAGCTCGCCCGCCGGATGGCGAAGCCGGTCATCGTGGCCACGCAGATGCTCGAGTCGATGATCTCGAGCCCGGTGCCGACACGCGCCGAGACCTCCGATGTCGCGAACGCCGTGCTCGACGGCGCGGACGCCGTGATGCTCTCCGGGGAGACCAGCGTCGGCGAGTACCCGATTGTGGTCGTGGAGACCATGGCACGCATCATCGAGTCCACCGAGGAGCATGGCCTCGAGCGGATTCCGCCGATGACCGCGAAGCCCCGCACCCAGGGCGGGGCGATCACCCTCGCAGCGCTCGAGGTGGCCGAGTTCGTGGATGCCAAGTACCTCTGCGTCTTCACGCAGTCCGGCGACTCCGCCCGTCGGCTCTCGCGTCTGCGCTCGCGCATCCCGATGATCGCCTTCACGCCGGAGCCGGGCATCCGTCGCCGCATGGCGCTCACCTGGGGCATCCGCTCGCATCTGGTCGACTTCGTCCCGCACACCGACATGATGTTCCACCAGGTCGACGAGCACCTCATCGGGGAAGGGCTCGCCGAGATCGGCGACACAGTCGTCGTGATCTCCGGATCCCCTCCTGGGAGCATCGGATCGACGAACGACGTCCGCGTCCACAGGGTCGGCGACACCATCCGCGGCGCGGCTCCCGCTTACCAGCGCGGACTCTGAAACCGTCGCACTGTGCGCCGTGCCCTTCCGGGTGCGGCGCACAGTCCTGTCCGCATGCGTGCGATAGGGTCTACGGTGGGCCGGCGTGGCGGAATGGCAGACGCGGAGCACTCAAAATGCTTTGTCCGAAAGGGCGTGTGGGTTCGAGTCCCACCGCCGGCACCAGAACACTCTCGATTAGGATGGATCTGTGACCGAAGAACAGGTTGAGCAGCCCACGGCATCCGCCCCCCGACGCGTCGTCGTCGCTGAGGACGAATCGCTGATCCGCCTCGACATCGTCGAGATCCTCCGCGACAACGGATTCGACGTCGTGGGCGAAGCAGGCGACGGGGAGACCGCCGTCGCCCTCGCGACCGAGCTGCGTCCCGACCTCGTCATCATGGACGTGAAGATGCCGCAGCTCGACGGCATCAGCGCAGCTGAGAAGCTGCACAAGGGCAACATCGCCCCGGTCGTGCTCCTGACCGCGTTCAGCCAGAAGGAGCTCGTCGAGCGGGCGAGTGAGGCCGGAGCGCTGGCCTACGTCGTGAAGCCCTTCACGCCGAACGACCTGCTCCCCGCCATCGAGATCGCCCTCGCCCGTCACGAGCAGATCATCACGCTCGAGGCCGAGGTCGCCGACATGGTCGAGCGCTTCGAAACCCGCAAGCTCGTCGACCGGGCCAAGGGTCTGCTGAACGAGAAGATGGGGCTGAGCGAGCCGGAGGCCTTCCGGTGGATCCAGAAGGCGTCGATGGACCGCCGACTGACCATGCAGGACGTCGCCAAGGCGATCATCGAGCAGCTCGCGCCGAAGAAGTGACTCCGCCACGGAGCATTCGCTTCGTCCGGTTCACGGGGGAGAGGCAGGGGCGCCTCCTGTTCCAGCGTTTCCTTGACTCTTGACCACTCCTGCACAGGAGAAGGGAACTATCTGGTTATCCCCAGATTCTGCGTCCCCCGTTCCGCGCCCGCCATCGCGGCGTATTCTCATCACATGCCCATGACACCCGCACAGATGGAACGACGCCTCGAGCAGAACACCAACGACATCGGTGCGATCTACGAGATCCTCACCGGCATCGAGGGCAAGCTCGCCGAGCACGATGCGAGGTTCAACGGAATCGACGGGCGACTCGATGGAATCGACGGGCGACTCGATGGAATCGATCGACAGCTTGCTGAGGTGATCGAGATACTCAAGGCTGATCGCTGAATCAGGCCGGAATGCTCTTGATCAGGTTCGTGATGCGGATCGTGGAGCAGCGGCGGCCCTGATCGTCGGAGACGACGATCTCGTGCACCGTGATGCTGCGGCCGAGGTGGATGGGCGTGCACACCCCGGTCACCACGCCGGAGGTCGCTGAGCGCGTGTGCGTGGCGTTGATGTCGACGCCGACGGCGAGTCTGCCCGGACCGGCGTGCAGGTTGGCCGCCATGGAGCCGAGCGACTCTCCGAGGACGACATAGGCGCCGCCGTGCAACAGGCCGACGGGCTGGGTATTGCCCTCGACGGGCATCGTGGCGACCGAGCGCTCGATTGAGAACTCGGTGAACTCGATGCCCATCTTCTCGGCCAGTGCGCCCATGCCGCGGGCCGTCGCCCACTCGAGTCCTTCGCTCATCGCGACCTCGCTCATGAATCCTCCTCAGCGGGTGTCTGCCGTCCTCGTTAGGCTGACAGGGTGACGGACTCCGCAAAGCCTACCCTCATGGTCGTCGACGGCCATTCGCTCGCCTATCGTGCTTTCTTCGCCCTTCCGGTGGAGAACTTCACGACGAAGGACAACCAGCACACGAACGCCATCTACGGCTTCCTGTCCATGTTCGTCAACCTCATCAAGGCCGAGCAGCCGACGCACGTGGCCGTCGCCTTCGACACGTCCCGGCACTCGTTCCGCACCGACGAGTACGCCGGGTACAAGGCCACGCGTTCCGAGACGCCGCAGGAGTTCCGCGGGCAGATCCCGCTGCTGCAGGACTGCCTCGCCGCGATGTCGATCAGGGTGCTCACGAAGGAGGGGATCGAGGCAGACGACATCCTCGCCACTCTCGCCACCCAGGGCGCCGCCGAGGGCTACAACGTGCTGGTGGTGTCGGGTGACCGCGATACGATCCAGCTGGTGACCGACGATGTCACGCTGCTGTACCCGTCCGTCCAGGGCGTCTCGCAGCTCAAGCGCTACGACCCGGCCGCCGTGCAGGAGCGCTACGGCGTGCCGCCGGCGCAGTACCCCGACATCGCCGCCCTCGTCGGAGAGACGAGCGACAACCTCCCCGGTGTGCCGAAGGTAGGGGAGAAGACCGCCGTCAAATGGCTGACCCAGTTCGGCAGCCTCGACGAACTCCTCGAGCGCTCGGGTGAGATCAAGGGCGTCGTGGGCGGCAACCTCCGCGACCACATCGACGATGTCCGCCGCAACCGCAAGCTCAACCGGCTGCTCACCGACGTGGAGATCCCGGTCGCGCCCGCAGACCTCGCCGTCGCCCCGATCGATGCGCAGGCGGTGCGCGATATCTTCGCGCGCCTCGAGTTCCGGACCCTTCTGCCCCGGGTGTTCGAGGCCGTCGGCGCCGGAGAGGTCGCCGACGACCCGGCATCCGCGGTCGTCCTCCCGTCACCGGTCGAGGCTTCCGCGGCAGCCTTCGCCGCCTGGGCCGCCGCGCAGCAGGGCGAGGTCGCGCTGCGCGTCACGACGCAGGGCGGCGTGCCTGCTCGGGTGGGTGCGGCGACCGAGACCGAGCTACGCGAGCTCGACTGGAGCGAGGCTGCAGCCGACGCCCTGCGCGGCTGGCTCGAGTCCGACAGCGCCAAGGTGCTGCATGATGCCAAGCCCCAGGCGAAGGCGCTGCTGCGACTCGGCATCCGATTCGGCGGTCTCGCCTACGACACCAGCCTCGCGGGGTGGCTGCTGCGTCCGAGCTTCCCCGACAAGACCCTGGGCGACCTCGTCGAGCGCTACCTCGGCGAGAAACTCCCCGAAGCCGATCCCTCGCAGCTCGTGCCAGAGACCGAGGGCGCCACACCGTCGCAGGAGGCGTGGTTCGCCCTCCGGGTCGCCGCCGCTCTGCGTGAGGATCTCCCGGAGCCGGTCGCGAAGGTCCTCACCGACATCGAGCTTCCGACGCTGCTCACGCTCGCGGACATGGAGGTCGCGGGAGTCGCCGTCTCCCATGAGGTGCTCTCCGGGTTCTCCGGCGAGCTCGGCACGCGCGCGGAGGGCCTGGCGCAGGAGGCGTTCGCGCTCGTCGGACGCGAGTTCAACCTCGGCTCTCCGAAACAGTTGCAGGAAGTGCTCTTCGACGACCTCCAGCTCCCGAAGACACGCAAGACGAAGACGGGCTACTCCACCGATGCCGCGGTGCTCGCCGACCTTCAGGAGACGAACCCGCACCCCTTCCTGGGGCTCCTGCTCCAGCACCGCGAGGCGACGAAGCTGCGTCAGATCATCGAGTCGCTCGACACGGCGATCGGCGCGGATCATCGGGTGCACACGACCTACGTCCAGACCGGCAGCCAGACCGGCCGCCTGTCGAGCACCGACCCCAACCTGCAGAACATCCCCGTGCGCACCGAGGAGTCGCGCCGCATCCGCAGCGCGTTCCAGGTGGGAGAGGGCTACGAGTCGCTGCTGACAGCCGACTACTCGCAGATCGAGATGCGCATCATGGCGCACCTGTCCGGCGACGAGGGGCTCATCGAGGCGTTCCACAGCGGCGAGGACCTGCATCGCTTCGTCGGCGCGCGCGTCTTCGGAGTCGAGCCGGGCGATGTCACGGCGGCGATGCGCACGAAGGTGAAGGCGATGTCTTACGGCCTCGTCTACGGTCTCAGCGCGTTCGGCCTGTCCAAGCAGCTGCGCATCGAGCAGTCCGAGGCGAAGCAGCTGATGGTGGAGTACTTCGCCCGCTTCGGCGCCGTGCGCGACTATCTGCGCGCCTCGGTGCTCAAGGCCAAGGAGGTGGGCTACACCGAGACGATCTTCGGGCGCCGCCGGCCGTTCCCCGATCTCTCGAGTCCGAACCGCGTCCTCCGGGAGAACGCCGAGCGTGCCGCTCTCAACGCCCCGATCCAGGGCAGTGCCGCCGACATCATGAAGATCGCGCTGTTCCACATCCACGACGACCTGCGCGCCGAGGGCCTCGCATCGCGCGCGCTGCTGCAGATCCACGACGAACTCGTGGTCGAGGTCGCACCGGGGGAGTGGGAGCAGGCCGAGCGCATCGTCCGCACGCGCATGGGCGACGCCGCCGAGCTCTCTGTGCCGCTGGACGTGCAGGTCGGGCGAGGCGCCGACTGGAACGAGGCCGCGCACTGACGCGAGCGGGGTGCGCCGGTTAGTGTGTACGGATGACCAACAAGCCGCGCACCCCGTCAGCCATCGACCAGATCGCTGACGAGTGGGTCGACACGATCGCCGCGCTCGCACCGACCCTCGGCACCTACATCGGCCGCACCGAGGTGAACGACCGCTTCGGAGACCTCAGCCCCGCCGGCCACGACGAGATCGCCGCGGCCACCCGCTCCACCCTTGCCGCGCTATCGGCGCTCGAGCCGGTCGACGCGATCGATGCCGTCACGAAGGCCGATCTCTCAGCCGAACTGAGCCTCGATCTCGAGCTGCACGACGCGAACTGGCATCTGCGCGACCTCAACGTCATCGCCTCCGCCGCCCAGGACGTGCGCAGCGCCTTCGACCTCATGCCGACCGCGACCGTGGACGACTGGTCGGTGATCGCGACACGCCTCGGCGCCGTCCCCGAGGCGCTGCGGGGCTATGTCGAGACGCTCCGCGCCGGGATTGCTGCCGGTGTGACGCCGGCGCGCCGTCAGGTGACCGAGGTCGCCACGCAGATCACTCGCTACACGGCCGACGACGGCTTCTTCGCCGAATTCGTCGCCCAGGGCGTCCCCGATGACGGCAGCCTCCCTGCCTCGCTCGCGCGCTTCCTCTCCGACAACTCTGCGGCAGCGCGGGTCGCATACGACGGGTTGCGCCGGTTCCTCATCGAGGAACTCGCCCCCGCGGCCACGGAGACCGATGCGGTGGGCCGTGAGCTCTACGCGCTCAACGCCCGCCGCTTCCTCGGCGCCGTGATCGATCTTGACGAGACGTACGAGTGGGGCCGTGAAGAGCTCGCGCGCATGGTCTCGGAGCAGACGGCGATCGCGAACGAGATCCTCCCCGGAGCCACCGTCGAGGAGGCCGTCGCGCACCTCGAGGCCGATCCGGCGCGCAAGCTCGTCGGGACCGACGCTCTGCAGCGCTGGATGCAGGAGACGAGCGACCGGGCCGTCGCCGAGCTGGGTGCGTCGCACTTCGAGATCCCCGAGGAGATCCGCACCCTGGAGTGCATGATCGCCCCCACGCAGGAGGGCGGGATCTATTACACGGGCCCGACCGACGACTTCTCCCGCCCCGGCCGGATGTGGTGGTCGGTGCCGGAGGGAGTGACCGAGTTCGACACCTGGCGCGAGCTCACCACGGTGTATCACGAGGGCGTGCCTGGGCATCACCTCCAGATCGCGCAGGCCGTGTACAACCGTGCCGAGCTCAACTCCTGGCGGCGGCTGCTCGCCGGCACCTCGGGCCACGCCGAGGGATGGGCGCTGTATGCCGAACGCCTCATGCAGCAGCTCGGGTACCTCGACGACCCGGCCGACCGCCTGGGCATGCTCGACGGCCAGCGCATGCGCGCCGCCCGCGTCGTCCTGGACATCGGCGTCCACCTCGGCAAGCCGCGCCTGGACGGCGAGGGCACCTGGGACGCCGTCTACGCCCTCGACTTCATGCGCAAGAACGTCAACATGTCGGATCAGTTCGTGCAGTTCGAGGTGAACCGGTACCTCGGCTGGCCGGGCCAGGCGCCGTCGTACAAGGTGGGCCAGCGCATCTGGGAGCAGGTGCGCGACGCCTATCGCGACGAGCGCGGTGACGCCTTCGATATCAAGGAGTTCCACAAGCGCGCCCTCGATCTGGGCGGGGTGGGACTCGACACGCTCCGCACGGCCCTCACCCGGAAGTAGGGAATACCCGGCTCGGACGACTTCGGCGTGGGGGAGCACCATCTCCCGGTCCTCGCCGCATCGGCGCCCGCGACGGTGCACGCTGAGCGAGGTCGTGCGCGGTCTACGATGAGTCCATGGCCGACAGCGTCCTCCCGAGCCGAGCATCACTCGCACAGCGCATGGACGAACTGCCGTTCACAAGACGGCACCTGCGTCTGCTGTCGGGCTCGGGTCTCGGCTGGGCGCTGGATGCCATGGACGTCGGCCTCATCTCGTTCATCCTCGCCGCGCTCACTCAACAGTGGGGGCTCAGCAAGGGGGAGGCCGGATGGATCGCCTCCGTCGGCTTCATCGGCATGGCGCTGGGCGCGACCCTCGGCGGGCTGCTGGCCGATCGGCTCGGCAGACGGCAGGTCTTCGCGCTGACGCTGCTCGTGTACGGGCTCGCGACCGGGGCGAGCGCCCTCGTCGGTTCCATCGCCCTGCTGCTCGTGCTGCGCTTCATCGTCGGACTGGGCCTCGGGGCCGAGCTCCCCGTGGCCTCGACCTATGTCAGCGAGTTCGCACCGGCGCGCATAAGGGGTCGGCTCGTCGTCGTGCTCGAGGCCTTCTGGGCGGTCGGCTGGACGGCAGCGGCGATCATCGGCTACCTCGTCATCCCGGCATCCGACGACGGCTGGCGCTGGGCGTTCGCACTGGGCGCGATCCCCGCCGCTTACGCGCTCTTCGTGCGCTGGCGGATGCCGGAATCGCCGCGCTGGCTCGCCGTACGAGGACGGATCGCCGAGGCGGAGCGGATCGTGACCTCCCTCGAGCGGGATGCCGGGATCGTCGCGGGCCCGGCGATCAACAAGGAGCCGGCGCCGCGCACGATCACGGCGACGACGCGGGCGCGGGTCATGACCCTCTGGCATCCGGAGTTCCGGATGCGGACGCTGTGCCTGTGGATCGTGTGGCTCGGCGTGAACTTCGCCTACTACGGCGCGTTCATCTGGATCCCCAGCATTCTCGTCGACGCCGGGTTCGATCTCGTGCGCTCGTTCGGGTTCACACTGATCATCACGCTCGCCCAGCTGCCGGGCTACGCGGTGGCCGCCTGGCTCATCGAGGTGTGGGGGCGGCGGCTCACGCTGTCGGTCTTCCTGTTGGGCTCGGCCGTCG
This sequence comes from Microbacterium sp., assembly GCF_047607465.1. GTDB lineage: Bacteria > Actinomycetota > Actinomycetes > Actinomycetales > Microbacteriaceae > Microbacterium. The sequence continues at coordinate 51,594 of NZ_JASGCY010000032.1, read as the reverse complement.
CCGCGCTCTTCTTCGGAACCGCGGACAGCGTCGGCGCCATCATCGCGTCCGGGATGACGCTGTCGTTCTTCAACCTCGGCGCGTGGGGCGCGCTGTACGCCGTGACGCCCGAGGTCTATCCGACATCGCTGCGGGCGACCGGCGCCGGGTGGGCAGCTGGCATCGGCCGCCTCGCGTCGATCGCGGCCCCGCTCGCCGTCCCGGTCCTCCTCGTCCAGGGCGGAGCTCCGCTCGTCTTCGTCCTCTTCGGGGTGTGCTTCGTGATCGCCGCTGTCGCCGCCTGGGGGCTCATCGACCGCAGGGGGCAGGTGCTCGATGACCGCTGAGCGCCGGAGGAGAGTCCAGTGACAGGCGTGCGCTTCGTGGCGATCGGCGATTCCTTCACCGAGGGCGTCGGCGATGAGCTTCCCGACGGCCGCGTGCGCGGGTGGGCCGACATCGCAGCGCAGGGGTGGGCGGATGCCGCGGGGCACTCCGTCCAGTATGCGAACCTCGCGATCCGCGGCAGGCTCGCCTGGCCGATCGTGGAGCAGCAGCTCGAGCCCGCCCTCGCCCTCGGCCCCACCCACCTGTCGTTCAACGGCGGCGGCAATGACGTGCTGCGGCCGTCGGCCGACGTCGAGCACATCGCCGACGCCTTCAGCCGCGTGCTACGGCGCTGCGACGAGGCCGGTGTGACGCTGATCGTGCTCTCCGGAGCCAACCCGAGCGGTCAGTTGCCCTTTGGCCGGGTCTTCCACAAGCGCGGCGACCTGCTCTCCGCTGCCGTGCTGCGCCGTCTCGAAAGCCGCCCCGACGTCATCCGCGCGCTGAACTGGCCCGATCGCGAGCTCGCCGCCCCGCAGTACTGGTCCGAGGACCGGCTGCACATGAACGCGGCGGGTCACCATCGGGTCGCGGCACGGGTGCTCCACGCCCTCGGATACGAGCCGCCTGCGTCGTGGTGGGCGTCGCGTGAGCACGGCGTCGCGCGCCCCGGGGGCCTCGCGTACTACCGGGAGTTCGTGGCCCCGTGGGTGAAGCGACGCGTGACCCGCACCTCGTCGGGGGACGGGCGCAGCGCGAAGCTCCCGGGCTGGGTCGAGCTGTCTCCGAGCGCAGCGTGACCGACGTCGAACTGGTCCCGGTATCGGCGGTCTAGTCGACGCCTGCGGCCCCCGTGAACGGCGCCCACGCGGTGATCTTCACCGAGGAGCCTCTGTTGATGTCCAGCACCACGGGCCATGATCCTCGTTCCATGCCGGGAAGCGCAGCCGCGTAGAGCGTGCGGGCGACGAGCGCGCCGTCGGTGGCGTTCGCGTCCCACGTGATCGTGGTGACCGCCTGCCCCTGCGCCGGCACGGTGATGAGCGCAGGCCCTGGGTCGTCTGCCATGAAGCCCGATCCGTGGGCGACGTCGACATCGAGGAGGTGCCCGTTCTGGTCTTCGAAGGCGATGTCGGCGTACCCTTCGATCACGCAGGGCTCCTCCGAGAAGTTCATGAGCGTGAAGGTCTGCATGCGGTGTCCGGTCGCGGCATCCGCTCCGCCGAGGAGCAGCGTCGCCCGGTCCGGAGTGCACCAATCGGGGTCGAGGTCGGGGGCGGCGACGCCGGGCGCTGTGAGCGGCACCGGATCGCCCTCGGCCCGAGGGTCGATGAAAGCGCCGGTGTCGTCGGTCCACCCCTGCAGGGCAGCGTCGTCGCGGGCGATCTGCGCCTGCCAGGCGTCGTTCCCCAGCACCGCCGCGGCGGTGAGGAGCAGCATCGCCAGGGCGACGGCGCCGAGCCGCAGCGCATCCCGCCGCGCGATGGGCGCACGATGCCGGCGGGCGGCGAACGCGGGGATCCACCCGATCACGAGACTCCAGAATGCGGCCTGCATCGTGGACTCGAAGGTCGCTGAGGCGAGCCCGCGGATGCCCGCGAGCTGCACGACGTCGACGACGCTCGCGGCGTCCATGGCGATGCCGGTGGCGGCGCCGGCGAGAACGACGGACATCCAGGTGACGAGGTAGGCGTTGCCGCGCGGCGCATAGCGGTCGGCGAGGAGCATGGTCACCGTCGTGATGACTGCCGCGGTGAGCAGCAGCGCGACGACCGACCAGACCACCGGCCAGCCGAGGAACCGGGCCTGCAGCGGTCCGATGCCGAACACACCGGCGAGCCGGGAGAGCAGGCGGTCGTTCGCGAAGGCGATGTAGAGGACGCCGGAGAGGAGCCAGAGCGCGGCAGCGGCGAGGCCGGCGAGCAGGCCGGGGGAGAGGTGCTTCATCGGCGCCTTCTTTCGGGTGAGAGTCCCATCCGGATGCGGGTGCTGCGGCGCTCGACGAGGATGAGGACGGTGCCGATCGCCCAGAGCGGGATCGGCGTGAGGAAGGCGATTCGGAAGGCGTCGAAGCTGTACGTCGCCGGCGATCCCGCGCCCTGGAGGTCGAGGGCGAGACCGATGAGGAAGATCGCGATCAGGGCCGCGATGAAGCCGCCAGCATTCGTGACGCCGGTGGCGGTGCTGAGGCGGTGCGAGGGGTTGTGGGTGCGGGCGTGGTCGAACGCGATCATGCTCGCAGGGCCTCCGGTGGCAAGGGCGATCGCCAGCAGATACAGCAGCCACAGCGGTGCGGGTCCTGGCAGGGCGATCACCGCGATCCAGGCGAGGAACTGCAGCGCGACCGACGGCAGCACGAGCGCGAAGGAGCGGCGGTAGGGGAGCCTGCGCGACAGGTCCCCGATGATCGGGCCGAGCACCATGCCGGCGATCACGTAGACGGAGATGATGCCTGCGGCGTGCGCGGTGTCGAGCCCCTGCGCGGCCGTGAGGAACGGCATCCCCCAGAGGATCACGAACGCGGTTCCCGCGAACGGCGAGGTGAAGTGCGACCAGAAGGCCAGACGCGTGCCGGGATGGGCCCAGGCGGCCCGGATGCCGATGCCCGTGTCGATCGCCGAGGAGACCACCCGCACGACGCCCGTGTCGGTGTTGACCGAGACGTCGGCATCGCGCTGGGCCGGTCGATTGCGGATGATGAGGAGGATGAAGATGCTGAAGAGCACTCCCATGCCGGCGATGCCGGCGAAGGTCAGCGTCCAGCTCGTCGCATGCAGAAGCGCCGCGAGGGGGACGAGGGCGATGAGCTGGCCGGTCGTGCCGACGATACCGGTGAGCTGCACCATCACCGGCCCGCGTTGCGCCGGGAACCAGGTGGCGACCAGACGCAGCACGGCAGGGAAGATCGCGGCGTCGCCCGCGCCGAGGAGCACCCGCGCCACGAGGGCGATGCCGATCCCGGGGGAGAAGGCCATGGTGAGCTGGCCGACGGCCATGAGCAGCATCCCCGCGGTCATCACCGGCCGGGAGCCGCAGCGGTCCAGGAGCACGCCGATCGGGATCTGCATGCCTCCGTAGACCGCGAGCTGGACGACGGCGAAGAGCGCGAGCGTGGAGGCGTCAGCGTGGAAGCGCTCGGCGGCGTCGACGCCGACGGCGCCGAGGGAGGTGCGGTTCGTGATCGCGAGGACGTAGCCGGCCACCCCGACGATCCAGATCGACCATGCGCGCCACCCCGGCCCTGGTGCGGGGGAGAGGGGAGCGTGCTGCACCATCCCACGCTACTGCCGATCGCGGTGGGTTCGGCGCATGCACGTCGAGGCCCGGCTCCTGAGCGGCGGCGACGACGAGATGTTCGCCGACTGCGGACACTATATACCGTTGCAGGCGCCCGGCCGCCTCGCGCAGCGGCTGCGGATGCTCGCCTCGTAACGGGGTACGTGGGGTATCCGATCGTCCGCTGCTCCTGCCCGAATCGCTGTGTTCAAGTGCTTCAGGCGTGCGGCGATTGGACCCTCGAGAGCCATTCATCGATGATCCGTAGGAACGTGTCTGGTTGTTCGATCCAGGGGTAGTGGCCGCAGTCTTCGATCATCGATAGGCGTGCGCCGAGGGTCGCGGCATAGTCCACGAGTGGCTGGATGCCGGTGAGACAGTCGCGGCTGCCACCGATGACGAGCGCCTGGGGGAGTCGGCGGCGCGGATGCGAGCCGTTGCATCGGCAGGGATGTCGTTGAACCACGCCAGCGCCGGCGCCAGGCTGACTTCACCGAGTGTCGCATGGGCCTCTTCGACGTGGGTCCAGTGGGCGTATGTCGCTGGAGCTTGTCGTCGGAATATCTCGCGGAATGCGTTCTCGGTAGTCGGATCGTCTCTCTCCAGTGAACGGAGCGCCTCAGTCACGGCGGGTACGGTCCTGTCCAGGACGAGGGAATCTCCGTCGTGATGGGTGCCGGTCAACCACGCCACGGGCGGCGTCACCAGAGCCATCGATCGGACACGATGCGGATAACGTGTCGCAACGGCGAGAGCGAGCCCGGTTCCCGCCGAGTGGGCGAGAAGGTCGATCTGGTGACGAGTCGTTTGACAGTCTGACATAATGTGCATTATCGGTTACAAGCGGAAGTCGCTCACGCCCACACGTTGACCCAGCGGCGTTCGGATGGGCGCAGCGCACGGCGGATGCGCGCATCGAACGTCGCGAGGACGCAATCGTTCGCGGCCGCCACGTTGACGAGCTGCAGGTCCGTGACGTGCTGACGGCCGCGCAGCACGTCGACACCGATCCGCCATTGCGTCGGCGACACGTCGTCGGCCAGCCAGCTCCAGCCCGGCGCCGCGCGAAACGCACGCACCTGCGCAACCGCATCGGTGCCATCGATACGCGCGCCGACGACGGCTTCGGTCATCAGCAACCGCACCAGTCCGGTTTCCGTGATCGGCGTCGTGCACCAGGACGACAGCTGCGCGAAATGCTCGTGAGCGATGTCGTGATGGACGTGCTGCGGCGAACTCAAGGCGACGAGCACGTTCACATCGAGAAGAGCGCGCCGCGTCATCCGTCATCTCGATGCAACGCGACGAGTTCATCGGTGATGACGTGCTGCCCAGCCGTCGGAAGCAGCGGAATCCCGTTCCGCACTCCTCGTGGCGCCGCCGCGCCGATCCCGGACCGCTCGCCCTCGATGGCGATGAGATCTGCGAGCAGCCGATCAGGGCTGATCCCCCGCTTCCGAGCATGCTCGATCAGAGCGGCGAGGGTCGTCGATCTGAGCCGACTCTCGAGCTCGCTGCTCTCCTCGTATCCGACAATCCGAGCCACGGGTTTCCCATGGTCGGTGACGGTGATCTCGGCGCCGTCATGGACACGATCGAGATACCGGCTCAGGCCGTTGCGCAATTCACGGACTCCGACGTTCATGCGATCCTCCAAATGTGGCGCTTTCTACATTGTAGCCACATTCATCGGTTGCTCACTCCTCGCCGAGGCTCCCCGGTCACCACCACCGCATCAGCGCACGCCCCCGACGTACGCCGCCAGGTGCTCCCCGGTCAGTGTCGACTTCGCCTTCACGAGGTCTGCCGGTGTGCCCTCGAAGACCACTCGGCCGCCGTCGTGACCGGCGCCCGGCCCGATGTCGATGAGCCAGTCGGCGTGCGCCATGACCGCCTGGTGATGCTCGATCACGATGACCGTCTTACCCGACTCGACGAGGCGGTCGCGGAGCCCGAGAATGTTTTGCACGTCCGCGAGATGGAGACCCGTGGTGGGCTCGTCGAGCACGTAGACATCGCCCTTCTCCCCCATCTGGATCGCCAGCTTCACCCGCTGCCGTTCGCCGCCGGACAGTGTGGACAGCGGCTGGCCCAGCGAGAGATAGCCGAGCCCGACGTCCTCCAGGCGTCCGAGGATCGCGGCCGCCGCGGGCAGCTTCGCCTCGCCGTCGGAGAAGAACGCGCGCGCCTCTGCGACGGGAAGGTCGAGGACCTCGGTGATGTCCTTTCCCGCGAGCTTGTACTCGAGCACTCCCGCTTGGAAGCGCTTGCCTCCGCAGTCCTCGCAGGGCGTCTCGATCGTGTCCATGAAACCGAGCTCGGTGATGATGACGCCGGCGCCCTTGCAGGTCGGGCAGGCGCCTTCGGAGTTCGCGCTGAACAGCGCCGGCTTCACCCCGTTCGCCTTCGCGAACGCCTTGCGGATCGGCTCGAGGAGCCCCGTGTAGGTGGCGGGGTTGCTGCGCCGCGAGCCCTTGATGGCGCCCTGATCGATGGCGACGACGCCGTCGAGATTCGACACCGACCCGTGGATCAGCGAGCTCTTGCCGGACCCGGCCACGCCCGTCACCACCGTCAGCACCCCCAGCGGGATGTCGACGTCGACGCTCTGCAGGTTGTTCGCGCTCGCCCCGCGCACCTCGATGGCGCCAGCACCCGTGCGCACGGCATCCTTCAACGCCACCCGGTCGTCGAGATGCGTGCCGGTCTTCGTGCCGCTCGCCTTCAGAGCCTCGACCGTGCCCTCGAAGCAGATCTCGCCGCCCGCGCTTCCCGCGCCTGGCCCCAGGTCGACGATGTGGTCGCCGATCGCGATCGTCTCGGGCTTGTGCTCGACGACGAGGACGGTGTTGCCCTTGTCGCGCAGTCGCAGCAGCAACGCGTTCATCCGCTGGATGTCGTGCGGGTGCAGTCCGATCGTCGGCTCGTCGAACACGTAGGTGACGTCTGTGAGCGCGGAGCCGAGGTGACGGAGCATCTTGATGCGCTGCGCCTCTCCCCCGCTGAGCGTTCCCGACGGGCGCTCGAGCGAGAGATAGCCGAGCCCGAGCGTCACGAACGCATCGAGGTTGGCGCGCAGCGCCTCCAGCAGCGGCCCGGCACCCGGCAGAGAAAGACCGCGCACCCAGTCGGCGAGATCGGTGACCTGCATGCGGCAGGCATCCGCGATGCTCACGCCCTCGATCTTCGACGAACGCGCACCCTCGGTGAGCCGCGTGCCATCGCACTCGGGACAGGTCGCGAAGGTCGCGACCCGTTCGACGAAGGCGCGAATGTGGGGCTGCAGCGCGTCGAGATCCTTCGAGAGCATCGACTTCGTGATCTTGGGGATCAGGCCCTCGTAGGTCATGTTGATGCCCGAGATCTTCACCTTCGTCACCTCGCCGTAGAGGAAGAGGTGCCGCTGCTTCTCGGTGAACGACGAGATCGGCTTGTCGGCCGGGTAGAAGCCAGACTGCGAGAACCCCTTCACCATCCAGCCGTCGGCGGTGTACCCGGGCACCATGATGGCGCCCTCGTCGAGCGACTTCGACTCGTCGACGATCTGGGCGAGGTCGAGGTCCGACACCGCTCCCCTGCCCTCGCAGCGCGGGCACATGCCGCCGAGGTAGATCGCGTCCTTGATGATCCTCTTCTCGCCTCCGGGGCCGGTCATCACCCCGCTCGCCTTCTGCGTCGGGATGTTGAAGGAGAACGCCGTCGGCCCGCCGATGTAGGGCTTGCCGAGCTTGGAGAAGAGGATGCGCAGCATCGCGTTCGCGTCGGTAACCGTCCCGACGGTCGACCGCGGGTTCGCCCCCATCCGCTCCTGGTCCACGATGATCGCCGTCGTGAGACCCTCGAGGACGTCGACGTCCGGCCGCGGCACCGAGGGCATGAAGCCCTGCACGAACGCGCTGTAGGTCTCGTCGATCATGCGCCTCGACTCGGCGGCGATCGTGTCGAAGACAAGTGAGCTCTTACCCGATCCCGACACCCCGGTGAACACCGTGAGCCGGCGCTTGGGGATGTCGACGGAGACGTCCTTAAGGTTGTTCTCGCGAGCACCCTGCACGCGAATCAGGTCGTGCATGTCGGCGGGGTGCTGCGGCATCCGTTCTTCCTCTGCTGTCGACGGGTCAGGAGTTCTGCTGGAGGCGCACCATGTTGCCGGCCGGGTCGCGGAACGCGCAGTCCCTGATCCCGTAGGGCTGATCGATGGGCTCCTGGACGATGTCGGCGCCCTTCGCCTCGATCTCAGCGTACGCGGCGTCGACGTCATCGGTGGCAAGGACGATGCCGCCGTAGCTGCCCTTGGCCATGAGCTCGAGGATCGTCGTGCGCTCGGCCTCGCTGATGCCGGGATCGACGGCGGGAGGGGTGAGCACGATGGCGGTGTCCGGCTGGCCGACGGGGCCGACCGTCACCCATCGCATCTGCTCGTAGCCGACGTCCTTGCGGACCTCGAATCCCAGCACGTCGCGGTAGAAGGCGACGGATGCCTCGGCATCGGTGTGCGGCAGGAAGCTGGCGTTGATGGTGATGTTCATGACTGCGAGGCTATCGAGCATCGCCTCGGGACACTTCTCGATTCCTGATCGGTCTCGTCGCCTGCTTCTCGATCCACGACGGGATGCCGGGGCCGAGATTCGGCCGGCGGCGGTACTCCCGAGGAGACCTGCCGACGAGCTCCGAGAAGCGGGTGCTGAACGTGCCGAGCGACTGGAAGCCCACCTCGAAGCACACGTCGGTGACGCTGAGGTCGCCACGGCGCAGGAGCGCCATGGCCCGTTCGATGCGGCGCGTCATCAGATAGGAGTACGCCGACTCTCCGAAGGTCTCCTTGAACCGGCGGCTGAGATGCCCTGCCGAGACGCGGATGCCGGCGGCGAGGTCTGCGACGTCGAGGGGGCGCGCGTACTCCCGGTCGATGCGGTCGCGCACCTGACGCATGAGCTGCAGCTCGCGGAGGCGGGCATCGACGTCCGAGGTCATCCCCCGATCCTCCCACGGTGGCGCTACGCTGTCCTCATCCTTCACAGGATCTCCCAGAAGGGCTCCGCTGTGTCCGGTCTCCTCGTTCCCGATGCGCCGTCGGCCGTCAAGTCGATTCGTGTCTCGCTCGCCGTCGCGGGCGCCCTGTCCCTCATTGCCGGGATCGTCCTGCTGGTGTGGCCGGTCAAGTCGGCCGTCTTCGCCACCGGTCTCGTCGCCGCCTACCTGGTCGTCGCCGGCCTCGTCTACACCGGCCTCGGCGTCTTCACGACAGCGAAGGGCGGATGGGTGCGCATCGGGCACATCGCCCTCGGCCTCTTCTATGCCGTCGCCGGCATCATCGCCTTCGCAAACCTCACCGAGGCGGCGCTCACGCTCGCTGTCATCACGGTGGTCTTCATCGGGGTGAGCTGGCTCGTGGACGGCATCGTCTCGCTGACGCTCCTCGGCCGCGACAGCGCGAAGGTGTGGACCGTGCTCTACGCGGCGCTGAGCATCATCGCCGGCGCCTACGTGCTGTTCAACGTGCTCGCCGCCGGCATCGCGCTGTGGATCTTCCTCGGCGCGTCGCTGGTCGTGCTGGGCGTCGTGCAGCTCGTGCGTGCGATCACGCTCGGACGGGCCGCCTCCGCGTGACTCCCTCTCAGCGGGCGCTCACTCCGCGATGAAACCGCTGACGTCACCGACGAGGCGGGTGTTGTCGGCGGGAACGGGGTCGACGGCGGCCTGTGCGACCTCGGCGGCGAACTCCGCGACGTTGTAGAGCCTGCCTGCGGACTCGCGGCGCTCGGAGATCGCGCCGGGGTTGGCGCGCTCCAGCAGCGTCGCGGTGATGGTGCCCTCGATCATGTCGCCCGAGACGACCGTGAAACCGATGCCCTTCTCGGCCAGACTCGGGATGAGTTCGCGCAGCGCGTCCTCGCCGGCGCGCTTGGACAGGGCGACCGGCTCGTACTCCGGCATCGTCGGCGTCGTGCGGATGAAATGCGCCTGGTGGCTGGTCACGAACACGACGCGCGAACCGTCGCCGAGAAGCGGCGTCGCCGCGTTCAGGACGTTGAGCTGGGCGTCGCGGTTGAGGGTGAGCGCGTAGTCCTCGGCCATGCCGGACTCCATGCCTCCCGACGCGTTGAGCACGAGGATGTCGAGGGTGCCGAACTCGTTCCGCACCGCTTCGAACATGTCAGCGACGGATGCCGGATCGGTGAGGTCCGCGCCGACGACGAGCACCCGGCGTCCGAGCGCCCGGAGCTCGTTCGCGAGCTTCTCGGCCCTTGGCGCCTTGTTGCGGAAATTGATGACGACATCGGCGCCGGCCTCGGCGAAATAACGCACGGTGTCGGCGCCGATCCCGCGCGACGAGCCGGTGACAAGAGCGACCTTGCCGTCGAGAGAACCTGCGGGAAGAACGTCGGACACGATGACTCCTAGAGATGCACGGGATGCTGCGAACACGCGGCCTTCCCAGGCTATCAACGACCGCCGACGACCCCCGAGACCGACGCTCGCCGCCGTGATAGGTTGACCGCAAAGGAGGCCGTATGAACGACTTCGCGACATTCATCGAGTTCATCAACCATTGGGCGTGGATCGGATGGCTGGTGCTCATCGCCGCATTCCTCGTCATCGAGATGCTCTCGCTGGACTTCGCTTTCCTCATGCTCAGCGCCGGAGCGGCCGTCGGTCTCATCGCCGATCTCGCGGGCGTGCCGGTCTGGCTGCAGGTGATCATCGCCGCGATCGCCGCCGTCGGGTTCATCCTGTTCCTGCGACCACCGCTGCTCAGACGCCTGCACCGCGGCGAGGACCCCACGAAGTCGAACGTCGACGCGCTCATCGATCTCCGCGGCATCGTGCTCCAGGAGGTCACGCAGCTCTCCGGTCAGGTCAAGCTCAGCAACGGCGACACCTGGACCGCGCGTTCGACCGCGTCCGTCGCGATCCCCCAGGGCGCCCCCGTGGCCGTCATCTCGATCAACGGCGCCACCGCCGTCGTCCGTCCCATCAACGACTAGGAGAGCTCATGAACGCCGCCTCGTTCCTCCCCGCAGCCATCGGCTGGATCCTCGTCATCGCGATCATCATCTTCGCGGTGGTCACCCTCGCCCGATCGATCCGCATCATCCCCCAGGCCACTGCCGGCGTGGTGGAGCGGCTCGGCCGGTATCACAAGACCCTCTCCCCCGGCCTGAACATCCTGGTGCCCTTCATTGACCGGCTGCGCCCCCTCATCGACATGCGCGAGCAGGTCGTCTCCTTCCCGCCGCAGCCCGTGATCACCGAGGACAACCTCGTCGTCTCCATCGACACCGTCGTCTACTTCCAGGTGACCGACGCCAGGGCGGCGACCTACGAGATCGCGAACTACCTCGGCGCCGTCGAGCAGTTGACCACGACGACGCTGCGAAACGTGGTCGGCGGCCTCAACCTCGAAGAGGCGCTCACCAGCCGTGACAACATCAACGGCCAGTTGCGGGTCGTCCTCGACGAGGCCACCGGCAAGTGGGGCATCCGCGTGGGCCGCGTGGAGCTGAAGGCGATCGACCCGCCCGTCTCCATCCAGGACTCGATGGAGAAGCAGATGCGCGCCGAGCGCGACCGCCGTGCCGCGATCCTCACCGCCGAGGGCTCGAAGCAGTCGCAGATCCTCGAGGCCGAGGGCCAGCGTCAGGCCGCGATCCTCAAGGCCGAGGGCGACAAGCAGGCCGCAGTGCTGCGTGCCCAGGGCGAGGCCGAGGCGATCCAGAACGTCTTCAGCGCCATCCACCAGGGTCGGCCGGACGACAAGCTCCTCGCCTACCAGTACCTCCAGATGCTCCCGAAGATCAGCGAGAGCTCCTCGAGCAAGCTCTGGATCATCCCCAGCGAATTGACCGAGGCGCTGAAGGGCATCGGAGGCGCTTTCACCCCGAAGCCGCCGTCGAGCACGCCCGGCGCGTGACGCACCCGTTCTTCGACGGGACCCTCCGCCCCCGCGTCTTCGCCCACCGCGGTCTCGTGACCGCCGAGGGCGGGGCCTCGGGCGTGTGGGAGAACACCGCGGCCGCCTTCGCCTCGGCGCACGCCGCCGGTGTCGAGTACGTCGAGACCGACAGCCACGTGAGCGCCGACGGCGACACGGTGCTCATCCACGACTCCGACCTCGCGCGCCTGAACGGCGATCGCCGCGCCGTCTCCGAGATCCGCACGCGGGAGCTGCGTGCGGTCTTCGCCGATCACGGCGGGCTCCTCACGGTCCCCGAGGCGCTGGACGCCTTCCCCGACCTCCGGTTCAACATCGACGTGAAGGCGGATGCCGCCGCGGTCGCGGTCGGCGAAGCGGTCGCTCAGCACGCGGACCGCGTGCTGCTCACGAGCTTCTCCGATGCCCGTCGCCGCCGCGCGCTGGCCGCCGCGCTGGAGGCGGGCGCTCCGCATCGTCCGGCGACCTCGGCAGGTGCCAGGACGGTGGCGGCGCTCATGGCGATCACCCGCACCGGCCTCTCCCCCGCGCGCCTGCTGCGCGACGTCGACGCCCTGCAGATCCCCGAACGGCAGGGGCTGCTGAGGGTGCTCACCCCGGCGCTGATCCGTGCCGCCCGCCGTCACGACGTGGAGATCCACGTGTGGACCGTCAACGACGCCGAGGAGATGACGCGCATCATCGGCGCCGGCGCGGACGGGATCGTCTCCGATCGCGCAGACGTCGCTCTCCGGGTGCTCCGCCCCGTTTAAGCGTTCGTGCTGGGATTCCGCTGTGAATCCCCGTTCGATCCTCTCTTCTCGGATGAAGCGCACAGCATGGAGCGTTATACCTGACAGCGACGAGAGGACCATACAATGGCAGATCGCAGCCTGCGCGGTATCCGACTCGGCGCCCAGAGCCTACAGAGCGAAGAGGGCGTCGTTTTCATGGAGCGCCGTGAAACCACCTACACCTGTGACGCATGCGGCCACGTCACGAACCTGATGTTCGCGGCGGACGCGGAGCCGCCGCAGACCTGGGAGTGCCGCGCGTGCAGCGCCGAGGCCCGGCTCAACGTCGGTGGCCAGGCCGTCGCGCTCGAGGCGACCGATGAGAAGGCCGCGCGCACCCACTGGGACATGCTCCTGGAGCGCCGTACCCGTGCCGAGCTCGAAGAGCTCCTCGAAGAGCGTCTCGCGTTGCTGCGCTCCCGTCGCGGAGCGGGCGAGGACCCGACGCGGCAGAAGATCGGCGCCTAGGCGCGACGCGCCCGCCACGCTCCGATGAGGAGCGCCGCGAGCCCGCCCCACAGCAGCACGTGCTGAATCCAGGGGCCGAGCACGATGCCAGCCGTGAGGCCGGTACGCAATTCGACATCGTCGAGCAGCGTGCCGGCCTCATCCGCATCCAGGCTCACCGCCGTCGATCCGTCTGGACGAATGATCTGGCTGGTGCCGACGGTGGAGACGTTCACGACGCTGCGCCCGGACTCGATGGCTCTCATGCGCGCGAACGACAGCTGCTGGAGGTTCTCGCCGGTGCCGCGGAAGTCGGCGTTGTTCGTCTGGAAGACGAGCACCTCGGCGCCGCCTCTGACCCCTTCGCCCACGAGATCGTCGTAGATAACGTCGAAGCAGATCGACAGCCCGACCGAGACACCGTCGACGTCGACGACCGGCGGGTTCGTGCCCGGCGCGTACTCGCGTCCGAGCAGGCCGATGAGGTCGGGAGCGAGGGCGAAGTAGAAGTCGCGATCGGGGACGTACTCCCCGAAGGGCACCGGGTGGCGCTTGTCGTGCAGCTGCGCGGCTGTGCCGTCGGGCATCCACAGCATCGAGGTGTTGAAGACGTGCTCGTCGCGCTCGGTCGCCGCGTTCGCGAGCAGCGGCGCCTCCACGCGGGCTGCGACCCGGGTAAGCCGCCGAGCGGTCGAGGCGTCCTGGAACGGATCGTATTCCACCGACCCCTCCGGCCACACGAGCAGGTCGACATCTTCGCCGTAGAGCCCCTCGGTGGCGGCCGTCTGCGCGTCGATCACCGAGTAGGGCTCGCGGTGATCGAAGTAGCCGGTGGGGCCGTTGCCCTGCACGGCGGCGATGCGCATGGTCCCCGCGTCGACGGTGGGGAACTGCGGAGTCACCACGAGTATCGCGGTCAGGAGCGCGGGCGCGATGAGTCCGATGGGACGACGCCACGATCCCCGCCTGAGGATCTCGATCGTCAGTGCGACCACGAGCACCATCGCGAAGCCGAGGCCGGTCACTCCGAGCCACGAGGAGACCGTCGCCAGCGGGCTCTCCGCCTGCGTCATACCCAGCCGCGCCCAGGGGAACCCGCCATACGGCCACATGCCGAGGAACAGCTCCCGACCCGCCCACAGCGCGGCGATCGTCAGCGGCAGCAGCACGACACGCCCCGCACGCCCGGGGAAGGCTCTCGGCAGCCAGCGGTACGCGAGCGCGATCGGCACCGTGGCCACGGCGGTGAGGGCGCCCTCGACGACCGTGAGGGCCGCCCAGGGCACGGGGCCGAGGTAGCGGCCCACCCAGAACACGAGCACGGCGTAGAAGACGAGTCCGTACACGAGCCCGACGAGCAGTGCGCCCCCGAGGCGTCGTCCGATGAGGGCGAGCAGCAGCAGGGCGACGGCGGGGAAAGCTGCGATCCAGACGGATGCCGCAGGGTACGCGGCGCTCATCAGCAGCGCGGCGATCGCCGCGGAGACCGCCGCCGCCCACAGCGGCAGCGGCGGTCGTGCGCGCGCGGCGCTGCCTGGCATCCCGATCCCGTCCGTCACATCGAGGAGTAGGCGACGATGCCCCTGCGCACGCCGTCGAGGGCGACGCGGGCGTTACGGGCGAGGGCTGGATCGTCGGTGACGATCGACAACTGGTCGAGGAGATCGATCGTCTGCTTCGCCCACCGGACGAAATCACCCGCCGCCATGTCGGCGTCCACGAGCACGCGATCGAGCGCGCCCCCGCGCGCCCAGGAGTGCATCGCGCCGGCGAGGCCGGCCGCGAGCGGCTCGGTGCCGGGGAGATGATGGTCCTTCTCGAGGTCGTCGAGTTCGGCCCACAGCGTCGTGGTCCTGTCGTAGGCGGCGCGGAAAGCGCCCCGCGGCAGGTTCCGCTCCCCCGCGTTTGCCTCGTCACGCCGCGGCTCGTAGACGAGGCAGCAGGCCATGGCGGCGAGCGAGGGCGCGTCAAGCCCCCTCCACAGGCCCTGACGCAGTGACTCGGCCACCAGGAGGTCGCGTTCGCCGTAGATGCGGCGCATCGTGCGACCGGCATCCGTGAGGCTCGTCGAGCCGTTCTTCGAGACGGTGAGGTAGTCGAGGGTCTCGAGCACTTCGACAACGCGGTCGAACACGCGCGCCACCGTGCCAGTGCGCGTCTCGATCTGTCGGCGCACACGATCGGTCTGCCGCTTGAGCTTCCAGTAGCGCTCGGCCCAGCGCGCATGTGCTTCGCGGTCGGGGCAGCGATGGCATCCGTGCCGCTGCATCTGTCCGCGCAGCGACTGGATCCGCTTCATCCGCTTATCGCGCGCGGAGCGCGGAGCGTGCGAGTCCTGCCTGGTCTTCTTCTCGAGATCGCTGAGCTCTCGCCGAAGCGCGCCGTACTCGGCGAAGTCTCCGTGATCGCATGCCATCGACCTCTGATAGCCGACGAGCGACTCCTCGGCCTCGCGCACCTGTCTGGCAAGGCCGACGACGGCGCGGTCGGCCTGGAACTGGGCGAACGACGACTCGAGGATCTGCCGAGCCCGCTCCTTGCCGAAGAGGTCGATGAGGTTGACGGCCATGTTGTAGGTAGGCCGGAAGCTCGAGTTCAAGGGGTAGGTGCGCCGCGAGGCGAGCGCGGCGACGGCCTGCGGGTCGATGCCCTCCGACCATTGCACGACGGCATGCCCCTCGACGTCGATGCCGCGTCGGCCTGCGCGGCCGGTGAGCTGGGTGTACTCCCCCG
The DNA here is from genome assembly GCF_047607465.1 of Microbacterium sp. Classification (GTDB taxonomy): domain Bacteria; phylum Actinomycetota; class Actinomycetes; order Actinomycetales; family Microbacteriaceae; genus Microbacterium. The sequence continues at coordinate 36,123 of NZ_JASGCY010000032.1, read as the reverse complement.
AGGTGATCGCCACGCGGGCCTCGCCGTTGAACTTCTCCATCTTCTCCAGCACGACGGTGCGCGCTGGCATGTTGATGCCCAGCGCCAGAGTCTCGGTGGCGAAGACGACCTTGACGAGTTTGCGCTGGAAGAGCTCTTCCACGACCTCCTTGAAGGCGGGAAGGAGTCCAGCATGGTGCGCGGCGACGCCCCGTTCGAGGTTGTCGACCCATTCGAAGTAGCCCAGCACGCCCAGATCCTCGTCCTGCAGCGACCGGGTGCGCTCCGCGACGATGGCGCGGATCTCGGCGCGCTCCTCGACGCTCGTCAGCCGCAGTCCCGACCGGCGCACCTGCTGCACCGCAGCGTCGCAGCCGACGCGGCTGAAGATGAAGAAGATCGCGGGAAGCAGATTCGCGCGATCGAGCAGCTGCACGACCTCTGGCCGGTCCGACCGTTCGATACGACGCGCGTTCGGACGCCGACCGCCGCGCTGCGGCCGTTGCACAGACCGGCCGGCGTGCCTGCCGCTGCTGTACGCCTGAGCGCGACCGTTGCTGTCGTATGTGGAGCCGGTGAAGGAGCGCATGCGCACGAGCTCTTGGTTGACCGTCGTGGTCGCGAGCCCCGCACGCTCGTCGAACAGCGGCAGCAGATCGTCGCGAACGAGCACGTGCTGCTCGAGGGGCACCGGCCGGATCTCCGAGACGATCACCTCGGTGTCTCCGCGGACGGTGTCGAGCCAGTCTCCGAACTCCTCGGCGTTGGAGACCGTCGCGCTGAGCGAGACGAGGCGCACATGCTGCGGGAGGTGGATGATGACCTCTTCCCACACGGCGCCACGGAACCGATCGGCGAGATAGTGCACCTCGTCCATCACGACGTACCGCAAGTCGCGCAGCGCCTCGGAGTCGGCGTAGATCATGTTGCGCAGCACCTCGGTGGTCATCACCACGATGCGGGCGCTGCCGTTGATGTTCGTGTCGCCGGTGAGCAGACCCACCTCGTCTGCGCCGTAGACGTCGACGAGCTCGCGGAACTTCTGGTTCGACAGCGCCTTCATCGGCGTCGTGTAGAACGCCTTGTCGCCCGGGGTCTGCATGGCGAGATGGATCGCGAACTCCCCGACGATCGTCTTGCCGGCCCCGGTGGGAGCCGCGACCAGCACGCTTCGTCCCCGTTCGAGCGCATGGCATCCGGCGATCTGGAACGGATCGAGGTCGAAGCGCTGACGGGCGGCGAACAGGCCGGTCTGCGGATGCTCGGGCGCCTCCTGCGCCGCTGCATAGCGCTCAGCGGGCGAGGTCATACGGTTCCTGGCACGAGGCCCTCGGCCTCCTCGCGCTTGCGCTTGCGACGGTCGAACAGCAGCGATACGAACGTCGCAGCGAAGTAGAGCACGACCATGGAGGCCATGAGCAGCAGCATCGAGAACACATCAGCGGGGGGCGTGACGATCGCCGCGAAGATCGTGCAGATGAGCACTGCTGTGCGCCAGCCCTTGAGGATGGCCCGGCCGCTCATGACGCCCGCGAGGTTGAGTGCCACGAGGAAGACCGGCAGCACGAACGCGATGCCGACGATGAGCAGGAACTTGAAGACGAAGTCGTAGTACTCCGAGTAGCCGTAGAACTGCGCCATGCCCGCTGGCACGAACTTCGCCATGATCTCGATGACGTGCGGAAGGACGAAGAACGCCACCGTGCACCCCGCGAAGAAGAGCGGGATCGCGGCACCCAGGAAGCCCCAGGTGTAGCGGATCTCCTTCTTGGTGAGCCCGGGCATGATGAACGCCCAGACCTGCCAGAGCCACACCGGAGCCGAGATGAGCAGACCGATGGCGAACGCGATGCGCATGCGCAGATCGAAGCCACTGGTGATGGTCGTGAAGTTCAGACCGACGTACGTGCGGCCCTCCTCCTTGGCGATGTCCATGATCGGGATGGCCAGCAGGTCGATGATCGGCTCTGTGATGACGAACGCGATGATCATGCCCACGATGAGCGCGGCGGCGGCGATCGCGAGGCGCTTGCGCAGCTCGAGCAGATGCTGACCGAGTGTCATCCGCCGATCGCGGTCCGGCGACGTCGCGTCTGCGGACTTCGATGCGGTCACGGATCTATGCGGATCGAGGTGGCTGACCCTCGTCACCGCTCGGGGCCGTGCTGTCGGGAGCTGCGGGGGCGGCAGGAGACGACGTCGTAGCCTGCACATCGCTCGCTTCTTCGTCCTTCATCGCCTTGATCTCGCCCTTGAATACACGGGCGGACTGCCCGAGGCTCTTGGCCAGCGCTGGCAGCTTCGCCGCGCCGAAGAGCAGGATGATGACAGCGAGGATGATGAGCAGATGAGGCCAACCGAATGCGCCCATGATTCTCTCCTTCGGGGTTTCCCCGAGTCTAACCGGCCGCGCCGGAGCTCGGGGTCTCGTACATGGCGAGTCCTGCGGCGGCCCAGTCATGCGTGGCACGACGGGCGGCGGCAGGAAAGACGACCTCGAGCGCGCCGCCGAAGCGTCCGGCGATGCGCTTGATGCCGCGAGGGTCGGCCAGACGCAGTCGCGCGGTGACCGTGCCGTCGGCGGCCTCGACCTCCGCGGCCGTGAACAGGGCGCTCAGCAGCGGCTCGAGCCGCTCGGGCACCCGCACGACGACCTCGTCCTCCACGCTCGACATCGAGAACGCCTCTGGAATGCTCTCGGTGCGGTGCGCGATGGGGATCTCAGAGAGGTGGGGATCGCTCACCCGATCGAGGTGGAATGTCCGCATCGCGCGTCGCAGATGACACCAGCCCTGCAGGTACCATTGGCCGTTCGTGATGAGGATCTGCACAGGATCGACCGTCCGCGTCGTCGGCTCGGCATCCGGCGCCTGATAGGTGAACGAGACGGCGACGCCGTCCTGCACCCCGCGGGCGACGACCGCGCGGACCTCGTCGACAGCGTCGGGGGCGATCACGACGTCGGCGGGGGCGTCGGCAGCTCCGCGGGCGAGCTTGGCGATGAGCCCCTGGACGAGCCCGGTATCGGAGACGGCGGGGACCGCGGCGACCATCTGGAGTCCGGCGAGCAGAGCCGCGGCCTCGCGCGCGGTGAAACGCGGCACCCGGCGCAACGCCACATCGTTGGTGATCTCGATGACGTCCTCGTCGTCGAGCAGATCCCAGTTGATGTCGAACATCTCCTGCGGCTGCTGCCAGTACCCTGAGTCGCCGGGAAGCCCGATCACCGTGAGCTTCTCGACCATCGCGCGCATCGCCTCACGGCTCACGCCGAACTCGGCGGCCGCCTCGTCGAGGGGCACCTGGCCGCGCTCGAGCAGGTAAGGCACGAGCGTGAGATAGAGCCGCACCCGATCGGCGGCCAGGAGCGGTCTCGAGGCGTTCATCGCTCCCCCTCCGCGTTCGCACCGACGACCGCGGTCAGCCGGGCGACGACGGCGTCGCGCAGCACCTGCGGCTCGACGACCCGGACCTCGGGTCCGTAGGAGGCGAGCTCGTCGGCGAAGATGTGCACGTCGACGAACGGCACGGTGATGCCCTGGACCGCCGGCGTCGCCCGCCGCCCGAGACGCAGCGCCGCCTCGGTGCCCGGTGTGATCTCGAGCAGTGCGCGGTTGCGGGCGGCCACCTCCTGCAGCCCCGAGAGCGCCCGATCGCCCGCACCGTCGCGCAGCGCGGCGTCGAAGGCGGTCGCGGTGACCTTCACGGCACCCACGATACGGCTGAGGAGGAAGGTGCGATCCTCGCCGGCGTCGACGTCGATGCCGAAGACGTGCCAGCGGGCCTCGTAGTCCACCAGGGCGAGCGGGCGGATGCGACGGGGGCGAGCCGCGTCCTCACCGGGCTTCAGATAGTCGAAGGCGACCTCACGCGACTTCTCGATCGCCTCCTGGAGAGGGCCGAAGGACTCCTCCCTGGCGGTGATGCGCGGCGCGAATCCGATGATCGGCTCATCGCCGTCGATGCCGAGGGCGCGGATCTTGCGCACGCCCGCCTGGGCGTCGCCCGAAGCCGACTCCGCGCTCCAGACGCTGCCGGCGAGCCGCAGCACAGCGAGCTCAGCCGCCGAGAACTCGATGTCGCCGGGAAGATCGTATTCCGCTTGCGGAATACGATACCTCGCCTCGCGGAGGTCGTTCGGATCGGATGACTCGCCGATCGTCTCGATCGGGATCCCGAGTTTGCGCAGCTCGTCCTTGTCCCGCTCGAACATCTTCTCCAGCGCATCGCTGCGGGCGCCGGCATCCGCTCGCTGGCGGTACCCCGAGACGTTGTCGAGGATCTGCTGCCTGGTGAGGCCGATATCCGTGGCCATGAGCGCCACAATGAGATTGGTCAGGCGCTCTTCGGCGGGGATCGCGGCGGCCATCACTGCTGTTGCTGCGGCGCGGTGGGAGAGATGCCGAGGATATCGACCACGACGACCTGCGCTGAGGCGTCGTCCTCCCCGGGGATGATGATCATCAGCTGGGAGCCGACCGTGGCGCCGACCATCTCGGGCAGGGGGGCGGTCACGAGCGAGGCGCTCCCCCAGGTCGTGGTGGCCACCTGCTTGTCATCCCAGTTCAGCACCGTGTGGTTGACGACGACGAAGTCGTCCTCGGTCACGATCGGGCCGTCGCCGCGGATGAGCGTCTGCGCGACGGTCTCGGTCGGCGCGGGGGTGTCAGGGATGATGACTCCCGGCGTCCCGTCGGGAGCACGCACCACGGTGGGAAGGCCCCGCGCGTCGTTGAACTGCGGGTCCCCCTCCGCCTTCGAGAGGAAGACCTCCGGGATGTCGAAGACGAACACGACCGAGCCCTGATCGGCCGTGCCGCCCAGGTCCTCGGCGGTGACGGCCGCCACGACGCGGCTACCGCCGGTGGCGCACTGGAGCGCCGCTCCGAGCGCCGGGGAGAGCTGGTTCCAGTACGCGATGTCGTGCGGCGGGGTGGCGTCGCGGTCGTAACCGGTGGTCTGCATCTCGTCGCCCGTCGTGCCGTCGTAGGTGGTGACGTTGGCGAGGAAGGGCTGGCTCTCGCTGACGATGACGGTGCCTTCGCCCACGACGGCGTCGGCGAAGGAGGACTTCTTGCCCGCCAGCGGCGTGACGATGTCGACCTCGGGCGCTGCTCCGATCTCGCCGGTCGCCGTCACCGAGTCGGCCAGCGCGCGCGATGACGCGGCGGCGCGGTCGCACGTCTCCCCGTCGAAGGCAGCCGTCGAGCTGCTGCATCCGGTCAGGGCGAGAGCGGCGAATGTGAGGGTGGCCAGAGCGGCTGACGTTTTACGCACGCGGTCGATTCTATTGCGTCGTTGCGGCGGAATCGCGCGCCGCGGCGGCGAGGCGTGCGCCCTCGGCGGCCTTCGCAGCCTCCCTGGCGCGCTTGCGGAGGTTCTTGTCCGTGATCTCCCTGTCCCCGACCGCGCCCGGCGTCCACAGCTCGACATCCTCATCGCTGTAGCTGCTCTTCGACGCGCGGCGCTTGACCGACGGAGCGACCGATCCCGGTGCGAGTCGGCGCGCCGTCAGCAGGAATCCCGTGTGCGCGACCATCCGATGATCGGGGCGCACCGCGAGGCCCTCGACATGCCAGCCGCGCACCATGGTCTCCGACGCATCGGGGTCCGTGAACAGCCCGGTGGCGCGGATGTACTCCGCGACGCGGGAGAGCTGGGTCGCGGTGGCGATGTAGCAGAGCACGACGCCGCCCGGAGTGAGCGCGTCGGCGACGGCATCCATGCATTCCCAGGGGGCGAGCATGTCGAGCACGACCCGGTCGACGGTACCGGCGGCGAACCGCGACGGCAGCTGCTCCGCGAGATCGCCGACGACGACGTCCCAGGTGGGCGGGGTGTTTCCGAAGAAGGTCTCGATGTTCCCGCGGGCCACATCGGCGAAGTCCTCACGGCGTTCGAAGGAGACCAGCGAGCCTTCCGATCCGATCGCGCGGAGCAGGGCCAGCGAGAGGGCGCCGGATCCGACGCCCGCTTCGACGACCACGGCCCCGGGGAAGACGTCCGCCTGCATGACGATCTGGGCGGCGTCCTTCGGGTAGATGATCGCGGCGCCTCGGGGCATCGACATCGCGAAGTCGCGCAGCAGCGGACGCAACGCCAGATAGTCGTGGCCCGAACTGTTCTGCACGACCGAGCCGTCTGGGAGGCCGATGAGGTCGCGGTGGCGCAGCACCCCGTGATGCGTGTGCAGTTCGCCGTCGTCACGCAGCGTGACGGTGTGCAGGCGGCCCTTTGGACCAGTCAGTTGCACCCGGTCACCCTCGCGGAACGGACCGCTGGGGCGGCGTGCGACGGAATCGGTCATCGGGTGGCTCCTGTCAGGGATGTGTGACGGGCGAAGAGATCGACGAGGTCGGCCGCGCTGCGCCCGCTGAGCGTTGGCCACAGCTCGTGCGCGCCGCGGCCGTCGAGGGGGACGATGTGCGGCACGCCGAGCACAACCGCTCCGGAGGCGATTCCGGCACCAAGACCGGTCGGGGAGTCCTCGATGACGACGGCCTCCGCGGTGTCGATCCCGAGGAGGGCCGCCGCCTGCAGGTACGGCTCAGGGTGGGGCTTGGGCTTGTCGACGTCGTCGCCGGCGACGACGACGTCGAACGCCTCGAATCCGAGGAGATCGACGACTCCCAGCGCCATGCGCCGCAACGACATGGTGACCAGTCCAGTACGGATGCCGGCGACGCGGAGGTCCTGCAGAAGCTCGCGCGCGCCGGGGCGGAAGGGAACCCCATCGGTGCGCAGGAGCTCCTGGACGGTGTCGGTCAACCGGTCGATGATCGCCACCGCGTCCAGCTCGACCCCCGCGTCCTGGAGGATCTTCGCGCTGTCCTCGAGACCGTTGCCGACGAGCTGCAGCGCGTCCTCGTGGCTCCAGCTCCCCCCGAAGGATTCGACGAGCCGGGTCTCGGCGTCCATCCAGTACGGTTCGGTGTCGACGAGTGTTCCATCCATGTCCCAGAGGACCGCGCCAGGCTGTCTGCTCACCGCACCATGTTAGCCGTGGTGCCGCCCTCATCCGGCGGGCGGGGCTAGCCTGAGAGGAGCACTCGACCATCGCCACGAAGGGAGTCCCGGGTGGATGTTCTCGGATCTCGCATCATCATCGCCGCTTTCGACGGCTGGAACGACGCGGGTGAGGCGGCCAGCGGCGCGATCGCGACGCTGCGGGCGATGACCGAGTACGACCTGGTGCATTCGGTCGATCCGGAGCTCTACTTCGACTACCAGTACACGCGGCCCTCGACGAGGCTCGACGCCGAAGGGCGCCGCGGGCTCACCTGGCCCGAGGCCGGGCTCTGGCGCCCGCGCTCCCCCGGCGAGGGTCCTGAGCTCTGGCTGCTCACCGGCTCGGAACCTGCCAGGGCCTGGCAGGCGTTCGCCTCGGAGTTCATCGACGTCGCCCTCCGCGACGACGTCACCGGCCTCATCACCCTCGGGGCGATGCTCTCCGATGTGCCGCACACCCGGCCGATCTCGATCTTCGCCTCCAGCGAGGATCCGGCGGCGCGCGAGGCCTATGGACTCGAGAGGTCGACCTACGAGGGCTCCGTGGGGATCCTCAGCGTCTTCGACCACTACGCCGAGAACGCCGGCATCCCGACCGCGAGCCTGTGGGCGAGCGTTCCGCACTACGTCGCGACCGCCACGCCGTCTCCGAAGGTCACCCTCGCCCTGCTGGATCGGCTCGAGGAGCTGACCGGCGTTGATGTGCCGCGCGACCAGCTGCGCACGGAGGCCACCACCTGGGAGGCTTCGATCGATGCGGCGGCCGCCGAAGACGAGGACATGGCCGAGTACATCCGCCAGCTCGAGCGCACCCGAGACACCTGGGACTCGCCGGAGGCGTCCGGCGACGCGATCGCGCAGGCCTTCGAACGCTACCTGCGTCGCCGGGGCGACGGGCCGGGCGACCTCAAGCGCTGAGCACGCCGGTGCCGAGGAGCACCAGCAGCGTGGCGCCCAGGAGCACCCGGTAGATCACGAAGGGCAGGAAGCTGCGCTTGGAGATCCAGTTCATGAAGAACGCGATGACGCCGAGCGCGACGACGAAGGCGATGCCGGTCGCTGCGAGCGTCTCGCCGAACGCGAAGTGCTGGTTCGGCTCGTCCCAGCTCTTGAAGAGTTGATAGAAGCCGCTGCCGAACACCGCGGGGATCGCCAGCAGGAAGGCGTAGCGGGCCGCGGCGGCGCGCTCGTAGCCGAGGAACAGCCCCATGGTGATCGTGCCACCGGAACGGGAGACCCCGGGGATCAGCGCGAGGGCCTGGGCGAATCCGTATGCGATGCCGTGCGGGTAGGTCAGATCTCCCAGCGCGCGCCGCTTGGCGCCGACATGGTCGGCGATGCCGAGGAGGATGCCGAAGACGATGAGCATGCTCGCCACGACCCACAGCGAACGCAGCACGCTCTCGATCTGATCCTGGAAGAGCAGGCCGAGCACGACGATCGGGATGCTGCCGATGATGATGAGCCAGCCCATGCGCGCGTCGGGGTCGTCGCGCGGCACCTTCCCCGCCAGCGACCGGAACCAGTGCGAGACGATGCGCACGATGTCGCGCCAGAAGAACACCACCACGGCCGCCTCCGTGCCGATCTGGGTGATCGCGGTGAACGCGGCCCCCGGGTCCTCCCCGGAGGGCAGGAACCCGCCGACGATGCGCAGGTGCGCACTGGAGGAGATGGGGAGGAACTCGGTGAGACCCTGGACGATGCCGAGGAGGAGTGCTTCGAGCAGGTGCATGGATGTCTTTCAGTATGAGCGGAGGAGATCGGCCAGTACCCGCTGTCCGAAGACAAGCGAGTCTACGGGCACACGCTCGTCGACCCCGTGGAACATGCCCGTGAAGTCGAGATCGGCGGGCAGACGCAGCGGGGCGAACCCGTAGCCGGTGATGCCGAGGGAGGCGAGGGCCTTGTTGTCGGTGCCGGCGCCGAGCAGATACGGGATCACCGGCACTCCGGGATCGTGCGCGCCGATGCTCGCGACCATCGCCTCGACGAGCTCGCCCTCGAAGGCGGTCTCCATGCCGATGTCCTTGACGACGATCTCGATAGCCACGTCGTCGCCGACGATGCGCTGCAGCTCGGCGAGCACGTCGTCCTCCGTGCCGGGGAGCACGCGGACGTCGATGAGCGCCTCAGCACGCTCGGGGATCACGTTGTGCTTGTAGCCGGCGCTGAGCACCGTCGGGTTGGTCGTCGTGCGGAAGGTCGAGCGCAGGAAGGCCTCGGCGGGCCCCGCGGCGCGGGCGAGCGCGTCAGGGTCGTCGACGGACCGCCCGGTCAGCGTGCTCAGGCCCTCCAGGAGCGCCCTGGTGGTGTCGGTCAGCCGCAGGGGCCACCGGGTGCGTCCGATCGCCGCGACCGCCTCGGCGAGCCTGGTGACGGCGTTGTCGTCGTGCAGGCGGCTCCCGTGGCCGGCGCGTCCCTTCGCCACGAGGCGGATCCAGATCATCGCCTTCTCGCCGACCTGCAGCAGGTAGGCGCGGCGGTCGTCGACGGTGATCGAGTATCCGCCGACCTCGCTGATCGCCTCGGTCGCTCCCGCGAACCACTCCGGCCGGTTCTTCACGACGAGCGCCGAGCCCTCGACGCCGCCGTTCTCCTCGTCGGCGAAGAATGTCAGGATGAGGTCGCGCTCCGGCTGCTCCCCCGCCCGGAAGATGTCGGCGACGGCCGTGAGGATCATCGCGTTCATGTTCTTCATGTCGACGGCGCCGCGCCCCCACAGCATCCCGTCCTGTACGAGGCCCGCGAAGGGATCGACCGTCCAGTCCTCGGCGACGGCCGGGACGACGTCGAGGTGTCCGTGCACGACGAGCGCCGGCTTGCTGCGGTTGCGCCCCGCGACGCGCGCCATCACGTTCGTGCGCCGTTCGATCGGCTCGTAGTACTCGACCTCGAGTCCGAGCTCCTCCAGATAGCGCCCGACGTACTCGGCGGCTTCGCGCTCCCCCTTCGCATTGCCGCCGCCGTAGTTCGACGTATCGATGCGGATCAGATCGCCCGCGATGCGGACGACCTCGGGTAGCGGCTCGGCACTCATGGCATCAGGCTATCGAACACCGCGGGCGCGCCCGGGCGACGCCCTCGGTTTCGAAGACCCCCTCTGCCCGTGCTAATGTGAATCTTCGTTCGGCAACGAACATCCAACACCTGCGCGGGTGGCGGAATGGTAGACGCGCTAGCTTGAGGTGCTAGTGCCCGATAGGGCGTGGGGGTTCAAGTCCCCCTCCGCGCACAGGACGAAGAGCTCCGGTCATGGCGACCGGAGCTCTTTCTGCACGTGCGTGATCATCTGAGGGCGGGAACCGCGGCGGGCAGTTCCTCCGGCGCATCCCGACGCCGCGCGAACACGTATCCGCGCTGCAGCAGGAATCCGCACACGTACACGGCGCCGTCGGCGACGACCTTCGCGATGACCAAGGGGACGCCCCACTCGGTGAGCAGCGCCAGTCCCGCATACCCGGCGGCGAGCATCGCCACGGCGATGAGTCCGTATCGCATCAGCTGCGTGCGCACGTCGCCGGCCGCCGCGGCCCGGAAGACGAACGAGCGGTTGAGGGCGAAGTTGACGACCCCGCTGAGCACCCGCGCGCCGATGGCCGAGAGCAGGAGCTGCCCGCTGGCGACGTACAGCAGCTGCAGCGCGACGACATCGAGCACGAACGATCCCAGCGACACGAGCAGGTAGCGCAGCATCGGCCGCAGCACGGCGAGGGAGTCCCGCAGCGGGCGGAAGTGCGATGACGCGTTCCCGTCGAGGTAGACCGTCTCGATCGGGATCTCCTTGATCGGGATGCGGCGCCGGCTGAAATCCATCAGGACGTTCATCTCCCAGGCGAACCTCTCTCCGCCGACCGAGAGCACATCGGGGATGCGGGAGGACGGGATGCCGCGAAGACCGGTCTGGGTGTCGTGCACGCGCTGACCGGTGGACGCGCGGAACAGCATCCTCGAGAAGGCGTTGCCGACCCTGCTGCGCAACGGCACCTCTCCGGTGAACGCCCTCCCGCCCAGCACCAGCGCATCGCCCTGCGCGGTGACGGCCGCGACCGCCTCGATATCGTGGGGACGGTGCTGCCCGTCGCTGTCCGCCGTCACGACGTCCTCCCCCGGCCACCGTCCCGCGATGTAGGTCAGTCCCCTCCGCAGAGCCCCGGCCTTGCCGGTGTTCGAGCACTGATGAAGCACCGGGATCCCGCGCGAGCACACGTCGTCGAACAGCGGTTGGTAGTCGTCGCCGCTGCCGTCATCGACCACCAGCATCCGGCATCCGTCCTCGTCGAGGGCGTCGACGAGTTCCAGCATGCGCTCGTCCGGCTCGTACGCCGGGATCAGGACGATCATGCTGAGCTCCCGGCGATGTAGAGGATGTCGCTGGTGCCGCGCTCGCCGCCGTTGGACGGCTGGTTGATGACCTCGCCATTGAAGTACATGGTCGATGAGCCCCCGCCGTCGAGGTTGTACGCGGTGGTCGCGCCGAGCGAGATCATGATCTCCGCGGCCTCGGTCAAGGTCGCACCCTTGCTGTAGCCGGTGTCGCGCCCGTCGATGACGACGAACACGAGGTGGTTGTCGTCGATCACTCCGACGAGGGTCCGGGGCTGGTCGCCCTGGATGGAGTGGTTGCCGAAATTGGTGTCGATCTCGACGTCCTCGATCCCGTCGACGATCTGTCCGTCCACGACGATGGCCGGCCCGAACGACAGCGTGTTCCAGGCGCCGTCCGCGAGCAGCTCATCGGCCGTCGTCGACGTCTCGTCGTACACCTCGACCGTTCCATCGGTGTAGAACACGAGTCCCTCACGGGCGCCCTCGTCGCGGTAGACGACGCCGTTGCGGATCACGATCCCGGTGTCGCGGAATCCGTAATAGTCGCCGTTGATCGCGAAGATCGCGTTGTTGTCCTCGGCGATCTCGCTCGTGGTCTCGGTGATGTTGGTGCCGAAGGCGTCGCCGGCGAAGGCGGATCGCAGCGCCGTGGCGTCCGTGAGCGTCACGTCGGCCACGTAATACGTGACGGTGTCGTCGCCGCTGCCCGTGGTGACCGTGGAGATCGTGATGTCGGCCTGGTCCGAGCTGTAGGTCGTGTCCGTGACCGTCGCGTTCGTGGTCTCGGTGATCGCGCCGGCGGTCTCGGAGTTCTCGGCCTCGTACTCCGAGACGTCGCTGATGCTGACGTGCTGGATGAGGTACCGGTCCATCGCCCAGGCCGCGCCGCCGCCCAGCGAGAGGGCGACCGCGAGAGTCGAGGCGATGATGATGCGTCGCCGCCGTCGCGGCTTCCTGGGGGCGTCGTGAGCGGTGTCCATGATCCATGGATAGGGAGTGCGGCTATCGACGGCATATCCGTCTCCTGTGCGGACGCGAGGCCGCTCCTCTGAGGTTGCTGGGGCGCCCGTGATTCAGAATCGCGTCATCGGGATCGCATAGAACTCGCATAGGTTGACGCGGCTGACTGTACGGGAACCTCCACCCGATAAAAGGAGCCTCCTCGTGTCATCGCTCGTCATGATCACCGCCGACCTCGTCGCGATCGTCATCCTCGCCTTCGGCATCTACTTCAGCCGCCACCGCCGCCGTGACCTCCTTGTCGCCTTCGTCGGCGTGAACGTGGGTGTGCTCGCCGTCTCCGTCACGCTCGCAGGGTCGTCGGTCGCTCTCGGACTCGGGCTGGGGCTGTTCGGAGTGCTCTCGATCATCCGCCTCCGCTCGTCCGAGATCTCGCAGCGCGAGGTGGCCTACTACTTCGCTTCTCTCGCCCTGGGTCTGATCGCGGGCCTCGCCGCAGACGTCTCCCCGGTCGCGCTCGGGCTCATGGCCGTGATCATCGTCGCCATGTTCGTCGCCGATCATCCCCGCCTGCTCGCCGGCTCCCGACATCTCACCATGACCGTCGACCGTGCGATCGGCGATGAGGGCGAGCTCACCGACCATCTCGAGCGCCTGCTGGGCGGACGGGTGAAGAACCTGACGATCCTGCAGCTCGACCTCGTCAACGACACGACCCTCGTCGACGTGCGCTATCACGCTGCGCCCGCCCGGGTGGGCGCCGTCTCGCAGCGAGCGCTGCGATGATCGCCCGGCTCGAGCCGATCTCGCTCGACGAACTCCTGGACCAGGCCGCGCTGCTCACCCGCGTCGACCGGAAGTACGCGATGACGGTCGCGGATGCCCTCGAGGTGCTCGCCGAGCTGCCGGAGACGACCAGAGTGCTCACGATGGATGACAGGCGCGCCTTCTCCTACGAGTCGTACTACTTCGACACCCCCGATCTGCTGAGCTTCCGGATGGCGGCGCTGGGACGGCGCAGGCGCTTCAAGCTCCGCACCCGCAGCTATGTCGACACGGAGGACGCGTTCCTCGAGCTGAAGACGCGCGGAGCGCGCAGCGCCACGGTCAAGGAGCGCATCGAGTACGGCTTCGACGACCGGGAGGAGCTCACCGACGAGGGTCGTGAGTACGCCGCCGAAGGTCTCTCAGCGCTCGGCATCCCCGCCCCCGACGAACTGGAGCTGCGCCCGACGCTCGCGACCCGCTATCGCCGCACGACACTGCTCGCCCCTGACGGCGGCGGGCGCGCCACGATCGATACCGGCCTCTCCTGGGAGCTCGCCGACGGGACGACCATGACCCTGTCGGATCTCGTCATCATCGAGACCAAGTCCGGGCAGCGCACGGGAGATCTCGACCGGCTGCTCTGGCGGCACGGCATCCGTCCTTCGACCATCAGCAAGTACGGCACGGGGCTCGCGGCTCTGCGCCCCGATCTACCACGGAACAAGTGGGCGCGCGTCCTGCGCCGCAGCTTCCACCACACAGCGATCGCCGCCTGACCGAGAGAGAGACCATCATGCGTAACCGGAACCGGATCATGCTCGCCGCCGCACCCTTCGCCCTCGCCGGCGTCATGCTGGCCGGGTGCGCCGCCACCAGCGCCACCGGCGCCGCCACCAGCGGCGCCCAGACGGCATCCGACGTCGTGAGCGTCGAGGCATCGCTGACCGCTGAACAGGTGATCGCCGATAATGACGATGCGACGACCGTCACCGTCGACGAGGTCGCCTCGACGACCTCCACGACCATCACCCTCACCGGAGACTCCGCCACTGTCGAGGGCGAAGGCGTGAGCGTCGACGGCAGCACGGTCACCATCACCGCGGGCGGCTCCTACACCGTCACCGGATCCCTCGACGGCGCGCTCGTCGTCGCCGCCCCTGAGGACGCCGTCGTGGCGATCACGCTCGACGATGCGACGATCAAGAACTCCGAGGGTTCGGCGCTTGCGATCACCGGAGCGGATGACGTCGTCCTCGTCCTCGCAGAAGGCAGTACGAACACGCTCTCCGACGGCGGCTCGTACGCCGAGGACGCAGAGGTCAACGCGGCGCTGTACAGCGCCGCTGACCTCACGATCAGCGGAGACGGAGCGCTGATCGTTGAAGGGAACGGCAACGACGCGATCACGAGCAAGGACGATCTGAAGATCCTCGGCGGCGACATCTCGGTGACGGCTGCCGACGACGGCCTGCGCGGCAAGGACTCGCTCACCATCGAGGGCGGAACCGTGACCGTGGAGGCGGGCGGCGACGGCCTGACGAGCGATCAGGACGAGGATGAGACGCAGGGATACGTATGGATCTCGGGCGGAACCGTCGACATCACGAGCGACGGCGACGGCATCTCAGCTGTCACCGATGTCGTCATCACCGGAGGCGAGATCACCGTGACCGCCGGCGGGGGCTCTTCGGCGACGGTCTCCGAGGACGTGTCGGCCAAGGGCATCAAGAGCGGCATGTACCTCGTGATCGAGGGCGGGACGGTGACGGCGGATGCCGCGGACGACGCCGTGCACTCGGACGGCGCCGTGCACATCAACTCCGGCACCCTCACGGCCGGCTCCGGCGACGACGGCGTGCACGCGGAAGCCGCACTGTTCATCGACGGCGGAGAGGTCACGATCTCGACGTCGTACGAGGGACTGGAGAGCGCCCAGATCGAAATCGGAGGCGGCGTCGTCTACATCCGCGCATCGGATGACGGGATGAACGCCTCGTCCGGCACCGGCGCGATGCAGGCCGACGGCTCGACGATCACCATCACCGGCGGCGAGATCACGCTCGACGCCGACGGGGACGGCTTCGACTCGAACGGCTCGGCGACGATGACGGGCGGGACCCTCACCATCTGGGGCCCGACGGGCGACGGAAACGGGGCGATCGATGTGAACGGCACCTTCGACGTGTCCGGCGGCACCCTGTTGGCCGCGGGCAGCGCGGGTATGGCCGTCGCCCCGTCGGCGGACTCCGCTCAGGGCTGGGTCTTCGCCTCGGTCTCCGGCTCCGAGGGAGACACCGTGCAGATCGTCTCGAACGGGACGGTGCTCGCGGAGTACACGGCGCAGAAGGACTTCGCGACGGTCGTGTACTCCGGCGAAGGCATCACGAGCGGGTCGAGCTACGACGTGGTCGTGGACGGCACCGCGACGACGGTGACCGCGGGCGAGGGCGGCGCAGGCGGAATGGGCGGCGGCCAGCCCGGTGGTCAGGGCGGTCAGGGCGGCGGCCAGCCCGGTGGCGGGGGCGGCTTCGGTCAGGACGGCCAGGGCTCGTCGTCGGGCGGGCGCTCCTAAACGGCGCCGACGCCGAAGAGCAGACCGAGCAGATACGTGACCGCCGCTGCGCCGAATCCGATCGCCAACTGGCGAAGGGCCCGGCGCAGCGGCGGCCCGCCGGAGAGGATGCCGACCATCGCGCCCGTCGACAGCAGCGCGACGCCCACGAGCACAAGAGCGACAATGATGGCGGTCGTGCCCTGCAGGCCGAAGATCCATGGCAGTACGGGGACGACCGCGCCGGAGGCGAAGAGCAGGAAGCTCGAGATCGCCGCCGTCCAGTCGCTGCCGACGATCTCGTGCTCATCCCCCGCATGCGTGCGCACGGGACCGGTGGCCGTGTGCTGCACGCCGGCCCGCGCTGCCGCCACGATGCGCCGCGCCCGCCGCAGCGCCTCCTCGTGGTCGATCCCCCTGGCCCGGTAGACGAGGGCGAGCTCGTTCTCGTCGATGTCGAGGTCGGCGGCGGATGCCGCGGCGTCATCGTTCGCCTCGGTCGCCGCCAGCAGCTCGCGCTGGGAGCGGACCGAGACGAACTCTCCTGCGCCCATCGACAGCGCGCCGGCGAGCAGACCCGCGATGCCGCTGAAGAGCACGAATCCCCCGCTCACCCCGGTCGCGCCGATGCCGAGCACGAGCGCGAGGTTGCTCACCAGCCCGTCGTTCGCGCCGAACACCGCGGCGCGGAACGACCCGGACAGTCGCCGGCGCCCTCGCGCCGCCAGCCCGCGGACGACCTCGTGGTGCACCTTCTCGTCGGCGCGCATGGCGGGGGTGGCCCACTTCTCGGTGTCATAGGGCGAGCGGGCTTCGGCGTTCTGGGCGAGCGCGAGCACGAAGATCGAGCCGAACCGGCCCGCCATCCAGCTGAGCAGGCGCGAGCGCAGGCCGGCATGGGGCAGGCGCGCGGGCTCCGCGCCGAGGAGATCGAGCCAGTGCTGCTCGTGCCGCCGCTCGGCATCCGCCAGACTCTGCAGGATCTCGCGCTCCTCGCCGTCCTTGCGGGCGGCGAGCCGCTGGTAGACCATGCCCTCGGCGCGCTCCTCCACGAGGTAGCGGGCCCAGCGGCGTCGATCGGCGGCGGTGGGCGCAACGGCGACGGGGGCTGTCATGCGGGTCTCCTGAACTCGGTCAACCCTTCAACGGTATCGACGCCGCCGACGCGAATCCCCGGCGGCGGCGGGATTGACAGGATTTCGGGATTCCGAACCCGCGCTGCGGTTTCTGAGCCAGACGTCCTTCGTCTCGCTTCGCGGTTCCTGAGCGAGGAGCGCAGCGACGAGACGAAGGGCGCTCAGGAGCGCACGCGCTTGCGCAGCACCTCGATGCGCGACTGCAGTTGGGCGACGGTCGCCTGCGCGACAGCCGGGCCGCCGCACACGCGCCGCAGCTCGGCATGCACGGATCCGTGCGGCTGCCCCGTCTGGCGTGCGTAGAGGCCCACGAGGCTGTTGAGCAGCTGTCGCTGCTCCTTGAGGGTGCGGTGCAGCGGTGCCGGAAGCGTCGTGGTCTCGGCGGGGGCGGCCTTCGACTCCCGCTCGGTGCGCAGTCGCGACTGCCGAGCCGCACGCTGCATGAGCAGTTCGTGGACGTGTTCGGGCTCGAGCAGGCCGGGGAAGCCGATGAACTCCTCCTCTTCGGGGGTTCCAGGCTCGGCGAGCTGGCCGAACTCCTTGCCGTCGAAGACCACCCGGTCGAAGTGCGCCACCGAGGAGATCGCCTGATAGCTGAACTCCTGGGTGAGCGCGTCGGAGGCGTCATCCTCGCGGTTCGCGCTCTCCAGCAGCGAGTCGTCGAGTCCGTCGGCGTCCTTGTCCGGAGGATCGAGCGCGTGGTCGCGCTGCTTCTCGAGCTCGTTCGCGAGCCCCATGAGCACCGGCACGTTCGGGAGGAAGACGCTGGCGGCCTCGCCGCGGCGCCGTGCGCGCACGAAACGACCGATGGCCTGTGCGAAGAAGAGGGGCGTGGACGACGAGGTCGCGTAGACCCCCACGGCCAGACGCGGCACGTCGACGCCCTCCGACACCATGCGCACTGCGACCATCCAGCGCTCGTCGCCGGCGCTGAACTTCTCGATCCGCTCGGAAGCGGAGGCGTCGTCGGAGAGCACGACCGTTGGCATTCGCCCGGTGATGCCCTGCAGGATCTTCGCGTACGCCCTGGCGACGCTCTGATCGGTGGCGAGGACGAGTCCGCCCGCATCGGGGATGTGGTGGCGGATCTCGGTGAGCCGACGATCCGCAGCAGAGAGCACGGCCGGCATCCACGACCCCTCGGGATCGAGCGCGGTGCGCCATGCCTGAGCGTTCACATCCTTGGTGTTGTCCTGGCCGAGATGCGCCTCGAGCTCGTCGCCGGCGCTCGTGCGCCAGCGCATCCTGCCCGCGTAGATGTGGAAGAGCACAGGCCGCACGACGCCGTCGGCGAGAGCACGACCGTAGCCGTAGGCGTAGTCGGTGCTCGAGATGCGGGCCCCCGACTCGTCGGGCAGGTACTCGACGAACGGGATCGGCGCGGTGTCGCTGCGGAACGGGGTCCCGCTGAGCAGGAGCCGTCGCTTGGCGGGGCCGTAGGCGTCGCGGATCGCATCGCCCCAGCTCAGCGCGTCGCCCCCGTGATGGACCTCGTCGAGGATCACCAGCGTCTGCGCGTCTTCGGTGAGGTGGCGGTGCACGGACGACTTCGCGGCGACCTGCGCGTAGGTGACCACTGCGCCGTGGTAGTGCCGTGCGGGAGCCCAGTGACTGTTCTTGAAGTGCGGATCGAGGCGGATGTGCACGCGGGCTGCAGCATCCGCCCACTGCGTCTTCAGGTGCTCGGTGGGAGCGACGACGATGATCCGGTTGACCTCGCCCTGGCGCAGCAGCTCGACGGCGAGCGTCAGGGCGAAGGTCGTCTTGCCGGCGCCCGGAGTCGCCGCGACGAGGAAGTCGCGCTTGTCGTCGCGGAAGTACTGCTCAAGCGCCTCCTGCTGCCACGCTCTCAGCTTGCTCGCGGTACCCCAAGGGGCGCGTTGCGGGAAGGACGGTGAGAGCATCCCTTCAACGATAAGGCGTGCCACCGACACCCGGTGCGCACGGCCCGACGTCTCCTTCGAAGGGTAGGCTCGTGCACGGCGTCGCCGCAGCTCGCGGACGACCGCTGACGAAGGAGAGCCGGATGACGGATCAGGATTCGACCAGGGCCCCTTTCGTGGCCAACGACACCGCTCACCCCTGGCGCCGCTTCGTCGCCGTCGGCGACTCCTTCACCGAGGGCATCGGCGACCCCGATCCCTCGGTGCCCGGCGGCCACCGCGGCTGGGCTGACCGCGTCGCCGATGTGCTCTCGCAGCAGGTCGACGACTTCGCCTATGCGAACCTCGCCGTCCGCGGCAAGCTCATCGCCCAGATCGTCGAAGACCAGATCGAGCCCGCCGTCGCCCTGCATCCGGACCTCGTCTCGATCTGCGCGGGCGGCAACGACGTGATCCGCCCTGGTACCGATCCCGACGCCATCGCCGAGCAGCTCGATGACGCCGTCGCGCGGCTGTCCTCCACCGGGGCCGCCGTCGTGCTCTTCACCGGCATCGACACCGGGTTCACACCCGTCTTCCGCCCGTTCCGTGGCAAGATCGCCATCTACAACGAGAACGTGCGCGCCATCGCAGACCGACACGACTGCATCGTGGCGGACCAGTGGGCCCTGAAGGTCGTGCAGGATCAGCGCTTCTTCGACGACGATCGGCTGCACTTCAATGCTCTCGGCCACCACGAGGTCGCGCGCATGGTGCTGCGCGCCCTGAACGTGCCCAACGACCTCGAAGCGATGGAGCCCGCGCCGCTGCCGCTGCGGACCTGGCGCGAGGCCCGCGCCGAAGACCTCGGCTGGGCGAGGGAGCACCTCGTGCCCTGGGTGCTGCGTCGCCTCAGGCATCAGTCGTCCGGAGACCACATCGAGGCCAAGCGTCCAGAGCCCACGCCGGTCCTGTTCCCCGAGAACGACTGAGCCCTGCACGGCGTGGCGGATCACGGTCTCGAAGGCGCCATGGATCCTCAGCCCCGCACCCTCGTCGCATAGAACACGACGGCCGACGATGCCGCGACGTTCAGCGAGTCGACACCGCCGGCCATGGGGATCGTGATGCGCCGGTCGGCGAGCTGCTCGGTTTCGGCGGCCACGCCGTCGCCCTCGCTCCCGAAGACGAGCGCGATCCGCTCGTGCCCCTCCTCGACGAAGTCGTCGAGGGCGATGGCGCCCGCCCCGAGCGTCGTCGCGGCGACGACGAACCCCGCCTCCTGCAACCAGGCGAGCCCGCCCGGCCAGCTCTCGAGGCGCGTCCACGGCACCTGGAAGACCGTCCCCATCGACACCCGCACCGATCGGCGGTAGAGCGGATCCGCGCAGCGAGGGCTGACCAGGATCGCGTCAACGCCGAGAGCTGCCGCAGAACGGAAGAGCGCGCCGATGTTGGTGTGATCGAGGATGTCCTCGATCACGGCGACACGTCGGGCGCCGGCGATGAGCGCGTCGACGGCGGGCAGCGCCGGCCGATGCATGGAGGCGAGGGCGCCGCGGTGCACGGCGTACCCGGCCACCGCCTCGGCGACCGCATCGGGCACGAGGTAGACGGGTGCATCGCAGCCGTCGAGGAGGGAGCGGATGCCGTCGACCCATCGACGCTGCACCATCACCGAGCGCGGCCGGTGGCCGGCGGCGACGGCGCGGGCGATCACCTTCGAGGACTCGGCGATGTACAGCCCGCCAGCGGGCTCGGAGAGAGCGCGCAGCGCCGTGTCCGTGAGTCCGCGGTAGTCGTCCAGCCGCGGATCCTCCTGATCGGTGATCTCGATGAGTTCCATAGGCCTCCACTGTGTCACGCCGTCCGACGGTCGGCATCGGGCATCGTAGACTCGCACGGGGAGGTGCCGTGACCGCGACGACGGATGCCAGGCTGCGCACGCAGGTCGACCAGGCCGTCGCCCTGCTCCGCGGGCGTCGCATCGCGATCCTCACAGGCGCCGGCCTCTCGACCGATTCGGGGATCCCCGCGTACCGGGGCGAAGGCGTGCGCCCGCGCTCGGATCCGATGACCATCGACCGCTACCTCGGCGACGAGGCGGCACGGCGCCGCTACTGGGTGGGCGGGCATCTCGGCTGGCAGGCGTTCGCCCGCGCCGAGCCCAATCCGGGACATCTCGCCCTCGCGGCCCTGGAGCACGCCGGCCACGTGACCGGCGTCATTACCCAGAACGTCGACGGACTGCACCTGCGCGCCGGGAGCTCGCACGTCATCGAAGTGCACGGGACCATGCGCCGCGTGCACTGCCTGCACTGCGGCCAGGTGTTCGACCGCCGGGACATCGCCCGTCAGATCGAAGAGCTGAACCCCTGGATCGCGGTGCCCGAGAACGTCGCTCTCGCCCCCGACGGCGACGTGCTCCCGGAGAGCACCGAGGGATTCGTCATCCCGTCCTGCACGGTCTGCGACGGCATGCTCAAACCCGATGTCGTCTTCTTCGGCGAGTACGTCCCCCAGGACCGCTTCAAGGCGGCGGAGTCGCTGCTGAGGGCGAGCACCGCCCTCGTCGTCGCTGGGTCTTCGCTCGTCGTCAACTCCGGCATCCGCCTCATCGAGCGGGCGCGGCGACGCGGCATCCCGCTCGTCATCGTCAACCGCGAGCCCACCCGGGCCGACGTCTGGGCGCACCTCACGATCTCGGCGGGCACGAGCGACGTCCTGCCGGCGATCGCCGAGCGGCTGCTCGATCGCACCATCGACGAACACGCACCCGACGAACGGAAGGAGCCGAGATGACGCTCATCACGCTCGTACGGCACGGACAGACCGACTGGAACCTCGATCGGCGGATCCAGGGCACCTCCGACATCCCGCTCAACGACACCGGCCGCGCCGATGCCCTGAAGGCTGCGGCGCTGCTGGCCGGCACGACGCATCAGGCGATCTTCGCGAGCCCTCTCGCCCGCGCGCGGGAGACGGCCGAGATCATCGCGGAGGCGCTCGATCTGCCCGCTCCGCGCCTCGTCGACGGCATCCGCGAGCGTTCCTTCGGCGCGGGCGAAGGCATGCTCGTCGCCGACTACCTCGACACCTACGGCGACTGGCAGGCGCCCGTACCGGGGGCGGAGTCCCTCGCGGAGGTCGCGGTACGAGCGCTCGACGCTCTCGCGCAGATCGATGCCGATGCGCGTCGCCGGTCGGCACCGAAGGCCGAATCGGTCATCGTCGTCGCGCACGGCGGGGTGATCCGCGCCCTTATCGCTCACGTCTCCGGCGGCACCCTCCCCCGGGTCGGCGAGATGCTCGCCAACGGCTCCGTGCACCGCTTCGCCGCCTCCCCCGGCTCGCTGCGGCTGCTCGAGGAGTCGGTGCTCGTCTGAGAGCGCCGCTCACCCGGTCGCGGGCAGCCGATGGACGAGAACCGTGCGGGTCGCTCGCGCCACGATCACCTCGTCCTGATTGCGTCCGATGTGCGCGATCGTCACGATGCCCTGCGCTGGGCGCGACGACGACGCGCGCTTGGAGATGACGGTGCTCTCGGTGTAGAGCGTGTCCCCGGCGAAGAGCGGATGCGGGAACGAGACGCCCTCCAGCGCCAATTGCGCGACGAGGGTCCCCTGGGTGAGCTGGGCGACCGACATTCCCACCATGGTCGACAGCGTCCACATCGAGTTCATAAGGCGCCGGCCGAACTCCTGCGTCTCGGCGAAGGCCGCATCCAGGTGCAGGGCCTGGGTGTTCATGGTGAGCGTGGTGAAGTGCACGTTGTCCGACTCGGTCGCCGTGCGCCCCGGTCGATGCAGATAGCGGGCGTCGAGGGAGAACTCCTCGAAGTAGAGTCCGCGCTGAACGATGTCGTGGGTCATGGCGGTCACACCATTCCCATCGATCGGGCGATGACGAGCAGCTGCACCTCGGTGGTGCCCTCGCCGATCTCGAGGATCTTGGAATCGCGGTAGTGCCGGGCGACGGGGTACTCGTTCATGAAGCCGTTGCCGCCGAAGATCTGCGTGGCGTCTCTGGCGTTGTCCATGGCGGCTTCGCCGGACACGAGCTTGGCGATCGCCGCCTCTTCCGCGAACGGACGGCCCGCATCGCGCAGGCGCGCGGCGTGCCGCCAGGCCAGGCGCGAGGTGTGCACCCGCGCCCGCATGCGCGCGATGGTGAACTGCGCGTTCTGCCGGGTGCTGAGGGCGCTGCCGAAGATCGTACGGCTCTTGGCGTAGTCGACCGCTGCCTCAAGGCACCCCTCTGCGGCGCCCGTGGCGAGGGCCGCGATCGCGATGCGCCCCTCGTCGAGGATGCTGAGGAAGTTGCGAAACCCGCTCCCCCGCTCGCCGAGCAGGTTCTCCTCGGGAACGCGGACGCCGTCCAGCGTGAGCGGATGCGTGTCGGAGGCGTGCCAGCCCACCTTGTCGTACGCGGGCTCGACGGTGAACCCCGGTGTCGCGTTCGGCACGATGATCGTGGAGATCTCGCGTCGCCCGTCCGACGAACCGGTGACAGCGGTGACGGTGACGAAGCGCGTGATGGGCGTGCCGGAGTTCGTGATGAACTGCTTCGACCCGTTGATCACCCATTCGCCGTCCTCCAGCCTGGCGGTGGTGCGCGTCGCGCCGGCGTCGCTACCAGCCTCCGGCTCGGTGAGCCCGAAGCCGGCCAGCGCCCGCCCCGCGAGCAGGTCGGGCAGCAGTTGCTGCTTCTGCGCATCGGTTCCGAAGCGGAAGATCGGCATCGCCCCCAGACTGACGCCAGCCTCCAGCGTGATCGCGATGGACTGGTCGACGCGGCCGAGCGCCTCGATCGCGAGCCCGAGCGCGAGGTAGTCGCCGCCCTGCCCGCCGTGCTCCTCCGGGAAGGGCAGCCCGAACAGGCCGAGCTCCCCCATCTGCGCCACAACGTCCATCGACAGGGTGTGCGTGCGATCGGCCTCGTACGCCTGCGGCGCGACGACGGTGTCGGCGAACTCGCGCACCATCGCGGCGAGTTCGCGCTCCTCTGCGGTCAGGTCCTCCATCAGTTGCTCTCCTCTTCGGATTCGTCGTCGTGCGGCGTCACACGGGCGATCACCTGGTCGCGGCGCACCTGATCGCCGACCGTGACCAGGTGCGCCGCGACGCCGTCGTGCGGTGCCGTCACGAGGTGCTCCATCTTCATCGCCTCGATCGAGACGAGCGGCGCCCCCGCGATGACCTCGGCGCCGTCGGCGACGTGCACAGCGACGACCGCGCCGGGCATCGGGGCGCGCACCTCGGGCTCGATGGCGCGGGCCTCGACCGCGCGGGCGGCGAGGCGCCGCAGCATCCGTCCTCGTCGATCGAGCGGATGCAGCCGCATCGTGCTGCCGCCCTCGCTCACCCAGATCGCTCCCGACCCGTCGACGGCCGCCGCGCACGCGACGCCTTCTGCCGCATCCGCCTCTCCGCCCACTTCTCCGGCCGCCGCATCCGCCTCTCCACCCGCCGCAACGAACTCCCGCCCGTCGTCCGTGACGACCCCGACCCACCGCGCCGCATCGTCGCGCGCCGCCGCCCACACCGCCCCCGCACGGCGAGAAACCATGTCCGGCGCGAGACACCACTGCCCGGGGTGTGTCTCGCGCTCGAAGTGGTTTCTCGCCGCCGCCAGCATGGCCGGTGACGGGACGGCGGGCTCCAGCGGCAGGAGTGCGTCGATGAGTCCGGTGTCCAGGTCGCCGGCGATCACGCGCGGATCCTGGCAGAGACGGCGCAGGAAGGCGATGTTCGTCTCCACGCCGAGGACGACGGTGCGGCCGAGCGCCTCGTCGAGCAGGCGCAGCGCCGTCACACGGTCATCGGCCCTGGCGATCACCTTGGCGATCATCGGGTCGTAGAACCCGGTGATCTCGCTCCCGGTCTCGACGGCGGAGTCGACGCGCACGCCCTCGGCAGCGGCGAAGAGCAGCACCTGCCCCGTCGAGGGCAGGAAGGCGCGCTCAGGCGCCTCCGCGTAGATCCGCGCCTCCACCGCGTGCCCTCGGACGACCGGTTCCGCATCGAGCGGGAGGCCTGCGGCCACCCGCAGCTGCAGAGCGACGAGATCGATTCCAGTCACCTCCTCCGTCACCGGATGCTCGACCTGCAGACGCGTGTTCATCTCGATGAAGAACACCTCCTCGGGCGCGTCGGCGTCGATGAGGAACTCGACCGTGCCTGCGCCGACGTACGAGACGCTCTCGGCCGCCAGCACGGCGGCGTCCCGCAGCCGCTGACGGGTCTGTGCGGGGATGCCTGCCGACGGCGCCTCCTCGATCACCTTCTGATGCCGGCGCTGCAGCGTGCACTCGCGCTCGCCGAGGGCGATGAGCGTGCCCTGGACGTCGCCGAAGACCTGCACCTCGATGTGGCGCGGCCGGCGGATCAGGCGCTCGAGGATCAGCGCATCGTCGCCGAAGGCGGCCGCCGCGATGCGCCGCGCCGACGCGAGCGCCGCGACGAGTCCCGCGGCATCGGACACGATCTCCATGCCCTTCCCGCCGCCCCCGGCGCTGGGTTTGACGAGCAGCGGGTATCCGACGGCATCCGCCTCCTCGGCGATCTCGGCGTCGGAGAGCCCGCGCGCGTCGAAGCCGGGTACCACCGGAACGCCGTGACGCCGCACGTGCTCGCGCGCCTTCGCCTTGTCGCCCATGATCTGCAGGGCCGAGACCCCGGGGCCGATGAAGACGATCCCGCTCTCGGCACAGGCTTCGGCGAGCCCGACGCTCTCGGAGAGGAAACCGTAGCCTGGGTGGATCGCCTGCGCCCCCGTCGCCCGCGCGGCGGCGATCACAGCATCGATGTCGAGGTACGACGCGGCCGCGGGCGCCGGTCCGATCCGCACGGCCTCGTCGGCCTCCCTGACGTGCGGCGCCCCGGCATCGGCGTCGCTGTAGACGGCGACGCTGCGGATGCCGCAGCCACGCAGGGTCCGGATGACGCGGCGCGCGATCTCGCCGCGGTTCGCGACGAGGACGGTGCGGAAGATCGGTCCGGTCATCGCGTTCACATCCGGAACAGGCCGAAGCGGGGCTCGGGCAGCGGGGTGCGGCTGACGACGTCGAGCGCGAGCCCGAGGATGTCGCGGGTGTCTGCGGGGTCGATGATGCCGTCGTCCCACAGCCGTGCGGTGGCGTAGTAGGGCTCGCCCTGGGTCTCGTACTGCTCGCGGATCGGCGCCTCGAACGCCGCCCGCTCGTCGGCGTTCCACGCCTCGCCGCGCGCCGTCTGCTGCTCCTCCTTGACCGTCGCCAGCACCGAGGCCGCCTGCGCGCCGCCCATGACCGAGATGCGGCTGGCCGGCCACGTCCACAGGAACCGCGGGCCGTACGCGCGCCCGCACATCGAGTAGTTGCCGGCGCCGAAGGAGCCCCCGATGATCACGGTGAGCTTGGGCACGCGGGTCGTGGCGACGGCGGTGACCATCTTCGCGCCGTCCTTCGCGATGCCCCCGGCCTCGGCATCCGATCCGACCATGAATCCGGTGATGTTCTGCAGGAACACCAGCGCGATGCCGCGCTGGTCGCAGAGCTCGATGAAGTGGGCGCCTTTGAGCGCGGATTCGCTGAAGAGGACGCCGTTGTTGGCGACGATGCCGATCGGATGCCCGTGCAGTCGTGCGAAGGCCGTGACGAGGGTCGTGCCGTACTCGGGCTTGAACTCGCGCACCGAATCGGCGTCCACGAGCCGGTCGATCACCGCGCGCACATCGTAGGACGCGTTCACGTCGACGGGGACGACGTCGTAGACCGATCCGGGCTCGGCCGGAGCCGATGCCGGCTGGACCTCCCACGCGGGGTATGCGGGAGCCGGGAGCGTGGCGACGATGTCGCGGAGGATCTCGAGCGCGTGCTCGTCGTCCTCGGCGAGGTGGTCGACGACGCCGCTGCGGCGGGCGTGCAGCTCTCCTCCGCCGAGCTCCTCCGCCGAGACGACCTCGCCGATCGCCGCCTTCACCAGGGGCGGCCCTCCGAGGAAGATCGTTCCCTGCCCCCGAACGATCACCGTCTCGTCGCTCATCGCGGGGACGTAGGCGCCGCCGGCGGTGCAGGAGCCGAGCACAGCGGCGAGCTGCGGGATGCCGGCGGCCGACAGCCGCGCCTGGTTGAAGAAGATGCGGCCGAAGTGATCGCGGTCAGGGAAGACCTCGTCCTGCTTCGGCAGGTACGCGCCACCCGAGTCGACGAGGTACAGGCAGGGCAGCCGGTTCTCGAGGGCGATCTCCTGCGCGCGCAGATGCTTCTTGACCGTCATCGGGTAGTAGGTGCCGCCCTTGACGGTCGCGTCGTTGCACACGACCATGACGTGCCGCCCCTGCACGAGACCGATACCAGCGATGACGCCGGCACCGGACGCCTCTCCCCCGTACATCCCCTCCGCGGCGAGAGGGGCGATCTCGAGAAACGGGCTCCCCTCGTCGAGCAGCCGCGACACCCGCTCGCGCGGCAGCAGCTTGCCCCGGGCGAGGTGCCGTTGCCTGGATGATTCCGACCCCCCGCGCGCGGCCTCGGCGAGGCGGAGGCGGAGCTCTTGCGCCAGCTGCGCCTGGGTGGCCGTCATCGTTGACTCCTCCTCGAGTCGCGAGCGCCGGCCGAGCGGTGGCGCCCGGACGAGCGTTTCGGTTAGTGTTCACCAACCCGACAATTCAGGTTAGCGAGGATTAACCGAGATGACAAGCACGCTCACCGCACGTGATCGCGCCAAGGCCGAGCGCTCCGACGCGATCATCCGCGAGGCCGCTCATCTCTTCGCGGCACGCGGGTACAACGGCGTCAGCCTCGAGGACATCGGCGCCGCCGTCGGCGTGTCCGGCCCCGCCGTCTACCGTCATTTCGCGGGCAAGCAGGCCCTCCTCGGCGCCGTGCTCGTGCAGGTCAGCGAAGACCTCGTCTCCGGCGGCACCCTCGTCTTCACGTCGGTCGCCGACGACGCAGAGCGGATGCGGGCGCTCATCCGGTTCCACGTCGACTTCGCCCTTGGGCACGCCGATGTCATCCGCGTTCACGATCGCGACGTCGCCCATCTCTCCGCCGCCGATCACGAGGCGGTCCGCCGGCTGCAGCGCGAGTACATCACCCTGTGGATCACGGCCCTCGGTGCCCTCCTCGACGCGCCGACCGATGAGCTGCGCCTGCGCGTGCAGGCGTGCTTCGGCCTCATCAACTCCACCCCGCACTCGACCAAGAAGGCGGCCAGAAGCCAATCGACCACCGCTGCGGTGCTCGCCGCGATGGCCGAATCCGCGCTGCGCGCGGCTATCTGAGCAGCATCGCCCGACCGGGCTCCCGCAGCACGTCGGCGACGTCGCTGAGGAACCGGGCACCCTCCGCACCGTCGACGAGACGGTGATCGAACGACAGGCTCAGAGTCATCACATCGCGCAGCGCGATCTGCCCGCGATGCTCCCAGGGCTGACGGCGCACGGCGCCGACGGCGAGAATGCCCGACTGCCCTGGCGGCAGGATCGGCGTACCGGCGTCGACGCCGAGCACGCCGACGTTGGAGATCGAGAAGGTGCCGCCGGCGAGATCCGCCGGAGTCGCCTTGCCGGCCCGCGCCGTCTCGGCGAGACGCTGCAGGGCGTCGGCGAGTTCGACGAGGGTGAGCTGCTCCGCATCGCGGATGTTCGGCACGATCAGCCCTCGGTCGGTGGCCGCGGCGATGCCGAGGTCGACGTAGTTGTACTGCACGATCTCCCCGGCCTCGTCGTCCCAGTGCGCGTTGAGACCGGGAGTGCGCGCGAGGGCGAGGCACGCGGCCTTCGCGACGACGGCGAGCGGGCCGATGCGGTGCTCCGCGAGCGTGCGGTCCTCGCGCAACGACGCCAGCAGCTCCATGGTCGCCGTCACGTCGACGGTGAGGAAGACCGTGACGTGGGGCGCCGTGAAGGCGCTGTGCACCATCGCGGCGGCGGTGTGCTTGCGCACGCCTCGGATCGGGATGCGCAGTTCGCGCTCCGAGGAGTGCAGAGCGCCAGCGGATGCCGGGGCAGCCCCTTGCTGGCCCGCTTCGGCCGACGGGTCGCTGATGCCGATGCGCTGCGCGTACTCATCGACGTCCGCTCGCGTGATGACGCGGTCTCCCGCCTCGGCGGCGACGAGCGCGAGGGCGATGCCGAGCCGCTTCGCGTGCGCGCGCACCGGCGGTGTCGACCGCGGCCGCTGGATCACCGTTTCCCGCTCGACGCTCGGCGCCGCGTCGTGCGGGGCCGCCTCGAGCACCGCGGTGTCGGCCGCGCTGGGGGTGCCTGCGCGACGCGCCCGTCGCACGGGTCGCGCGCCGTGCACGGGTGCGGCGCCGTAACCGACGAGGTTCGGTTGCGCCTGCTCCTCGGCATCCGATCCGACGGGGCCGTCGTCTGCGGCGTCCGCGACGTCGAAGGCGATCAGCGGCGCCCCGACCGCCACCGTCTGACCGGCCTCGGCGTGCAGCCTCGCGACCGTCCCCTCGTACGGCGACGGGAGTTCGACCACGGCCTTCGCGGTCTCGACCTCGGCGAGCGTCTGGTTCAGCGCGACGGCATCTCCGGGGGCGACGAGCCATTGCACGACCTCGGCCTCGGTGAGGCCCTCGCCGAGGTCGGGGAGACGGAACTCGGTGATCATGCTCCCGCCCCCGTCAGGCTGTTCGGCCCGTCGAGCACGCGATCGACGGCGTCGAGGATCCGGTCGAGGTCGGGGAGGAAGTACTTCTCGAGCTTCGCGGGCGGATAGGGCACGTCGAGCCCTGTGACACGCAGCGGCGCCGACTCGAGATACTCGAAGCAGCGCTCGGTGATGCTCGCGATGACCTCCGCGGCGACCCCGGCTTCGCGCGAGGCCTCGTGCGCGACGACGACGCGGCCGGTCTTGCGCACGGACGCTGCGATCGAGTCGTAGTCCACCGGCGACAGCGAGCGCAGGTCGATCACCTCGAGCGAGAGCCCATCGTCTTCCGCGGCTTCGGCGGCCTGAAGCGCGGTCGTGAGCATCGCGCCGTAGGCGATCAGCGTCGCATCCGTCCCCGCGCGCACGACGCGCGCCAGCCCCATCGGCGGGGCGTCGGCCGGCGGGGCGTCGAGATCGACCTCGCCCTTGTGGTGGTACAGGCGCTTCGGCTCGAAGAAGATCACGGGGTCGTCGCACGCGATCGCCTGGCGGAGGCTGCGATAGGCGTCTTCGGGGTTCGACACCGCGATGACGCGGAGCCCGGCCGTGTGCACGAAGTACGCCTCGGGCGATTCGGAGTGGTGCTCGGCCGCGCCGATGCCGCCCGCCCAGGGGATGCGGATCGTGATCGGCATCTTCACGCGGCCCTGCGCGCGGTAGTGGAGCTTCGCGACCTGCGACACGATCTGATCGAACGCGGGGTACACGAAGCCGTCGAACTGGATCTCGACGACCGGACGGTAGCCGCGGAACGCGAGGCCGATCGCCGTGCCGACGATCCCCGATTCGGCGAGCGGCGTGTCGATCACGCGCTTCGCGCCGAATTCGTCGATGAGCCCGTCGGTGATGCGGAACACGCCGCCGAGCCTGCCGATGTCCTCGCCCAGCAGCACGACCTTCTCGTCGTCGCGCATGGCGCGGGCAAGGCCCGCTCCGAGGGCTTTGCCCAGGGTGAGCTCGACCATGTTCACGCCTCGCCTTCGAATGCCGCCAGATACGCGGCGTACTCGTCGCGCTGCCGCTGCAGGCCCGTGTGGGGCTCGGCGTACACACCGTCGAAGACGGCGAGCGGCGGACGGGTCACCATGCCGAGGCACGCCGCGCGCAGGTCGCGAGCCGCGGCGTCCGCCGCCGCGCCGATCTCGGCCGCGTGCTCGTCGCCGAACGCGCCGAGACCGCGCAGGTGGGCCTCGAGACGCGCGATCGGATCGCGTCGGCGCCACGACTCGACCTCCTCGGGGTCGCGGTAGCGGATGGGGTCGTCCGCCGTGGTGTGCGGGCCCATGCGGTAGGTGACGGCTTCGATGAAGGCCGGTCCCTTCCCCGCTCGCGCGTGCTCGAGCGCCCAGCGCATCGCCGCCATGCATGCGAGGACGTCGTTGCCGTCGACGCGGACGCTGGGGATGCCGAAGCCCGGCGCGCGTCCGGCGATCGGGAACTGCGACTGCACCGCGACCGGCTCCGAGATCGCCCAGTGGTTGTTCTGGCAGACGAAGACGACCGGCACCTCGTAGGACGCTGCGAACACCATCGCCTCGTTGACATCGCCCTGGCTCGACGCCCCGTCTCCGAAGTAGGTCACCGCGACCTCGTCGGCCCCCTCGTGCTTGATGCCCATCGCGTAGCCGACGGCGTGGAGCGTCTGTGCGCCGATGATGATCTGCACCGGCGCGATGCGCAGCTCCCGAGGGTCGTACGACGACCCCTCCTCTCCGCGCCAAGCGCGCACGAAGTCACTGGCATACCCGCCGCGGGCGAAGATCACCCCCGTCTCGCGATAGCTCGGGAACACGTAGTCCTGCGCGGCGAGTGCCCGGGCGGTGCCGATCTGGGTGGCCTCCTGCCCGTTGCACGGCGCCCACAGGCCCAACTGCCCCTGTCGCTGCAGGGCGATGCCCTCGGCGTCGATGCGCCGGAGCACGGTCATGTCGCGCAGCAGCCCGCGCAGCTGCTCCGGTGCGACGTCGGCGACGAAAGGATCAAGGCGCGGGTTCGCGATGCGCGTGCCGTCGGGGGCGAGGATCCGCTCGGAGAGTTCGAGATCCTGCGCGGTATCGGCGATCGGGGTCAGTTGCGGTGACATCATCGTCCTCCTGTGTCGCGCGCGCCCTTGTGAGGCCTTGCGCGTCGTCCACCGGCGTCTTCGTCGGTGCTTCGAGGGTACGTCTGCTCATCACCCCGCTCAAGCAATCGCGTAGCCGTTGAGCATGTTGCTCAGTCGGTCGAGGGTACGCAGTGCTACTCTTTGGCACTATGCCAGGCCTCGACCGCATCGACCTCGAGCTTCTCGCCGCCCTCGCCGACGATCCCCGCGTCACCATCGTCGCTCTGGCCGAGGCCCTTGGCCTGTCGCGCAACACGATCCAGGCCCGGATGTCGCGGCTGGAGCAGACAGGCGTCTTCCTCTCCTACGAGCGCTCCTTCTCCCCCGACGTCCTCGGCTTCCCGCTCCAGGCGTTCGTGAGCATCGGCGTGCGGCAGACCGAGCTGCCCCGCATCACCGCCGAGCTCGCGCGCATTCCCGAGGTGCTGCAGGCCCACGGCCTCAGCGGCTCCGTCGATCTGCTGGCCCGCGTCGCCTGCCGCGACGCCCGCCACCTGTTCGACACCGATGCGCGGATCCTCTCCATCGAGGGCGTCGAGCGCACGGAGACCTCGCTCGCGATGGGCGAGGTGATCCCCTACCGGGTGGCGGGGCTCATCGGGCTGGCGCGACGGGAATCCTGAGGAAGCGCCGGATCGCCGCTGCCGCCTCGGCGGGGGTCTCGTAGTGGATGAGGTGCCCCACGTGGGCGATCTCGACGAGGTCGGCCTCGGCGAACATGCCGGCGAGGGCGCGTTCGGCCTCGATCGGCGTGATGTCGTCGCGCTGCGCCGCGACGAGCAGGGTCGGCACGTCGATGCCCGAGGCGAACTCGCGCACGTCGTGCGACACGCTGGCGACGAACGCGTCCCTGAGCACGTCGCGATCGGCGAAGCCCGAGAAGTACCGGTCGTGCTGATTGTGGATGAAGCGGCGCAGCGCAGCATCCTTCGTCTTCGCCATGGTGACGCTCATGACGCGCACGATCAGCGGATGCCGCAGCAGCGCGGTGCCGAGACGCTCTGGCAGCCGTGCCCCCAGCGCGTAGTAGAGGATCGCCAGGCGCGTCATCAGTCCCTTCGGCCCCTCGAGAGCGGGCGCGCCGATGGGGTTGACGAGCACGAGGCGCGGCGTCCGCAGCCCCGCGGCGACGGCCGCGGACGTCACGATCGAACCGAAGGAGTGGCCGAGGATGATGGCGCCGGGGGCGACGGATGCCGTGAAGTCGATGAGCCAGGCGGCGTACTCGTCGAGATCGTAGGTGCGACCAGGCACCGGTGCGCTCTCCCCGAAGCCGGGGAGGTCGGGGGCGATGACGCGCGCCTCGGGCAGGAACGCGAAGACGGGTTCGAGGCCGTGGTGGTCGCCGCGGAAGCCGTGCACGGCGACGATCGTCACCGGCGCGTCCGGGGCTCCGTACTCCCAATAGACCGTCGTGCCGCCGCGCACCTCGGCCTCGTGGCGCCCGACCGGCAGTCGGGCGAGGCGGTCGGCGTAGGGCGATGGCACGGTCATCCTCCGAGTCTATTCAGACGCCGTGCGCCCTCCCGGCAATGTCCGACGCTCCCATTAGCGTGAAGCCATGGCATCCGATCCCGCACTCCCGCACTGGCTGAGCCGCGTCGGCGTCTTCGATCTGGAGACCACCGGCGTCGACGTCGAGCACGATCGCATCGTGACCGCGCACGTGGGCGTGCTCGATGCGAAGGGCCGCGAGATCGCCTCCCGCGACTGGCTTGCCGATCCGGGCATCGAGATCCCCGACGGCGCGACGGCCGTGCACGGCATCACGACCGCGCACGCACGCGCGCATGGCAGGCCCGCGTCCGAGGTCGTCGCCGACGTCACCGGCGCGCTGCGCTCACTGCTGTCGCAAGGGGTCCCGGTCGTCGCCTACAACGCCTCCTACGACTTCTCGCTTCTCGCGCACGAGGCCCATCGTCACGGCCTCGACGCTCTCATCGATCCGTCGCCGATCATCGATCCGCTCGTCATCGACAAGGCCTACGACCGCTTCCGCCGGGGTAAGCGCACCCTCGAGGTGGTCGCCGCCCACTACGCCGTGCCTCTCGAAGGGGCGCACGACGCGTCGGCGGATGCGGTCGCCGCCGGACGCATCGCTCAGGCCATGGCGCGGCAGTTCGAGCTGCCGACGAGCCTGAGCGCGTTGCACACCCAGCAGATCTGCTGGGCACGGGCGCAGGCGGCGAGCCTCACCGACTACTTCATCAGCATCGGCCGTCTCGACCCGGAGGAAGCGCTCGACGGCTCCTGGCCGGTGCGCAGCGCCCGCTGACAGGCACCGGCCCGAGGCATTCGACGGCAAGCTCGGCAGCGCCTCCGAGATCGGCGGCGTGTAAACGACCGCCAGGCGCACACAGTCGTAGATCGTCACGGCTTCAGTCACCCGGCGATGCATCACGGCATGGACGGTGACCCACTGGAACGATGCGTCGGCGCGAGGCATGGTGACCTCCGCCCCGAAGAACCGTCCTCGGCATCGGAAGCGGCAAGAGCGGTGGTTCTCGGGAGCATCGGGTCAGTTGGTCGGGCAACGCACTATCCAGACTCGTTTGGTCGCGCGTGAAAGGGCGACATAGAGGTCGCGGGCGCCACCGGACCGTGCGGCTTCAATGGCGTCGGGGCCGACGATGAGCACACTGTCGAACTCCAAGCCCCTCGCATCCGGCGCTGCCACGATCCCCGCACCGGTATCGCCAAGCACGATGCCGAGCGTGGCAACGCTCTCGGCCGCACCGATGACACCGATGAGTTCGCCGGGAAAGTCGGCAGCCGCCTGCGTGACCAGTTCCCGCAGTACGTCATCTCGTTCGTCGTCAGTCACGGTGATGGTGTGCGGCTGGTCGCCGTGCCGGATCGACGTGGAGAGCTGCTGGTCGGGGGCGATCCTCGCGAGCAGTGGTGCGGTCGCGTTCAGGATCTCGGCCGTCGTGCGGTAGTTGATGGTGAGTCGGTGGTGCTCGAACCGTTCGCCGACGAAGGGGCCGACAGCATCGGCCCAGGATCGGATCGTCGTCGCTGATCCCGCCTGGGCGAAGTCGCCGACGACGGTCACGGATCGGGCCGGGCAGCGGCGCATCAGCATCCGCCATTGCATCTCGGAGAGCTCTTGGGCTTCGTCTACGACGATGTGGCCGTAGGTCTGTTCGGGCGGCCCGTCGATCAGAGCGCGCGCTTCATCGAGCAGCGCGACCTCTGACCTGGTGAACGCGCCTCGGCGCGGACGGAGGGTCGATACCAATTCATCGGACGCAAATTCGGGCAGCGACGTGGCAAGCGCGGTGTGATCGCTGAGGAAGTCACGCAGCGCCTGTTCGGCGTGGAGCCGTGGCCATATCGCGTCGATAGCGGTGTCGAGGCCGGGGTCCTCGATGAGCTGTTCCCGGATGGCATCCCAGTCGATCTCAGGGTCGGTGTGGAGGATCGTTTCGTCCAGCCCGAGTGCGCGCAGGTCTTCGGCGACAGCCCGGTCGAGGTCGACCCCCAGGAGAGCGGCTACCTCGTCGTCCGTCGCGGTGAGGGCTTGCGTCGTCCGCTCCTCCAGCACGGTCACAACATCACTTGCGATGAACTCCTTGAAGACTTCCCGTGCCTGGCTGTGCGCTTGTCCACCGCTGATGGCGTGACGGTGCGCTTCCGCGACCAGCTCGGCGGGAACGGTGATCGTCTCCGAGCCGACCTTGACATCGAAGGCTGATCGTGACGGTTGCCGGTCTCGCACCCAGCGGGCGAGCACCGTTGCCAGTTCCGCCCGCCCTTTGATGCGTGCGGCTTCGTCGGACTCCGTGGCCGCCCCCTCCGTGCCGGCGAGGTCGGCGAGTGTTGCCAGTGTGACGTCGTTCTCCCCCAGCGAGGGCAGCACGTCGGAGATGTAGTCCAGGAACCGCCTGTTCGGTCCGTAGACAAGGACTCCACGTTCAGCGATTGCAGGGAAGGCATAGAGCACGTAGGCGGCGCGGTGCAGCGCGACGATCGTCTTGCCTGTCCCCGGGCCACCGTCTACCACCATGACCCCACGATGAGGGGACCGAACGATCGCGTCCTGTTCCGCTTGGAGCGTCGCTGCGGCTTCCCGCATCCGTCCGGTTCGGGCACCGCTGAGCGCGGTCACGAGGGGACCGTCTCCCACCACGTCCCCGTGTCGCGGTGCGGAACCATCCAGGATCTCGTCGCTGACACCGACGACCGTGCGGCCCGTCAGTCGCAGGTGTCGGCGGCGGCGCAGGCCGAGCGGCACGGCGGGTGTCGCCGCATAAAAGGGACGCGCGGCCTCGGCACGCCAATCCACCAGCGGCAAGGCATCCGATTCCGAACGGATCCCGATCCTGCCGATGCGGATTGTCTCGCCCGACTCATGGTCAATCCGCCCGAAGCACAGCGAACGTTCCGCAGCCCGCAGCTCAGCGACCCTGCGAGTGAGGCGGCCGACCTCCACATCGCGGGCGTAGAGCTCGTGCGCGCCCTCCACGGGGTCGGCGAGTACGCGCTCACGCGCGGAGATCGCCCCCACGACCTCGGCGTCGAGCCGCGCATACATGGCACCCACCGCCCGCTGCTCGACCCCGATCTGCCGCGCCGTGTCGCCGCCCAACCGCATATCTGCTGACTCCTCCTCGTCCGAACTATCCAGTATGCGAAGGGAAAGGGTGGGACTGCTGCACGGATAGGTGACAGGTTGTAGTCACGCCGCCAGTGTGGCGGTCGTGTTCATGATGGTCTCGAACTCGATGGGCGTCAAACGGCCCAGGCGGCGCTGGCGTCGGCGACGGTGGTAG
>NZ_JASGCY010000031.1:0-107468 GCF_047607465.1 Microbacterium sp. | reverse complement strand
TCGCTATCCGGCGTACCGGACGGGCGTGGGGGCTTCACCCCCGACGCCCTTCGCCGGTCTCCGCCGAAGGCACCCGGCGGAGACCGGGTCAGGCCCGGTGGGTGACCCGTCCGGCGAGGAGGGTCGCGGCGACCGGCATCCGCGCCAGGTCTGTGGGATCCACTGCCCGCGGGTCCTGCCCGCACAGCACGATATCGGCCGGCGCCCCCGGTGCGAGCTCGGCCCGGCCGTGCCGGCTGCTGGCCCGCAGCGCCTGCTCGACCGTGACGCTCTCCTCGGGATGCCAGGGCTCCCGCTCGTCGGCGGTGCGCCGCACGGCGGCGGCGATGGTCACCCACGGGTCCAACGCCGCCACCGGGGCATCCGATCCGAACCACACCTCGACGCCGGCCTGCAGCAGCGTGGCGAGCGGATAGGCGATCGCCTGCTGCTCGCCCCAGAAGTCGGTGACCAGGTCGCGGTCGTCCACGGCGTGTCGCGGCTGCACGCTGGCCACCACGCCGAGCCGGGCGAAGCGGGCGAGATCGGCGTGCCGCACCAGCTGGGCGTGCTCGATCGTGCCGCGCGCCTGCGTGTAGGTGAAGGCGTCCAGGGCCGCCGCCACGGCCCGGTCTCCGATGGCGTGCACGGCGACCTCCAGCCCCGAGGCGGTCGCGGTGGTCAGCAGCTCGCGCACCTCGTCGGGCGAGATGGTCAGCACGCCGAAGTTCGCCGGGTCGCCCGGGTACGCGTGCGAGCAGGCCGCCGTCCTGGTACCGAGGGAGCCGTCGGTGATCAATTTCAGCGGGCCCATCCGCACCAGCCCGTCGGTGCCCTCCAGCATTTCGCCGCTGCGCAGCCCCTCGTCGATCGCCCGTTGCAGGCCGGGCGGGTAGACGGCGAACTCGACGCGGTGCTCCGCGAACCCGGCCGCGCAGCGACGCCGCCAGGCATCCGCGTTCCACGCCATGTCGAAGTCGACGAGCCCGGTGATACCGCGCTCGGCGGCGCGCCGGCCTGCCTCCTGCACGGCGGCGTCCGCGGTCGCAGCGTCCGCGGCGTTCAGCCGGCGCGAGATCTCGAAGGCGTCCTCCTCGCGCAGCATCCCGTCCTGGGCCGGGGCGAAGCCCTCCCGCCGGAATGCGGCGGAGTTCAGCCACACGCTGTGCACGTCGGCGTTGATCAGATAGGTCGGGACGTCGCTGGCGACCGCATCCAGCGCCGCCAGCGTCGGCCGGTCCGGCCAGAGCGCGTCGCGGAACCCCGAGCCGACCCGGCGTCCGTCCGCGAGCGGCTCGCTGCCTGCCATCCGCCGCACGGCCTCCGCAGCCGTCTCCGCGTCGCCGAGGCGGGTGCGCTGCGCCTCCAGCGCCCACTGCACGGTGTGCACGTGGTGATCCCACAGCCCCGGCGCGGCCCAGCATCCGTCCCCGTCGAGCACGGCACCGGCGGTCTTCAGCGCCCCGGCGGGCGCGATGTCGGCGATCCGGCCATCGGCGATGGCGATGTCGAGCGGCTCGTCGTCGCCGAGGAAACCCGTGCCGTCCAGGAGGCGCGCGCCGCGGATGAGCGCGACCCGCTCGCCGCGGGCGGTCATGCGTGGTTCCCCGCGCGACCCTCGTGCGCCCGGCGCATCTCGGCCGCCAAAGCGGGGTTGGCGTACGGGCCGTCGCCGTCCAGCTCGGCGATCACGGTCTCCACCGTCTCGGCGGGCTTGTTCTGGCTCAGCTTGCGCTTGGCGACGACCTTCGTCGGGGTCAGCCGGAACCCGACCGTCCCCGCCTCCAGGCGGCGGACGAAGACCTCGTCGTTCGGACGCTCCCACATCCGCCGCGGAGCCGGCATCCGCTTCTCGAACAGCTCCACCATGCGGTCCAGCACGCGCAGGTTGTCCTCGGCACCCAGGATCTCCGGGACGCCGGACAGGTGCACCGAGACGTAGTTCCAGGTCGGCACCGCTGCGACGTCGCCGTACCAGCCCGGTGAGACGTACCCGTGCGGCCCCTGGAAGACCACAATCAGCTCGCGCTCGCCCAGTCCGTGGATGAGATCGTCGGGACGGCCTACGTGCCCCACCACCGTGAGGTCGTCACGGTCCTCGTCGAGCAGCACGACATAGTGCGAGGCGACCAGCCCGTCATCCGGCGCGCTGACGATCGTCGCCCAGGGGTTGCCGACGATCACACGGCGCAGCTCCGCCAGGTCGGTCATCGCGAAGCTGGGATTCTGGCGCATGGAAGAAGCCTACGACCGCGTCAGCGCTGGCAGGACGGGCACCAGTACAACTTGCGCGCGCCGATCTCCTCGAGGGCGATCTCGGTGCCGCACACTCGGCACGGGAGTCCGGCGCGGTGGTAGACCCAGTGCCGGTCATCGCGGCTCGCCATCGCGGCCCGGTACTGCTCGGGCGACAGATCGTCCATGGTCATCATCTGACCGGTCTCCACGCCGATCGCGAGCAGACGCTCCCAGTCGTGCCAGAGCGCCCGGACGACGTCCTCGGGCACATCGCGGCCCGGCGTGTGCGGATCGAGCCGCTGGCGGAAGAGCATCTCGGCGCGATAGACGTTGCCGATGCCGCTGACGACGGCCTGCTCCATAAGCAGCAGCGCGATCGGGGTCTGGCGCTTGCAGACGGCCCGCACGAAGCGCTCCTCGTTCTCGGCCGGGTCGCCGACGAGCGGATCGGGCCCGAGCTTCGCGACGGTCGCCAGCATCTCCTCGGGGGTCTGCAGCACGCACGCCGTCGGCCCGCGCAGGTCGGCTGCGGTGAGGTCCGTCAGCAGCCGCAGGCGCACCTGTCCCACGATCGGCGGAGGCCACTGGGCGCCATCGTCGGCGAGCCCCTTGGTCTGCTCCGACATGCGCACGTGCACGCGGGTACGGCGCGGAGCGCCGATCGAGGCGAGCGAGTTCTCACCGGCGTCGTCGAAGATCGCCTCGTCGAGGTCGGTGCCGCGCTGGTTCGTCTGCCCCATGCGCCCGTTGGCGGAGGCGATGGTCGGGTCGATGAGGATCTCGCCGGCGAAGTCCCAGGCGCCGTACAGCCCGAGGTGCACGCGCAGCCAGACGTCGCCCTCGGCCTCGAGGAACATCTGCTTGCCGACGGCCTGCACGCTCACCGCTTCCCGTCCGTCGAGCACCGATGCGCCTTCCGCGAAGCGCCCCTGCGGGCTGGAGGCACTCAGCCGCTTCCCGATGAAGTTCCGCTCGAACTGCCGCGCGATCCGATGGACGGAATGCCCCTCGGGCACGTCAGGCCCGCGGGTCCGGCAGCAGGGATCCGTCGCGCTCGAAATCGGCGATCTGCCCGATCCTGCGCACGTGCCGCTCGTCGTTCGAGAACGGGGTCGCGATGAAGGTGTCGATGAAACCCGCGACCTCATCGAAGGTGTGCTGACGGGCGCCGATCGAGATCACGTTGGCATCGTTGTGCTCGCGGGCGAGCTCGGCGGTCGAGGTGTTCCAGACGAGGGCGGCGCGGATGCCGGCGACCTTGTTCGCGGCGATCTGCTCGCCGTTGCCCGACCCGCCGAAGACGACGCCGAGGGCGGCGACGCCCGCGGCCTGATCGGCGACGACCGCCTGTGCTGCGCGGATGCAGAACGCCGGATAGTCATCGAGGGCGTCGTACGCGACCGGCCCGTGGTCGACGACCTCGTGGCCCGCGGCGCGGAGGTGCTCCTGCAACTGCGTGGAGAAGTCGAGACCGGCGTGATCGGTGGCGATATGGATGCGCATGGCTTCCATCCTATTGAGCGCCGGGGCCCGCGTGAGCGTCGGCTCGCCCTCAGGGCGCGATGCCGGCGGCGGCCGGCTTGAACCCGAGCCGCACGTTCTCGCAGTCGCCTGGACGCGAGACGTCGTACCAGGGGCCGAGGGGGGTCAGATGCGGTCGGTCAGCCGCTGGCATGCCCTCGATCCGCTCGACGACAAGGTCGATGAGACCGGCGACGAAGGCGGGGTGGGTGCCGGGGGTCGGGGTGCGCACCGCGCGGATGCCGGCATCCGCTGCGCTCTGGATCGCCTCGGTGTCGAGGTCCCACAGCACCTCCATATGGTCGCTGACAAACCCGAGCGGCACGATGACGACCGCCTGCGCACCGGCTGCGGGCAGGGTCTCGATGACGTCGTTGATATCGGGCTCCAGCCACGGCTGGCTGGCGGGTCCGGAGCGGGACTGGAAGACGAGCTGCCAATTCACGCCCGCCTCGCCGGTGACGGCGGCGAGCTCCGACATGATGTGCTCGGCGACCGCGAGGTGCTGGGCGGCGTAGGCGCCGCCCTCGCCCCAGTCGACATCGCGGGGGCCGGAGCGCTCGGCATCCGCCGTGGGGATCGAGTGCGTGGAGAACAGGACGTGGATCGCAGCGGCGGGGATGCCGTCGGCGAGGAACGCCTGCACGGCGGCGTTCACGCCCTCCTGGAACGGCTGCACGAACCCGGGGTGGTCGAAGAACAGCCGCACCTTGTCGGCGGTGACACGGTCTTCGAGGCCCGCCGCGGTGATCGCGTTCGCGATGTCCTCGCGGTACTGCCGGTCGCTGGAGTACGAGCTGTACGCGCTCGTCGCGAGCACGAGGAGGGTCGAGTGCCCGTCAGCGGCCGCACGGGCGAAGGCGTCAGGCAGGTACGGCTCCCAGTTGCGGTTGCCCCAGTAGATCGGGATGTCCAGGCCGCGCGCGGCGACCTCGGCCTCGAGCGCCGCCTTCAGCTGACGGTTCTGCTCGTTGATCGGGCTCACGCCGCCGAAGTGGCGGTAGTGGTGGGCGACCTCCTCGAGGCGTTCGTCGGGGATGCCGCGACCGCGGGTGACGTTGCGCAGGAAGGGGATGACGTCGTCCTGCCCTTCGGGGCCCCCGAAGCTCGCGAGGATCACCGCGTCGTAGGCGACGGGCTCCTCCACGAACGGGGAGCCGCTGCGAGCGGCGGCGGAGGCGAAGGGGACGAGAGTCGATTCGTGCGCGATCACCCCTCCATCCTGGCACCCCGCGGGTGCGGACTCTTGGCGTGGGCTGGATGCGGGCCGCTCCTGGCGTAGGCTGTCATGGTTGCCGGCGGCGCCAACTGCGTCAGGACTGCGGCATCATCCCCTCACCCCTGGGAGTACAGCTGTGCCTGGAGAGAACCTCACCCGAGTCGAAGCGCAGGAGCGCCGCGACGTCATCGACACCCAGTCCTACGAGATCGCACTCGATCTGACGAAGGGTGCAGAGGTCTTCGGCTCGCGGAGCGTCGTGCGCTTCACCGCCGCACCCGAGAGCTTCACCTTCATCGACCTCATCGCCCGCGAGGTGCGGGAGATCTCGCTCAACGGCGAGCTGCTCGACCCGAGCGAGGTCTTCGCCGACTCGCGCATCGCCCTCTCGGGCCTTCGGGCCGAGAACGTGCTCGTCGTCGACGCCGACTGCGAGTACACGAACACCGGAGAGGGCCTGCATCGCTTCGTCGATCCCGTCGACGGCGAGGTGTACCTCTACTCGCAGTTCGAGGTGCCCGATTCCCGGCGCGTCTTCGCCGTGTTCGAGCAGCCCGACCTCAAGGCGACGTTCCAGTTCACCGTCACGGCCCCTGCTGCGTGGAAGGTCGTCTCCAACTCGCCGACGCCCGAACCGATCATCCACGACGACAGCTCGATCGCGACGTGGGGCTTCGAGCCCACCCCGCGCATCTCCTCGTACATCACCGCCCTCATCGCAGGCCCCTACGAGTCGACCTTCTCCGAGCTCACCAGCGCC
Organism: Microbacterium sp.; assembly: GCF_047607465.1. Taxonomy (GTDB): domain Bacteria; phylum Actinomycetota; class Actinomycetes; order Actinomycetales; family Microbacteriaceae; genus Microbacterium. The sequence continues at coordinate 101,751 of NZ_JASGCY010000031.1, read as the reverse complement.
TCCGGCCGGGTCATCCCCCTCGGCGTCTACGGACGCAAGAGTGTGTGGCAGCACCTCGACGCCGACTACATCTTCGACAAGACGCGTCAGGGCTTCGAGTACTTCGAGTCGAAGTTCGGCGTGCCGTATCCGTTCGCGAAGTACGACCAGCTCTTCGTGCCGGAGTTCAACGCCGGCGCCATGGAAAACGCCGGTGCCGTCACGTTCACGGAGACCTACGTCTTCCGCAGCAAGGTGACGGATGCCGTCAAGGAGCGCCGCGTCGTCACGATCCTCCACGAGCTCGCGCACATGTGGTTCGGCGATCTCGTCACCATGAAGTGGTGGAACGACCTGTGGCTGAACGAGTCGTTCGCCGAGTGGGCGTCGACGATCGCCACCGCCGAGGCGACCGAGTGGACCGAGGCGTGGACGACCTTCAACGCGATGGAGAAGACCTGGGCGTACCGCCAGGATCAGCTCCCCTCCACGCATCCGATCGTCGCCGAGATCAACGACCTCGAGGACGTGCAGGTCAACTTCGACGGCATCACCTACGCCAAGGGCGGGTCGGTGCTCAAGCAGCTTGCGGCATGGGTGGGCATCGAGAAGTTCTTCGCCGGAGTCTCGCAGTACTTCCAGAAGCACTCGTGGGGCAACACAGAGCTCAGCGACCTGCTCACCGAACTCGAGGCCACCAGCGGCCGCGACCTCAGCACCTGGTCGAAGAAGTGGCTGGAGACGGCCGGCGTGAACACGCTCGAGCCGGTCATCGCCGAGGCGTCCGACGGGACCATCTCGCGCTTCGCCGTGACCCAGACGGCCCCGGCCGACTACCCCACGATCCGCCCGCACCGCCTCGGGATCGGCTTCTACACGCTGCACGACGGCGCCCTCGAGCGCACGCACTACGCCGAGGTCGACATCGACGGCGACCGCACCGAGGTGCCAGAACTCCAGGGCATCAAGCGCCCCGACCTCGTGCTCCTCAACGACGGCGACCTCGCCTATGCGAAGATCCGCCTCGACGAGCGTTCGCTCGCCACCGCGGTCGCCCACCTCGCCGAAATCAGCGACCCCCTCGCCCGGTCGCTCGTCTGGGGTGCGGCGTGGGATCAGACGCGCGACGCCGAGAGCCCGGCATCCGAATACATCGACCTCGTCCTCGGCAACATCGGCCGCGAGACGGAGTCGACGACGGTCCGGACGACCCTCGCGCAGCTGCGCACCGCCGCGACCCTGTACGTCGCGCCTGAGCAGCGCCTGGCCGCTCGTCGGAAGGTCGCCGACGGCCTGTGGGCGCTCGCCGAGGGCGCCGAGGCAGGCAGCGACAGCCAGCTGCAGTTCGTCACGGCGTTCGCCGGCAACCTCGTCACCGCCGAGCACGCCGGCATCGTTGGCCGTCTGCGCTCCGGGGAGGAGAGCCTCCCCGGCCTGGAGATCGACGCCGACCTGAGCTGGCAGCTCCTCGTCGGACTCGCCACGATCGGCGCGACGGATGCGGCGACGATCGATGCCGCGCTCGCCGCCGACAACACGGCCAAGGGCGGCGAGTTCGCCGCTCAGGCGCGGGCAGCGCTCCCCGACTCCGCATCGAAGCAGGCCGCATGGGCCTCGCTCATCGAGAGCGATGACGCCCCCAACACGATCGTCCGCTCCGCGGCACTCGGCTTCGTGCACCCTGCAGGCGTCGAGGTGCTCGCCGACTTCGTCGAGCCCTACTTCGACATGCTGCTGCCGATCTGGGAATCGCGCACGTATCAGATCGCGCAGTACCTCATCGTCGGGCTCTTCCCGACGGCGCTGGCGGACGTCTCCCTGCGCGACGCGACACGCGCCTGGCTCGCCGCGCATCAGGATGCAGCCCCCGCCCTGCGCCGCCTCGTGCTGGAGAACCTGGCCGACGTCGAGCGGGCACTCGCTGCACAGGCGCGCGACGCCGACTGATCACGCCCGGCGCGCCGGGTGCGCATGGTGGTCATGACCTCGCGTTCTGGGCGTCCCTGAAGGCCCGATCGCTAAGATCTGGTGGTGATGATGCTCCCCTTCACAACCGATGACACGTCCGTCGATCACGCGGTCGACGCCACGATCCCCGACTGGCTTCAGAACGCTCTGACGGTGCTGATCCCGGTCGGCTGGACGGCGCTGAAGATCGCCGTGATCATCGCCGTCTGCGTGCTCATGGCGTTCGTCCTGCGCATCCTCATCCGCCGGGTGGTGCACCGCATCGTCGACAGCGCCAAGAACAGGGCGTCCGTCGACGACACCCAGGCGCTGGAACGCTCTCCCCTCGCCGACATGCGTCTCGTGCAGCGCACCCGCACCCTCGGCAGCATCCTGCAGAACATCGTCAACGTGATGCTCGTCGTCATCGCGGTCGTGCTCATCGTGAACGCCGTCGACAGCAATCTGCTCGGGTCGCTGACGCTGCTCACGGCCGCCGTCGGCGCTGGTCTCGGCTTCGGCGCGCAGAACATCGTCAAGGACGTGCTGAACGGCATGTTCATCGTCGCCGAGGACCAGATCGGCATCGGCGACGTCGTCGACCTCGGCCTCGCCAGCGGCGTCGTCGAGTACGTCAGCGTGCGCATCACCCAGGTCCGCGACGTCAACGGCACGCTCTGGTACGTGCGCAACGGCGAGATCCTGCGGATCGGGAACATGTCGCAGGGATGGGCGCGCGTGATCATCGACCTCGGCGTCGCCCCTGATTCCGATCTCGACACCGTCGAGCAGACGATGCTGGAGACCGCGCAGGGCCTTGCGACGGATCCGAAGTGGCGCACGCGCATCGTCGAGAAGCCCGAGCTGTGGGGCCTGGAGTCGATCTCCGGCGACGCCCTCGTCGTGCGCATCGTCATCAAGGCCCGCGCCAACGCCAAGGACGACGTCTCGCAGGAGTTGCGCAAGCGCCTGCGCACGGCGCTGCGGAAGCAGGACATCGCGATCCCCAGCTTGGCCGGGGTCATCCCGACAGGGCTCGAAGGCGCCCAGCGCGTCCGCGGTGCCAACCCGCCCAAGACCCGTCCGAACGCCGTCACGGGGGTTCCCCCCGTCCCCGAGCGCGGCATCTGGCGTCGGAAGAAGGCCGACAGCGCCCAGGACCGCGACCGCAAGGGTCCCGAGGGCGAAGGGACCACGCAACGATGACGTTCTACGACGAGGTCGGCGGATCGGCGACGTTCGAGAAGCTCGTCTCGGTGTTCTACCGCGAGGTGGCGCTGGACCCCGTGCTGAAGCCGATGTACCCCGAGGAGGACCTCGGCCCAGCCGCCGAGCGGTTGACGCTGTTCCTCATCCAGTACTGGGGGGGACCATCGACGTACGGCGAGACGCGCGGCCATCCGCGGCTGCGGATGCGGCACATGCCCTTCCACATCGATCCCGACGCGCGGGATCGCTGGTTGACGCACATGCGCACCGCCGTCGCCGAGGCGCGGTTGTCGCCTCTGCACGAAGCGACCCTCTGGGACTACCTCGAACGCGCCGCCTATGCCATGGTGAACACGTTCGAGCCGTCGGGAATCGGCCCTGCGGCATCCGATCGTCCCACGCTCGAGGCCCGAGCACGTCAGGAATCAACGGAGACCCCATGACGAAGACGCCCTTGTCCACGGATGTCCTGGTGATCGGATGGGGGCTGGCCGGGCTCGTCGCCGCCGCCGAGGCCCTCGCCGCCGGCAAGAAGGTGGTCGTCATCGACCAGGAGCCGCGCACCAACCTCGGCGGCCAGGCGTGGTGGTCCTTCGGCGGTCTGTTCTTGATCGACTCCCCCGAGCAGCGCCGGATGGGCATCAAGGACTCGCTCGAACTCGCCACGCAGGATTGGTTCGGCACCGCCGGATTCGACCGCGACGAGGACGAATGGCCTCGGCGCTGGGCGGAGGCCTATCTGCAGTTCGCCGCCGGCGAGAAGCGCGCGTGGCTGCGCGAACACGGCGTCGGGTTCTTCCCCGTGGTCGGATGGGCCGAACGGGGTGGATACGGCGCGCTCGGGCCGGGCAACTCGGTACCCCGCTTCCACATCACCTGGGGCACGGGTCCCGGGGTCGTCGCCCCCTTCATCGCGCGGGTCGAGCAGGGCGAGCGCGATGGCCGCGTGCGCGTGCTCGCCCGTCATCGCGTCACCGGGCTCGTGACGTCAGGAGGGGCCGTGACCGGCGCCAGCGGTGCGATCCTGGCCTCAAGCGGAGCCCGACGCGGTGAGGAGTCCTCGCGCGAGGTCATCGGCGAGTTCGAGATCTCCGCTGGTGCGACGATCATCGCCTCCGGTGGGATCGGCGGAAACCATGAGCTCGTGCGGGCCGCATGGCCGGCGCGGCTCGGCACGCCACCGGAGCGGATGCTGACCGGAGTCCCCGCCTACGTCGACGGGTCGATGCACCCCGTGGCGGCGGAGGCGGGCGCGCGGCTGATCAACGGCGACCGCATGTGGCACTACGTCGAAGGCATCGAGAACTGGGATCCGGTGTGGCCTTCGCACGGCATCCGCATCCTCCCCGGTCCGTCCTCGCTCTGGCTGGACGCCACCGGCACACGACTGCCCGTGCCGCTGTTCCCCGGCTTCGACACGCTCGGCACGCTCGCGCACCTGCGCGCGACCGGTCACGACCACTCGTGGTTCGTGACGTCGCGGCAGATCGTCGAGAAGGAGTTCGCGCTCTCGGGCAGCGAGCAGAATCCGGATCTGACCGGCAAGGACGTCGCCCTCTTGCTGCGCTCGCGACTGGCGAAGGGGCCGACGGGGCCGGTGCAGGCGTTCCTCGACGAGGGCGCGGACTTCATCGTCGAGAACGACCTGGAGTCGTTGCTCGCGCGGATGCAGCTGCATCCCGGCGGCGACGCCCTTGACATCGAGCAGGTGCGGCGGGAGATCGTCGCGCGCGACCGCGAGATCGACAACGAGTTCACGAAGGACGCGCAGATCGGGATGCTGCGCTCGATGCGCGGTTACCGTGGCGACCGGCTCATCCGCACGGCGGCGCCGCACCGGTTGCAGGATCCCGCCGCCGGGCCCCTCATCGCCGTGAAGCTCCACGTGCTCACGCGCAAGTCGCTCGGGGGCATCAACACCGATCTGGACGGACGCGCGCTCCGCGCCGACGGCACGAGCATCGACGGTCTGTTCGCCGCGGGCGAGGCCAGCGGTTTCGGCGGCGGCGGCGTGCACGGCTACCGGGCTCTCGAGGGGACGTTCCTCGGCGGATGCCTGTTCACCGGCCGCCAGGCCGGCCGCGCCGCCGCCAGCTGAACCGCTGGGTCGGCGCTTCCTCGGCACCCGCGCGTCAGCCGGCGATTCCCGTGCCGCGCACGGCGGTGAGCCCGCTCGCCACGGGGCCGCGGGCGAGCACATGCCCTCGGCGGAAGGCGAGTCGCGTCCAGCGGCCGGAACGGGAGACGCTCACCTCTTCCTCGCCCGAGATGAACCCGAAGGCGTCGGCGGCGAAGGCCGCGCCGCGCGGGAGGCCGCCGAGTTCGGCATCCGGCTCCCCCCAGATGGCGGCTCGGAGGGCCCGCACCGCTTCCTCACCCGACCCGGGAGAGGTGCCTCGGGCGACCGCACTGATCCCCCACTGCGCGCGCTGGGCGATGACGGATGCCGCGAGCACGCCGGCGCGCTCCCACCCGCCACGGGGCGGCGCGATCCCCACCCACGACGGCGACAGACCCGACTCCGGCAGCTGCAGCATCCGCTCGTCGTCCATGGCGGACAGCGCGGGAACGACGATGTCGCACTCGAGCTCGGGGTCTGCGTGCACGATGCGCATCGCGAGGATCGTGGGCGTCTGATCGAACAGGCCGTGCGGTGCGAGCGCAGCGGCCGTGAGGGCGAGCACGCCCCCTGCGGCCTGGAGGCGGACGCCGTCGTCGGAGATCCGCGCGGCACGTCCGACGAATGTCAGGACGTCCTTCGAGGTTTCGGCATCGGCGAGGACGAGGGGGTGCGGCACGCCATCTAAACTATCAACATCCCGCATCGCCGAGTCCCGGGGAGGATCCCATGCCAGTCGATGATCAGGCGGAGGGGTTGGTCCGGCAGCTGCTGGATGTGCTCGATCTGGACACGGCGACCGCCCGGACCACCGAGGACATCTTCACCGGATCGTCGCATTCGATGCCGAACGGCCGGATCTACGGCGGCCAGGTCCTCGCCCAGAGCCTTGTCGCCGCTGAGCGCACGCTGCCGGCGCAGCGCACCGTCCATTCCATGCACGGATACTTCCTGCGGCCCGGCGACCCGGCCCACGGCATCACGATCGCGGTGGATCGCATCCATGACGGCCGCTCCTTCTCCACGCGGCGTTCTCAGGCCTATCAGAACGGCGTGCCGATCTTCTCGATGATCGCATCGTTCCAGGACGACAGCCCCGGTCTCGAGCACGCAGAGCCGATGCCCGACGGCGTGCCCGAGCCCGAGTCGCTCGTCCCCGATCTCGAGCGCGAAGGCGAGGCCGCGACCGCTGCGAGGATGCTGAGCATCGGAGTGCTCGACGTGCGGCACGTGACGGGGCCGCTCTGGCTGGAAGGCGCGGAGGAGCGCGTGCCCCGGCAGTGCGTGTGGATGCGGCTGCGGGTGCCAATCCCCGACGATCCAGCTCTCCACCGCGCCGTGCTCGCGTACCTCAGCGACACCACCATCCAGGAGTCGATCCTCCGGGCGCACGGCACCTACTGGACGATGCCCGGTCTCAAGGTCGCGAGCCTGGATCACGCGATGTGGTGGCATCGCCCGGCGCGAGTGGACGACTGGCTGCTCTACGTGCAGGACTCGCCGAACGCACGGAACGGCCGGGGGCTGGCGCGCGGGCGGATCTACACGCGTGACGGGACGCTGGTGGCGACCGTGGCGCAGGAGATCATGTTCCGCACCGCTGGCTGAACTCAGCGCCGCGTGTAGACGATCGACGCGCCCCGGTAGGGCTCCCAGACCCTGCGCATCTCGTCAGTGAGGCGCACGGGACTCCCCGTGGCCGCATCGACGAGCACGAGGACCGCCGTCGAGCGCGCGTAGAGCTGCCGGGAGCCGGCGGACGGGTCGTTGAAGACCTCGTAGCAGATCTCGACGCTCGAACCGCCGATCTTCCCGAACCACATCTGCACCTCGAGCGGGCGGCGCTGATACGGGACGGGGGCGAGGTACTCGATCTCCTGGCGGGCGATGAGGGTGAACAGTCCCGCCTCGACGCTCGAGTCGAGCACCGCCGTCGGCGGGGCCTGCTCCCCCGGAGCCGCGCGCCAGAAGGCGCGGACCCGCGCCTCTTCGAGGAGCTTGAGCATCGAGGTGTTGTTGACGTGGTTGTACGCGTCGAGATCGCCCCAGCGCAGCGCGATGGGGATGTGCAGGCGCAGGCCCGTTTCCTCGGGGGTCGCTGCCTGCTCACCCCGAGGTGCGGCGGGCGTCGACGCGTCAGTCACGGGTCAGCTTGCGGTGCGTCGAGCGGTGCGGCTTGGCCGCATCCGGGCCGAGGCGCTCGATCTTGTTCTGTTCATACGCCTCGAAGTTGCCTTCGAACCAGTACCACTGGTCTGGTTTCTCGTCCGTACCCTCATAAGCGAGGATGTGCGTCGCGATGCGGTCGAGGAACCACCGGTCGTGGGTGATGACCACGGCGCAGCCGGGGAACTCGAGCAGCGCGTTCTCCAGCGAGCTCAGGGTCTCGACGTCGAGGTCGTTGGTGGGCTCGTCGAGCAGCAGCAGGTTCCCGCCCTCCTTCAGGGTCAATGCGAGGTTCAGGCGGTTGCGCTCACCACCGGAGAGGACGCCGGCCTTCTTCTGCTGGTCGGGACCCTTGAAGCCGAACTTCGACACGTAGGCGCGCGAGGGGATCTCCGTCTTTCCGACGGTGATGAAGTCCAGGCCGTCGGAGACGACCTCCCACAGCGTCTTGTCGGGGTCGATGCTCGCGCGCGACTGGTCGACGTAGCTGATCTTGACCGTCTCGCCGATCTTCAGATCGCCGCCGTCGAGGGACTCGAGACCGACGATCGTCTTGAAGAGCGTGGTCTTTCCGACGCCGTTCGGGCCGATCACGCCGACGATGCCATTCGGCGGCAGGCTGAAGCTGAGGCCGTCGATGAGGGAGCGTCCGTCGAACCCCTTCTGCAGGTTCTTGGCCTCGATGACGACGTTGCCGAGGCGGGGGCCGGCCGGGATCTGGATCTCCTCGAAGTCGAGCTTCCGCGTCCGCTCCGCTTCCGCGGCCATCTCCTCATAGCGCTGCAGACGAGCCTTCGACTTCGTCTGGCGGCCCTTCGCGCTCGCGCGCACCCACTCCAGCTCCTCCTTGAGGCGCTTGGCGAGCTTGGCGTCCTTCTTGCCCTGGATGTCGAGGCGCTCGGCCTTCTTCTCCAGGTAGGTCGAGTAGTTGCCCTCGTAGCCGATCAGGCGGCCGCGGTCGACCTCGGCGATCCACTCGGCGACGTGGTCGAGGAAGTACCGGTCGTGGGTGATCGCGATGACCGCGCCCTTGTAGGCCTGGAGGTGCTGCTCCAGCCAGAGCACGCTCTCGGCGTCGAGGTGGTTGGTGGGCTCGTCGAGCAGGAGCAGGTCGGGCTTCTGCAGCAGCAGCTTCGCGAGGGCGACGCGGCGCTTCTCACCACCGGAGAGCTGGCCGATCGCGGCATCCCCCGGGGGCGTGCGCAGCGCGTCCATGGCCTGATCGAGCTGGGAGTCGAGATCCCAGCCATCGGCGGCGTCGATCTCCTCCTGCAGCGTCCCCATCTCCGCGAGCAGTGCGTCGAAGTCGGCATCAGGGTCGGCCATGAGCGCCGAGATCTCGTTGAACCGGTCGAGCTTCGCCTTGATCGCGATGCCGTCCTGGATGTTCTCCAGGACGGTCTTCGACTCGTCGAGCTCTGGTTCCTGCATGAGGATGCCAACGGTGAAGCCCGGGGTGAGCTTCGCGTCGCCGTTCGACGGGGTGTCGAGCCCCGCCATGATCTTCAGGATCGTCGACTTTCCAGCGCCGTTCGGTCCGACCATGCCGATCTTCGCTCCGGGGAGGAAGGACATCGTGACGTCATCGAGGATGAGCTTCTCGCCCACCGCCTTACGTGCACGGACCATCGAGTAGATGTACTCAGCCACCGGAAATCGCTCCTTCTGTCGGCGTCGAAGATCGACACTCCAGCCTACCGGCCAGCGCGGCGCCTCCCTGGCGCTGCGCTGAGCACCGTGCGCGGGGCTGCGCGAGTGGGCCGACGGCTCTGTCGATCCCTCCGGCTACCAGGCTGGTTTCGATCCCGCCGGCGAGGAGTCGGGTGCCGATCCCCTCGGTGACCAATCGGGTGCCGATCCCGCCGGTCACCAATCGATGGGGCGCGTGCTGCCGATGAGGCATCTGCCCTCGGCCAGCTGCGGCATGACGGCTGTGACCGGCGCCCCCGTCGAGGGTCCGACCTGGCCGATGAGGCACTCGTCGGTTCCCCAGCTCACAGAGAACTGCAGGCTCTCAGCGGCATTGCCGACCGTCGACTGGTCGTTGGTGACCTGCATGGCGACCCGGTCGAACCCGGCGGCGATGAGCGCGTCGATGTACGCGCGCCCCGCGCCGCGCTGGTCGCTGGCCCAGACCTGCTCGGTCACGGCGGTGAAGAGGGGAAGGTTGTCCGCGGCCGTCCCCTCCGGTACGAGCACAGGGCCCTCCGGCACCGCCGAGGGAGAGGGCGATGCGCTCAGCGTCGCCTCGTCGCTCGGGTTCGTGGTCGGCGCGGGAGTCGGGTCGCACCCCGCCAGCACCAACGCCAGCAGACCCGCGGCGGCGATGATCAGCGGATGCGATGCGGTGGGGGCCGGTCGTCGAAGCACGATCCGAGTCTACGGCCGACCCCCTCCGCATCCGATCCGGCGCCGCGCGGGTCATCGACGCCCGATCATGCCCGCACCGCGTCACGCTGCTCGATCTCGTCGTCCGCCCACCCCAGATCGATGTCCTCGAGCGCGTCGGTGCCTTCATCGGGCTCGTCGGTGGCCTCGCCGTCACTGTCGACCGGCGGTGCGGCGCTTTCGCGTTCCGACGCGCTCCCGCCTTCCTCGAACGCGCGGGCGCTCGCCAGCACGCGGGAGCGGGGCATGTAGCTGCTGGTCCCCCACCGCAGGTCATGTCCGATCGCATCGGCCTCGATGTCGACGCTGGTGCCCTGCCTGCCGTTGGCCTCCCAGTTGCGGATCTTCAGCCGACCGGTGACGATGACACTGTCCCCGGTGTGCAACGAGCCGCGCACGTGCTCTGCGAGCTGGCGGAACGCCGCCACGCTGAACCAGTTCGTCTCGCCGTCGACCCAGGTGTTCGTCGCTGGGTCGAGCCGCCTGGGCGTGCTGGCGAGTCGGAAGTTCGTCACTGAGGTGCCGTTGGTCGTCCGCCCGATGGACGGCTCCGTGGCGACCTTGCCGACGATGGTGAGTGTGTCTGTCATGTCCTTCTCCTCTGCTGCCGGGACGTGCCCGGATCGCTCCAGGATGCCGGGAGCCGCAGACGTCGGATGGCCCGATCACACCCGCTGTGAAGAAGTCGCACGCATTCGGTATTCGTGCAGAAAGAGTGTGGTCACGCCGGGAAAGTGCAATGTCCGAGACCCCGCGTAGCGTCGGATGCGGAAAGGAGAGACCGATGTCCGATGACACCATCCGCACGCTGCCCGAGGTGCCGTTCGCCGCGCCCGCACTGTCTTCGCGCCGCGAGCACCTTGTCCGCGCCGGTGCGCGCCTCTGGCGAGTGCACGACGCGAGAGGAGCCGTCCGTGGGCACCTCCGACTGCTCGAAGGACCGCTCGGCATGCACTATCGCGCAGAGCGCCTGCATCTGCCATCGGGCGGCTTCCGGGTCGTGGGCGACTTCTGGCGTGCCGACGATGCCGTCGCCGCGCTGCGCAACGGCTGAGCCCTCTCTTCAGGGCCAGAGGGCATCGACAGACGTCATCCACGCGGTATCCGGACGGCTCGGAGCGCGAGCAGGAGTCCGATGATGCCACCGACGAGCGAGAACGGGATGGCTTCGTTGCAGCACCGGTTCACTGCAGCACCGGGGGCGAAACCGTTGCCGCGGTCTCCCCCTCGGGTCCGTATCGGTCACGAATCAAGAAGCTCCCTCGCCCGAATCGCTCTAGATTCGTTGCGCAGGGGTTCGTGCCCGATCAGGGGCACGTTCCGATGAGAAGGGAATCCGAATATGTCCACCGATCCCGAGAAGGCCTCGGCCGACGGCTTCAGCGAGGCCGAACGCGCCGCGATGAAGGAACGCGCGGCCGAGCTCCGAGCGGAAGGCAGGCAGGGTGCCAAGAAGGCCGATGGGCTGGAAGCCGTGCTCGACGCCATCGCCAAGATGGAGCCCGCAGACCGTGCGCTGGCCGAGCGCGTGCATGTCGCCGTCACCGCCTCAGCGCCCGAACTGACGCCTAAGACCTGGTATGGGATGCCGGCCTACGCCAACACGGACGGCAAGATCGTCGTGGCGTTCAAGAACTCCGGCAAGTTCAACACCCGGTACTCGACGTTGGAGTTCCAGGATGCTGCCCGCCTTGATGAGGGTGACATCTGGCCGGTCTCGTTCGCGCTGACGACCTGGAACGCAGCCGTCGAGAGACGAGTCTCCGAGCTCGTCAGAGCGTCGATCGTGTAACCGACAGACGCCGCGACGCGCGTTCCCCGTCCCGCTCATCGCGGGACGGGGAACGCGCGTATGCAGGATGGCGCATGAAAACGCCTTCTTCTCGGCGGGTGGTCGGCCCACCGGTCAGGCGCGTTCCCAGTCGAACCCATCGGGGTCGGTGAAGCTAGCGGTGTCCTTGACGATCGCCACCCGGTGCGAGCCGGACCCTTCGGGCGAGACGCCGGCATCCTTGGCGGCGAACCGGCGCCCGTACAACGCGAGCTTGATCCCTGATCCTGCGGAGGCGAACTCCACGTATTTGCTGCCGAAGCTCTTCGCCACGCTCATACCGTGGTCGATGTAGAACTGCTTGGTCGCCTTGACATCGGTGACGCCCAGGAGGAGCACGACATCATCGACCTCACGCGTCGACGGGCCGGTGTCCTTCTTCGCCGAGGTCGCGATCTTCCAGATCGCCCCATCCGGTGCCTGAATGACACCGCCGTAGCCCCAGAAGCCCATCTTGGCAGGTTTCAGCACCGTGAAACCGGCTTCCAGTGCCGGAGTCATCAGGTTGTCGACGGTGCTCGGCTGGGACACCACAAGGGAGAGCACGAACCCACGAAATCCCAAGGTAGGAGCCGTCGCGGGGCGCACGCTCAGTTTGTCGCCGAGCCCGAAGGCCGCCGTGTACCCGGCCTCGGCCACGTAGGGCTCCGGCGTTTCCAGGATGACGGATGTAATGGTGAGTGTCATGCTCACCACGCTAAGAGCGCCCGGCCATCGACACTTCTCGATTCCTGCTCGATCAGCATCGTCCGAGCATCCGAGTATGGTGCGCCTGGTGCCCCCTGCTGGATTCGAACCAGCGACCGACAGATTAGAAGGCTGTTGCTCTATCCACTGAGCTAAGGAGGCGTGCTACCACCGTACCGCTCTTCAGAACCGCCGCACGCGCCCATCGATAGGATGAATCCATGGTTTCTGCGTCCGAAAACGATCGTCTCGTCTGGATCGACTGCGAGATGACGGGACTCGATCTCTCGGTCGACGAGCTCGTCGAGATCGCCGTCGTGATCACCGACTTCGAGCTGCGCCTGCTGGATCCGGGATTCCAGGTCGTCATCCGGCCGAGCGATACGGCGCTCGATCACATGAACGAGTTCGTCACGAACATGCACCGCTCCTCCGGTCTGCTCGACGAGATCCCGCAGGGCCTCTCCCTGGCCGACGCGCAGGAGCAGGCGCTCGCCTACATCAAGAGCTTCGTGCCGCAGGAGCGCAAGGCACCGCTGGCTGGCAACACGATCGGCACCGACAGGATGTTCCTGGCGAAGTACATGCCCGACCTCGACGGGTGGCTGCACTACCGCAACGTCGATGTCTCCAGCATCAAGGAGCTCTCCCGGCGCTGGTATCCGCGCGCGTTCTTCCACGCCCCCTCGAAGGACGGCGGACACCGCGCTCTCGCCGACATCCTCGAGTCGATCCGAGAGCTCCAGTACTACCGCCAGGCGGTGTTCGTGACCGAGCCCGGACCGACCAGCATCGAGGTGCGCGACATCGCCGCCGACGTCGTGTCGAAGTTCACTCCCAACGTGTAATAGAATCGTCGGGTTGCCTGTTTCGGCGGGCGCATGGTGGGTATAGCTCAGTTGGTAGAGCGCCTGGTTGTGGTCCAGGAGGTCGCGGGTTCAAGCCCCGTTACTCACCCCATGACGACGGCTCCGGTTCTCCGAGGACCGGAGCCGTCGTCTTCGCGGTGAGCTGAAGCGACCCTGATGTGGCTGTCGACGATCGTCGTCGTCTCGAACGCGCAGTTCCTCGCCGCCGCGACCTGCACCCCTAGACTCGTCCCGTGTCCTCCGCCCTCTGGGGCGCGCTCCTCGCAGCGTGCATCGTCATCAGCCTGACCCCGGGCGCAGGGGCCATCAACACGATGTCGAACGCCCTGACGCAGGGATGGCGGCGCTCCATCTGGGGGATCATCGGCCAGCAACTGGCCCTGGTCATACACGTGATCATCGTCGCCGCGGGCGTCGGCCTCATCGTTTCGCAGTCCGAGGTGCTGTTCAACGCGATCCGCTATGCGGGCGCCGCCTACCTCGTCTACCTAGGCATCCGGCTGATCCTGACGAGACCGACATTCGCGGCTCCCGAGGAGGAGGCGCTCGCCGAGGCGCCGAAGGAGGGGCGCTGGTCGATGATCCGCCGCGGCCTCTGGGTCAATCTGCTCAATCCGAAGGCGATCGTCTTCTTTCTCGCATTCATACCCCAGTTCGTCCGCCTCGACCAACCGCAGCTGCCGCAGTACCTCGTCATCATCGCGACGACGATCGTCGTCGACGTGATCGTGATGTGGTGCTTCTTCGCCGCGGCGGCGCGCCCGTTCCGCCACCTCACCCGCTCGCCGCGCGGACAGCGGATGCTGAACACGATCTTCGGATGCCTGTTCATCGCCGTGGCCGCACTGCTGGCCCTCGTCCACTGAAGGCACGCCGTCTCGAGCTTCGCCCTGGCAATAGGCTGGAGGCGATGGAGATGGATGCTGCAGCCTTCGAGGAGCTCGTGATCGACGAGCTCGATCTGCTGCCCGACGAGATGGTCGAACGCCTCGATAACGTCGTCTTCGTCGTCGAGGACCGCCCGGAGGACGGCAGTCTCGATCTGCTCGGCCTCTACGACGGCCTCGCCCTCACCGAGCGCGGCGGGTACGGCATGGGCGAGCTCCCCGACCGGATCATCGTCTACCGAGAGCCCCACCTCGCGCAGTGCGACGACGAGGACGAACTCCGCGACGAGGTGCACACGACGCTCGTGCACGAGATCGCCCACTTCTACGGGCTCGACGACGAGCAGCTGCACGAGCTGGGCTGGGCCTGACATGCCCCTCGCGACGCCGGACATCGACGAGGACCTCGATCTCACAGCGGCCCCCATGGATCCGTGGCAGCTGGTGGTGTGGAACGATCCCGTCAATCTGATGAGCTACGTCGTCCGGGTCTTCCGCACCTACTTCGGGTACTCCCGTGAGCGGGCGACCGCGCTGATGCTCGGCGTGCACCACGACGGCCACGCGGTCGTCGCCACCGGCCCGCGCGAGACCATGGAGATCCACGCGCAGGCGATGCACGACTACGGGCTCTGGGCGACGGTGCGGAAGGCCCCGCAGTGAGCATCGTGCGCGTCGAGATGGCGCCCGTCGAACAGATGCAGCTGCGCCGGATCGTGATCGACTTCGTCGATCTGCTCACCGCGGACGACGGCGCCGCCGACCCCGCGCTGGCTCGGCTCACCCCGAACCCGTACCCCGATGACGTCGATGCCGCTCGCGACTTCCGCGAGACCACCCGGCGGGATCTGATCGACCAGCGCCTCACGGATGCACGGATCGTGATCGCCGCTCTGACCGCCGCCGCCGACGGGTTCGACGAGCTCTCGGACGACGACGCGTTCCTCCCCCGCGCGTTCGACGTGCCCGATGCAGACCTCGACGCGTGGCTGCGGACGCTCACGGCCGTCCGGCTCGTCGTCGCCGTGCGCCTCGGCATCGACGACGAGGACCGCCGCGATGCCGACGACCCCCGCTATGCCGCCTACGACTGGCTCGGATACCGCCTCGAGGTCCTCATCGAGGCCGCGGACGAACTCGAGGCATGAGAGTGCTCAGGGGACGCTGACGACGCGCGTCGCCAGGCGCTGCGGCGCATCGCGCTGAATATGGGCGTCCTCTTGACGTGCCCACCGATCCCAGTGCGGGCGATAGGTCTCCCCGTCACGAGCCAGCGCACGCGCCTTGCGTCCGGTCTCGGCGGACTCGACCCAGACGGTGACGTCCGCGCTCGCCGCCGTCGCCGGAGTGAGGATCCCGCTGCCCTCGACGATGAGGCCCAGCGCCGGGTTCACCGCGAAGCTCTCCGCCTCGGCACCGCGCTCCCAGTCCCAGCGCCGCCACGTGCTGTGGTACCCGCGGCCGTGCGGCTTCAGGATCCACTCGAGGGCGCGATCGACGCCGGCATCGAGCCCGTCCCAGCCCGGATAGATGGAGTCGAGGCCGATCAGCTGCACCGGTCCGCGCACGGGCCAGCGCCGCGCGACACGGCGGGCGAGCGAGGTCTTTCCTGCACCGCTTCGTCCGTCGATGAGAAGCACAGGGTTCGCCGCGGCGAGCCCGCGCAGATCCGCCTCGATGAGAGCCGCAGCATGCTCGAGAGCCGCCGCGACCGGGTCGTCACTTCTTGAGGGCACGGATGACGCGGGCGAGTGCTCGTCCGGCGATCCAGACGAACGGCGCGGCGACGGCCAGCAGTGAGATGAGGTTGGGCTCGAAGCGCAGCCCCTCCTCACGTTTCACGTACACGCCGAGCGGAACGGCGATGCCGCCCGCGCCGCCGCCTTCGCCCTCGGCTGTGCCATCGGCGTCTCCGGATCCGCCGCCGAAGCCGCTGATCGTGAGGGCCACGGGCGTGAACTCCACGCCGTCGACCGACTGCGTCTTCCCGTAGGCGCTGTTCACGCCGAACGAGCCGACGTTTTTCCCGAGTTCCAGTGCGATGTTCGGCATGCTTACACGCTAACCCACCTCGTGCGCGGAGGGCACCTCAATCGATGCCGTGATCCTTCGGATGCCACACGGCACCCCGCCCGTCGCCGCGCCCGAGATGGCGCGCACGGGTGATCGTCGCGCTGCCGAACCGCGCGGTGGCCGAGTCGACCGCCCCTTCCACACGGCGCCAGTCCTCGTCGTCGTCCCAGAGCGCCAGTCCGACAGCGCCCGCCGGTCGCAGCTTCTCCGCCCGCACGCCCAGCAGCCGGACGGGGTCGCAGCTGTCGATCGCCTCGAACAGGGTCTGCGCCGATGCGCCGATGCGCTGACCGACTGCGGTGGGCTCCGGCAGCGTCTGCGACCGGCTCACCGTGCGGAAGTCGTCGTAGCGGACCTTGATCGACACTGTCGTCGCCTCCCATTCGGCCCTGCGCAATCGTGCCGCGACCCGGTCCGCGAGGCGGAGCAGTTCGCTGCGGAGGAACTCGCGATCCGTGACGTCGATGTCGAACGTCTCCTCGTGGCCGACGCTCTTCTCGACCCGTTCGGTGTCGACGGCACGGGCGTCCTCGCCGCGGGCGAGCTGCGCGATCCGGTGCCCGAGAGCGGACCCCACGGCGCGATCGAGCATCTCCTGCGACGACTGCCTGACGTCGAGGATGGTACGGATGCCTCGGCCTTCGAGGGCCTCCGCGGCTTTCGGGCCGACTCCCCACATCGAGCGCACCGGCCGCGGGGCGAGGAAGTCGAGGGTCTCGGCGGCTGCGACGACGAGCATCCCGTCGGGCTTCGCGAGCGTCGAGGCCATCTTCGCCACGTGCTTGGTGGCCGCGACCCCCACGCTGCAGGTGATGCCAACCTCCTCGCGCACGCGCCGGCGGATGAGCCCGGCGACGACCGCCGGGCTCCCCCACAGCCGTCGGACGCCGCGCACATCGAGGAAGGCCTCGTCCACGGACAGGGGCTCCACGAGAGGGGTGATCGACTCGAAGATCGTCATGATCTGCCGCGAGACCTCCTGGTAGCGGTGGAAGTGCGGCGGCACGATGCGCGCCGACGGGCACAGCCGCAGCGCCTGTGAGACGGGCATCGCCGCGCGGACGCCGTAGCGGCGGGCCTCGTACGAGGCGCTGGAGACGACCGAACGGCCGTCAGGGGCTCCGATGATCAGCGGGAGGCCCCGCAGCGTCGGGTCGTCGAGGATCTCCACGCCCGCGTAGAACGCGTCCATGTCGACGTGCAGGATGCCGGTGCCTGCGTCGTCGGCACCGGTCGGCGAGACCATCCGTCCCCTGCCGTCACCGTGTCCCATGCGTCCATTCTCCCCCGCGCCGCAGACATCGCCCCCGTGCGGCGAGACCCCGCCTTCCTGCCGAGACCCCACCCTGCGAACGTCTGCAGGATGGGGTCTCGACGAGAGGACGGGGTCTCGACGGAGGCGAAGGCGGAACCTACTTCGCGGCGCGCTCCAGGATCAGTTCGCGCACGCGCGCGGCATCCGCCTGTCCCTTCATGGCCTTCATGACGGCACCGATCACGGCGCCGGCCGCCTGGACCTTGCCGTCCTTGATCTTGGCCAGCACATCGGGCTGCGCGGCGAAGGCGTCGTCGATCGCCGCGATGAGGGCGCCGTCGTCGGAGACCACAGCGAGACCGCGGGCATCGACGACCTCCTGGGGAGTGCCCTCCCCCGCGATGACGCCCTCGAGCACCTGGCGGGCGAGCTTGTCGGTGAGGGTTCCCGCGTCGACGAGCTGCTGCAGAGCCGCCACGTTCTCCGGGCTGATCAGCTCAGCGGCATCCTTCTCCTGCGCGTTCGCGAGGCGGGTGATCTCACCCGTCCACCACTTCCGCGCCGCCGCCGGTGCGGCCCCAGCGGCGATCGTGGCCTCGACCTGATCGATGAGGCCGCCGTTGCGGACGTCCTGGAACTCCAGGTCAGTGAAGCCCCAGTCGGCCTTGAGACGACGACGGCGTGCGACCGGCTGCTCCGGCAGCGCCGCGCGCAGTTCCTCCACGAGCTCCGCCGCCGGCTGCACGGGGAGCAGATCGGGCTCAGGGAAGTAGCGGTAGTCGTCGGCATCCGACTTCGGCCGACCGGGCGACGTGGTCCCGGTGTCCTCGTGCCAGTGGCGCGTCTCTTGGGTGATCGTGCCGCCGTCGGCGAGGATCTGCGCCTGGCGCTGGATCTCGTAGCGCACGGCGCGCTCGACCGAGCGCAGGGAGTTGACGTTCTTCGTCTCCGTGCGCGTGCCGAGCTTCTCCGCACCGCGGCGGCGCAGCGAGACGTTCGCGTCGCAGCGCAGATTCCCGCGCTCGAGACGAGCCTCGGAGATGCCGAGACCGCGCACGATGTCCCGGATCGCGGCGACGTACGCCTTGGCGACCTCGGGAGCGCGGTGCTCGGTGCCGAAGATGGTCTTCGTGACGATCTCGACGAGCGGCACGCCGGCGCGGTTGTAGTCGACGAGGGAGTACTCGGCGCCCTGGATGCGGCCAGTAGCCCCGCCCATGTGGGTGAGCTTGCCCGCGTCCTCCTCCATGTGCGCGCGCTCGATGGGGATCGTGACGAGGGTGCCGTCTTCGAGCTCCACCTCGACCGACCCTTCGTAGGCGATCGGCTCGTCGTACTGCGAGATCTGGTAGTTCTTGCCGAGGTCGGGGTAGAAGTAGTTCTTCCGCGCGAAACGGCTCGACTCCGCGATCGAGCAGCCGAGGGCCAGACCAAGGCTGATCGACGAACGGATGGCGGTCTCGTTCACGACCGGCAGGGAACCCGGCAGGCCCAGGTCGACGGGCGCGATGAGCGTGTTCGGCTCGGCGTCGTGGTAGGCCTCGTTCGCGGGGTTGGGCGCGTCGGAGAACATCTTCGTGTTCGTGTTGAGTTCGACGTGCACCTCGAAGCCGAGTACCGGCTCGAACAACTCCAGTGCCTTGTCGAAATCCATGAGCTTCGCGGCGGCCATCAGCGGGTCCCTCCGTTCAGTGCGGGCGCCCTGTCGAGGAGCTGTCCGCCCCAGGCGTCGACGAGGAGGGCCTCCAGGGCCGCTCCCACGCGGTACAGGCGCGCGTCCTCGCGCGCCGGCGCGATGAACTGGATGCCGACGGGAAGACCGTCGTCCTCGGCGAGGCCGCTGGGGATCGAGATCCCGGGGACGCCGGCGAGGTTCACCGGGATCGTCGTGATGTCGTTGAGGTACATCTGCAGCGGATCGTCGATCTTCTCGCCGAGCTTGAACGCCGTGGTCGGCGCCGTCGGCGTCGCGATGACGTCGACCTCGGCGAACGCCTTCGCGAAGTCCTGCTGGATGAGCGTGCGCACCTTCTGCGCGCTGCCGTAGTAGGCGTCGTAGTAGCCCGCCGACAGTGCGTAGGTGCCGAGGATGATCCGGCGCTTGACCTCGTCGCCGAAGCCGGCGTCGCGCGTCGCGGACATGACGTCCTCGACGGTCGCGCCCCCTGCCGGGGTCACCCGCAGGCCGAAGCGCACCGAATCGAACTTCGCCAGGTTGCTGGAGGCTTCGGCGGGCAGGATCAGGTAGTACGCGGCGACGCCGTACTCGAAGTGCGGCGCGCCGATCTCGACGATCTCCGCTCCCTGCGCCTGCATGCGGGCGAGCGACTCGCGGAACGAGGCTGCGACGCCGGGCTGGAAGCCGCTGTCGGGCAGCTCGCGGATGACGCCGACCTTCAGGCCCTTGAGCACGTCGCCGCGGGCGCCGTCGCGGGCGGCCTCGGCGAACGACGGCCAGGCGTCGGTGAGCGAGGTGGAGTCCTTCGGGTCATGCCCGCCGATGACGTCGTGCAGCAGCGCCGAGTCGAGCACCGTGCGCGAGACGGGGCCGACCTGGTCGAGGCTCGAGGCCAGGGCGATCGCACCGTAGCGGCTGACCCCGCCGTAGGTCGGCTTCACGCCAACGGTCCCAGTGACGTGCGCGGGCTGGCGGATCGAGCCGCCGGTGTCGGAACCCAGGGCGAGCGGAGCTTCGAAAGCGGCGACGGCGGCCGCGGAGCCACCGCCGGAGCCGCCGGGGATGCGGTCGAGGTCCCACGGGTTGTGCGTCGGGCCGTACGCGGAGTGCTCGGTGGAGGAGCCCATCGCGAACTCGTCCATGTTGGTCTTGCCGAGCGGGATCAGACCGGCCGCGCGCGAGCGGGCGACGACCGTGGCGTCGTACGGCGAGCGGTAGCCCTCGAGGATGCGCGAACCGCTCGTCGTCGGCTGGTCGGTGGTGACGAGCACGTCCTTGATGGCGAGCGGCACGCCGGCGAGAGCGCTGAGCTGCTCGCCCGCCGCCCGGCGGGCGTCGATGTCGGATGCCGCGGCGATGGCGCCCTCGTTGACGTGCAGGAACGCGTGCACATCACCATCGACGGCGGCGATGCGGTCGAGGTGCGCCTGCGTGGCCTCGACGCTGGAGACCTCGCGCGACGCGAGCTTCTCGGCGAGGTCGGCGGCGGTCAGACGGATGATGTCGTTCACTGCTCTTCTCCCAGGATCGCGGTCACGCGGAACCGGCCCTCGGCCTGGTCGGGCGCGTTCTGGAGCACCTGCTCGCGGGTGAGGGTCTGTCCCACGACATCGGGGCGGAACACGTTGCTCAGCGGGATCGGGTGGCTCGTGGCGACGACGTCGGCGGTCGCGACCTCCGACACCTTGGCGATGTTATCGACGATGGCGTCGAGCTGGCCGGTGAGCCGCGTCACCTCGTCGTCGTTCAGCTGGATGCGCGCGAGCACGCCGAGATGGCGCACAAGATCAGGGGTGATTTCAGACACCCCTCCAGTCTAGCCAGCGCGCTGCGCGGCCTCGGAGCACGCACGCGCACGGGCGCCGGGCCGCCGGCACCCGCCCAATAGGCTGGTCGGGTGAGCACCTTCCATCCTCCTCGCCCCTGGGTCGCCAGCTATGCGGACGGCGTTCCGGAGGACCTCCCTCCGGTCACCGGGTCGCTGATCGATATCGTCGCGGCCTCCGCGCAGGACTATCCGGATGCGCCGGCGCTGCAGTTCTTCGGCCGCGAGACCACCTATGCGCAGCTGCAGGAGGCGATCGACCGCGCCGCCGCTGGTCTTCGCGACCTCGGCGTCAAGGCCGGCGATCCCGTCGCCATCGTGCTGCCGAACTGCCCGCAGCACATCGTGGCCTTCTACGCCGTGCTGCGCCTCGGCGCCGTGGTCGTCGAGCACAATCCTCTCTACACGCCGCGGGAGCTGCGCAAGCAGTTCGAGGACCACGGCGCCACGCACGCGATCGTGTGGAACAAGGTGGTCGCCTCGGTGCAGGACTTCCCCGCCGATCTCGCCGTGACGAACCTCGTCTCCGTCGACGTCACCCGGGCCATGCCGTTCACCACGCGCCTCGCCCTGCGGCTGCCGGTCGCGAAGGCGCGCGAATCCCGTGCGGCGCTCACCGAGAGCGTGCACGGCACGATCCTCTGGGAGCGGCTCCTGCGCAGCGCACCGCTGCCGGCATCGCACCCTCGACCGGCGGTCGACGATCTCGCGATCATCCAGTACACCTCTGGCACGACCGGCACCCCGAAGGGCGCGTCGCTGACCCATCGCAACCTCCTCGCCAACGCGGCGCAGGCGCAGGCCTGGGTTCCGTCCATCCAACGAGGGAAGGGCTGCGTGGTCTACGCGGTCCTGCCCATGTTCCACGCCTACGGGCTCACCCTCTGCCTCACCTTCGCGATGTCGATGGGGGCACGCCTCGTGCTCTTCCCGAAGTTCGATCCCGATCTCGTCCTCGACGTCGTGAAGAAGCATCCGGCCACCTTCCTGCCGCTGGTGCCGCCGATCGCCGACCGGCTGCTCTCCGCAGGGCGGGCGAAGGGCGTCTCGCTCGATGGCATCGAGATCGCGATCTCCGGCGCGATGGCGCTCCCGCACGAACTGGTCGTCCCCTTCGAGGAGGCCACCGGCGGCTACCTCGTCGAAGGCTACGGGCTCAGCGAGTGCTCCCCCGTGCTGATGGCGAACCCGGTCGCCGAGCACCGCGTGCCAGGCACCGTCGGGCTCCCGCTCCCCGGCACCGAATGCCGTGTCGTCGACCCCGAGAACCCCGGCGTCGACGTGCCAGCGGGCTCCGCCGGCGAACTGCTCGTGCGCGGCCCCCAGGTGTTCAGCGGCTACTACGGCAAGCCCGAGGAGACCGAGGCCGTGTTCGTCGACGGCTGGTTCCGCACCGGCGACATCGTGACGATCGACGACGCCGGATTCGTGCGCATCGTCGACCGCATCAAGGAGCTCATCATCACCGGCGGCTTCAACGTCGCCCCCACCGAGGTCGAGAACGCCCTGCGTCAGCATCCCCTGGTCTCCGAGGCCGCTGTGGTGGGCCTGCCGAGCGACCACTCCGGCGAAGAGGTCGTGGCCGCGATCGTCGTCGACGGCGGAGCGGATGTCGACGTCGAGGCGATCCGCGAGTTCGCCCGCGGCATCCTCACCCCCTACAAGGTGCCGCGACGCGTCTTCGTCGTCGACGAGCTGCCGACGTCGCTGATCGGCAAGGTGCTGCGCCGTCAGGTGAAGGAGAAGCTCATCGCGCTCACCGGTGGTTCCTGACCGCGCGAAGCGAGACGAAGGGCGGTTCCTGACCGCGCGCCCACACGCGGCGCGCCCGATCACGCTAGCCTTGGTCGGTGACTGAAGAAGACGCTGTGCCCACCGACGCCCCCGCGACCCCCGGATTCGAGGATCTCGGCATCACCGGGCCCGTCCTCAAGGCCATCAAGGATCTCGGCTACGAGACCCCATCGCCCATCCAGGCCGCAACCATCCCGACGCTGCTGGCCGGACGCGATGTCGTCGGCATGGCGCAGACCGGAACCGGCAAGACCGCGGCCTTCGCGCTGCCCGTGCTCGAGCGGCTCGACACCGCACAGAAGAACCCGCAGGCTCTCGTGCTCGCCCCCACGCGCGAGCTCGCCCTGCAGGTGTGCGAGGCCTTCGAGTCCTATGCCTCGCGCATAAAGGGCGTGCACGTGCTGCCCGTCTACGGCGGCCAGGGCTACGGCGTGCAGCTGTCGGCGCTGCGCCGTGGCGTGCATGTGATCGTCGGCACCCCCGGCCGCATCATGGACCATCTCGCCAAGGGCACGCTCGACCTCTCCGAGCTGCAGTACCTCGTACTCGACGAGGCCGACGAGATGCTGAAGATGGGCTTCGCGGAGGACGTCGAGCAGATCCTCGCCCAGACGCCGGAGGAGAAGCAGGTCGCCCTGTTCTCGGCGACCATGCCGCCGCAGATCCGCCGGCTCGCGCAGCAGTACCTGCACGACCCCGAAGAGATCACCATCGCATCGAAGACCGCGACGAACACGAACATCACGCAGCGGTACCTCGTCGTCTCCTACGCGCAGAAGGTCGATGCGCTGACCCGCATCCTCGAGGTCGAGAACTTCGACGGCATGATCGTCTTCGTCCGCACGAAGAACGAGACCGAGACCCTCGCCGAGAAGCTCCGCGCCCGCGGCTACTCGGCGGCTGCCATCAACGGCGACGTGCCGCAGGTGCAGCGAGAGCGCAGCGTGAACCAGCTCAAGGACGGCAAACTCGACATCCTCGTCGCCACCGACGTCGCCGCCCGCGGCCTCGACGTGGAGCGCATCAGCCACGTCGTCAACTTCGACATCCCCACCGACACGGAGTCGTACGTGCACCGCATCGGCCGCACCGGTCGCGCGGGCCGCACCGGCGACGCGATCAGCTTCATCACCCCCCGAGAGCGCTACCTGCTCAAGCACATCGAGCGGGCGACCCGTCAGGAGCCGACGCAGATGCAGCTGCCGAGCACGGAGGACGTGAACACCACGCGTCTGGCCCGGTTCGACGACGCCATCACCACGGCGCTCGGCGAGACCGAGCGCATCGAGAAGTTCCGCGACATCATCGCGCACTACGTGCGCAACCACGACGTTCCGGAGTCCGATGTCGCCGCCGCGCTCGCCGTCGTCGCCCAGGGCGACACCCCGCTGCTGCTCGACCCCGAGCGCGATGAGCTGTCCAGGGCCGTCGAGCGCGACAACCGTCCGCCGCGCGACCGCAACGAGCGCAACGACCGCGCCGACCGGCAGGAGCGCGCCCCTCGTACCGAACGCCGCGGCCGCGGCGACTACACCCCGTACCGCATCGAGGTGGGCCGTCGTCACCGCGTCGAGCCCCGACAGATCGTCGGCGCGCTCGCCAACGAGGGCGGGCTCGGCCGCGACGACTTCGGCGCGATCAACATCCGTCCGGACTTCTCGATCGTCGAGCTGCCTGCGAACATGGACCCGTCGGTCCTCGACAGGCTGCGCGACACCCGGATCTCCGGACGCCTCATCGAGATCAAGGCCGATCGCGGCCCGCGCGGCGGTACGGCACGACGCGACGGTGACCGGTTCGAGCGCCGGGTTCGCCCGCCCTACGACGAGCGTCCTTCGCGCGACCGCGACGACCGGCCCGCGCGCGGCGACCGCGACGAGAAGCCGTTCCGCAAGCCCCGTCACAAGGGCTGAGCCGCGCACGGCTTCGGATGCGGCGGCCCACACGCCGCGGCATCCGAGGCCTGATCGGCGTGTCGCGCGGCCCCTCCGAAACGGCGCCAGCGCGACGTCGCCGGATCCGCGATGTGCTCACTCCCCCAGGGCGTCTGGCCCCTCGGTCACGAGCACGTGGAACTGCGCGGCGTCGAGGATGCGGATGCCGAGCTCCTCGGCTTTGGCGAGCTTCGACCCGGCGCCCGGGCCGGCGGCGACGAAATCGGTCTTCTTCGACACGCTGGATGCCGCCTTGCCGCCCGCCTTGATGATCGCCTCCTGCGCGCCCTCACGGGTGTAGCCGTCGAGGGAACCGGTCGCGACAACGGTGAGGCCATCGAGCACACCGCCCTCCGCGACCGCCGCGCCAGGCCCAGGATGGCCCGGGGTGGCCCACTGCACGCCGGCCTGCGCCCATCGCTCGACGATCTCTCGATGCCAGTCGACCTCGAACCAGTCCAGCAGCGAGTCGGCGATGATGCCGCCCACGCCCTCGACGGCCGCCAGTTCCTCCCGCGAGGCCGAGCGGATCGCATCGAGCGAGCCGAACCACTGCGCCAGGGCGCGCGCGGCGACCGGGCCGACGTGACGGATGTTCAACGAGACGAGCAGCCGCCAGAGTTCCTTTGTCTTGGCCTTCTCGAGTTCGGCGAGGAGGGTGAGCGCCTGCGACGACGGCTGCGGGCCGTCGAGACCCTGCTTCTTCTCCGCCGCGGTCGGATTGCGCCGGAACGGCGAGCGCGTCTTCACGAGACCGTCGTCGTCCTCTTTGGGCAGCCCCGTCTCCGCGTCGCGCACGACGAGCTCGATCGGCACCAGCTGCTCGAGGGTGAGCGCGAACAGCCCCGCTTCGGTCTCGAGCGGAGGCGCCTCGGGGAACGTCGGCTGGGTCAGCGCCGCCGCCGTCACCTCGCCGAGAGCCTCGACATCAAGAGCCCCGCGGGAGCCGATGTGCTCGACGCGCCCGCGCACCTGTGCAGGGCACGAGCGCGCATTCGGGCAGCGCAGGTCGATGTCGCCCTCCTTCATCGGCCGCAGCGCCGTGCCGCACTCGGGGCACTTCTCGGGCATGACGAACTCGCGCTCGGTGCCGTCGCGCTTCTCGACGACGGGCCCCAGCACCTCGGGGATCACGTCGCCGGCCTTGCGCAGCACCACGGTGTCGCCGATGAGCACGCCCTTCGCCTTCACGACGTCTCTGTTGTGCAGGGTCGCCTGACGAACGACCGACCCGGCGACGTGCGCCGGGGCCATCACGGCGAAGGGCGTCGCCCTGCCCGTGCGCCCCACCGAGACGACGATGTCGAGCAGCTTCGTCTGCACCTCCTCGGGCGGGTACTTGTAGGCGATCGCCCAGCGCGGAGCGCGGCTGGTCATGCCGAGCTCGTCGTGCAGGGCGAGCTCGTCGACCTTCACGACGATGCCGTCGAGCTCGTGCTCGATGTCGTGGCGGTGGGCGCCGAAGTGCTCGACGACGCCTGCGACCGCGTCGATGTCGGCGCAGACCTGCGTGTGCGGGCTCACCGGCAGTCCCCACTCGGCGAGCAGCTCGTACACCTCGCTCTGCGCGGCGACCGGCGGGTTCTGCCACGCGCCGATGCCGTGCACGTACATCGCCAGCGACTCGATGCGCAGCAGGCCCGCTTCGAGCTCGAGGCCCTCCTTCTTGTCGAGCTGCTGCCGCAGGCCCCCGCTCGCGGCGTTGCGCGGGTTCGCGAAGGAGGGGAAGCGCCGGGCGGCGGCAGCGCGCGCCTTCTCCTCCTCGAACGGGCGCTTGGCGCCGGAGCGCGCCTCCCAGCGCGAGCGCGCATCGGCGTATGCGCGCTCGCGGAAGGCGGCCTGCGCGGCGTTGAGCCTCTCGAACGCCGCGACCGGGATGAAGACCTCGCCGCGGACCTCGACGAGGGCGGGATGGCCTTCTCCGGCGAGCCGCTCTGGGATCTCCGGCAACCGCAGCGCGTTCTCGGTCACGACCTCGCCGACTCGGCCGTCGCCGCGGGTCGCCGCCGAGGTGAGGACGCCGTTCTCGTAACGGAGGTTGATCGCGAGCCCGTCGATCTTCAGCTCGGTGAGCCAGTTCACGTGCCGGCCCGCAGCGGCGGCGGTCTTGGCAGCCCATTCGCGCAGCTCATCGATCGAGAACACGTTGTCGAGGCTCAGCATCCGCTCTGCGTGCTCGATCGTCGCCAGTCCCGTCGCCTGGGCTGCACCCACGAGCTGCGTCGGCGAATCCTGCCCCTGCAGCTCGGGATGGAGCCGTTCGAGCGCCTCGAGCCGCTGCATCCAGCCGTCGTACGTGGCGTCGTCGACGAGCGACGCATCGCGCCCGTAGTAGGCCTCTTTCGCCTCGAGGATGAGCGTCGTGAGCTCTTCGGCCTCGGTACGGGCGGCTTCCAGCGAGATGTTGTCCGGCACCCGCTCAGTCTACGAGCGGGCACCGACATCCGAGGGCGCTCAGGCCCCCACGGGCACCGCGGAGACCGTGCGGTCGATCGTGAACTGGCCGAGCACCCTGGTGCCGAGGTAGAGCACGGCGGTCTGACCTGTGGCCACGCCGTCCAGCGCCGCGTCGGGGACGACGCGCACGCCGTCGGCCGTGACGAAGGCGGATGCCGGCACGGGCTCGGCGTGCGCCCGGATCTGCACCTCGCAGGCGAACTCGGAGGTCTCCGGGGCGGCACCGGCCCAGCTGAACCGGGCCCCCGAGATCTCCGCGACCGCGAGAGCCTCTTTCGGCCCGACGACGACGGTGTTCGACACAGGACGCACCTCGAGCACGAACCGCGGCTTGCCGTCGGCCGCAGGCACGCCGAGCTTAAGCCCGCGGCGCTGTCCGACGGTGAACGCGTGCGCGCCCTCGTGGGTGCCGACGACGACGCCGTCGCGATCGACGATGTCGCCGGTCGCCGTGCCGACCTTCTCGGCCAGCCAGCCGCGCGTGTCGCCATCGGGGATGAAGCAGATGTCGTGGCTGTCCGGCTTCTGCGCGACGCCGATCCCCCGCGCGGCGGCCTCGGCGCGCACGAGCGCCTTCGAGGGGGTCGAGCCCAACGGGAAGTACGTGTGCGCGAGCTGCTCGGCGGTGAGCACCCCGAGCACGTAGGACTGGTCCTTCGCGTCGTCGGCCGCGCGATGCAGCTCGAGGCCGGCCTCGGTCGGGACGAGGTTCGCGTAGTGGCCGGTGCACACGGCGTCGAAGCCGAGTTCGATGGCGCGCTCGAGGAGGGCGGCGAACTTGATCTTCTCGTTGCAGCGCATGCACGGATTGGGGGTGCGGCCCGCCTGGTACTCGGCGACGAAGTCGGCGATGACGTCATCGCGGAAGCGTTCGGAGAAGTCCCACACGTAGAAGGGGATGCCGAGCAGATCCGCCGTGCGGCGCGCGTCCAGGGCGTCCTCGATCGTGCAGCATCCGCGGCTTCCGGTGCGCAGCGTCCCCCCGGCGCGGGAGAGCGCGAGGTGCACGCCGACGACGTCATGACCGGCGTCGACCGCGCGCGCGGCGGCGACGGCGGAGTCGACTCCGCCGCTCATGGCCGCCAGGATGCGCATGAACTCCAGTCTACGAGCCCTTCGCCTGCTCGCTCCGCCGACGCCCAGGAGCCGAGGGCTCAGGCGCCTGTGGAGGCGCGGCGGGCGGCGTCGGCGATCACCGCGAGGACGGCGTCGACGTCGGCATCGGTCGATGTGCGCCCGAGCGAGAAGCGCAGCACACTGCGCGCCGCGCGTTCGTCGTGGCCCATCGCCATCACCACGTGGGAGGGCTCGGCGACGCCGGCCTGGCAGGCCGAGCCCGTCGACGCCGCGATCCCCGCCATGTCGAGCAGGAACAGCATGCTCTCCCCCACCGCGCCGGGGAACAGGAGATGGGCGTTGCCCCCGAGCCGCTCGACGGGATCCCCGAGGAGCTGCGCACCGGGGACGCGCACGCGGATGCCGTCGACCAGCCTGTCGCGCAGCGCACCCAGACGCTCCTCCTCGCCCTCCCGCTCGGTCTCGGCGAGCTCCATCGCGACGGCGAGGGCTGCGGCACCGGGCACGTCCTGGGTGCCGGCGCGGAGGCTGCGCTGCTGAGCGCCGCCGTGCAGCAGCGCAGCGATCCGCGCGCTGCGGGCGACGACGACCGCTCCGATGCCCACCGGTGCGCCGATCTTGTGCCCGGCGATGCTCATGGCCACGAGCCCGATACCCGGTGCCGCGTCGCCGCGGAGCGCCGCGAAGGAGATACCAACGTGGCCGAGCGCCGAGACCGCGTCGAGGTGCAGCGGCACCCCGGCATCCGCCGCCGACCGGGCGAGGCCCGCCGCGTCGTTGACGGTCCCCACCTCGTTGTTCGCGACGAGGGCGGTCGCGAGAGCGGCGCCCGGCAGAGCCGCGGCGAAGACGTCGACGGGCACCCGCGCCTGCGGCGTGACGGGCACCGCGCGCAGCACCGCGCCGTCGCGCACGAGAGAAGCGACCGTGTCCATCGTCGCGTGGTGCTCCGCGTCGGGCATGACGACGGCGTCCGTGCCGTCCGCCCGCTCGATCCACAGCCCGCGCAGCGCGAAGTTGATCGACTCGGTGCCGCCAGAGGTGAAGACGACCTCGATGGGCTCGCAGCCGAGCACGGCGGCGACGCGCTCGCGCGACTCCTCCAGCAGGCGTCGTGCATCCTGCCCCGCGCCGTGCGTCGAGGAGGCGTTGCCGACGATCCCGGAGGCCTCCAGCCACGCCTCGCGCGCCTCCGGGCGCAGCGGAGACGTGGCGGCGTGGTCGAGATAGTGGCTCATCAGCTACAACTCTCCCCTATTTTCACGGCCCCGGCATGTGGAACCGAGTGCTCCGTGTCGTGACACCCAGGCACAGCGCCTAATCTGTACTCATGCCCGCGAACCGTGACCCCGCCGTACCAGGCGGCTCCGCACTGGACAACCTCGGCGTGCGGCTGCACGGCGGCGTCGGAACCCTGCGCGTGTGGTCCCAGCACGCCTCGTCCATCGAGCTCGTCGTGTTCGACGCCACCGACCTCGACTGGGTCACCGATCAGGTCGATCTCTCGCGCCTGCCGGGCGGCGTCTGGGAGGTCACCACCGAGCTCCTCCAGCCCGGCACCCGCTACGCCCTGCGCGTGGGCGGCCCGCACGGCCCCGGCAACACCTTCAATCCGGAGACGCTGCTCCTTGACCCCTACGCCCGCGGCCTCGCCCAGGGCGACGGCTACGAGGAGTGGCGCTCGGTCGTCATCGTCGACGGTTTCGACTGGGGCGAGTCGCGCAAGCCCCGCGTGCCGCTGGATCGCACGGTCATCTACGAGGGCCACCTCAAGGGCATGACCAAGCGCCACCCCGGCGTCCCGCCGGCGCTGCACGGCACCTACGCCGGGCTCGCGCATCCGGCGATGATCGCGTACTTCCAGGAGCTCGGCATCACCTCGATCGAGCTCCTCCCCGTGCACGCCTTCGTGTCAGAGCCGCGGCTGCTCGAGCGGGGCCTGTCGAACTACTGGGGCTACAACACGCTGAACTTCTTCACGCCCCACGCCGCCTACGCCACCGAGGCATCGCGCAAGGGCGGCCCCGAGGCCGTGCTCGCAGAGTTCAAGGGCATGGTTCGACTGCTGCACGAGGCGGGCCTCGAGGTCATCCTCGACGTCGTCTACAACCACACCGCCGAAGAGGGCATCGGAGGGCCGCGCTGGAACCTGCGCGGCATCGACAACGCCGCCTACTACCGTCAGGAGCCCAACGGCGCCTACATCGACACGACCGGCTGCGGGAACACGCTGAACACGGCGACGGATGCCGGGGCGCGGCTCGTGCTCGACTCCCTGCGGTACTGGGCGCAGGAGATGCAGATCGACGGCTTCCGGTTCGACCTCGCCACCGCCATCGCCCGCGACGCCGCGCACACGTACACCCCCGAGCATCCGCTGCTGACCGCGATCACGGCGGACCCCGTGCTCAAGGGCACCAAGCTCATCGCCGAACCGTGGGACGTCGGCCTCGGCGGTTGGCAGACCGGCAACTTCCCCTCCGGCTGGCATGAGTGGAACGACCGCTACCGCGACCGCGTGCGCAACTTCTGGCTCAGCGACATCGACTACGCGCGCCGCGCCTCCGCTCCCGTCGGCGTCGGCGGTTTCGCGACCCGTCTCGCCGGGTCGTCGAACACCTTCAGCGACGAACGCGGACCGCTGGCGAGCATCAACTTCGTCACCGCCCACGACGGTTTCACGCTGCACGATCTCGTCTCCTACGACCTCAAGCACAACGAGGCCAACGGCGAGCACAACCGCGACGGCGCCGATATGAACCGCTCGTTCAACCACGGCGTCGAGGGACCGACCGACGACCAGGCCGTCCTCGCCGTGCGGCGCAAGGCCATGCGCAACCTCCTGGGCACGTTGCTGCTCTCCGCCGGCATCCCGATGCTCACCGCGGGCGACGAGGTGGGGCGCACCCAGCGCGGCAACAACAACGCCTATGCGCAGGACTCCGCCCTCACCTGGCTGAGCTGGGACAACGCTCCGTGGCAGGAGGATCTGCGCGCCCACGTGGCCCGCCTCACCCGCCTGCGCGCGGAGAACCCGGCGCTGCGACCCAGCAAGTACGCCCGTCTCGGCGAGCACATCCCGAACGCGAGCGTCATGGACTGGTTCGACCAGAACGGCGAGACGATGGAGAGCGAGCAGTGGACGGATCCGGGCAACCGGACCCTGCAGTACGTCGCCGCCTCCACGCCCGACCTCGAGGCCCCGAACCGCATCCTGCTCATCGTGCACGGCACCGAGGCACCGATCGACGTGCGCCTGCCCGTAGAGCTGGAGGACGCGACCCGGTTCGTGAGCCTGTGGTCCAGCGCCGACGAGCGCCCGAGCGACGTCGAAGAGGTCTTCGCGCCCGGTGACGTGCTGCCGGTGAAGGGCACGTCGATGCGTCTGTTCCGCGTGGAGTGACCCCGGTGGCGACGCGCCCTGTCGCGCGCTACCGCGGGTGCATCGGTAACGGTACATTCACAGTGTGGCTCCACATGCGAACACCAGTGACCCGGCTCTGCGGAGCCCCGCCCAGATCCCTCTGCGTCCCCTGAACGCGGCAGCCGACGATGAAGGCCTGCGCACCACGCGCATCCCCCTTCTGGACGGCACGCCCCGGGTTCCCGGCGGATTCGCCCCCAAGGCGTTCGTCGGCGAGGTGCTTCCCTTCGGCGTCGTCTCGTTCCGTGAGGGTCACGACATCATCGGCGTTCAGCTGCGTCTGACCGCGCCTGACGGCTCCCAGAGCCTGCACCGGCTGCATCCTCTCCTGGACGGCAGCGACCGTTGGGCGGTCGAGGTCGCTCTCGACGTGCAGGGCGCCTGGAGCTTCTCGTTCGAGGCCTTCGCCGACGACTTCGCCACGTGGGCCCACGCCGCAGAGCTCAAGGTCGAAGCGGGGGTGGACGTGCCGGTGATGGCGGCGCTCGGCGCAGGGCTGCTCACCCGCGCCGCCGCCGAGAAGGATCGTCCAGCCGCCCAGCGCAAGCTCCTCAAGGCCACCGCCGACTCCCTCGTCGACGCAGCGGCCGACGTGACGCTGGCGGCGTCGACGGATGCCGCGCTCGCGCAGATCTTCCACGAGCGCCCGCTCACCTCGCTGGGCTCGACAACTGCCCCGCAGACGCTCCTCGTCGAGCGCGAGGCCGCCGGCGTCGGCGCCTGGTACGAGTTCTTCCCCCGGTCCGAGGGCGCGAAGCGGCTGAAGGACGGGACAATCAAGTCCGGGACGTTCCGCACCGCGGCCAAGCGTCTCCCCGGAGTCGCCGCCATGGGATTCGACGTCGTGTACCTCGTGCCGATCCACCCCATCGGCACCACGAACCGCAAGGGACGCAACAACACCCTCACCGCCGAGCCGGGCGACCCCGGCTCCCCGTACGCCATCGGCGCCGCCGAGGGCGGGCACGATGCGATCCACCCCGATCTCGGCGGACCAGCCGACTTCCGCGCCTTCGTGCGCGCCGCCAGCGCGCAGGGCCTCGAGGTCGCCCTCGACCTCGCCCTGCAGGCCTCTCCCGACCACCCCTGGGTGACCGAGCACCCCGAGTGGTTCACGACCCTCCCCGACGGCACCATCGCGTACGCGGAGAACCCGCCGAAGAAGTATCAGGACATCTACCCCCTGAACTTCGACAACGACCCCGCCGGCATCTATCAGGAGATGCTGCGCGTCGTGATGCACTGGGTGCGCCAGGGGGTGAAGATCTTCCGCGTCGACAACCCGCACACCAAGCCGCTGCAGTTCTGGGAGTGGCTCATCGCAACGGTGAACGCCAGCGATCCCGACGTGATCTTCCTCGCGGAGGCGTTCACCCGCCCTGCGGTGATGCGGGCGCTCGCCGCCGTCGGCTTCCAGCAGAGCTACAGCTACTTCACCTGGCGCAACACCAAGGCGGAGCTCGAGGAGTTCCTCACCTCCGTCTCGCAGGAGACCAGCGACTACATGCGGCCGAATCTCTTCGTGAACACGCATGACATCCTCACCGAGTACCTGCAGTACGGCGGACGCGCCGCATACAAGGTGCGCGCGTGCATCGCGGCGACCGCGGCGCCGGTCTACGGCGTGTACGCGGGGTACGAGCTGTTCGAGAACGTCGCCCGGCCGGGCTCGGAGGAGAACATCGACAACGAGAAGTACGAGTACAAGCTGCGCGACTGGGAGGGTGCAGAAGCCGCCGGCACCTCGCTCGCCCCACTGCTGCGCCGGCTCAACGCCATCCGCCGGGAGCATCCGGCCCTGCGCCAATTGCGCAACTTCCGCGCGCACTGGAGCGAAGACGACGCCATCCTCGTCTACAGCAAGCATCTCGACGCGGCCTTCACCGGTACAGGGCAGCACGACACGATCATCGTCGTGGCGAACGTCGACCCGCACTCCGTGCGCGAGACGACGGTCCATCTCGACTCCACGGTGTGGGGTGTCCCGCGGGGAGAGAGCTTCGAGGTCGAAGACCTCATCACGGGTGCGGTCTGGACCTGGACCGACCACAACTACGTGCGACTGGACTCGTTCTCCGAGCCGGTGCACATCCTGAAGGTGAGGGCGCGATCATGAGCTACGTCGAAGACGTCGCGGCGGCGGCGGACTGGGAGGCGGTCTCGGCGGCATCCCATCACGATCCGCACGCCGTGCTCGGTGCGCACCCGCACACCGATGGATCAGCCCGCACCGTCACGGTGATCCGCGTCCGGCGCCCCCTCGCGGCCTCGGTGGCCGCGGTCTTCGCCGACGGCTCGCGGCTCGAGCTCTCCCACATCGCCCGGGGCATCTGGGAGGGGCGTCACCCCGGCGCCCCTGTGGCCTATCGCATCGCCACCGCCTACGCCGACGACCCCGAGCGGATCGAGGGCGACCCGTACCGGCATCTGCCGAGCCTGGGCGAGCTCGATGTGCATCTGATCGCCGAGGGACGCCACGAACGGCTCTGGAGCGTGCTGGGCGCGCATCCGCGCACCCTCGACGGCGACACCGGCATCGCCTTCGCGGTGTGGGCGCCGAACGCGACCGCGGTGCGCGTCGTGGGCGACCACAACGGCTGGAACGGCGAAGCCCACGCGATGCGCTCGATGGGAGCGAGCGGCATCTGGGAGCTGTTCATCCCCGGCGTCGAGCTGGGGACGCGCTACAAGTACGAGATCCGCCCCCGCGACGGGCGCTGGATCTTGAAGGCCGATCCCCTCGCGCAGGCGGCGCAGGTGCCGCCGGCGACGGCATCCATCGTGACGGAATCGACCTACACCTGGGGAGACGGCGCCTGGATGACGCGCCGTGCCGCGACGCACGCCGTGGCGCAGCCCCTCTCGGTGTACGAAGTCCATCTCGGTTCCTGGCGCGGCGGCCTCGGCTATCGTGACGCGGCCGATCCGCTCATCGAGCACGTCACCAACGCCGGCTTCACTCATGTCGAGTTCATGCCGTTGGCCGAGCATCCGTTCGGCGGTTCTTGGGGCTACCAGGTCTCCGGGTACTACGCGCCGACGAGCCGTTTCGGCTCCCCGGACGATCTCCGCCACCTCATCGACCGGCTGCACCAGGCCGGCATCGGCGTGATCATGGACTGGGTCCCCGGCCACTTCCCCAAAGACGACTTCGCCCTGGCCCGCTTCGACGGCCAGGCCCTCTACGAGCACCCCGACCCGCGACGCGGCGAGCATCAGGACTGGGGCACCCTCATCTTCGACTACGGACGCAACGAGGTGCGCAACTTCCTCGTCGCCAATGCGCTGTACTGGTTCGAGGAGTTCCACGTCGACGGTCTGCGCGTGGACGCGGTCGCCTCGATGCTCTACCTCGACTACTCCCGCAAGGCCGGCGAGTGGGAGCCGAACATCCACGGCGGCCGCGAGAACCTCGAGGCCATCCGCTTCCTCCAGGAGGTCAACGCCACGGCGTATCGCCTGCACCCCGGCATCCTCATGATCGCCGAGGAGTCGACGTCGTTCCCCGGCGTCACCGCTCCCACCAGCCACGCCGGACTCGGCTTCGGGTTCAAATGGAACATGGGCTGGATGAACGACTCGCTGCAGTACATCGAACGCGACCCCATGTACCGCTCGCACCACGAGGGTGAGATGACCTTCTCGTTCGTCTACGCCTTCGGCGAGAACTACATGCTGCCCATCAGCCACGACGAGGTCGTGCACGGCAAGGGGAGCCTCCTGGCGAAGATGCCGGGCGATCACTGGCACAAGCTCGCGAACGCGCGCGCCTACCTCGGATACATGTGGGGCCACCCCGGCAAGAAGCTGCTGTTCATGGGGCAGGAGCTCGGACAGCTCTCCGAATGGTCGGAATCCCGCGAGATCGACTGGTGGCTGCTCGACCAGCCCGCGCACCGTCAGCTCCTGGAGTTCGTCGGCGCGCTCAACCGCACCTACCGTTCGCAGTCCCCGCTCTGGGAACGCGACAACGACGGCTCGTCGTTCTCCCGGCTCGGCGCTCCGACCTGGGATCCGACCGTCATCGCCTTCGAGCGACGCGACGCCCACGGAGGGCGCCTCGTCGTGGTGAGCAACTTCGCAGGCGTGGAGCGCGGCGGCTATCGGCTCGAACTGCCGAGGGAGGGCGTCTGGAACGAGGTGCTCAACACGGATGCCGGTGATTTCGGCGGCCGCGGCTCCGGCAACCTCGGCATGGTCGTCGCCTCGAGGGCCGACGGCGACGCGCCGACGGCCACGCTCACGCTGCCCGCTCTGTCGACGATCTGGCTGCGCTATCAGGGCGAGACGCACCTGCCAACCGTCAACGCGGGCTGAGCGTCAGAACAGCAGCGACGTCAGCCTGTTGCGCGCCGCCGACACCCGCGGGTCGGCGGCGCCGATGAGGCCGAACAGCTCGACGAGCCGCTCGCGGACGGGCGTGCGCTCGTCGGCCGGCAGCGCGGCGAAGAGGTCGAGCAGCCGGTCGAACGCGTCGTCGACGTGCCCGCCGGCGAGATCGAGGTCGGCGACGTCGAACTGCGCCTGCACGTCGAGCGGCGCCGCTGCTGCCGCCGCACGCGCCGCCTGGATGTCCAGGGACTGCACCCGGTCGAGCAGGCGCACCTGTCCGAGGCCGGCAGCGGCCTCCTCGTCGCGCGGATTCTCGGCGAGGGCCTTCTCGTAGGCGACGATCGCCCCCGCGTAATCGCCCTTCTCGATGGCCGCGTACGCCTCGGCGTGCAGCGGCGGCAGCTCCGGCTCCGCCGCTCCCGGCGCGGCGGCGCCGTCGACGGCGAGCGTGCCGCTCACGCCGTTCTCCGCGGCCAGTTGCAGCAGCTTGGCGAACACGTCGCGCACCTGCTCCTCCGGCACCGCTCCGGTGAACAGCGGCACGGGCTGCCCGGCGATGAGCGCCACGACCATGGGGATCGACTGCGCGCGGAACCCCTGCGCGATCTGGGGGTTCGCGTCGACGTCGACCTTGGCGAGCACGACGCGGCCGTCGAGCTCGCGCGTGACCTTCTCGATGATCGGGCTGAGCTGCTTGCACGGCCCGCACCACTCGGCCCAGAGGTCGATGACGACGGGAACGGTGCGCGAGAGCTCGAGGATCTCGCCGAAGGTCGCATCCGTCGCGTCGACGACGACGTCAACGGCTCCTGCCGGTGCCGCAGCGCCGGCGGCAGCGCCGGCCGCAGGGGCGGGACGGTTGCGCAGCGACGACAGGTCAACGGCGCCGCGAAGGGCTGCGGGGGACATCTGGTTCACTTGATCACCTCGACGGAGAGAATGCTCTGACGCGCACCGAGCAGGTGGATCTGCTCGGTCGATCCTTGCGCAGGCACGGCGAAGAACAGCTGGAACTCGTAGGTCGTGGTCACGCCCTTAGCCGACTCGCTGACCCCCGTCAGCGCTTTGGCCTCTGGGTTGTCGCCGAAGCGGATGACGGCTTCGGTCGTCGTCGGGGTCACGCTCTGCGATTCGATGAGCGTGACGGCGACGATCGCCCCGCTGTCGAGGGTCGTCATCGACACCGGCGCGACATCGGCGGGCGCGATGTCGAAGTCGACCTTCGAGGTCTCCGCCGCGTCGTTGTCGGCGAGGTTCTGCACGATCGCCTGACGACTGTCGCGGATCGAGGTCGCGTAGGCGAGCGCCACGTCGTCGAACGAACCGTACGTCGGGCTCTGCTCGTTCGCGTCGATGACGTCGGAGAACGCCTCGGCGAGCTTGCCGGGGGCGACGCTGAGGAACGCCGATTCGGCAGGCACCAGGGAGGTGCCGAGCCACGGCGCGACCACCTCGGGCAGCTGGGTATCGGCGAGCATCTCGGCGATGTTGGTGATCTTGTAGTTCGACCAGGGGTCGGCCTGGGTCATCGTGAGGATCACGGGGGGAACAGTCTCGTCCGCTTCGCTGCGAGTGAGCAGCAGCACGGTGCGCGGCCAGCGGTCGGTCGCCTCCGGCAGCACGACCTCGACGTCGTCGGTGGGGATGGCCGCGGGGACAGGGGTCTCCGGCACCTTCGCGCGCACGGCATAGGCGGCGGTGCGCGCCGCGAGCACTGGCCCGTCCAGACGCGTCTTCGCGAGCTCGATGTCCATGGCGGCGTCGGCCTCGGCGAGCGTGGCGGATGCCTGTCCGATGATCCGCTTCGCCTGGGCCTCGGTGACCGCCGGCGGCTTCTGGTTCTCGGGCACGATGATGCTGGGGGTCGGCGACGGCGTCGGCGAGGCAGCGCCGAACTGCGGCCAGGAGTCCGCCGTGCACCCCGTGGCGAGGACGCCGGTCAGCGCGAGCGCCGGAACGACCAGCGCCCAGCGGCGCCGGACAGGCCGCGCCGCGCGCATCTCGGTCCTGGGCTCCTGCGCCGGCTTCTCCCCCTGAGCGTCATCGGCGACGGGCTCGGCCGCGTCGGGCGCGTCAGCGGATGCTGGGGCATCGGATGCCGCGGGGCGTGTGATGGCCGCGCGCTCGGCGGCGGGGAGCTCGGCGAGATCGAGCGGCTCCGTGATCGGAAGGGGGCCGGGGCCCTTGCGCAGCGGCCCGCGACCACGACGCTGATGACGGATGCCGAGAACGTAGAGCACGAGGCCGACGATCAGCACGATCACGCCGGAGGTCACGAGCGGGCCGGTGAGAGGCGCCGAGGTGTCCAGCGGCCAGGAGACGCTGATGTCGCTGGGAGCATCGGCGGTGCCGTCGTAGGCGATGAGCATGCTCACCCCGTCGGGGAGCTGCATGTTGTCTGCGATCAGCGTGTCGGTCTCGCCGAACTGATCGAGCCAGAGGTCGGAGCCGGCCGGGTCGTGCCCCGTGGCCGGGGCGACAACGTCCTCCCCCGTCGTCTCCTCGACGGGAGCCGGGGTCGCCTCCTCGGTCGGAGCCGGGGTCGCCTCGATGGGAGTCGTCGTGCGGTCGACGGACGCCGGGATCAGCTGCACGTCCAGCGTGCCGTCATCGTTGAGGGTGACGTGGTTGTAGTCGACATCGGCGAGCCACGCCTGCATGTCGGCCGTGCGTCCGTACGCGGCGAAGATGTCGCCGTCGCCGCGCACGAGCAGGGTCTGCGACCCCGGGTGCGCGCGGAGCACGGCGCCGTCGAGCATGACGAACGGCGCGGGCTCTTCGACATCGACCGTCACCTTCTCGGATGACGGGCCCTGGAAGATGGTCCTCTGCGCGATGCCCGCGCCGATCAGGACCGTGGCCAGCACGAAGGCCACGACGGCCCAGACGAAACGCACGAAAAGTCTCCTCACGCGCCCCGAGAAGATGCCCGGGCCGCAAACACTCGACGTATCAGACTAGCGAAAGCACCTGAGTGTTGCCCACGAGCAGGTGCCGCAGGCGTCTCCCGGCACGTCGCGGGCACGGTGTCGTCCGCGCCGGATAGCCTGTCAGCATCCGCACGACCTGGAGCATCCGATGAAGATCCACAGTCCTTTCCGCACCGCACTGGTGGCGACGCTCGGCGTGGGTCTCGGCATCCTGCTCATCAACAGCGTGCACACGCTGTCGACGATCCTCCTGTACATCGGCACCGCGTTGTTCCTCAGCCTCGGCCTCGATCCGCTGGTGTCCTTCCTCGAGCGCCGCAGGCTCCCCCGCTGGTCCGCCGTGCTCATCACGATCCTCGCCGTGCTGAGCGTGCTCGCCGGAATCGTGCTGATCGTGCTCCCGGTCCTGATCAACCAGATCTCCCAGCTGGCGGCCCAGATCTCCCGACTCGTTCAGCGCGAGAACCCCCTCGACGACGTCCGTGCGTGGCTGACATCGACCTTTCCCAACCTCGACGTCGACCGGGTGTTCGAGTACGTCAACGACTGGCTCGAGAAGAACCTCACTGACGTCAGCAGCACGGTCGGCCAGGGCGTGCTCACCGCGAGCGGCGCCGTGCTGAACGGACTCTTCAGCACCTTCATCGTCCTCATCCTCACGATCTACCTGACGGCGTCCACACCGTCTCTGAAGCGCGCCGTGTACCAGCTGGTCCCGGCGTCCAAGCGCGATCGATTCATCGATCTCTCCGAGCAGATCACCGACTCGGTCGGCCACTACGTCATCGGCCAGGTCTCGCAGGGCGTGATCAACGGCGTCCTCAGCATGATCTACCTGTCGATCATCCGGGCGCCGTTCCCCGCCGTGCTCGCCGTCGTGGCCTTCTTCTTCTCCCTGATCCCGCTGGTGGGCACTCTCACCGGTTCGACGATCATCGTGCTCACCTGCCTGATCCCGGGCCTCGGGTCGCCGGCCACGGCGATCGCCGCCGCCATCTACTACCTCATCTACATGCAGATCGAGGCATACGTGATCTCGCCGCGCATCATGAGCCGCGCGGTCTCCGTACCGGGGGCGGTCGTCGTCGTCGCCGCCCTCGCCGGTGGAAGCCTGCTGGGCCTGCTCGGCGCGCTCATCGCCATTCCGGTGGCCGCCAGCAT
This sequence comes from Microbacterium sp., assembly GCF_047607465.1. GTDB lineage: Bacteria > Actinomycetota > Actinomycetes > Actinomycetales > Microbacteriaceae > Microbacterium. Next base: position 61,729 of record NZ_JASGCY010000031.1, on the reverse strand, counting down.
CCTCATCATCTACCGGCAGGTGCTGATCCCGCGGATGAACGAGCTCTGAGCGCGCGGCGCCCGGCGGGTTCGGTCAGTCGACGGGCCAATGGGTCGGCAGCGGCAGGGCTCCGGGGTTGACCGCAGCGACGATCTCGGTGAGCACCCGCCGCGTCTGGCTCTCGCCGACCCAGAGGTGCTTGCCGCCCTCGACCGCGATCAGCCGCGCGTGCGGGATCGAGGCGAAGCGCTCGGCGGCTTCTGCAGGGCGCAGGAAGTCGTCGAGCTCCGGCACGAGGACGACAACTTCACGGTCGCTGTGCGCCCACGCCGCGACCTCCGCATCGGTCGCGCGGTGCAGCGGCGGCGAGAGCAGGATGATGCCATCGATGTCGTGCTCGCGGCCGTACTTCAGCGCGAGCTCCGTACCGAACGACCAGCCGACGAGCCAGGGGCGGGGAAGAGCGCGCTCCTGCACGATCTGCATCGCGGCGGCGACGTCGAGCCGCTCCGCCGCTCCCCCGTCGAAGGAGCCTTCGCTGGTGCCACGCGGCGAGGTCGTCCCGCGCGTGTTGAAGCGCAGCACCGCCAGCTCAGCCAGCGCGGGCAACCGCGCCGCCGCCTTGCGCAGGATGTGCGAGTCCATGAAGCCGCCGGCGGTCGGCAGCGGATGCAGCGTCACGAGAGTCGCGACGGGCGACGTCGACTCCGGCAGGGCGAGCTCTCCGACGAGGGTGAGCCCGTCGGCCGTGCGCAGCTCGATGTCCTCCCGGCGCGCGGGCAGCTCGAGCGGGCCGCGGATCTCCATGGTCATGCAATCCTCCAGCAATGGGTGTGCCAGTGTCTGCGCGCGGCGAGGTCCGCCGCGTCTCCGAGCACGCCGTCGGCGCGCCAAGCGACGAGGTGAGCGGCGCCCTGGTCGATCGAGCATCCGCATCCGGGGCACACGTAGTCCTTCTGCGCCTGCGGCGCCGAAATCGGCTGCACCGTCCACTCGATCCCCCGGCGCACCTCGGTGCGCTTCCACGACGCGAGCAGGCGCTCGAGCGAGTCTTCGGAATCAGGGCGCGACGGACGGCGCTTGCGCGAGCGGGGCACGACGTGCCGTCACCACCAGTGGTTCCGGGTCCAGAAGTTGTAGGCGCCTTCCCAGCTGCCGTACCGCCCGACGGCGTAGCCATTGCCCCACCGCAGGTTGTCCACGGGGTTGTAGCCGTTGCCCGGCACCTTGCTGCACGGGAGCGCCTGGACGAGTCCGCAGGCGCCCGATGAGCGGTTGGTCGCGTTCGGGTTCCAGCCGCTCTCCTTGGAGACGATGTAGTTGACGTACGGCCAGTCGGATTCGGCGATTCCAGCGGCGGCCATCCACTCGGCGGGTGCTCCCCCGCCCGTGTAGGGCGCCAAGGACCCGCCGCCCCCGCCACCGGTGGACGCGGTGGTCGGCGTCGGCTTCGGCGTGACGTAGACGCTGAAGGTGCCGCGCGGGGCCGGAGCGATCGCCGCCCCCTCGACGGTCACGGTGAGATCCTGCGTGTCGGCGAGGGCCAATGAGTACATCGACTCCTCGGCAGCCTCCGCCGACGGATCGGCGAGGGCGACAGCCGTCGGCGCCACCATCGCAGCGGCGAACCCGACGACGGCGAAACCTGCCAGCACGCCCGACGCACGCCGACGGACCGTGCCGCTGCGCGACGACAGGGCGCCGACGCTCGGCCGAGTCGCCAGGTCTTTTCGGGAGGAAGTCATGTCGTTTCGGGAGTTCACGATGCCTGGGAGTCTACCGCGAGAGCCTGAATCCCTCGTGTGAACTCTCAGCGAACGGCCAGGATGACGTCGACCGCCGCGTCGAGCAGGGCATCGACCTGCTCCTCGCGATAGCCCCCGCGTTGCATGCGGAACGCGGCCGAGCGCAGCTGCTCCGCCGTGAGCGGCTCGCCGTCGCGCAGATACCGCACGATCCGGCTCGACACGTGGTCGACCTCGTCGATCCGGTATCCGAATGCGAGCATCCCTGTCCGTGCGAAGCGGTGCTTCGCTGGGCGCGCGAGGTGGTCGAGGATCTCCTGCGCGTCTGCACGCGCCTGCTCCACCCACGCGCCCGCGCCCTGGCGGCGCACGACGCGCTCGCGTTCGCGGGCGGCGAGGGCGTCCTCCACCCGGGCGAGCGCCGCGTCGACTTCGGCCACTGCGTAGCCGCCCTTGACGAGCGGGAACGACGCCACGCGCACATCGGCGGCCGTGAGGTCGTCTCCCGCCCCCTCGAACGCCTGGCGAGCAGCGGCGAGGAACGTGTCGACGGCGGCGCGGTGATACCCGCGCTCGCGCCCATGGGTCAGGGAGAACATCGGCTCCTCGGCGCGAGTCGTCGTGTCGGAAGAGGTCATCACAGCACCACCCAGGGAGAGAGGAGGAAATACAGGCACAGTGTCGGGATCGTCGACAGCAGGATGCTGTCGAGTCGATCGAGGACGCCGCCGTGACCGGGCAGCCAGGAGCTCATGTCCTTGATGCCTATGTCGCGCTTGAGCATCGATTCGCCGAGGTCTCCGAGGGTCGCGGAGAGCAGGATCGCCGTGCCGAAGATCACACCGGCCCACCACGGCAGCTCGAGCAGGAAGAGGGCGAGCAGGACGCCGGCGGCGATGGAGGCGACGACCGCACCCGCGAACCCCTCCCACGTCTTCTTCGGGCTGATCCTGGGCGCCATCGGATGCTTGCCGAAGGCGAGTCCGCTCGCATAGGCGCCGGTGTCGGCGGCGACGGCGATGACGATGAAGCTCAGCACCCACCACTGGCCGCCCTGCTGCCGCAGCAGGATCAGCGCCATGGCGGCGAGGAACGGGACGTACACCTGCACGAAGCCGGCGATGACGGCGTCGCTGAGCACGTCGCCGTAGGTGCGTCCGTCCTTCGCCACCATCTGCGCGACGAGCCGCCACACGATGACCAGGGCGACGGCGAGGAACAACAGCGCCCAGACCAGCCAGATCTGCACGAAATACGCCGGGACGACGATGAGGGCGGCGGCCACGAGCTGCGGTACGACGTCGACACGGCGTCCGGCGCCGCGCAGAGCGAGAGCGAGCTCGTACGTTCCCAGCAGCGCCGCCGCCAGTGCGAACGGCACGAAGAAGACCTTCTCGAACACCAGCGAGGCCAGCAGGGCCGCGCCGATGGCGAGGCCGATGAGTATCGCGCCGATCAGGTCCCTGCCCGTGCGCTGCTTGATGCGCTCATTGGCCTGGTCGAGCTGGTCGCGGGCATGCGTGACGTGACTCTCGAACTCGCCGCGCGCTGCGCGCCACTGCTCGCGGATCGCGTAGTGATCGCCGGTATCGTGCTCGGTGGCATCGCCGACCGGGAGCGGCGGGCGCGGTGGGATGGCCTCGGCGTCGAAGGCGGGGAACGCCTCGTCGCCAAGAGGCACGCCGCCGGAGAGCGGGGCTGAACCGGACGCTCTACGGCGCTGCAGCGGCGCGCCGTCGCCGGCGCCGCGCGAATCGTCGTCGGACATTCCCGATCAGACCTCGAGGAGCTCTGCCTCTTTGCGCTTGAGAGCGTCGTCGACCAGGTCGACGTGCTGGCGCGTGATGGCGTCGAGCTCCTTCTCACCGCGGGCGATCTCGTCCTCGCCGACCTCGCTCTTGAGCGCGTCGAGCTCGTCCTTGCCCTTGCGGCGGATGCCGCGGATGTGCACCTTCGCGTCCTCGCCCTTCGACTTCACGAGCTTGACGTACTCCTTGCGGCGCTCAGCCGTGAGCTCGGGCATCGTCACGCGCACGACGTTGCCGTCGTTCGTGGGGTTCGCGCCGAGGTTGGGCATGTCGCGGATCGCCTGCTCGATGGCCTTCAGCGCCGACTTGTCGTACGGCGTGATGAGGAGCGAGCGCGCCTCGGGGTTCGCCAGGGAGGCGAGCTGACCCAGCGGAGTCGGTGTGCCGTAGTAGTCCACGAGCACCTTCTGGAACATCTGGGGGTTCGCCCGGCCCGTGCGGACCGTGGCGAAGTCCTCCTTGGCGGCTTCGAGCGCCCGCGTCATGCGTGAGGTGGTTTCAGCGAGGACATCCGCGATCACGGTGACTCCTATCGTCGTGGCGTTCTGAGAATTCTATCGGGCGCGCACCCGGCGACCGGTGCGGCGCTCAGGCGGTGACCAGGGTGCCGATGGGCTCGCCGAGCAGCGCACGGGTGACGTTGCCGACCGGCTCCATGCCGAACACCCGCATGTCCATGTTGTTGTCCATGCACAGGCTGAACGCGGTGGAGTCGACGACCTTGAGGCCGCGCTGCAGCGCGTCGCGGTACGTGACGCGGTCGATCCGCTCGGCGTCGGCGTGCTTGTTGGGGTCAGCGGTGTAGATCGCGTCGACGCCGTTCTTGGCGACCAGCACCTCCTGGGCACCGATCTCGAGGGCGCGCTGCGCGGCGACGGTGTCGGTGGAGAAGTACGGCAGGCCGGCGCCGGCGCCGAAGATCACGACGCGGCCCTTCTCCATGTGGCGCTCGGCGCGCAGCGGGATGTACGGCTCAGCGACCTGGGTCATCGAGATGGCGGACTGCACGCGGGTGGGAGCTCCTGCCTGCTCGAGGAAGTCCTGCAGAGCGAGGGCGTTCATGACCGTGCCGAGCATGCCCATGTAGTCGGCGCGCCCCCGGTCCATGCCCCGCTGGCTGAGCTCCGCCCCGCGGAAGAAATTGCCTCCTCCGACGACGACGGCGATCTCGATGCGGTCGACCGCTGCGGCGATGTCGCGCGCGATCTGGCTGACGACGTCAGGGTTCACGCCGAGTTGGCCGGCGCCGAACGCCTCGCCGGAGAGCTTCAGGAGGACGCGGCGGCGTCCGGAGCGTGCGGTCATGAATGTAGTCCTCTCGTCCCGATTCAAGATAGTGCCTCGTGGGCATGAAGAAGGGGTCCGGATCATCGTGATCCGAACCCCTTCGACGGTGTTACGCGCCGACCTTGAAGCGCGCGAAGTCCGTCACGGTGATACCGGCGTCCTTCGCCACCTGGGCGACCGACAGCTTGTTGTCCTTCGCGTAGTCCTGCTCGAGCAGGGCCACCTGCTTGATGAACGCGGAGACCCGGCCCTCGACGATCTTCGGCAGGGCGGCCTCGGGCTTGCCCTCGTTGCGGGAGATCTCGGTGACGATCTCGCGCTCCTTCTCCACGGCGTCCGCGGGGACGTCCTCACGGGAGAGGTAGGACGGGTTCGCGAACGAGATGTGCTGCGCGATGCTGCGAGCGGTCTCGGCGTCGTCACCCGTGTAGGCGACGACCACGCCGATCTGCGGCGGCAGGTCCTTGCTCGTGCGGTGGAGGTAGACCTCGACCTTGTCACCGGTGATGGTGCGCACGCGGCGCAGCTCGACCTTCTCGCCGATGATCGCAGCCTCTTCGGAGATCACGGTCTCGACGGTCTTGTCGCCGGCCTCGGCGGCGAGGGCGGCCTCGACCGAGTCGGCCTTGACAGCGGAGACGGCGTCGGCGACCTTGTCGGCGAGCGCGATGAAGCGCTCGTTCTTCGCAACGAAGTCGGTCTCGCAGGCGAGCTCGAGGAGCGTCACTGCGCCCTCCTGCTCGCGAGCGACGACGAGGCCCTCGCTGGTCGAGCGGTCAGCGCGCTTGGCGTTGCCCTTGGCGCCCTTCAGGCGCAGGATCTCGGTGGCCTTCTCGACGTCTCCGTCGGCCTCCTCGAGCGCCTTCTTGGTGTCGACCATTCCCGTTCCGAGCTGCTCACGCAGCGCCTTGAGGTCGGCGATGGTGAAGTTGGCCATGTGTGGTGGCTCCTTGCTTCGTAGGTGTGTGTGCGTGACTACGCGGGGATTACTTGGCGTCGGCGTCGGCGGGGGCCTCTGCGGCCTCTGCCTCTGCGGCGGGAGCCTCTTCGGCCGGAGCCTCGACAGCGGCAGCGTCGACGGCGGTGCCCTCGAGGAGCTCCTGCTCCCACTCGGCGAGCGGTTCGGCGTCGCCGACCTCGGGGTTGTGCTTCTGCTGCAGGCCCTCGGCGGCGGCATCCGCGATGATGCGGGTGAGCAGGGCGACGGAGCGGATCGCGTCGTCGTTGCCGGGGATCGGGTACTGGAAGTCGTCGGGGTCGGCGTTGGTGTCGAGGATGCCGATCACCGGGATGCCGAGCTTCTTGGCCTCATCGATGGCGAGGTGCTCGCGCTTGGCGTCGACGACCCACAGCGCCGACGGCGTCTTGGTGAGGTTGCGGATGCCGCCGAGCGACTTGTGCAGCTTGTCGAGCTCGCGCTTCTTGAGCAGGAGCTCCTTCTTGGTGAAGCCGGAAGCGGCGGGGTTGTCGTAGTCGAGCTCCTCGAGCTCCTTCATGCGGGCGAGACGCTTCGCGATGGTGGAGAAGTTGGTGAGGAGGCCGCCGAGCCAGCGCTGGTTCACGAAGGGCTGGCCGACGCGCGTGGCCTGCTCCGCGAGGATCTCCTGCGCCTGCTTCTTGGTGCCGACGAAGAGGATGGTGCCGCCGTGCGCGACGGTCTCCTTGACGAAGTCGTAGGCCTTGTCGATGTACCCCAGCGACTGCTGCAGGTCGATGATGTGGATACCGCTGCGCTCGGTGAGGATGAAGCGCTTCACCTTCGGGTTCCACCGACGGGTCTGGTGTCCGAAGTGCACGCCGCTGTCGAGCAGCTGGCGGATGGTGACCACAGCCATGGTCGTCTCCTGGTTCTGGCGCGGGGCGCCGTTGAGGTTGTCGCCGATCGGTCGATCGGACTTCCTGGTGCCCGGCGCACGCCCGCCCTCTCGGAAGAAGGACCTGTGGGTGTGGATGCCGCGTCGTCCGCCTGTCGGCGGATGCCGCTCTGGGCACGCGTAGTCACCCCGATTCCGAGGTGCCCCACCAGCATACAGGATGGACGCCGCCGGAACTCGCCCTGCACAGCACGGGTTCACTGACGACTTCTCCCCTACGCCGTTCCTGACGGCATCCGCGCTCCTCGCTCCAGGGCGCTCCTGCGCGAAGGTGATCGCATGCACCCGTTCCTGAAGTTCTCGCTGCTGCTGTTCGCCGTGCTCCTGTGGTCCGGTTCCGCGCCTCCCGCAGCGTCGGCACCCGCGGCGCCCGGTGCCGCCGACGCAGGCGACTGGCTCTGGCCGGTCGACGGACGACGCGAGATCGTCGCCGCGTACCGGGCACCCGCGCACGAGTACGGGGCAGGGCATCGCGGCGTCGACATCGCCGCGCCCATCGGCACGACGGTGCGCGCACCGGCCTCCGGCATCGTCGCGTTCCGCGGCACCGTCGTCGATCGCCCGCTGATCACGATCGCGCACGAAGGCGGCTTTGTGACGACGTTTGAACCGGTGCTCTCCGAGCTCGCGGTCGGCGACGGCGTGGAGGCGGGCGACATTGTCGGCACGGTCGATCGCGGCGGGCACACGCCGCCAGGGGCCCTCCACATCGGCGTGCGACTGCACGGCGCGTACATCAATCCGATGCTGCTGTTCGGAGAGGTCCAGCGGGCGGTGCTGCTGCCCTGCTGCGACCCTCCATGACAGGCGCAGGATGCCGGCGCTCAGGCGCGCGGATGTGCGAGGCGGTAGGCGGCCGTCAGCCTCTCGCTGGAGACGTGGGTGTAGATCTGCGTCGTGCCAAGGCTCGCGTGCCCGAGGATCTCCTGGACGGCGCGGAGATCGGCCCCGCCGTCGAGCAGGTGCGTCGCCGCGGTGTGCCGCAGGGCGTGGGGGCCGATCGTGTCGGCGCCGACGACCGGCGAGAGCGCTGCGGCCACGACCGCGTACACGGTGCGCGGTCCGATGCGCGCTCCTCGGCTGCCCAGGAACAGCGCGGGGCTCTCCGCCTGGGCACAAGCCGCTGTCGCCGGACGGCCGCGTGTCAGATAGGCACCGACAGCCGCTGCGGCGGGGGCTCCGAACGGGACGACGCGCTCCTTCGACCCCTTGCCGAGCACTCGCGCCGTCCTCCGCTCCAGGTCGACGTCGTCGATGTCGAGGCCGCACAGCTCCGACACGCGGATGCCGGACGCGTAGAGCAGCTCGAGCATCGCGTGGTCGCGCAGCGCAGCGGCATCGCCCTCCATCGCGGCCAGCCGCATGCGGTCCAGCAGCGCCGTCATCGCATCTTCGGACGCGACGGCGGGCAGCGGCCGGCCGCGCTTGGGCGTGATCAGGCGCAGGCTCGGATCGTGGGCGATGAGCCCCTCATCGAGCGCCCAGCCGAAGAACGATCTCGCCGCCGCAGCGCGCCTGGCCAGGGTAGAGCGGGCGTCGCCGCGCTGCGTGGCCCGCCACAGCCAGTCGCGGAGCGTCTCGAGATCGACGCCGCCGAGCTCCCGCTCGCCCACAACGGCGCCGAGGTCGCGCAGGTCCGTGCGGTACGCCCGCACGGTCGCCGGCGAGAGCCTGCGCACATGCGTGAGATGCGCGGCGAAGGCGTCGGCGGCAGCAGGGAACTCCACGCCTCCAGCATCGCGGCGCCCATCGCGAAGGGCCTCCCGGCACGCCGGTGTTCGGGCGGGCCGGCCCGGCATCCGCACGCACACCGCCACCCGGCATCCGCACGCTAAGCCCCTCCGCTCGTGCGCCGCCATCCGGAGCCGGCGCGCTGCACGATGCCCTCGAGCTCGAGCAGCCCCAGCATCGCGACGATGCGGTCTGGTGCCAGTCCGCTTCTGCGTGCGAGCTCGAGCACAGGGACCGCCGTGCGCGTGCTCAGTGCGTCGAGCAGCCGTGTCTGATCGGGGTTGCCTCCTCCTGCCGATGACGCCGGCGGTGGGAGCTCGCTCTGCCACAGCTCCCGCACTTCCGCCGTGGTCGTCACGCAGCGCGCGTCGTACTCGCGCAGCAGCCGGTGGCACCCGGCCGACGACGCCGACGTCACCATCCCAGGCACCGCACCCAGCGGACGACCGAGCGCGGCGGCGTGCCCCGCCGTGTTGATCGAGCCGCTGCGCCAGCCGGCTTCGACGACGACGGTGGCGCGACCGAGGGCGGCGATCATGCGGTTGCGAGAGAGGAAACGCCATTTGGTGGGAGCCGTGCCGCACGGCACCTCGCTCACCACCGCCCCGCGTTCGGCGATCCGATGCAGCAGGTCCCGGTGTCCCTGCGGATAGGGGCGGTCCACTCCCCCGGCGAGCAGGGCCACCGTCGGCCCCTCGACGCCGAGCGCGGCCCGATGCGCCGCGCCGTCGATGCCGTACGCGCCTCCGGAGACGATCACCGTGCCGGACGCGGCGAGATCACCGGCGAACTCGGCCGCGATCATGTCGCCGTACCCGGACGACGCCCTGGCGCCGACGATCGCCACCCGGCTGTCCGCACGGAGCAGCTCGGCGTCGCCGCGCACCCACAGCATGCTCGGCGCGTGCACGCCGAGGTCGTCGGCGGCGTCGGGCCACTCCTCGTCGCCGGGCAGCACCAGCCGTGCGCGCGCCGACGCCGCACCCCGCAACGCGTCGTCGACGGCGTCTTTCGACATCCGAGGCCGCCAGCGCCTGAAGCCCTCCTCCAGCGCACGCCCTCCGGCCCCTGGTGGGATCAGAGCCGCACCAGGGTCGACCGCGACGCGCAGCGCCTCGATGGCCCCCAGTTCGCCGATGAGGGCGCCGGCCACCCCGTCGCCGGGCTCGGCGATCACGTTCCATGCCACGCGCGCGATCACCTCGGCGGGGTCCCGCGCTGCGTGCGCCTTCTCCGCCGCGCTCATCAGCGCCGCGTCCTCCAGCAGCCGTCCGATCATGATCCGCTCCCCCTCTTCAGATACAGCGCCCTGCCGATCTCGTCGCGCCCCGGGCGGTCGATCCCTGCGAGATCCGCCATCGTCCAGGCCAGCCGCAGGACGCGGTCGTAGCCGCGCAGCGTGAGCACTCCGCGTTCAAGCGCGCGATCGAGCGGGCCTCGCGCCGCGGCGTCGATGCGCTGCTCGCCGTGGCGCAGCCAGGTCCCTGGGACCTCGGCGTTCAGCCGCCATGGCGTCGCCGCCAGCCGGAACGCTGCGCGCTCCCGCGCGGCGATCACCCGCTCGCGGGCCTGCGCGGTGGTGAGTCCGGCGCGTTCGGCGGCCGTGGCACGCGCGGCCGCGACGCGCGCGACCTGCAGTTCGATGTCGATGCGGTCGCGCAGCGGCCCGGAGAGCCGACCGGCGTACCTGCGGATCGCCAGCGACGGGCACACGCACTCCGCGCCGCGCACGCCGTAGTTTCCGCACGGGCACGGGTTCATCGCCAGCACGAGCTGGAAGCGGGCCGGAAAGCGCGCGTGGAAGCCCGCCCTGTGCACCTCGATGGCGCCGGACTCCAGCGGCTGGCGCAGGGCGTCGAGCGCGACCCTGCTGAACTCCGCCGCCTCGTCGAGGAAGAGGACGCCTCGGTGCGCCCGCACGATCGCACCGGGTCTGACGACCCGCGAGCCGCCGCCGACGAGCGCGGCGACGGACGCGCTGTGGTGCGGGGCCTCCAGTGGTGCGACGAGGTCGAGCCCCGTGATCGGCTGCCCTGTGAGCGATCGGATCGATGCGACCTCGAGCGCCTCCTCCTCGCTCAGCTGCGGGAGGATCCCTGGAAGCCGCCGCGCCAGCATCGTCTTGCCTGCACCAGGCGGCCCGGCAAGGAGTATGTGATGACCGCCGGCCGCAGCGACGACGAGCGCGTCGACGGCATCCTCCTGCCCGACGACCTCGGCGAGTTCGAGCATCTCCCCTCGTCCGCCTTCGACCGCTGGCACCGGGACGGGTTCGACCGCTGGCACGGGGACGTCGGCGCCGTGCCAGACCGCGACCTCGGCGAGGCTCGCCGCCGGACGCACCTCGATGCCGGGCACGAGGCGCGCCTCGGCGGCGTTCGCCACCGGCACCACCACGCGCTCGAAGCCGGCGCGGGCAGCCGCGAACACCGCGGGGAGCACGCCGGGCACTGGCCGCACGCGTCCGTCGAGGCCGAGCTCGCCGATGTGCACCGTGCGGGCGATCGACTGTCGCTGCAGCGAGCCGCCAGCCGCGAGCGTCGACACGGCGATGCTGAGATCGAAGCCCGAGCCTTGCTTGGGCAGGCTCGCGGGCGAGAGGTTCACCGTGAGCCGTCGGCGCGGAAGGTCGAGGCCGGCGTTCTTGCACGCGTTGTGAACTCGTTGCACGGCCTCGCCGAGCGCCTTGTCCGGCAGGCCGATGATCCGGAACTCCGGGGTCTGATTCGACAGGTCCGCCTCGACCTCGACGAGGTGCCCGTCGACGCCGGTCAGCGCCACCGCCCACGTGCGCGCGGTGCTCATGTGAGGTCCCTCAGGTGCTCCAGCGTGCCGGCATCGACATCGGCGCCGACGATGCCGATCGCCTCGAGCCGCACCCGCGGCACCCGCGGCCGTTCGGGATGCGCGTCGATCCAGGCGTGGGCGAGCTGCCACAGACGGCGGAGCTTGCGGGCGTCGACCGCCTCGAAGGGATGCCCGAAGGCGATGGAGCGCCGCGTCTTGACTTCGACGACGCACAGCACGCCCGCATCGCTGGCCACGATGTCAATTTCGCCCTGCGCGCAGCGCCAGTTGCGGTCGAGGATCTCGTACCCGCACGTGGTCAGATAGCGGACGGCACGTTCCTCGCCGGCCCTGCCGAGATCGTCTTTCGCTGCCATGACGACAGCCTCATGGACATCGTCCAGCGCCCGATCGGGCGCTCAGCGCCGTGACGCTGAAGTGCGCACAACCCGCCGGATCGGCGGCATGTGCAGAGTCACTCGCCGTCGAGAGACAACTCCTGCGGCAGCTCGAACTCGCGGCGCTGCAGCTCCTCGACGTTGACGTCCTTGAACGTCAGCACACGCACAGCCTTCACGAACCGGTCGGCGCGGTAGATGTCCCAGACCCACACATCGGTCATGGAGATCTCAAAGTAGAAGTCGTGCTCGGTGTCGCGGCGGACCACGCTGACCTCGTTGGCCAGGTAGAAGCGCCGCTCGGTCTCCACGACGTAGGCGAATTGGCCGACGACATCGCGGTACTCGCGGAACAGCGCCAACTCGAGTTCACGGTCGTAGTCGTCGAAGGCTTCGTCATCCATGATGACTCCATCCTATGGTCGCGACGGCGGCCGGGCCGAATGCGGCGTCTCAGAACAGCGTCGGGGCGTCGGCGATCGCCCAGGATGCGCGGTGGTGCGGAGAGAGGCCGAGCGTGCGGATCGCCGCGCGGTGCTCGGCGCTGGCATAGCCCTTGTTGCGATCCCACTGGTATTCCGGGTAGGTCCCGTGCAGCTCGACCATCAGCGCGTCCCGCGCGACCTTGGCGATCACCGACGCCGCCGACACCGACGCGCAGTCGCGGTCGGCCTTCACCTGCGCTCGCACCCGCAGCGGCTCGGGGTGCACGCGAGAGACATAGTCGTGGTTGCCGTCGAGGAGCACGAGAGCACCCTCCACGGCGACACCCTGCGCGACGACGCCCTGCACGGCCCGCGAGGCCGCGAGCCCGAGCGCGCGCATGATGCCGCCATCGTCGACCTCGGCGGCACTCGCCCAACCGATGGCGGATGCCTGCACCCACGCCGCCGCGCGGGCGGCCACATCCGGCCGCCTCTTCTCGGTGACGAGCTTCGAGTCGCGCAGCCCCTCCGGCACCCGCCGACGCACCCCCGCGGCATCCATCACCGCGGCGCCGACCGCCACGGGACCGGCCAGCGCTCCCCGTCCGACCTCGTCGAGGGCGATGATGAGCTCGCAGTCGGCGAGCAGCCGGCGCTCGAGCGTCAATCGCGGGGCGGTGAGCGTCATTCCGGATCCGGTACGCCGTTGAAGGTGTCGTGGTGGCCGTCGATCAGGCCGAAGCGGTTCAGCGGCCACGTGGTCAGGAACGCCTTTCCGACCACGTTCTCCAGCGGCACGAATCCGCCGCTGGGCAGTTCCTGGTGCGCGCGGGAGTCCCGCGAGCGGTCGCGGTTGTCGCCGAGGAGCCACAGCGAGTCGTCTGGAACGGTCACGTCGAAGGGAGTGTTCGACGCCGACGTGTCCCCCGCCGGAAGGTTCAGATAGTCGAGCTCGTCGATGGGGGCGCCGTTGACCGTGATCTGGCCGAGCGCGTTGCAGCAGACCACGTGGTCGCCGGGCAGCCCGATGACACGCTTGACGAGGTGATCCTGCGAGTCGCTCGCGGAGATCCCGACGAGGTTCAGCACCCAGTCCACCGCTTGGACGAGCGGAGGCTGCGCAGGGGTGGCGGGCACGGGGTCCAGCCAGCCCCCCGGATCCTTGAACACGACGACGTCACCGCGCTCGTAGTCGGTCCACCTCGGAGTGAGCTCGTCGACGAGGATCCGGTCGTTCACCAGGAGGGTGCGCTCCATCGACGCGGACGGGATGTAGAACGACCGAACGACGAACGTCTTCACCACGAACGAGACGAGAGCGGCGATCACGACGATCACCAGCACGTCGCGGAGGAAGATCAGGAACCCGCGCCCCCTCTTCGCCGTTGGCGTGGGCGCGGACGCGGATTCAGACGACATCGGGTTCCTTCACAGACTCACGCCGCGCGACGGCGGACCATACAAGGTTCGCACACCCCGCCATGAAGAAAGCACCCCGGGACGTCGTGTCCCGGGGTGCTTCGAGGAAAGCGTGCGACTCAGCGGTCGCGCTTCTCCTTGATCTTCGCCTTCTTGCCGCGGAGCTGGCGCAGGTAGTAGAGCTTCGCGCGACGCACGTCACCGCGGGTGACGACCTCGATGTGGTCGATCACCGGGGAGTGCACCGGGAAGGTGCGCTCGACGCCCACCTGGAAGCTGATCTTGCGAACGGTGAAGGTCTCGCGCACACCGTCGCCCGAGCGGCCGATGACGACGCCCTTGAAGACCTGGATGCGGGAGCGGGTGCCCTCGGTGATGTTCACGTGGACGTTGACCGTGTCGCCGGCGTTGAAGTCCGGGATGTCGGAACGGAGCGAAGCCGCATCGACGGCGTCGAGGATCTGCATGATCGTCTCTCTCTGCACTCGCCTCAGGTCGGTTGCATGTTTCATAGGAATAAGAACGGGAGTGCGCCGTACGGAGCAGTCGCTTCCGCGGGTTCCCCTGAGGCAGAACCGGTCACGGCACAAACAGCCATTCTGCCATGGAACACCCGCGCCACCAAAACGACCCTCGACCTTCTCACCAGACTCCAGGAAAGCCCTGGAACGGCCCCGAGACGAAAGGTAGAGGATCGGTGCTGGTCGGTTTGTCGGGTACGGATGCCGGTGCGCCGGCGTGTCGGGCAGGATCCGCCCGACATACGGCAATCGGCCCGACAAAGTGCCCGCCAGCTGCCAGCATCCGTTCATCGAGCACGGCGCAGGACGTCTCGTCTCGTAACCGGCCCCCTCGCGGGCCGACCGACGTCAGGAAAGCCCTGAGAACGCGCTCAGTCGCGGATCTCACTCTCGCGGATCACGATCACCTCGTGGTCGGAATCGGCGCGCGCGCCGCCGTCGCGGATGCTCGTCCAGGCGATGGTCTCGCGGATGCGGGTGCCGCTGCCCCGTGCCTCGTTCCACAGCTGCCACAGCTGCAGCCAGATCAATGCGATGCCGACGACGATCGCCCCGGTGAGCAGCCACGCGAAGGCGCCTTCGATGAAGCATCCGACGGCGATGGTCAGCAGGTGCCACAGCGAGAAGCCGAGCACGTCCCACCAGGAGACGACGCGATCCGTGCGCACCGAGGGGCGGGAGCGGGTGAGGACGGTGAGCAGGAGCTGCCCGAGGAACACCGAGGGCACCGCGATGAACAGCACCCACAGCATGCCCCATCCGGCGCGGAAGACGATGCCGCCCAGGATGAGCCACGCGGGCAGCACGAAGGCGGCAGGGAAGAGCCAACGGAAGAACGCCTCACGCAACCACATGCACAGCATGCTACGTCGCAGCCGGCGCTCTCGTCGGCGTGTTCGCTGTGAGCACGCGGCGGCCGGACGTCATCGCATCGGGGAGAATGGACAGGACGAGAGGATTCCCATGATCGAACTGCGCACCCCTGCCGAGATCGACGAGATGCGCGCCGCCGGACGCTTCGTCGCCGAGACGCTGGCGACGCTGCGCGACGAGACCGGTGTCGGCACGAACCTGCTCGCGATCGACCGCCGTGCACACGAGCTCATCCGGCGGGCCGGTGCGGAGTCCTGCTACATCGACTACGCGCCGTCGTTCGGACGGGGGCCCTTCGGCAAGGTCATCTGCACGTCGGTGAACGACGCCGTGCTGCACGGTCTCCCTCACGACTACACCCTGCGCGACGGCGACCTCGTGACCCTCGACTTCGCCGTCTCCGTCGACGGCTGGGTGGCAGACTCTGCCGTTTCGTTCGTCGTCGGCACGCCCCGCGACGAGGACCTCGCCCTCATCGAGACGACCGAGCGCGCGCTGGACGCCGCCATCGCCGCGGCCGTCGTCGGCAACCGCATCGGCGACATCTCCGCCACCATCGGCGACATCGCCCACGCCGCCGGCTACACCGTCAACCTCGACTTCGGCGGTCACGGAGTAGGGCGCACGATGCACGGCGACCCGCACGTCGCGAACGACGGCCGCGCCGGACGCGGGTTCCCCCTGCGCGCCGGCCTCGTCCTCGCCCTGGAGCCCTGGTTCCTCGCCACGACCGACGAGCTCGTCACCGACCCGGACGGGTGGACGCTGCGCAGCGCCGACGGCTCGCGCGGGGCGCACTCCGAGCACACGGTCGCCATCACCGACGACGGCCCGATCATCCTCACCGACCGCACGTTCCTCGGCGTCGGCTGAGCCACCGCACCGGGAGCTCTCACGCTCCAGGCCGCGCGCGCTCCCAGCTCGCGACCGGCCCGTCGACGACGCGGAAGAGCGGATGCGGCGCCGGGACGGCGACATCCGCCCACAGCGCGAGCCGATCCGGGTCGCGCACGGCGAGCTTTCCGGAGAGGTGCGCCCATTCGAGCGCGAGCTGCCCGGTCGTGACGTCGATCGTCGGGGACTCCGACGTCGATGAGCCATCGATCCGCGCGCGGTCGAAGCGGTATCCGCGCGCATCGGCCTCCTCGGCGACACCGCGGAGATAGGCGGCGACCGCGGCACGCGACGCGTCGCTGCCGCGGAAGCGCTCGAGCTGCGGATGCCGGTCGTATCCGCGCGTCCGGCCGGCGAGTACGGCCTGGGCGAGCAGGGTCTCCCGCCAGCACGCGAGGAGGCCCTGGCGGTCGAGATACCGCGGATGCAGAGACCAGATCCTCATGCCCGGCGGTAGAGGAAGAGGTCCGTCACGATCGGGAGATCGAATTCGGTGCGGCCTGCGGTACGCTCGGACGCATCCGGCACGGGGATGCTCTCGGCGGTTCCGACGAGGGCCTCCACCTTGGGGAGCTTCGCCCGGAGCACGTCGAGCATCGCGGCGGCCGGTTCGACGGCGACGACGCGTTCGGCCCGGCCGAGGAGCTGCTCGGTGAACGTGCCGGTGCCCGCCCCCGGATCCAGCACCGCGCCGACGGGGCGCGGGATCAGCATCTCCGCGACCGCCGCGGGGAACCCGGGCCGGAACCGGTCGTAGTCCGCTCCGGTGCGCTCGAATGATCTCGCCAGCATCTCATCGACCATGATCCGACGCTATCAGCGCGGCGGTCGCACCCCCTGTGCGATATTGAGTGCATGCTCCCCGAGGACCGTCACGTGCCGGCGCGCCTGTTCCTCGCCCGGCACGGCCAGACCGTGTGGAATCTCGAGCACCGTCTGCAGGGCCAGCTCGACTCGCCCCTCACCGCGGAGGGGATCCGTCAGGCCGAGGCCGTCGCCGAGAAGCTCGCGGGCGCCGCCATCCTGACCATCTGCTCGAGTCCCCTCGGACGGGCGCTGCGAACCGCCCTCATCATCGCCGAACGCCTCGGCGCCGAGCTCATCGAGGTCCCCGATCTCGCCGAGGTGCACCACGGCGACCTCGCAGGTCTCACCTGGGACGAGATCGACGAACGCCATCCCGGTGCCAGGCAGGAGCGGGCGGCGAACCGCTACGGCTGGGCGTTCCCCGGCGGGGAGAGCTACGCCCAGGCGCGCACCCGCGCACGGCGGGCGCTGTCGGCCTGCGGCTGGGCGGCGACGGGAGCGCCCCTGCTGGTCAGCCACGAGATGATCGGACGGATGCTGCGCGCCGAGCTGCGCGGACTCGACGCCGCCCACGCCCTCGCGCTCCGGCATCCGCACGGCGTCGTCTTCGAGATCGGGAACGGCGTCGAGCGGATGCTCTAACCGTCCAGCAGATCAGGCCGACGCGTGCGCGTCCGCTCCAGCTGCTGCTCGCGCCGCCAGGCCGCGATGCGCGCGTGATTGCCGCTGAGCAGCACCTCCGGCACAGCCCGGTCGCGCCAGATCGACGGCTTCGTGTACGACGGGTACTCGAGGAGGCCGTCTTCGTGCGACTCCTCGACGAGACTCTCCGGGTTGCCCACGACGCCGGGGATGAGGCGTCCGATGGCCTCGATCATGGCCATGGTCGCGACCTCTCCCCCGTTGAGCACGTAGTCGCCGAGGCTGATCAGGCGGACCTCGCCGATCGTCGCGGCGTAGTCGAACACGCGCTCGTCGATGCCCTCGTACCGGCCGCACCCGAAGATCAGATGCTCTCTGGCGGCCAGCTCACGGGCCTTCGCCTGCGTGAAGACCTCGCCCGCCGGCGAGGGGAAGATGATCGTCGGCACGGCGGATGCGCCGGTGGCGAGCTCGTCGAGGGCGAGGCCCCAGGGCTCCGGCTTCATCACCATGCCGGCACCGCCGCCGTACGGGGTGTCGTCGACCGTGCGGTGCCGGTCGCTGGTCCACTCGCGCAGGTCGCGCACGTGCAGCTCGAGCAGACCGGAGTCGCGCGCCTTTCCGAGGAGCGAGAGGGTCAGCCCGTCGAAGTAGGACGGGAAGATCGAGAGGACATCGATGCGCACGGCGTCGGCTCACTCGGCCGCTTCGGCGACAGCATCCTCTTCCGCGGCATCCGGAAGCTCTTCGAAGAGACCCGCCGGAGGGGTGACGACGACACGGCCACCGGCCACGTCGACCGTCGGCACGATCGCCTCGACGAACGGAACCATGACCTCGGCGCCGTCGGAGGCGGCGGCGACGATGAGCAGATCCTGCGCGGGGAAGTGGTCGACGCGCACGACCTTGCCGACCACGACGTCATCGCGGACGACGTCGAGCCCGACGAGCTGCTGGTCGAACCACGCGTTCTCCTCGACCTCCTCGGCGTCGTGGTCGATCCACAGGATCGCCCGCACGAGACCCTCGGCCGCTGTGCGGTCGTCGACGCCGTCGAAGAACGCGACCGGATTGCCGTTCATCACGCGGTACTCGCGCACCGTGATGGTCTTGCCGTGCCAGGCGGATGCCTCGGGCACCTGCAGCGTGAACTCGGCCCCCGGCACGAACCGGCGCTCCGGGTTGTCGGTGTACAGCTCGAGCTTGAGGGCGCCCTTGAGGCCGTGGGCCTTGACGAGACGCCCGACGCGCAGCTGGTTCTTGCCCTGGTTCTTGTCCTTCGGCGCCACGTCAGTCGTCCGCGACGTCGACGCGCACGCGACGCCCATCGGCCAGGGCGGCGATGAGCGTGCGCAGTGCCTTGGCGGTGCGGCCGCCGCGCCCGATCACGCGTCCACGGTCGTCGGGGTGCACGCGCACCTCGAGCAGGTCGCCTCGCGGCGAGGTGGAGGCGTTGATGCGCACATCCTCCGGGTGATCGACGATCCCCTTGACGATGTGTTCGAGCGCGGCGGCGAGCACGGCGGATTACTCGGCGTCGGCCTCGGCGGCGGGGGCCTCCTCTGCGGGGGCCTCCTTCTTCTCCGCCTTGGGCTTGATGACCGACTTCTTCGAGGCGTCGACCTCGAACGCGGTCTTCTCGCCGGCGACCTTGAGGGTGGACTTCGCGTCCTTGTCGCCCTTGAACTTGCCCCAGTCGCCCGTGATCTTGAGGATCGCGGTGACCTGCTCAGTCGGCTGCGCGCCGACGGACAGCCAGTACTGGGCGCGCTCGGAGTCGACCTCGATGAACGAGGGCTCCTCGGTGGGGTGGTACTTGCCGATCTCCTCGATCACGCGACCGTCGCGCTTGGTGCGCGAGTCGGCGACGACGATGCGGTAGTAAGGCGCGCGGATCTTGCCCAGGCGCTTGAGACGAATCTTGACAGCCACGATTCTCCTGAATGGTGTGGAAGGAAACGAACCGATCGCCTGGAGAGTGGGGCGCACACCCGGCGGAAGCTCTGAAGGGGTGGAAGAGTGCTGGATAGAGGGTCGAGCACGTCGTCCAAACCTCTATTGTGCCAGATGCCCCGCAATGTGGCGAAACGCGACGACACGGCGTGTGCGGATGAGGCGCCGACGCGTGCCAGACTGTGCTCGTGAAGCTCGAATTCGCTCCATCCGCCCGCTCCACCGTCGGCCTCGAATGGGAGATCATGCTCGCCGATCCGTCGAGCGGAGATCTCGTCGGGCGCGCCCCGGAGCTGCTGATCGCGTTGGAGGAGGAAA
Organism: Microbacterium sp.; assembly: GCF_047607465.1. GTDB lineage: Bacteria > Actinomycetota > Actinomycetes > Actinomycetales > Microbacteriaceae > Microbacterium. Next base: position 42,267 of record NZ_JASGCY010000031.1, on the reverse strand, counting down.
GCGCCGACGAGCGCCACACCGTCACCGGCGAGCTGCTGACGAACACCATCGAGGTGACCAGCGGCATCGGAAGCTCGGTGGCTCACGCGGTCGACGACGTCGCGCAGGCGATCGCCGCGGTGCGCGCCGCCACCGACCCCGCAGGCATCGAGCTCCTCTCCGCCGGGAGCCACCCGTTCGCGCAGTGGTACGAGCAGCAGGTGACGGACAAGACCCGGTATCACAAGCTCATCGAACGCACGCAGTGGTGGGGCCGGAACATGATGATTTGGGGCATCCACGTGCATATCGGCGTGGAGGACCACCGCAAGGTGTTCCCCATCATCAACAGCCTCGCGGCCTACCTGCCGCATCTGCAGGCGCTGGCGGCGTCGAGCCCCTTCTGGGCGGGCGAGCGCACCGGCTACGCCTCGAACCGCGCGCTCGTCTTCCAGCAGCTGCCGACGGCGGGCCTGCCCTGGCCGCTGCACGATTGGTCGCAGTTCGAGGCCTACCTCGACGACATGGTGCGCACCGGCGTGATGGCCGACGCGTCCGAGGTGCGCTGGGACATCCGCCCCGCGCCCCGCTGGGGCACCATCGAGGTGCGTGCGTGCGACGGCATGTCGACCCTTCCCGAGCTCGCCGCGGTCGCCGCGCTCATCCAGGTGCTCGTCGAGCACTTCTCCCGGCAGCTCGACGAGGGCCGCACCCTCGACGAGCTGCCAGCGTGGTACCACCGCGAGAACAAGTGGCGCGCCGCCCGCTACGGGCTCGACACCCGCGTGATCGTCGACGCCGCCGGAGGACAGCGCGAGGTGCGGGACCACCTGACGGAGACGATCGAGCAGCTGGCGCCGATCGCCGTCGACCTGGGGTGCGCGCGCGAGTTCGCCAGCGTGACCCGCATCCTCGACGACGGGGCGAGCTACGCCAGGCAGGTGGCGGTGGCGGCTGCCGCCGACGGCGATCTCTCCGCGGTCGTGCAGCACCTGATCAGGGAGTTCCGCTCGGGTCCGGTCACCTCCACGCACGACGACTGAGCGCGCTCAGCCGTCGACGAGCCTGCGCGCGAGCCCCTCGTCCAGGACCACGTCGGTGACGAGGTCGGCGGCGATCGCCGAGCGCAGGCTGATGAGCTTCGGGACGCCGGAGACGACGCACACGCGCCGCGGGACCCGGCGAAGCCGATCCAGGTCGGGACCGGTGGCCCTGGCATTGAGGCGGATGTCCCGCCACGATCCGTCCGCGCGGAAGAACACGGTCGCGACATCGCCGATCGCGTGGTCCTCGCGGAGGCTGCGGTAGTCGTCGCGGCTGAGGTAGCCGCCCACGTACACGCGGCTGGGCACCTCGGCTGCGGGCGAGCCGACGCTGAAGACGGCGATGTCCATCTTCGCCTGCAGGTCCAGCACCCGCCGGGTGCTGCGCTCGCGCCACATCGCCTCGCGCGTGTTGGGGTCATCGAAGAAAGCAGGCACCGGGAACTGCTGCACCTGGGCGCCGAAGGCGCTCCCGAACCGTTGGAGGATGTCGCTGGAGTACTCCACCCCGCTGGTCTGGGTGTTGCCGGCGCCGTTGAGCTGCACGAACGTCGTGTTGTGCGTCTCCTTCTGGATGAGACCGCGGCTGACGGCGCTGATCGTGGATCCCCAAGCGACGCCGATGATCATGTTGGAGTCGACGAACTGCGACAGCAGCCGCGCTGCGGTCAGGGCCACGCGTTCCAGGCGCTCCACCTCGCTGAGGATCTCGGGCATCGGCACGACATGCGCGGCGACGTGATAGCGATCGCGGATGCGCTGCTCGAGCATCCCGAGGCGCTCCAGCGGCGAGTTGATCCGGATGTCGACGAGGCCGCTCTCGCGCGCGAAGCTCAGCAGCCGCGAGACCGATGAGCGCGAGGTGCCGAGTTCCCGCGCGATCACCTCCATGGTCTTGTCCTGCATGTAGTAGAGCTGCGCTGCGGTGAGCGCGGCGATCAGCTTCGAATCGCGCGATGGCGCGGCGGCGTGGGTCATCGATGCCTCCTCGCCACCGATCTTTGCACATATGTGCAGTCGCCTTGCGCGCGCGGAGATCAGGGTCGATGCTGGTGGCGAGCAAGGAGAAGGGGTCGAAGATGATCGAGTCGACACATTCATCGGCAGAGCGCGACGTCGTGCGCGCTGTTCGTGAGAGCGGGCGCACCAGCGTCCTCATCATCGGCGCCGGGATCAACGGCATCTCGACGTTCCGCGATCTGGCGCTGCAGGGAGTGGACGTGCTCCTCGTCGAACGCGGCGACTTCGCCTCCGGCGCTTCGGCGGCGTCGAGCCACATGATCCACGGCGGTATCCGCTATCTGGAGAACGGCGAGTTCCGCCTCGTGCGCGAGTCGGTCCAGGAGCGCAACGGGCTCCTGAAGATCGCCCCGCACTACGTGAAGCCCCTGCAGACGACGATCCCGATCTACTCGACGTTCTCGGGTATCCTCTCCGCTCCGCTCCGCTTCCTCACGCACAAGAGCGGAAAGCCGCAGGAGCGCGGCGCCTTCCTCATCAAGGTCGGCCTGACGATCTACGACACGTTCTCGCGCGATGGCGGCAGCGTCCCCCGGCACCGCTTCCTCGGACGCAGGAAGGCGCTGGCCGACCTGCCGTCGCTCGACCCGAAGATCAAGTACACCGCGACCTACTACGACGCCTCGATGCACGACCCGGAGCGCCTCGCGCTCGACGTGCTGCAGGACGGCCGCGCCGCCCACCCCGGCGCCATCGCCCTCAACTACGTCGAGGCGATCGGCCGCGACGGCGACAAGGTGCTGCTGCGCGACCGCGAGAGCGGCACCGAGTTCACCGTCGCGAGCGACGTCGTCGTGAACACCTCGGGCCCCTGGACCGACCTGACCAATGAGGCCCTCGGCGAGACGACCCGTTTCATGGGCGGCACCAAGGGCTCGCACATCGTGCTCGACCACCCGGAGCTCCTCGACGCCACCCGCGGTCGCGAGATCTTCTTCGAGCACTCCGACGGACGCATCGTCCTCATCTACCCGCTCAAGGGCCGTGTGCTCGTCGGGACCACCGACATCGACGCCGACCCGCGCGAGGCCCCGGTGTGCACGCAGGAGGAGATCGACTACTTCTTCGACCTCATCCACCACGTCTTCCCGCAGATCTCGGTGACCCGCGATCAGATCGTGTACAACTTCTCCGGCATCCGCCCCCTCCCCCGTCACGAGGACACGGCCCCCGGATTCGTGTCTCGCGACTACCGCATCGAGGTGGACGACAAGGGAGCCGTCCCTCTCGTCAGCCTCGTCGGCGGCAAGTGGACGACCTTCCGCGCTCTCGGCGAGTCGCTCTCGAACGTGGTGCTCGGCCTCATCGAGCGCACCCGCACGGTCTCGACGGCAGGGCGGGCCATCGGCGGCGGTCGCGACTTCCCGCGCACCGAGAAGGCACGCCGCATCTGGATCCAGGAGAACCTTCCCGGCGCAGGCGTTCGCGCCAACCGCCTCCTCGCGCGCTACGGCACCCGTGCCGCGGACGTGTGGGAGTACATCGAGCAGGGACCGGATGCGCCCCTCGCCGGCGGCGACCTCTCCACGCGCGAGCTCGAGTGGATGGTGCACAACGAGATGGTCGCGCGCCTGGAGGACGTCGTCCTGCGCCGTACGAGCATCGCCTTCGTCGGAGATGCCGACGCCGAGGTGCTCGACGAGCTTGCCGATGCGCTGGCGCCCCTGCTCGGCTGGGACCGCACCCGCCACGACGCCGAGATCGAGCAGACCCGTCTCCTGCTGAACGAACGACACGGACTCGACATCCCGTCCCCCGCCCGCGGCTGACAGGATGCCAGACCGCCGCCCTCGATACGGCGCAACTCCCACCGCGACAGGCAGAGGGGCTCTGTCGCACAAGAAAGGTCAATGAAGACATGACTGATGTGAATCTCGGTCTCTACTTCCTGTCCGAGCTGGTCGGCACCGCGTTGCTCCTCCTCCTCGGATGCGGAGTCGTCGCGAATGTCGTGCTCACGAAGAACAAGGGCTTCGGCGGCGGCTTCCTGATGATCAACTGGGGTTGGGGCCTCGCCGTGTTCGCCGGTGTCCTCGCCTCCGCGTACTCCGGCGCGATCCTGAACCCCGCCGTCGGCATCGGCCTTCTGGTGGCCGAGAAGATCACGTTCACGGTGTTCCTCGTGGCGACGGCGGCTGAGCTCGTCGGCGCGATCATCGGCGCGATCGTGTGCTGGCTCGCCTACAAGCAGCACTTCGACGAGGAGCCGGATGCCGCGAACAAGCTCGGCGTCTTCGCCACCGGCCCCGCGATCCGCTCCTACGGATGGAACCTCGTCACGGAGATCGTCGGGACCTTTGTGCTCGTGTTCGTCATCTTCGCGTTCGCCGACTACGGCGACATCGCGGTCGGCACCCCCGGCGGCCTCGGCCCGCTCACGGCGCTGCCGGTCGCCCTCCTCGTCGTCGGCATCGGCGCCTCGCTCGGCGGCCCCACCGGCTACGCCATCAACCCGGCCCGTGACCTCGGTCCGCGCATCGCCCACGCCATCCTGCCGATCAAAGGCAAGGGATCCAGCGACTGGTCGTACGCGTGGGTCCCGGTCGTCGGCCCGCTCATCGGCGGTGTGCTCGCCGCTCTCGCAGCCCCTGTGCTGCTCCACCTCGCCTGACCCCTGAATTCAAAGGAGAACAACCATGGCTGACTACATCATCGCCATCGACCAGGGAACCACCTCCAGCCGCGCGATCATCTTCGACAAGAAGGGCAGCATCGTCGCGACCGGCCAGAAGGAGCACGAGCAGATCCTGCCGCAGGCCGGCTGGGTCGAGCACGACGCGGCCGAGATCTGGCGGAACGTCCAGGAGGTCATCGGCCTCGCGCTCAGCCGCGCCGACCTCACCCGCCACGACATCGCGGCGGTCGGCATCACCAACCAGCGCGAAACCGCGGTCGTCTGGGACAAGAACACCGGCGAGCCCGTGTACAACGCGATCGTCTGGCAGGACACCCGTACGCAGGCCATCGTCGACCGCCTCGCTGCCGACGGCGGTGTCGACCGCTTCAAGCCGGTCGTCGGCCTGCCGCTGGCGACCTACTTCTCTGGCACCAAGATCGCGTGGATCCTCGAGAACGTCGAGGGCGCGCGGGAGAAGGCCGAGGCCGGCGACCTGCTCTTCGGCACCACCGACTGCTGGGTCCTCTGGAACCTCACCGGCGGCGTCGACGGCGGCGTGCACGCGACCGATGTCACCAATGCCTCTCGGACGCTGTTCATGGACCTCGAGACGCTCCAGTGGCGCGACGACATCCTCGAGGCGTTCGGCGTGCCGCGCTCGATGATGCCCGAGATCCGCTCCTCCTCCGAGGTCTACGGCACGGCCGAGGACTCCTCGCTCCTGCGCGAGACCCCGATCGCCGGCATCCTCGGCGACCAGCAGGCGGCGACCTTCGGTCAGGCCGCATTCAACGCGGGTGAGAGCAAGAACACCTACGGCACCGGATGCTTCCTCATCTTCAACACGGGTGAGGAGATCGTCCACTCGAAGAACGGTCTGCTGACCACCGTCGGCTACAAGCTCGGCGACCAGCCGACGCACTACGCGCTCGAGGGCTCGATCGCCGTCACCGGATCGCTGATCCAGTGGCTGCGCGACCAGCTGGGCATCATCTCCGCAGCCCCCGAAGTCGAGGAGCTCGCGCGTCAGGTCGAGGACAACGGCGGCGTCTACATCGTCCCCGCCTTCTCGGGTCTGTTCGCACCGTACTGGCGTCCCGACGCCCGCGGCGCGATCGTCGGCCTCACCCGCTACGCGAACAAGAACCACATCGCGCGCGCAGCCCTCGAGGCCGTCGCCTTCCAGACCCGCGACGTGCTGGACGCGGTGAACGCGGACGCCGGGGTCGACCTCACCGAGCTCAAGGTCGATGGCGGAATGGTTGCCAACGACGCGCTCATGCAGTTCCAGGCCGACGTGCTCGGCGTTCCGGTGGTGCGTCCTGTCGTCGCCGAGACGACCGCGCTCGGCGCCGCCTACGCCGCGGGCCTCGCGGTCGGCTTCTGGAACGGCCTCGACGACCTGTCGGCCAACTGGCAGGAGGACAAGCGCTGGGAGCCGTCGATGGAGTCCGACGAACGCGACCGGCAGCTGCGCCTGTGGCGCAAGGCCGTCACGAAGTCGATGGACTGGGTCGACGACGACGTGAAGTGATCGCAGGACGAGGAAAGGCGGGCCCGGGGTTCTCCCCCGGGCCCGCCTTTGCTGTTGTGGGTCGCGTGCGGGTCAGCCCTTGCCGAACAGCTTCTGGATCTCGGCGAGGTCTGCCTCGGTGGGCGCCTTCTGGCCGCCGAGACCGAAACCGGAACCGGTCGGGTTCGCGGCGGGGGTTGCGAACCCCGCGTTCTCGGCGGCGCGCTTGGCCGGGTTGCCCGAGCGGGAGACGTTCTTCGGCTTGCCCTTCTTGCCCCGCTTCGACGAGGCTCCAGGGCGTCCGATGCCGGGCATCGGCCCCATGCCTGGGATGTTCGGCGTTCCGCCGCGCGCGACGGTCTTCATCATCTTCGCCGCCTGCTCGAAGCGCTGGACGAGCTGGTTGACGTCGGTCACGGTCATACCGGATCCTCGCGCGATGCGCAGGCGCCGCGAGCCGTTGAGGATCTTCGGGTTGCGGCGCTCGCCCGGGGTCATCGAGCGGATGATCGCCTCGGTGCGATCGATCTCCCGCTCGTCGAAGTCATCGAGCTGCTGCTTCATCTGCCCCATGCCGGGGAGCATCCCCAGCATCTTCTTCATCGAGCCCATCTTCTTCATCTGCTGAAGCTGGTCGAGGAAGTCCTCCAGGGTGAAGGCCTCGTTCGCGAGCTTCTCGGCCATCTTCATGGCCTCTTCCTCATCGAAGGCCTGCTGGGCCTGCTCGATGAGGGTGAGGATGTCGCCGAGGTCGAGGATGCGGCTCGCCATGCGGTCGGGGTGGAACGGCTCGAGGTCCTCGAGACGCTCGCCCGTCGAGGCGAAGATGATGGGGCGTCCAGTGACCGCGGCGACCGAGAGCGCGGCGCCGCCGCGCGCGTCGCCGTCGAGCTTCGACAGCACGACGCCGGTGAAGTCGACGCCCTCCTGGAAGGCCTTGGCCGTGTTCACGGCGTCCTGACCGATCATCGCGTCGATGACGAAGAGGACCTCGTCGGGGTTCGTGGCCTTGCGGATGTCGGCGGCCTGCTTCATCAGCTCGGCGTCAACGCCGAGCCGGCCGGCGGTGTCGATGATCACCACGTCGTGCTGGTGGCGACGGGCGTGCTCGACGCCGTCGCGGGAGACGCGCACGGGGTCGCCGACGCCGTTGCCGGGCTCCGGGGCGTAGATCGTAGCGCCAGCCTGCTCGGCGACCACCTGGAGCTGGTTCACGGCGTTCGGGCGCTGCAGGTCGGCGGCCACCAGCAACGGCGTGTGCCCCTCGCTCTCGAGCTGCCTGGCGAGCTTGCCGGCGAAGGTCGTCTTACCAGAGCCCTGCAGTCCCGCGAGCATGATGACGGTCGGCGCCGTCTTCGCGAACTGCAGTCGGCGCTGCTCGCCGCCGAGGATCTGGATGAGCTCCTCGTTGACGATCTGCACGACCTGCTGGGCGGGGTTCAACGCCTTGTTGACCTCGTCGCCGAGGGCCCGCTCGCGCACCTTCGCGGTGAAGTCCTTGACCACGGCCAGCGCCACATCCGCGTCGAGCAGTGCTCGGCGGATCTCGCGCACGGTGCCGTCGACGTCGGCGGCGGTGAGCTTTCCCTTCGTGCGCAGATTGCGGAAGGTCTCGGTGAGTCGATCGGAGAGCGTGCCAAAGGTAGCCATGGTCCTTCGATTCTACGCGAGCGGCACCTCGATGCTCAGCGCGGCGCGGAGGCCCTCCTTCGCCCGCTGGTAGCGCTCTCGCGCGGTGGATGCCGGGATGCCGAGGAGCTCGGCGGCGTCGGCGATGCTCATCCGGTCCCAGTGCACGAGACGGATGAGTTCGGCAAGGTCGGGATCGAGACGATCGATCGCGTCGCGCACGTCGGCGGCGGCATCCGCTCCTGGAGCCGCGATGTCCTCTCGGACCTGCACGCGGATGCGGTCGGCGAGCGCCCATCGTCGGCGCTGGCCGCGGGCGTGGTTGAGAAGTGTGCCCCGTGCGATGCCGAACAGCCACATGCGTGCGCGTTCGGGCTCCTTCGGCAGCTCGCGCACCCGCCGCCAGGCGATGACCATGCTCTCGCCGAGGAGGTCCGGTGCATCTTCTGCACCGATGCGCCGAGACAGATAGGAGAGGAGATCGGATGCGTTCGCCTCGAACGCCGCCGTCATTCGATCGCTCTCCCCCTTCACTCCGCCTCGCACTTGACGCCCCCGTCAGCGCTGAACGACCAGTCCCCTTCGGGGAACCCCGCGCGAACCAGATGCGCGGTCAGCGCTGCACCCAACGCGCGATTGACCGCGAAGGCGCGGGCATCGTCGGCGTTCGGGTGCCCTGGCGTGGTGCGGGCGTCGGTGAGCCAGCCGTCAGCTCCGATCAGCACGGTCATCCCGGAGGACTCCTCCTGCTCGGCGAGGATCCGGGTCGCCTCGGCGTCCGCCGCATCCAGGTCGAAAGTCACGCTCCAGCCCGCCGTCGCGCAGCCAGGTCGTGACGGACTCCTGCACCGCGCGCGTTGTCGCGTCATCGGCGCTGGGGTCGGTCGCCGACGTCCGGTCCTCGACGATCAGCCGCACCTCGCACGCTCTGCCGCTCGGCAGGGTGAAGGCGTAGAAGCCGTCAGGGTCTTCGAATCCGCTCGGCCAGGCGACCAGGCCGGATGCGACGGCGACCCCGCCTCCGCCGATCACCAGCGCGAGCGCGGCGCCGGCAGCCATTCCAGCTCCGACACGCCGCGGCGATCGGGCTGGGCGCGCCGCCTCCCTGGCATCCGCCATCATCGCCCTGACCTCGATCCGGTCGATGGTGCGGGTGTTCGGCGCCGATGCGTTCAGCAGTCCGTCGAGCTCTTCGATGTCCATGAGCGATTCCCTTCTCGGTGGGTTCACTCCGTACGTGTCCGGCGCGGCTCCGAACGTCCGCGACTACTTCCAGCCCAGCTCGTCTATTCCTCGCAGTGCCCCGTCAAGGGTGCTCTCCAGCGCGCCGGAGCCCGCGCCCTGCTCGGCCCAGGCCCTGAGCGACGAGAAGAGCGCAGCGGCGTGGGCGGCGCCGACGATGTCCGCGTGGATCGCGCCCATGCCGGCCGCCTTCGCGGCATCCGAGATCGCCGAGGCGAGCCGCACCTGACGCACCCCGGTGTCGCGCACCAGCTCCTCGTCCAGCCCCATCGCCGACCGGTTCCGCAGCGCGAGGGCGAGCGGGTCGGGTGCGAAGTCGTGAACGATCCCGCGAAGGATGGCCCGTACCGCCTCCGCGTCGCCGTCCTTCCCGAGCGCGGCGAGAGCGTCGGTGCCCTCGGTGATCCGCGCATCCAGCCCCGACCACAGCACGTCGCTCTTGGAGGCGAAGTAGTTGAAGAAGCTCGACCGGCTGACCCCTGCGCGCTGGGTGATGTCGGCGATGGAGGTCGCGTCGTACCCCCGCTCGAAGAAGAGCTCGCAGGCGGCTTCGGCGAGGGTCTCGCGCGAGGAGGCCCGTGGGCGGCCCGCCCTGTTGGGTGCGGTCATGCAGATCACGCTACCGCGCGACGGGAGCACCACGAATGAGGAGTATTGTTAGACGGCATCCAACTACCCCTGGAGAGGATGAGCCCACCATGCTCGACATCCTGACGCCCGGACTCGCCCCGGACTTCGTCCCCTACACCGACGGATGGGAGCTGCAGCGCAGCATCCACAGCGGCGTCGTCGACGGCACCCGCCCCGACACGCTGCTCCTGCTCGAGCACGAGGCGGTCTACACCGCGGGCAAGCGCACCGAGGCGCACGAGCGCCCGCAGGACGGCACCCCCGTGATCGACGTCGATCGCGGCGGGAAGATCACCTGGCACGGCCCCGGCCAGCTCGTGGGGTACCCGATCGTGCGCCTCCCCGAGCCCGTCGACGTCGTCGCGCACGTGCGCCGACTCGAGAAGATCCTAATCGGCGCCCTCGAGCCGCTGGGCATCGACGGCTACCAGGTCGAGGGGCGCAGCGGCGTCTGGGTGCGCCGCCCTCTCTCCGAGGACAAGGTCGCCGCCATCGGTGTGCGCGTGCAGCGCGGCGTCACCATGCACGGCTTCGCACTGAACTGCAACAACACCCTCGCCGGCTTCCGCGGCATCATCCCCTGCGGGATCACGGATGCCGGAGTGACCACGATCAGCGAGATCATCGGCGCCGACGTCTCCCCCGCCGACGTCGCCGCGGGAGTAATGAACGCCTTCATCGAGGAATACGCATCCGCCGAGTACACCGGAGTCCCCGCATGAGCGCCGCCCCCGAGGGTCGCAAGCTCCTGCGCCTGGAGATCCGCAACGCCGAGACGCCCATCGAGCGCAAGCCCGAGTGGATCAAGACCAAGGCGAAGATGGGGCCGGAGTACACCGCGCTGCATTCGCTGGTCAAGAGCGAGGATCTGCACACGGTGTGCCAGGAGGCCGGGTGCCCGAACATCTTCGAGTGCTGGGAGGACCGGGAGGCCACCTTCCTCATCGGCGGCTCGCAGTGCACTCGGCGCTGCGACTTCTGCCAGATCGACACCGGCAAGCCAGCGGACTACGACACCGACGAGCCGCGCCGCGTCGCCGAGAGCGTCGTGCGCATGAACCTCCGCTACGCCACGGTCACCTGCGTCGCCCGCGACGATCTGCCAGACGGCGGGGCATGGCTGAACGCCGAGACCATCCGGCAGATCCACGCCATGAATCCGAACACGGGAGTCGAGCTGCTGGCGACGGACTTCAACGGGGAGCCGGCGCTGCTGAACGAGGTGTTCGACGCCCGCCCCGAGGTGTTCGCGCACAACGTCGAGACGGTGCCCCGGATCTTCAAGCGCATCCGCCCCGCCTTCCGGTACGAGCGCTCGCTCGATGTCATCACGCAGGGGCGCAACGCCGGGCTCATCACGAAGTCGAACCTCATCCTCGGAATGGGCGAGGAACCAGAGGAGGTCGTCCAGGCCCTGCGCGACCTGCACGAGGCCGGTTGCGACATCGTCACGATCACGCAGTACCTGCGACCGTCGCCACGGCACCTACCGGTCGCCCGCTGGGTGAAGCCCACGGAGTTCGTCGAGTTCAAGGAGGAGGCCGAGCGCATCGGCTTCCTCGGCGTCCTCGCCGGCCCCCTCGTGCGCTCCTCCTACCGCGCGGGGCGCCTGTGGGCGCAGTCGATGATCTCGAAGGGCAGGGAGATCCCCCCGCACCTCGCGCACATCGCCGAGGGCGCGGATCTCGGGTTCGCGCAGGCCGTGTGAGCCCGGTCTAGTCTCCGCTCATCACCGACTGCACGCTGCCGTCGGAGCCGAGGTTCACGAGCAGCACGTCGTCGGTCGAGCCGCCGTCGAGCGCGTACTCGAGAACGGCGAAGGGCTCAGAGCCCCCGTGCTCGTCGGCGAGGATCGTCATGCTCACGAGCCGCAGCGAACGGATGATGTCGACGGCGGCGTCGCCGCTGACGTCGACGAGGACCTCGGGCAGATCGTCGCCGAAGATCACCTGCTGCTGCAGGATGTACTCGGTCACCTCGCTGGTGCGGTCGTCGACCTCTGCCAGCATCGCTCGGCGGGCGTTGGCGTCGACGTTCTCGAGACCGGCGATGAGTGCTGCGGCGATGTCGAGGGCCTCCGCGGAGACGTCGTCCTGATCGGGAGCGGTGAGGTCGACGGTGACGCTCTGGTCGCCGAGCTCCACGGTCTCCGACCAGAAGATCGAGCCGTCGGGTCCTGAGGAGAGGAGCCCGAAGTAGTCGTGTTCGATCGCCATAACGCTATGAAACCAGCCTGTCGCCCCGCGCGGTAGTCCTGTATCAGCCGACCATCGACTGCACGAAGACGTGCGGGGTGAAGCCGGTGAGATCGTCGATGCCCTCGCCCTGTCCGAGGAGCTTCACCGGGATGCCGGTGCGCTCCTGCACGGCCAGCACGAAGCCGCCCTTGGCCGAGCCGTCGAGCTTGGTGAGCACGAGCCCTGTTACTCCGGCGTGCTCGAGGAACGCCTCGGCCTGCATGACGCCGTTCTGCCCCGTGGTGGCGTCGAGCACCAGCAGCACCTCGCTGATCGGCGCCTGCTTCTCGATGACGCGGCGGATCTTCGAGAGCTCGTCCATGAGGCCGCCCTTGGTGTGCAGACGCCCCGCGGTGTCGATGATCGCGATCTCGATGCCCTGGTTCTTCGCGAACTCGATGGTCTGGAAGGCGACGGATGCCGGATCCTGTCCCTCCTGCTGCGGACGCACGATCGCGGCTCCCCCGCGCTGCGCCCAGGTGGCGAGCTGGTCGACGGCCGCTGCACGGAAGGTGTCGGCGGCGCCGACGACCACGCTGCGCTCGTACCCGCGCAGGAACTTGGTGAATTTGCCGATCGTCGTCGTCTTGCCGACGCCGTTCACGCCGACGACGAGCACGACCGCCGGCCGCTCGGTGAGCTTGAGCGTCGTGTCGAACTTGGCGAAATGCTCCTCGAGCGTCTCGCGCAGCATCCGCTGGAGGTCCTGAGGATCGGTCGTCCGATAGCGCTCGACCTTCTCCCGCAGCTCCTCGATGATCCGCTCGCTGATGTCGGGGCCGAAGTCGGCTGTGATCAACGCGGTCTCGAGGTCCTCCCACGTCGTCTCGTCGATGGTGGGCTTGACGAACATGCCGCGCAGCGCGCGGCCGAGGGACCAGGACTTCTCCGCCATGCATCCAGCCTACGGGTAGCGCTGCGGAACCCTGCTCGACTCGGGAAAACCCAGACCACTCTGATGCACGTCGGCGTGTCGCGGGGCGACACGCCGTCAGAGCAACGGATGCTCTCTGTTCTCCGAGCCGGAGCGCGGGAAACGCGATGCTCAGCGTCCGGCGCGGTCGCCGACGCGCTGACCGACCACCGCGGACACGCCGTCCTGACGCATCGAGACCCCGTAGAGGGCGTCGGCGATCTCCATGGTGCGCTTCTGGTGCGTGATGACGAGCAGCTGCGAGCTCTCGCGCAGCTGCTCGAAGACGGTCAGCAGACGTCCGAGATTCGCGTCGTCGAGGGCCGCCTCGACCTCGTCGAGAATGTAGAACGGGCTCGGCCTGGCCTTGAAGATCGCAACCAGCAGCGCCACCGCCGCGAGCGAGCGCTCGCCGCCGGAGAGCAGCGACAGCCGCTCGATCTTCTTGCCGACCGGACGCACCGAGACCTCGATGCCCGTGGTGAGCATGTTGTCGGGGTCGGTGAGCGAGATGCTGCCGGATCCGCCGGGGAAGAGCAGGGGGAAGACCTCCCCGAACGCCGTCTTCGTGTCTTCGAAGGCGCTCGCGAAGATCGTCTGCATCCGCTCGTCGAGGTCCGCGATGATCGTGAGCAGATCCTGGCGGGTCTGGGTGAGATCGGCCAGCTGCTCGGTGAGGAAGGCGTGCCGCTGCTCGAGCGCCGCGAACTCCTCCAGAGCCAGGGGGTTCACCCGTCCCAGCTGTGCGAGCTTGCGCTCCGCATCGGCGAGCCGCCGCTCCTGCACGCGGCGATCGAACGGCACCGAGCCGTGCTCCTCGTGTTCCCCGTCCGGAACGGAATCCGGCGCATCACGGGGAATCAGCTGATCCGGACCATATTCCGCAACAAGAATATCTTCATCGAGCGCCAGCTCCGATGCCACACGTTCGAGAAGGCTCGTCAGGTGCAGCTTCTTCTCGTGGATCTGCAGCTCGAGGCCGTGCACGCTCTCGGTGAGGCCGGCGAGCCGGTCGCGCAGCGACGATTCCTGCGCGCGCAGCCCTACGAGCTCCTCGTTCTGCGCGGAACGCGCGGCCTCGGCCTCGGCGAGTGCCAGGCGCGCCTCGGTGACGGAGCGGTCGAGGGAATCGAGGACGCGCGGCAGCTCCTCGGCGACGGCGGATGCCGACGCGCGCTGCGCGCGGCGGATCACGGCCCGGCGCGCGGCCTCGGCGGCAGCATGCTGCTCCTGCTCGCGCTGGCGCTCGAGCGCCGTCACCCGGTTCTGCGCGGCGCGCACGCGCTCGCGGAGCGTCTCGATCTCCAGCCGGGCCCGCACCTCGCCCTCGCGCGCGGCTTCGAGCGCTTCCAGGAGCCCGTCGCGCGCCGAGGCGTCGAGCACGGGGCGCGGCGTCTCGACGGCCTCATCGAGATCCCGACGGGCGGCATCGGCCTTCGCTTCGGCATCGGCCACGGCGGCCTGCGCCTGTGCCAGTCCCGCCTCGAGCCGCTCGCACTCTGCCACGGCCGACTCGTGCTGCACCGTGATGCGGTTGACCTGCTCCGCGTGGGCGGCGAGAGCCGCGTCGTGCTCGCGCAGCGTGCGCAGTGCGTCCTTCGCGATCCGCCGCGTGGACTCCACCCTGTCGTTCGCGTCGACCCGCGCCTCCCGCAGGGAGTCGACGACGACGGCGACCTCGGCGAGTCGCTCCTTCGCGGCATCCCGCTCGGCCGCCAGCTCCAGCCGCGATCGCTCGCCCCCCGGGCCGGTGCGCACGGTGTGCGCGGTCACGACCACGCCGTCCCGCGTGACCACGGTGGTCAGGGCATCGCCGAGCGCATCCAGCGCCGCCCGAGCGGTTCGCGCCGCATCGAAGTCGTCGGCGATCAGCACGTGCGCGAGCACGCCGAGCACGCCATCCGGCGCCGTCACGGTCTGCGTCGCCGGCGTCGTGCCTGCGATCGGGGGCGCCTCGATGCCGGGGCGCTTCGCCGATGCGACGACGATGTCGACCACGCCCCGCGTCGCGGCATCCGCAGCCACCGCGTAGGCGTCATCGACCCTGTCGACGAGTACGCCATCGGCGAGCGGGCCGAGCACGGCGGCGATCGCGCCCTCGTAGCCGGGCGCGACCTGCACGGCATCGCCGACGAGGCCGCGGATGCCGGCGCCGCCGGCCTTCACGATCTCCGCGGCGCCGCCTGACAGCGACAGCGCGCTGTCGAGCGCCGCGGCCTTCGCGGTGAGCGCATCGACCTCGCGCTCCGCAGCGTGAAGCCTCTCGCGCAGGGCATCGCGTTCGGTCTCGGCGGCCGTGGCCTCGCGCTGCGCCGCCTCATAGGCGGCGGCGTGCTCGGCCGCCGTCCCTTCCGGAGCCTCGGCGTCGTCGATCGCCTCCAGCGCCTCGGCCGCCTCACGGCGACGGACGTGCGCCGCCTCGAGCGCGTTCTCCTGACGCAGCACGGCACCGCGGACCGCAGCGAGAGCGGATGCCGCCGCATCCGCCGTGCCGCGCAGCACGCTCAGGCGCATGTCGTACTCCGAGACCAGCGCGCTCTGCTCGGCGATGTCGACGTCGAGGGTGTCGAGCTCGGCCCGCGCGTTGACGACCTCGCGGCTCGCGGCGGCCGCCGCGTCCTGCGCATCGCCGAGACCCGCTGAGATCTCGGTGATCTCGTCCTTCGCCTCGTCGATCGCGGCCTGGGTGACAGTGATCGCCGACACCGCGGCGTCGTCCTCATCGGAGCCGAGCAGCGCGAGGCGCTGGTTCGCGAGCGTGTACAGGCCGCGCATCCGCTCCTGCACCTGCTCCAGGCCGAAGGCGACGCTGCGCGCCTGGTCGACGGCGGCCGAGTTCTGGGTGTGTTCGAGTCGCGCGATGCTCGCGCGCACCGTCTCGACCTGATCGGTCAGCACGATGCGCTCGGTGTGCCGCTCCTTCTCGGTGCGGGTGTGATCGGCGAGAGCCGCCCGCAGCGCGACGACGTCGTCGGCGAACAGTCGCGCCTTCGCATCGCGCACCACGGCGGCGATCGTCTGCGCCTCCCGCGCGATCTCGGCCTGACGTCCGAGGGGCTTGAGCTGACGACGGATCTCGCCGGCGAGATCGCTAAGCCGGGTGAGGTTGGTCTCCATCGCATCGAGCTTGCGGAGGGTCTTCTCCTTGCGACGGCGATGCTTGAGGATTCCGGCCGCCTCCTCGATGAATCCGCGGCGGTCCTCCGGCGACGCCTGCAGCACCGTGTCCAGGCGCCCCTGGCCCACGATGACATGCATCTCGCGCCCGAGGCCCGAGTCGCTGAGCAGCTCCTGCACGTCGAGCAGCCGGCAGTTCTCGCCGTTGATCGCGTACTCGCTCGAGCCGTTGCGGAAGAGCGTGCGACTGATCGTCACCTCGGAGTACTCGATCGGCAGAGCGCCGTCGGCGTTGTCGATCGTGAGCTGCACCTCCGCTCGCCCGAGCGGGCCGCGCGTGGAGGTGCCGGCGAAGATGACGTCCTCCATCTTGCCGCCGCGGAGGGTCCTCGCCCCCTGCTCACCCATCACCCACGCGAGGGCGTCGACGACGTTCGACTTCCCGGAGCCGTTGGGGCCGACGATGCAGGTGACCCCCGGTTCGAACACGAAGCTCGTCGGCTGCGCGAAGGACTTGAACCCTTTGAGGGTCAGGCTCTTCAGATGCATGCGCGGGCCGTCCGTCCTCGGGAAATCACGCACTCACGCTACCGGAACGACGCGGGTCGGCGCCCCGCACACGCGGGCGGAGTCCGAGACGACACGCCGCGCGACACGCCCGACGCTTGACGGAGCTGGGAGCGCTTCGCTACGGTTGCCGACGGATCGCCGCACGAAGGGAGGTTGCCGATCATGATTCAGCTCACCGCACAGGCCACTGGCCACGCCGCGCACGCGTCCGCGCCGCGCCGTCCTGCGCACTCGGCAACCGTCGTCGGGGTCCTGGGACTCTCCCAGGGGTAGAACCCTCGCCGCAGGACTCCGCCCGTCCCCGGGCCGCTCCTGCACCGGTTCCGTAGCGCTCCACCGTCAGATCCGTCTCCCGGATCACGGATCCCCCGCCTCCGGCTTCGCCATCCTGCGACGCCCCCGGCATCCCGCATCCGCTGCGCCGACCTCGTCGCCGCCTCATGCCCAGCGCATCCCGCGCACCCTCATCGCACCTCTCGAAGGAATCATCGTGAACTCGACGCTGTACCCCAGCACCACCCGCCCGCCCGATACCGAGGACCGCGAGGTCCTGCGCCTTCCCGCTCCCGCAGAGCGCGATGCGCTGTCGGTCGCCGATCGGCTCTCGCTCCGTGTCGGCCTGTGGCTCCTGATGCGCGCAGCGCGCTCCGCAGAGCGCAACGCCGCACGACGTCAGCCGCAGCCCTCCGGCATGCGGCGTCTGCCCCGCCGCGACGGCAACGGCAACGGCATCAACATCGCACTGCTCACCTACGACCTACACCGTCAGCTGCGCTGACGCCCAATCCGAGGATCCGTTCATGACCACGCGTCTCACCGTCACCCCTCTCATCGTCCCGGCGGATCTCGACGCCCCGGATGCCGCCGACTTCCGCCTCCTCGGCGATCTGGACCGCCGGGTCTGCGACGAGGACGTCGGCCTCCCCGGGCTCGCCTCGACCTCGGCCGAGGAGCTCGCGGCGTGGCAGGACCCCACCGACACCCTGCACGTCGGCTTCGTCGCCCGAGACGGCGACGACGTCGTCGGGATGGTGACGGTGGCGTATGCACAGGAGGAGGGTGCGCAGACGGCGGAGTTCGACGTCATCGTCCCGCGCGCGGGCTGGGCGAGTGGTGCCCCGGCGGCGCTACTCGCGGCGGTCGAAGATGATGCGCGCTCGCGCGGACGCCGCATCCTGCAGATCTGGACCCTGCACCGCCCGCAGGAGCAGGAGCGGATGCTGGTGCCGAAGACCGGCTGGGGGCGCGTCCCGGCGACGGCGCTCACCGACCTCGTGGCCTCGAAGGGTTATGTGCTCGAACAGGTCGAGCGCAACAGCGCGTACGACCTGCGAGCCGATCCCGCGCCTCTCAGGCAGTTGCTCGCTGACGCCCTCGCCTTCGCCGGAGACGACTACCGGGTCGTCGAATGGACGCTGCCGACCCCGCCGGAACGGCGCGCCGGCTACGCATCCGTACTCGGCCGGTTGTCGACCGATGCCCCCAGCGGCAACATGGACTTCGTCGCCGAGCACTTCGACGCCGAGCGGGTCGTCCGCCGCGACGCCCGCCTCACCGGCGCCGGCCAGCTGGTCGCGGTGGCCGCCGTCGAGCACGTGCCCACCGGCGAGCTCGTGGCCTACAACGAGCTGCTGGTGTCGGCGGACCGGAGCGCTCTCACGCACCAGTTCGGCACCCTCGTGGCTGCGGAGCACCGAGGGCACCGGCTCGGCATGATCGTGAAGTGCGCCAACCTGCTGCGCTGGCGCGAGCTCGTGCCGGACTCGCCCGCGGTCTCGACGTTCAACGCCGAGGAGAACCGTCCGATGCTGTCGATCAACGAGGCGATCGGCTTCACTCCCGTCTCGTACACGGGGGGCGTGGCAGAAGCGGCTCTGAGATCATCCGACCGATGTAGGACGATCACTCGCCGGGACGACGCGGAGCGGGGCGTGTGCGCAGAGGCTGGAAGCATGAGCATCCCGGTTCTCGAAGCACACGCCCTCGTCAAGTCCTACGGCACCACCCGCGCCCTCGCCGGGGTCGACCTCGCCATCGAGCGCGGCGCATCCGTCGCGATCATGGGCGCATCCGGGTCGGGGAAGACGACGCTCCTGCACGTGCTGGCCGGCATCGTCGCCCCCGACTCCGGCTCGGTGACCGTGCGGCCCGCGGTCGGCGCGGCGATCGAGCTGACCGGCCTCGCGGAGACGGCCCGATCGAAGCTGCGTCGCGAGCGGCTCGGCTTCGTGTTCCAGCAGGGGCTGCTGATCCCCGAGCTCACCGCGGTCGAGAACGTCGCCCTCGCCGCGATGATCAACGGCACGAAGAGAGCGGATGCCGTGACCCTCGCCGCCTCATGGCTCGCCGCCCTCGGGCTCTCCGGCATGGAGGAGCGGCGCATCGGCGAGCTCTCCGGCGGGCAGGCCCAGCGCGTCGCGATCGCGCGGGCCCAGGTGACGGGAGCGGAGATCGTCTTCGCCGACGAGCCGACCGGCGCGCTCGACTCGACCACCTCGCGCGAGGTGATGGACGCGCTGCTGTGGTCGACGACGGGCCAGGGCCGTACCCTCGTCGTGGTGACCCACGACCCGGAGGTCGCCGCGCGCTGCGCGCGCACCGTGGCCGTCAACGACGGACTCGTCATCCCCGCGGAGGTGGAGGCGTGAACGCGCACGTACTGGCGATGCTGCTGCGTCCATCGCGGGGGCAGGGAGCCCTCCTCGTGCTCCCCGTCGTCGCCTTCGCCGTGGTGACGGCGCTGATCCTCACGGTGCTCGGCGGCGTCCAGAGCTTCTGGCGCTGGGACGACGAGTACGCCGTCATCTATCAGGCGCTCGCCGCCGTCGCCCTCGTGCTCCTCGTCATGCCGCTGACGACGCTGGGGGCGGCGGCCGCACGGCTCGCGGCGCGGCGGCGCGACGAGCGCCTCTCGACGCTGCGGCTGCTCGGCGTCACCCCCTTCGGCGTCGGCGTGACGACGGTCGTCGAGTCGTCGCTGCTGGCGACCGCTGGTGCACTGGCCGGCGTGCTCGGCTACGCGGCGCTCGTGCCGTTGATCGGTCTCATCCCCTTCCGCGGCGCGGCGCTCGGATGGCAGGCGCTGCTGCTTCCCGCCGTGCAGGTGCTCGCCGTCGTCGGACTCGTGATCCTCGTCGCCGCGGGCAGTGCCGTCGTCGGGCTGCGGCGGGTGGCCATCTCACCGCTCGGCGTGCGCACCCGGCAGAGCGCGGTGGGCGTGCACTGGATCCGCGTCGTCATCGGCGCGGTCGCGATCGTGGTCGCTTTCGTCGTCGCGAAGGCGGTCCCCCAGGTCGCCGGCGCCGTCACGGTGATCGCGGTCTCCGCCATGATGTTCGCGATCGGACTCGCCGTGCTGAACCTCGTGGGGCCCTGGTCTCTGCGGGTGAGCGCCCGGCTGTGGCTGCGGCGCGCGCAGACGCCGCAGCGGCTCCTCACCGCACGGCTGGTGCTCGACGATCCCAAGGCCGCCTGGCGGCAGGTGAGCAGCATCTCGATGGCGAGCTTCATGGCCGTGTTCGCGGGGACGGGCGTGGCCCTCATGGGAGTGATATCCGCCGAGGAAGCGAATGCTGCCGAACTGGCACTCGTCCAGGACATGCGCACGGGCCTCATCCTCACCCTCGTCGCCTCGTTCGTCACGGTGGCCGCATCGGTCGGCGTGAACCAGGCATCGTCGATCCTCGATCAGCGCGAGCTGCACCGGAGCCTGCACCGACTCGGGGTGCCGATGGCCACCGTCGACCAGGCGCGCACGCGCGCGGTGATGGCGCCGTTGCTGGTGACGGCGATCGGATCGGCGCTGTGCGCCGGCATCCTCGTCTTCCCGCTGCTGGGGATGGCTCTGATCGTCGCGCCGGTCTCCCTGCTCACCATCAGCGGCGTCGTCGCGGCCGGCATCGCCGTCGTCTGGCTGAGCACCAGGGCCACCCGTCCTGTCCTGTCCGGCGCGTTCCGGGAGGCATGAGGCAGGGTGCGTGACGCGGGGTGCTCTGCCCGCTCAGCTCCAGTCGAAGGTCATCGCGACCGTGCGCGTCTCTGGTTCGAAGAACACGAGGATGGCGTCGGCGCCGTGCGAACGCCACGGGTACCCAGAGGTGGCGCCGACGAACGTGAACGGGCGTCCGTCTGCGAGCCGGAGGACGGGTGTGGCGTCGTCGCTCTCGTCGAGCACGAAGGCGGCGGGCGGCGCATAGCTCGCCCAGTTGCCGTAGCCGGGCTCACCGCCGAGCGCATCGAGCACGGGCAGGTCGCCATCCCACCCCTCCCTGGTGCGTGACGGGTCCTCATGATCAGGCCAGGTCGGGCGCCCCTCGCGCGCCCAGCGCCGACGAGCCCCTTCATACTCCGCTGCCGCCTCCTCGTAGTGCGCCGTAAGGCTCTCGGAGACCTGATCGGCTTCGATCGCGAAGAAGGCCCGCTGCCCCAGGAACGCGTAGCGGCCGTCGTCCTGCAGCCGGAAGGAGATCCAGTTCTCCCCGGCGTAGTCGTCGTGATGTGCTTCGGTGCCGTCGCCGAGCAGCCCGTCCTCGGGTTCGACTGGGCTGAGCAGATGCACACGTCCGGTCCAGGACGGATCGAGCGCGCTGAGCTCGATCGACAGCAGCGGGTCGGCCACGCGGGCGAGCCACAGCTGATCGTCGGCGTAGACGTCGGCGGCGTCGGGGAGGACGTGCACGCGCGGGTCGCCCGCAAAAACCTCTTCGCCCTCGATCGCGTCGCGTTCCTCGTCGTTCGTCATGTCAGGCCTCCGCGTCGATGTCACAGGACGATCGCCCCGCAGCGAGCATAGCGAGTCCTTCGGACAGCGATCCGGAGCGTTCCGGCATCCATCCCCGACGCGATAATGAACGGGTGATCCTCACCACGACGACGACGGCGCGACGTATTCGTGCCGCAACTGCGTGACCTGCGCGATGTGATCGAAGTCATGGTGCGCCGCCAGCACGGTCACGTCGTTCACGAGCGCGTACCCGGCGATGAGGATATCGATCGCGCCGGCGGCGCGCACGAGACCGGCGTGCCACAGTGCGGCCTGAATATCCAGGACGAGAGAATCGTCAGGGGCATGCTCCAGCGGGAAGCCCAGAGAGATCCGCTCCCGGTACCGGTCGTGCTCCTCGGGTGTGCGGGCGCTGTGACAGAACTCCAGCACCTGCGGCGGACAGGTGACGAGCAGGTCCCCCGGAGCCCGCTCGATGGCCCGCAGCCGCGCGGTGATCGCCGGGTCCCCGGTGGCGAGCCTCGCCCAGACGGAGTTGTCGACCAGGTAGTCGGTCACGAGACGACGGGAGCCGCCGGCGGCACGACCGGCGCGCCGAGCCCGTCGGGCAGCTCGGACAGCTCGGCGATGCCGTCGATCATCGCGCCCTTCTGCTTGGCGGCGATCAGCCGGCGCAGCGCCAGGTCCAGCACGGCCCGGTTGGACTTCTCCCCAGTGAGCGCACGGGCACGCTCGATCAGCTGCGGGTCCAGGTCGACACTCGTCATTGCCATGATGCACTCCTCTCGTTCACTATATGAATGACTATATACCGGCGTCGCATTGACTGCCGGACGAGTCGATGAAGAACGGCGCACCGGACCCGGATCGTGGCGAGTCACCTCGCCTCGTCCGTGCGGTCGCCCCGACCCTCCCGCCTGTGGGCACGGTCATCGTTTCCGCTGGCACCGCGGGCAGAAGTGCGATGAGCGGTTCATGAACGCCGCGCGCACGATCGACCCGCCGCAGCGCGGGCAGGCCTCTCCCCCGCGCCCGTAGGCGTTCAGGGAGTGCGCGAAATACCCCGCCTGCCCGTTGACGTTGACGTACTGCGCGTCGAAGCTCGTGCCGCCCTCGGCGAGGGCCTTCGCCAGCACGGCGCGGATCTCGGCGAGCAGCCGGCGCACGGCCTGCGTCGACAGCGCGGATGCCGGCGTCTCCGGGTGGATGCGCGCCGCCCACAGCGACTCGTCGGCGTAGATGTTGCCGACGCCGCTGATGACGCCCTGATCGAGCAGCACCCGCTTCACGCCGCTGCTGCGCTTCGCGAGGGCGAGCCGGAACGCGCGGTCGTCGAAGAGCGGATCCAACGGGTCCCTGGCGATATGCGCGACCTGCGAGGGGATGCGCGTCGGACCGTCGTCGACCATCGCATCGACGGCGAGGGAGCCGAAGGTGCGCTGGTCCGCGAACACCACGGCGAGCTCGCCGTGCACCGGATGCTCGAGGTGCAGGCGGATCCGCTCGTGGCGCTCGGCCACGGCATCCGGCGCCCGCAGCAGCATCTGCCCGCTCATCCCGAGGTGCGCGATGAGCGCATCGGCTGCGCCGTCGAGCACGAGCCAGAGGAACTTGCCGCGGCGCTCGGCCGCCGTGATCCCACGGTTCTCGAGGCGGGCGACGAAGTCGGCGGCGCCGAGCGGATGCCGAGTCAGCGCGCGTTCGTCGAAGACGCTGACGGCGGTGAGGCGCGAGCCGATCGCCGCGGGGGCGAGCCCCGCACGGACGACCTCAACCTCGGGGAGCTCAGGCACGCTCGCTCAGCGCGCGCCACGCATTCAGCGCCGCAGCCATCTCCGAGGTCTTCTTGCTCGTGCCGTTGCCGGTCATCGTCACGTCTCCGACGGTGACCGTGGCGGTGAATCGCCGGTCGTGGTCGGGCCCTGTGGCCTCCACCGCGTACACGGGAGGCGTCGCACCGACGCGTGCGGCGAGCTCCTGCAGGCTCGTCTTCGGATCCATCGCCGCGCCGTACCGCTCGGGGTCGGCGAGCAGCGGTTCGGTGAGCCGCAGCACGAGCTCAGTCGCGGCATCCGGCCCCGCCGAGAGGAACGTGGCGCCGATGACGGCTTCCATCGTGTCAGCGAGGATCGAGTCCTTGTCGCGACCTCCGGTCAGCTCCTCGCCACGGCCCAGCCGCAGATGGTCGCCGAGGCCGATGCCGCGGGCGACCTCAGCCAGCGCCACCGTCGAGACGACGCTGGCGCGCCGCTTGGCGAGCGCGCCCTCTTCGAGCTCGGGATGGGTCGTGAACAGCATCACTGTGACGGCCTGCCCGAGCACCGAGTCGCCGAGGAACTCCAGGCGCTCGTTGTGCGGGATGCCGCCGTGCTCGTACGCGTACGAGCGATGGGTGAGCGCCAACTCCAGAAGCTCCGCGTCGATATCGACACGGAGCTTCTGCGAGAGAGTCTCTTCGCCGGTTGTGACGTCAGTCACGAGCGAGTCAGACGTCGGCGACCTTGCGGCCCTTGTACTCGAGGAAGAGCTCGGTGCCCTGCGAGTCGGTGACGACCTTCGCCTGGTGCGGGCGGCTGTAGACGACCTTGCCGTTCTCGATGGTCTTGACGAGGGCAGGAGCCTCCGCCTTCCACTGCGCGCGGCGCGAGCGGGTGTTCGAACGGGAGACCTTGCGCTTCGGGGGGTTACCAGCCATGACTAGCTCTCTTCTTTCTCGGCGGCGCGGCTCTGTGCCGTTCCGTCCTGGTCTGTGATCTGCTGGAGCGCACTCCATCGAGGATCGATGGGAGTCTCCGGCTCTGATCCGGTGCTCACGGTCAGCTTCTCACCGGTTCTCGGGTCGAGACCCAGGCAATCCGGCTGACACACCGGCTGAAATGGAAGCGACAACACGGCCGCATCCCTGACCAGAGTTTCAAGATCCACGTGGTCGTCTTGAACCTCGAAGTCAGTTTCTTCCTCACCAGGATACGCGAAAAGCTCCTGGAACTCGACTTCGACGGGCCGCACGATCGGCGTGAGGCATCGACCGCACTCTCCGGAGTACTCGCCATCGGCGATTCCGGAGACGAGGATACCCTCGTGGACCGACTCCAGCCGCACGTCCAGATCGAGCTCGGAGCCCGCCGCCAGCGCCACGATCCCCTCGCCCCACTGCTCGGCGAGAGCGACGACGAGACGGTGTTCGCGCATCTCACCCGGGCGGCGGACGATGTCGCGGACAGGCAGGACGAAAGGACCATTCAGACGGGGACGCACCCCGCAATGCTACCGGCTCCGCCCTGGACGAGCGCCGAATCAGAGGCCCCGGGCGCCGGTGTCGAGGAAGGCGGCCACCGCCGGCGGAACGAACGGCGCGACGTCGCCGCCGAGGCCCGCGACCTGGCGCACGAGGGAGCTCGACACCATCGCGTGCGAGGGGTCGGGGAGCATGAACACGGTCTCGACGTCGGCCAGATGGCGGTTCACGATCGCCATCGGCGACTCGTAGGCGACGTCGACCTGCGAGCGGATGCCCTTGACCAGCACCCCCGCGTTCACCTCGCGCGCGTAGTCGACGAGAAGACCCATGCTCCACGAACCCACCACGATGTTCTCGCCGCAGCCCTCGTCTTCGGCGATCGACTTCTCCAGCAGGGTCAGGCGCTGCGCAATGGGGAGCATGGCCTCCTTGCCCGGATTGTGCACGACGAGCACGTGGAGCTCGTCGTAGAGCTTCGCCGCGCGGCGGATGACGTCCAGATGCCCCAGGGTCGGCGGGTCGAAGGAACCAGGGACGACGGCGATCCGGCTACTCACATCGACTCCTTCGATCGCTCAGCACGCGGCATGCTCCCAGCCTAAGGCACGTCAGTTCTTCGCCAGGGCCGCACGGTCTTCGTCGGACACCCGCCGTTCGATGGCCTCTCGGAGGCCCGGATGAGCGCGCAGCGCCGGGTCTGCTTCGAGGATCGACTCGGCGAGCTCACGCGCCCGCAGGATGAGACGGGAGTCCTTGACGACGCGCAGTAGACGCAACGAGGAGCGCGAGCCCGCCTGGGCGGATCCCAGCACATCGCCCTCGCCGCGCAGTTCGAGGTCGACCTCGGCGAGCTGGAAGCCGTCGAGGGTCGCCGCGACCGCGTCGACCCGCTCCCGGGCGATCGACCCCTCCTCGGCCTCGGTCACCAGCAGGCAGAGACCGGGCACTCCCCCTCGCCCGACGCGCCCGCGCAGCTGATGCAGCTGCGAGACGCCGAAGCGATCGGCGTCGAGCACGATCATCGTCGACGCGTTCGGCACGTCGACGCCGACCTCGATGACCGTCGTCGCCAGCAGCAGATCGATCACTCCGCGTGCGAAGGCCTGCATCACGGCGTCCTTCTCGTCCGACGGCATCTTCCCGTGCAGCACGGCGCGGCGCACTGATCCGAGCGTCGGATGCGTGGCGAGCGCCTCGTCGAGCTGCACCACGCCCCACTTCGGCCCTGTGCCGCCCTCCAGTGCGGGAAGAGCATCGGCCTCGCCGGTCTTCTTCGTCGTGTCGATCGCCGCGCAGACGGCGAAGACCTGCCGCCCCTGTGCGATCTCCTCGGCTGCGCGCTCCCACACCCGTTGCCACCAACCAGGATGCTCGGCGAGCGGTGCCACGAACGACTGGATGCCGGCGCGACCGGCGGGCATCGTGCGGATCACCGAGGTGTCGAGGTCGCCGAACACCGTCATCGCCACGGTGCGCGGGATGGGCGTCGCGGTGAGCACGAGAGCGTGCGGGCTCGAGCCCTTCGCGCGCAGCGCCTCGCGCTGCTCGACACCGAAGCGGTGCTGCTCGTCGACGACGACGAGACCGAGGTCGGCGAAGGTCGTCTTGTCGCTGAGCAGCGCGTGGGTGCCCACGACGATGAGCGCCTGCCCGGAGGCGACCCGCAGCGCGGCCTTCCGCCGTGCGGCTGCCGGCATCTGCCCGGTCAGCAGCGTGGGCATGACGAGGGGTGCGAGCGCGGGGCCGAGCATCTTCGCGATCGACCGCAGATGCTGCCCCGCCAGGACCTCGGTCGGCGCGATCAGCGCGGCCTGACCGCCGGACTCGGCCACCTGCAGCATCGCCCGCAGCGCGACGAGCGTCTTGCCGGAGCCGACTTCGCCCTGCACGAGACGGTTCATCGGCCAGGTGCCGACGAGATCGTGCGCGATCTGCGCGCCGACCGTGTGCTGGTCGGCGGTCAGCGTGTAGGGCAGCGCGGCGTCGAAGCGCTCGAGCAGGCCGCCGGGAGCCGCTGGCCGCGGGGTCGCCGACAGCGCCCGCACGGCGTCGCGCTGCTGCAGCAGCGCCGTCTGCATCGTGAGCGCCTCGTGCATGCGCAGGGTACGCACGGCCGGGTCGATGTCGTCGCGGGCCTTCGGCCGGTGGATCTGCTCGAGGGCCGCACGCGCCGTGAGCAGCCTCTCGCGGACCCGCACCTCGTCGGGCAGAGGTTCGGGGATCTCTCCGAGCCCGTCGAGCACTCGCCCCACGAGCTTCGCGATCTGCATCGATGCGAGGCTGGCGGTGGCCGGATAGATCGGGATGGGCACGGTCGCACGGGCGTCGGCGCGCCGGCGCGCCTCGTC
The DNA here is from genome assembly GCF_047607465.1 of Microbacterium sp. GTDB lineage: Bacteria > Actinomycetota > Actinomycetes > Actinomycetales > Microbacteriaceae > Microbacterium. Next base: position 15,445 of record NZ_JASGCY010000031.1, on the reverse strand, counting down.
CTCGTCGTCAAAGAGCTCGTATTCGGGATGGGAGAACTGGGTGACGTTCTTGAACTCGCCCACCTTGCCCGAGAAGATGCCGCGGCGCCCCGGCGACAGCTCCCCTGCGCGCCACTTCGCCGGCTGCTCGCCCTTCGCGAAGAACGTCAGCGCCATCTTTCCGATGCCGTCGCCGATCACGACCTCGACCATCCATCCGCGACGGTTGCGCATCGGGCGGGCGACCGACGAGAGCACCTCGGCGACGATCGTCACGTTCTCGCCGACTGGGAGCTCCCGGATCGGCGTGAGCTCGGCGGGGTCGGCGTAGCGGCGCGGATAGTGAGCGAGCAGGTCGCCGACGCTCTGCATGCCGAAGGCCCGTGTCAGGGACTTCGCGACGGCCGCGCCGAGAGCCTCGTCGAGGGTCGAGTCGAGCGTGAGCGGCATGATCCGAGTCTAGGGACACCCTCCGACGCCGCCGGCCGATATCGTGAACGGGTGACCAGGATCATCGCCGGCGCCGCACGGGGGGCGCGTCTCGAGGTGCCAGGCTCCGGCACCCGCCCGACCAGCGACCGCGTGCGCGAGTCGCTGTTCGGATCGCTGGGATCGGCGGATGCCATTCAGGGGGCGCGGGTGCTCGATCTCTACGCGGGCTCCGGAGCGCTCGGACTCGAAGCCCTCAGCCGCGGCGCCGTCGGAGTCGACCTCGTCGAACGCGGCCGCGCCGCCGCCGGGATCGTGCGCCGTAACGCCGCCGCGGTCGCGAAGGCGGGCGGCCTCGCCCTCGCGCGCGTGCACGAGGGCGCCGTGCATCCGTTCCTGCTGCGCTGCGCGAGCACCTTCGATCTCGTCTTCACCGATCCGCCGTACGATCTCGACGACACCGCGATGACCGCCGATCTCGTCGCACTCGCTCCGCTGCTCTCCCCCGATGCCGTCGTCGTCGTCGAGCGCGCGAAGCGCTCCGCCGCCCCGGCGTTCGCCGCCGCCGGCCTCGAGCCGCTGCGCGACAAGGTCTACGGCGACACCGCGGTGTACTGGGCGACGCCGCGCTGACGGCCGCTCACCCGGCGGCGGCGTCCCAGTCGCGGTAGGGGTCCCAGCCGACGACGTCGACGGGCAGGTCGTCGCACAGCAGCGCTTCGGCGCCCCGGAGGCGGACCTCGCCGATCCGGCGGAAGCCTGCGGGCAGAGCGCCCGCGGGGAAGGTCGCGAGCAGGGCATGGTCCTCGCCGCCCGCCAGCGCCCGCTCCGGGTCGCTGCCGAGGGCTGCGCCGTCGAGGGCGAGGGTGACATCGGATGCCGACGCCAGCCGTCGCGCGTCGAGGGCGAGCCCGTCGGAGACGTCCATCATCGCCGTCGCCCCCGCAGCGGCGGCGTAGGGGCCGAGCCCGACCGGCGGTGCGGGGCGCAGCTGAGCGGCGATGGCTGCGGGTTCCCCCTCTGCGAGCAGGGCCGGATCGACCGGAACCGGCTCGTCGCCGTCGCGGAACCGTCCGAAGAGGACGGCCAGTCCGTGCGCGGCGAGCCCCAGTTCCCCGGCCACGGCGACGACGTCGCCCGGCCGGGCCCCGGCTCGCGTCACGGCCGTGCGCCCCTCGAGATCCCCCAGGGCTGTCACCGCGATCGTCAGCACGTCGGACACCGTGAGATCGCCGCCGACGACCGCGCATCCGGGCGCCAGTGCCGCGCAGGCCTCGCGGAGTCCGTCCGCGAGGCTGGTGACGAACGACAGCCGGAGCGCGCGCGGCACCGCGAGGGCGACCAGCAGCGCCGTCGGACGCGCGCCCATCGCCGCCACGTCGGCGAGGTTCACGGCCGCCGACTTCCACCCCAGGTCGTAGCCCCCCGACCACGCCAGGCGGAAGTCGGGACCGTGCACGAGCGTGTCGGTCGTGGCGACGACGGATGCCGAGGGCGCAGCGATCACGGCCGCATCGTCACCGGGGCCGAGGATCGTGTGCGCTCCTGGCGCGGTGCGGCTGAGGATCGCGCGCAGGATCTCCCCCTCGGAGAGATCGCCGAGGCGCGGGTCTTCTGATCGAGTGGGCATGCTGTCAAAGGTAGCCTGGGAGCATGCTCCGCTCTCGCCGTCTCCTCGTCGCCACCGGAGCCCTCGCACTGCTCACCGCGCTCGCGGGCTGCTCGAGGACCGTGCACGTCGAACCGGCGGCCGCCGCCGACGATCCCGCATGCGCCGACGTGTCGGTGCTGCTGCCCGACGCCATCGACGACCTTGACCGCGTCTGGACCGATGCGCAGGCGACGGGGGCCTGGGGCGATCCGACGGTCGTACTGCGCTGCGGCGTCGACGTCCCCGCGCCGTCGGAGCTCATCTGCCAGACGATCGGCGGCGTCGACTGGCTCGTGCTCGCCCAAGAGGAGAAGCGTCAGCGCCTCGTCAGCTACGGGCGGGACCCCGCCGTCGAGATCATCATCAAGCGCGGATCCGACGTCGACTTCCGGGCGATCGTCGAATCGCTCGCGAACAAGATCCGTCCCGGCCTCCAGTCCGCGACGGCTGCATGCACCTCGCGCACCGGCTGAACGGACTCAGCGCCGCAGACCCGCCTCGATGAGCTCCGTGATGAGGTCGCCGTAGCCGAGGCCCGAGGCCACCCAGCACTTCGGGAACATCGAGATCGGCGTGAAGCCTGGCATCGTGTTCAGCTCGTTCACGACGAGATCGCCGGATGCCGTGAGGAACATGTCGACACGGGCGAGCCCGCGACCGTCGACGGCCTCGAACGCGCGGATGCCGATCTCCTGGATCGCGGAGACCTCGTCGTCCGTGAGCTCGGCGGGGCAGACGACGTCGACGCCGTCTCCGCCGAGGTACTTGCCTTCGAAGTCGTAAAAGCCGCGCGAGGTAAGCACGATCTCGCCGGGAAGAGAGGCACGAACGCCGTCGGCGCCCTCGAGCACCGCGACCTCGATCTCGCGCCCGGAGACGCCCGTCTCGATGAGCACCTTGTCGTCCTCGGCGAAGGCGACGGCAAGGGCCGCGTCGAGCTCGCCGAGGTCGACGACTTTCGACACGCCGACGCTGGATCCGGCACGCGCTGGCTTGACGAACAGAGGCAGCCCGAGCTGCGCCGCAGCGGCGCGGACCGCCGCGGCATCCGTCTCCCACTGCCGGGCGCGCACCGTCCGCCACGGCGCGACGGCGATGCCTGCCGCCTGCAGCGCGACCTTCATGAAGTGCTTGTCCATGCACAGCGCGGAGTCGAGCACGCCGCCCCCGGCGTACGGCACCTCGAGCGTGTCGAAGTAGCCCTGGATCGTGCCGTCCTCGCCGTGCGGTCCGTGCAGGATCGGCAGGACGACGTCGATCTCGCCGAGTCCTTCGACGGTCCCGTCGGCCTGGACGACGCGCAGCGTGCGGTCGCCGCCGGGCTCCGGCCACAGGATCCGCGTGCCGTTGTCGACGACCTCCGGCAGGTGCGCGGCGTCGAGGGGGAACTTCGCGGGGTTGTCGTCCTCGAGGACGAACGCGCCCTCGCGGGTGATCCCGACGGGGACCACCGCGTACCGGTCGCGGTCAATCGCCCCGAGGACCCCGCCCGCCGTTGCGGAACTGATCGAATGCTCGCTGGAGCGCCCGCCGAAGAGCACCACCACCGTCTGCTTGTCCATGGTTGGTCCTCTCCCCCTGGGGGGTCTCGTCGTCCGTCGTCAGGTGGGGTGCGATGTCGCGCGGGTTCATCTTCCCGTCGAGCACCATCTTCACCTGTTCGACGATGGGCATGTCCACCTCCGACTCGCGTGCGAGCTGCAGCACCGGGGCGACGGAGGCGAGCCCCTCGGCCGTCTGCTGCATCTGCTTCACGACGTCCTGGAAGCTGTACCCCTGGCCGAGCAGGCGCCCTGCCGTGTTGTTGCGGCTGAGGGGCGACTGGCAGGTGGCGATGAGGTCGCCGAGCCCCGCGAGCCCCTGCAGCGTCTCCGGCTGCGCGCCGTTCGCCACCGCGAAGTCGGTCATCTCCACGAGGCCTCGGGTGATGATCGATGCCTTGGTATTCTCGCCGTAGCCGACGCCGTCGACGATGCCGATCGCGACGGCGATGAGGTTCTTGAGCACCCCGCCGAACTCGGTCCCGATGACGTCGGTGTTCACGAAGGTGCGGAAGTAGCCGTTGCGCGCCGCGCGCGCGATCGTCTCCGCCGTCTCCAGGCTCCGGGAGGAGATCACCGCGGCCGTCGGCTGCTCCCGTGCGATCTCCAGGGCGAGGTTCGGGCCGGAGGCGACGGCGATGCGCTCGGGGTCGCAGCGCAGCTCCTGCTCGATGACCTGGCTCATCCGCAGACCGGTGGAGCGCTCGACGCCCTTCATGAGGCTGACGATGGTGACGTCGTCGTCGAGGAGCGGACGCAGCGCCTTGAGGTTCTCGCGCAACGACTGGCTCGGCACCGAGAGGTACACCTGCTCCGCGCCGTCGAGAGCCGTCGCCAGCTCGTGGGTCGCGGTCATCGTGCGCGGCAGGTTGATGCCGGGAAGGTAGCGGGAGTTGCGCTTGGCCTCGTCGATCTCGTGGGCGAGCTCGGCGCGACGCGCCCACATCGTCACCTGGGCGCCGCCGTCGGCGAGGATCTTGCCGAAGGTCGTTCCCCAGCTGCCAGCGCCGATGACGGTGACACGGGGAGCGTCCGGTTTCTTAGGAGTCAAGGCGTCCCGTCTCCTTCTGCCCGTGCGCGGCGGGGTTCCAGCGCTCCGCTGGCGCCTTCTCGGAGCGGATGTCCTCGAGCAGCGCCGTGATCGCGTCCATGAGCCGGGTCGTCGCCTCGTTCAACGCCGCCTGGTCGCCGGCGCGACCGGCGAGATCCGACACGTCGACCGGATCGCCGACGACGATGGTGACGGGCTTGCGCAGCGGCCAGAGACTGAGGCCCTTCTGGTAGCGGCCCATGATCTGCTGCGTGCCCCACTGCGCCATCGGGATCAGCGGGATGCCGTCGGCGAGAGCGAGCCGCACGGCGCCGGACTTGCCGCGCATCGGCCACAGGTCGGGGTCGCGGGTCAGCGTGCCCTCGGGGTACACGATCACACCGCGACCGTGCTTGACGAGCTCCTCGGACTGCTTCATCGTCTGCTTCGCGGCGGCGGCCGAGGAGGAGCGCGCGACGGGGATCATCCCGGTTCTGCGCAGCACCCACCCCACCACGGGAACCTTGAACAGGCTCTCCTTCGCCATGAAGCGCGGCACGCGCCCCATCCGCCATACGGCGACCGCGACGATGATGGGATCGAACTCCGAGTAGTGGTTGGGCGCGAGCACGAACGCGCCTTCGCGCGGGAGCTTGTCGGCGCCGATGATGCGCATCTTCGCCAGCAGCCCGACCAGCGGCACGACGAGCGCCGCGAGCGGCCAGAACAGGCTCGGGCGCATCTTCTCGGCAGACCGCGTGGTAGCCATCGGACTCACCGCAGGACGTCGAAGTCGGCGCCGAGCGCGGTGAGCTTGGTGAGGAACTTCTCGTAGCCACGGCTGAGGATGTCGACTCCGGAGACCCGTGACTCGCCGGTCGCCGTCAGCGCCGCGATCACGTGGCTGTACCCGCCGCGCAGATCCGGCACGACGATGTCGGCGCCGTGCAGGGGCGTGGGACCGGTGATGACGGCGGCCTGCTCGAGCTCTCGGCGGGCGACCCGTCGGGGCCCCGCCTGCAGGCCGTGCGGATGCACGACGATGTCGGCGCCCATCTTCACCAGCGCCTCGGTGAAGCCCATGCGGTTCTCGTAGACCGTCTCGTGCACGACCGAGCGCCCGCGCGCCTGCGTGAGCGCGACCACGAGCGGCTGCTGCCAATCGGTCATGAACCCAGGGTGTACGTCGGTCTCGACGACGACGGGCTTGAGCTCGCCCTCCCGACGGAAAAGAATGCCCTCCTCCTGGATGTCGAACCAGCCGCCCGCCTTGCGGAACACGTTGAGGAAGGTCAGCATCTCCTGCTGCTTCGCGCCACCGACGAAGATCTCGCCGTCGGTCGCGAGCGCCGCCGACGCCCAGGAGGCGGCTTCGTTGCGGTCGAAGATCGAGCGGTGGTCGTAGCCGCGCAGCCGCTCGACACCCTCGATGAGGATCACGCGGTTGGGCTCGTACGAGATGATGGCGCCCATCTTCTGCAGCACGGCGATGAGATCCATGATCTCGGGCTCGATGGCGGCGTTGCGCAGCTCCGTCGTGCCCTCCGCGCGGACCGCCGTGAGCAGGACCTGCTCCGTCGCCCCCACGCTCGGGTACGGCAGGTGGATGTTCGCGCCGTGCAGACGCGCGCCGCCGGTGGACAGGCGGATGCCGCTGGGCAGCTTCTCGACGATCGCGCCGAATTTGCGGAGCGCGTCGAGGTGGAAGTCGATCGGGCGGTCGCCGATGCGGCAGCCGCCGAGATCGGGGATGAACGCCTGGCCGAGGCGATGCAGCAGCGGGCCGCAGAACAGGATCGGGATGCGCGACGCGCCGGCGTGGGCGTCGATCTCCTCCATGTGGGCGGACTCCACCCCGCTCGGGTCGAAGACGAGCGAACCGGGCTCGTCGCCCGGCCCGACCTGCACGCCGTGGACCTCGAGCAACGAGCGCACGACGGCGACGTCGCTGAGGTCGGGGACGTCGCGCAGCGTGCTCGCGGTCTCGCCGAGGAGGGTCGCCACCATCGCCTTGGTCGCGAGATTCTTCGCGCCCTTGACATCGACCCGTCCGCGCAGCGGCCGTCCTCCGCGGATGGCGAGGACGTCTCCGGTGAGAGCGGATGCTCCGTCCGGAACTGCATCGCGCACGGGTGTCGTCATTCGGAGCCTCACTTCATTCACGGTTCTCGGGGCGGGTTCGTCCCTGACTCACCCGCCCCTTCCGTCGCTGCGCCGAGCGCTACTGAACGGGGAGGGTCCGGGGCCGCCACGACTCGCGGCGGGCCTCGAACTGCGCGATCTTGTCTTCGTTGCGCAGTGTGAGCCCGATGTCATCGAGCCCTTCGATGAGCCGCCATCTAGTGTAATCGTCGATGCCGATATCGGCCTGGACGCCGCCGATGACGGCGGTGCGCTCTTCGAGGTTCACCGTGATCTCGGTGCCGGGGTTCGCGTCGATCTCGGCCCAGATGCGCTCGAGGTCCTCTTCGCTGATGGTCGCGGCGAGCAACCCCTGCTTGCCCGAGTTCCCCCGGAAGATGTCGGCGAAGCGCGGGCTCAGGACGACCTTGAACCCGAAGTCCCGCAGCGCCCACACGGCGTGCTCACGGCTCGATCCGGTGCCGAAGTCGGGCCCTGCGACGAGCACCGATGCGCCCTGGAAGGCCGGCTGGTTGAGCACGAACTCGGGATCCTGCCGCCAGGCGTGGAAGAGCGCGTCGTCGAAGCCCGTCTTGGTGACGCGCTTGAGGAAGACGGCGGGGATGATCTGGTCGGTGTCGACGTTCGAGCGCTTCAGGGGAGCTGCGATACCGGTGTGCGTGGTGAACTTCTCCATGATCAGGCCTCCAGGTCGCTCGGGCTGGACAGGGTGCCGCGGATCGCGGTCGCGGCGGCGACCAGGGGCGAGACCAGGTGGGTGCGTCCGCCCTTGCCCTGTCGTCCCTCGAAGTTGCGGTTCGACGTCGACGCGCACCGCTCCCCCGGGGCGAGTTGATCGGGGTTCATCCCGAGGCACATCGAGCATCCGGCGAAGCGCCACTCGGCGCCGAAGTCCTTGATGATCTTGTCCAGGCCCTCTGCCTCGGCCTCGATACGGACCCGCGCGGAGCCCGGCACCACCATGACGCGCACCCCGTCGGCCTTCTTCTTGCCCTCGATGATCGAGGCGAAGGCCCGCAGGTCCTCGATACGGCTGTTGGTGCACGACCCCATGAACACGGCATCCACCGGCACCTCCTTGAGAGGCGTACCGGGGGTGAGGTCCATGTACTCCAGCGCCCGCTCGGCGGCGGCGCGCTCGTTGGGGTCGGCGATGTCGGCGGGGTCGGGGACGGATGCCGACAGGGAGCTGCCCTGGCCGGGGTTGGTGCCCCAGGTCACGAACGGCTCGAGCTCGTCGGCGTCGATGAAGACCTCGGCGTCGAACACCGCGCCCTCGTCGCTGGCGAGCGTGCGCCAGTAGGCGACCGCATCCTCCCAGTCCTGCCCCTTGGGCGCGTGCGGCTTGTCCTTGACGTACGCGAAGGTCGTCTCGTCGGGGGCGACCATGCCGGCGCGGGCGCCGGCCTCGATCGACATGTTGCAGATCGTCATGCGCCCCTCCATCGAGAGGGCGCGGATCGCGCTGCCGCGGTACTCGAGCACGTAGCCCTGCCCCCCGCCGGTGCCGATCTTCGCGATCACGGCGAGGATGATGTCCTTCGCGGTGACGCCGGGTTTCAGGGTGCCCTCGACGTTGATCGCCATGGTCTTGAAGGGCTTCAGCGGAAGGGTCTGCGTGGCCATGACGTGCTCGACCTCGCTGGTGCCGATGCCGAACGCCATCGCGCCGAAGGCGCCGTGGGTCGAGGTGTGCGAGTCTCCGCAGACGACGGTGATGCCGGGCATCGTGAGCCCGAGCTGCGGGCCGACGACGTGCACGATGCCCTGCTCGGCGTCGCCGAGCGAGTGCAGGCGCACCCCGAACTCGGCGGCGTTGGTGCGCAGCGTCTGGATCTGCGTGCGGCTGGTGAGATCGGCGATCGGCTTGTCGATCTCCCACGTCGGGGTGTTGTGGTCCTCGGTGGCGATCGTGAGGTCGAGGCGGCGCAGCGGCCGGCCCTCGGTGCGCAGGCCGTCGAAGGCCTGAGGGCTGGTGACCTCGTGCACGAGGTGCAGGTCGATGTAGATGAGGTCGGGTTCGCCGTTCTCGCCCTTGACGACGAGGTGGTCGTCCCAGACCTTCTCGGCCAGGGTGCGTGCGGGGGCGGATGCTGCAGCGGGGGTGTTCATCGAGTGTCTCCTGAGACTGGCGGTTCGGCCCGCAACGGACTCCGCGACGAGGAGGGCCTCAGAACGAGGTCTCGTCGCGGCCGCTAAGAAGGAGCACGATCCGCATGATGCCAGATTACCACTCGATGAGAGGTGCTCGTTGCGCCATGACACTCTGCGACGTGACGCACCTGCAGCACTTCGGCTGCTTCTTCTTCGCGCGCGGGCCGGGGCGTCGGCGGGCCGACCTCAGATCATTCTGACGGGAGCGCCGCCCGGCGCTCCCGCGCCGAGGCGATGAGGCTCGCGATGGTGGCCACGGCCATCGACGCGAGGATCACGGTGAGCGACATCCAGATCGGGATCTCGGGCGCCCATTCGATGTGGTGGCCGCCGTTGATGAACGGCAGCTCGTTCACGTGTATGGCGTGCAGGATCAGCTTCACGCCGATGAAGCCGAGGATCACCGCGATGCCGTAGTGCAGGTAGCGGAGGCGATCGAGGAGGTCGCCGAGCAGGAAGTAGAGCTGGCGCAGGCCCATCAGCGCGAAGATGTTCGCGGTGAACACCAGGAAGCTGTTGTGCGTGATGCTGAAGATCGCCGGGATCGAGTCGATCGCGAACATCAGGTCGGTGACGCCGATCGCCACGAAGACGATGAGCATAGGTGTCCAGACCCTCTTGCCGTCGATCACGGTGCGAAGCCTGTTGCCGTCGTACTCCTCGCTGATGTCGATCCGACGACGCAGCAGGCGCACGATGAAGTTCTCGCGCTTGACCTCGTCGTCGTGGTCGCCCTCCGGCATGGCCTGGCGGATCGCCGTCCAGATGAGGAACGCACCGAAGATGTAGAAGATCGGCGAGAAGTTCTCGATGATCGCGACGCCGAGCAGGATGAAGATCCCGCGGAGCACGAGCGCGATGATGATGCCGACCATCAGCACCATCTGCTGCAGACGCCGCGGCACGGCGAACTGCGCCATGATCAGCACGAACACGAACAGGTTGTCGATGGAGAGGCTGTACTCGAGCGCCCAGCCGGTGAGGAACTCGGTGGCGAACGGCCCGCCGGCGAACACCGACAGCAACCAGGCGAACACGAGGGCGAGACCGACGTAGAACGCCACCCACAGGGACGACTCCTTCGTCGACGGGATGTGCGGACGGAACTTCGCCAGCAGGAGGTCGCCGATGAGGATGAGGGTGAGGACGACGAACGAGCCGACCTCGAACCAGACAGGGATGTCCACGGGTGCACAGCACCTTTCGATGAGGGGTACGGGAAGAACCGAAAGTCTCTCCCCGCACAGTGTGCGCCGCGCGCCCGGAGCAGCTCTGTCGATGCTCGTGATGACGTTACGCGCGGATCCGGGATACTCCCTCTCGTTGCACCCAATGCTAACGGAGCGGGGGCGACATGGTGAAATGGTCGCGTGACACCGACTTCGTACACTGAGACCACTGGACGCAACACCACCATCGAGACGCCCCCGCAGAACCCCTGGGCCCGGTCGATCGCCTCGCTGATCTTCGTCAGCCGCTGGTTGCAGGCGCCTCTCTACATCGGGCTGATCGTCGCTCAGATCGTCTACGTCGTCGTCTTCATGATCGAGCTGTGGCACCTGATCAGCGAGGTCGTCCTGCACGGAGCCGATCTCGAGGAGTCCGTGATCATGCTCTCGGTGCTCGGCCTCATCGACGTGGTGATGATCGCGAACCTGCTCATCATGGTCATCATCGGCGGCTACGAGACCTTCGTCTCGCGCATCAACACCGACGGCCACCCCGATGAGCCGGAGTGGCTCTCGCACGTGAACGCCAACGTGCTCAAGGTCAAGCTCGCCATGGCCATCATCGGCATCTCCTCGATCCACCTCCTCAAGACCTTCATCGCAGTGGGAGACATGGACTCCGATGGAACGAAGACGGAGATCGGCAGCTACACACCCACCGGAGTCCTCTGGCAGGTCGTGATCCACCTGGTCTTCATCGTCTCGGCCCTGGCCCTCGCCTGGATCGACAAGATGTCGCAGAGCACCGCCAAGGCCACCCACGACGCCGCGCACTGATCCTGAGACGATCGGCCGGCAGCCGACACTTTCCGGGTGAGAGACACCGAACGGAACAACGATGCCCGCACAGACGAGTGATCAGAAGTGGGCGGCGCAGGCCGCGGCCGGCGACGAGAGCGCCTTCCGCGAGCTGTACCGCCTGTACGTCCGCCCGGTCTACTGGATCGCCCACGGCATCCTGGGCTCAGCCCCCGACGCCGAGGACGTGACGCAGGAGACGTTCGTCGCCGCCTGGCGGAAGCTGCGCGGCTTCGAGCTGCAGGGCGAGTCGATCCTGCCGTGGCTAGCGACGATCTGCCGCTTCCAGGCGGCGAACCGCCTGCGCCAGCGGCGACGGGATCAGGCGCACACCGCGGATGCCGTCGACGAGGCGCTGCCTGCGACGGTCAGCGTCGAAGAGCAGGTCATCACGGCCGCTCTCGCGGAGCGGATCGCCGCCGAGGTGGGCACGCTGAGCGAGCTCGATCGCGAGATCTTCCGCCTGTGCGCGGCCGAGGGGTACGCCTATCAGGCCGCCGCTGCGGAACTGGGCGTCAGCCATGCCGTGGTACGGAACCGTCTCTCCCGAGTGCGCACCCAACTGCGCGGTGCCGTGAAGGAAGCGAGCGAGGCATGACCGACAACACCACGACCCCAGGCCTCCCCGACCTGTCGGACGCCGCGATCGCCCGGATCGAGTCGGCCGTCTTCGACGAGATCGAGAGCGAGCGGCCACCCGCCCGGGTCGCCGAGCGCTCTCGCGCCCGACGCAGAGGCTGGCTCACCGGCGTCGGCATCGCCGCCGCCTTCGTCGTCGGCGTCCTGGCGACACCGCCCATCCTGTCCGCCGTCGGTGGCTCCGACTCGTTCACGGCCGTCGGCGAGGCTCAGCCGCTCAGCGACGGCACGATGCCGATGAGCGGCGGCGCGGTGGCCGACACGAGTGCGGAGAGAGCGCCCCTGGCGGGCGCCGACAGCGCTCTGCCGGGCGCCGCCTCCGACGCCGGGCGCGAGATCATCTCCACGGCGAACGCGACCGTGGAGGTCGAGGACGTCGCCGACGCGGTCGCCGAGATCAGCGCGCTGGCCGAGGCTCACGGCGGCTACGCCGAGAGCACGGACGTCGGCAAGAGCACGTCGGTGTACGGCACCGAGGATTCCCTCCCCGCCGACAGCGGCTACGGCTGGATCAGCATCCGCATCCCTTCAGCGGAGCTCCCCGCCGTGATCGACGAGCTCGCCGATACCGGAGACATCCTGTCGAGCTCGATCTCTCGGCAGGATGTCACCTCGACGTCGATCGATCTGAAGGCCCGTGTGGAGGCGCTGACAGCGTCCGTCCAGCGTCTCACCGAGTTGATGTCGCAGTCCGGCTCCGTGTCGGAGCTCATCGAAGCCGAAGTCGCGCTGACCGATCGTCAGGCCGAGCTCCAGTCGTACCAGCAGCAGCTCGACGCTCTCGAGGACCAGGTCGCCATGTCGACCCTCCAGGTGCAGCTGACGAGCCCCGCCGCCGTGCCCACGGCCGATCCCGCCGGGTTCGGCGACGGTCTCGCCGCCGGCTGGAACGGCCTCGTGGTCTCGCTGAACGCGCTCGTGATCGCCCTCGGGTTCATTATTCCCTGGGCCGCAGTGGCCGCGGTGATCCTCCTCCTCGTGCGGTGGATCCGCCGCACACGTCGCAACCGCCGGGCGGCGGAAGCCGCCCAGAAGTCCTGAGCCACCGGCATCCGAATGGCCGCTCCCCCGTTGTGGGAGCGGCCATTTCGTCGATTCTCCGGGGGATGCTGCAGCCGCCGTCGCTAGAGTGATCGGCATGAGCACCGCAGCCGGGTCGACGACGACCCGATCCGCACCGGCCGGACGCGACCTCACTCTGGACCTCGCCCGCGTCGCCTGCGTCCTGCTCGTCGTCTTCGTGCACATCCTCTTCACCGGCGTGGGGCGATCCGCCGACGGCGCGCTGCTCATCGAGCGCACGGTCGAACTGCAGCCGTGGTTCACCGCCGTCTCCTGGGTCGCGAACATCATGCCGCTCTTCTTCGTCGTCGGTGGGTTCGCCGCCCGCGCGGGATGGCGCTCGGCATCCGTCCGCGGCGACACAGCCGACGACTTCGTGCGGGTGCGCCTGGGGCGTCTCGCGCGCCCGGCAGTGGTGCTGTTCGCCGTCTTCAGCGTCGCGCTCGGCGCCACCCGCCTCCTCGGGATCGATCCGGCGCTCGTCGACACGATCGCGATCGGGGTCGGGTCGCCGCTGTGGTTCCTCGCCGCCTACATGATCGTGCAGGCCGCAGCACCGTTCATGATGCGGCTGCACCACCGGCACGGCGCTCTCGTGCTGCTTGCGCTGCTCCTCGCGGCGCTGGCCGTCGACGCGTTCCGCTTCGCGTTCATCGGCGGCGTTCTCGGCATCGACCCCGTCCCTCCCACCGGGTACGGGATCGGGCAGGAGCTCTTCGGCATCCCGAACATCGCCTTCGTCTGGCTGTTCGCGCAGCAGGTCGGGTTCTTCCTCTTCGACGGCTGGTTCGCGAAGCGCACGTGGCCGCAGCTGATCGGGCTGGTGATCGGCGGCTATCTGGCGCTGTGGGCGCTCGTGTCCCTCGGCGGATACTCGTGGAGCATGCTCGGCAATCAGTGGCCGCCCACCGCGCCGATGGCGGTGCTCGCCGTCGTCCAGGCGTCCGCTCTGACGCTGCTGCATCGTCCGCTGACCGCGCTGATGCGGACGAAGGGCGCGCAGGGCGCCGTCTTCCTCGTCGGCTCGCGACTCATGACGATCTACCTGTGGCACCTGCCGATGATCATGGTCCTGATCGGCATCGAACTCGTCCTTCCCCTGCCGCTGCCCGCGCCGGGAAGCCCGGTGTGGTGGTGGACCAGGCCCCTGTTCCTCGTGATCGTGCTCGCCGCGGTATGGCTGCTGTCGCTGTGGCTGGTCCGCTACGAGAGCGCGCCGGCTGCCGGCATCCGCCGTTTTCCCGGCTCAGGTGCGACCGTCGCGGCCGTCCTGCTGTTCGTCTCCCCGGTGATCGCGATCACCGCGTACGGACTCGACTTCCTCCTCGCCGCCATCGCCCTCGTGTGCACGCTGGCTGCGCTGTGGCTGACCGGGGCGAGACGGAAAGACCCACGGCGCCGCTCGTGAGGAATGCGAAAAGGTTGGCCTGAGCAGGAGTCTTCATTCCGATGACCCCAGCCCCGCTGCTGCCTCGGAGTGGCGATTGCCAACCGATTGTCGTTATTGCAGTTAGACGTAGAATGGCACCATGACAATGCGCGCACTCGTCACCACTCTCGATCCGGTCGACCCTGCCGTTCGCTCGGACGCCAAGAGCCTCGCGGAGCGGCTGCACGGCGATACTCCGGTCGAGTCTGCGGTGCGCTCGATGCTCGATGACGTTGCGCACGGCGCACGCATTGTCGTGTTGCGCACCGATGATGAACTCACTCCATCACAAGCGGCCGAGCTGATGGGCGTTACGCGGCAGTTCGTTGATCGGCTCTGCGCAGACGGAGTGCTGGCGTACCGTCGACTGCCAGGTAGTCGCCACCGCCGCATCCGAGTACAAGACGTGATCAACGAGATCGCCGAACGCGACCAGATTCGCCGAGGTGCCGCCGCTATCCGCGAAGCGCTCGGTAACCCGTGACCCGACTACAACGGGTCTTCATCGACACGAGCGAGCTCTTCCCGTTCACGATCATGGACGCGCTGCTGAACCTTGCTGAAGACCGGTTGTTCATCTGGGTCTGGACAGACGAGTTGCTGGACGAGTGGGAGGAAGTCATCGTGCGTGAGGGGACGCGCACGCCCGAGTCGGCGCGCTCGGTCACAAAGGCGGTACAGACGTACTTTGGTCGATACCGCATCGCACCAGAGATCTATGGAGGCAATGTGACCGACGATCTCTCCCCCGACCCCGGCGACCGCACCCACGCGGCCGCGTGCATCCACGGCGATGTCGATGTGCTCCTGACCCGCAATCTCAAAGACTTCCGAGCCCCGGCCATCGCTCAGGCTGGTGTGCAGGTGATGACCTCCGACACCTTCCTCAGCCAACTGCTGTCGCACCGTCACCAGGCAGTCGTCGAGTCGTTCACTCGTGCCGCATACTCGAAGAAGAATCCGCCCGTGACGTCGGCAGAACTGGCTGATGCAATCGCACGCGCAGGAGCGCCGCAGTTCGCCGAACGCCTCCGGCCGCACCTGATGGAGTGAGCACGCTGGGCGTAGTGCTCGGCGCGGCTCTTGGCGCTCACGCGGTTTCGGGAGTCTCGATAGATCGCCTGGCGGAGCCCGTGTCGCTCGCCCATCTGCTTCCTTGGGTCAAGTCCCGTTTCGTGGTGTAGCTCTGGGTTGTTTCCTGGGTGGGTGTTGGGTCAGGCGGTGGGGTGGAGTTCGGGACTGCTGCACGAGTAGGTGACATTTGATCTGGCTTGCCCGGGAGGGTGGGCCTGGAAGGATGTTGCTGTGCCCAAGCCCTATCCCACCGAGTTTCGTGACGACGTCGTGCGCGTCGCCGGGCAT
>NZ_JASGCY010000030.1:0-11840 GCF_047607465.1 Microbacterium sp. | reverse complement strand
CGGCACGGACGGCGGCGCAGAGCGCCGCGGCGATCGCCGAAGCCGTGACGGAGCCCGCACGCCCGCCCGCACCGAAGCGTCCGCCGGCCGCCGCCCGCGCGGCGGCGGTGAAATCGAACGCGGTCGGCGCCTCGGCCGGGGCGAAGCAGACGGCGGCGAAGTCCGCAGCCAGAGCCGCGGCGGCCAAGAAGGCGGCGGAGCGCGCGGCCGCTGCGAAGAGCAGCGCCCGCAGCACGAGCGCCCAGCGCAACGCGGCCAAGACGACGGCCGCGCTCTCGGCGGCGAGAGCAGCGGCGAAGAAGGCGGCAGCCGAGAAGGCGGCCGAGGAACAGGCATCCGCAGTGGATGACACCGCCGTGGCCGAGGAAGCCTCTTCCGCGGAGGAAGCGGCGTCTGCGGCGGAGGAAGTCGAGTCTTCCGATGAGCAGGCGTCGGCGATCGATGAGGTGGAGTCGATCGATGAGGTGTCCGCCGCCGATGAGACGGAGACCGCCGATGAGACGGACATCGTCGACAAGACGGAGCTCGTCGACGAGGTGCCGTCCGTCGACGAAGCGGAGGAGGTCGACGAGACGGCCGCGGAGGAAGAGGCCGCCGAAGACGACATCGTCGACGAGGCGCTCGGGGCCGCATCGATCGGGTCCGTGTCGGAGGACGAGGAGATCCCGCCCGCCCGCGCCGGCGAACCGGAACCGGCAGCCGAGGACGGCAGGGCAGAGGCGATCCGCATCCGCGGGCTGGTGAAGACGTTCGGCGACCACGTCGCGGTGAACGGCATCGACCTCACCGTGCCGGCGGGGACCTTCTACGGGATCGTCGGCCCCAACGGCGCAGGCAAGACGACGACGCTGTCGATCATCGCGGGTCTGCTGCGCGCGGACGGCGGTCGGATCGTCGTGAGCGGGATCGATCAGGCCGAGCGCCCCCTCGCCGCGAAGCGCGCGATGGGCGTGCTGCCCGATCGGCTGCGGACCTTCGACCGGCTCACCGGCCGCCAGTTGCTGTTCTACTACGGTCTGCTGCGCGGACTCGCGGCCGACGTGATCGAGAAGCGCGTCGGCGATCTCGCCCGCGCCTTCGACCTCGGCGACGCGCTCGGACGCGTGGTCTCCGACTACTCCGCCGGCATGACGAAGAAGGTCATGCTCGCCGGTGCGATGATCCACTCGCCGAGGGTGCTGGTGCTCGACGAGCCCTTCGAAGCGGTGGACCCCGTGTCGTCCGCGGTGATCCTCGACATCCTCCGTGCGTACGTCGCGCACGGCGGCACCGTGGTGCTCTCCAGCCACGGCATGGATCTCGTGGAGCGGGTGTGCACCCGGGTGGCGATCATCGTCGACGGGAACGTGCTCGCCGAGGGCACGATCGATGAGGTACGGGCAGGGCAGACGCTGGAGTCGCGATTCGTCGAGCTGTCCGGCGCCAACGGCGAGGTCGAGGGGCTCGAATGGTTGCACACGTTCTCCGACTGAGGACGGCGCTGCTGATCGGTGCTCTGCGCGGCCAACGCCGCGCCCGCACGATCGGCACTCTCGTCGTCGTCGCCGTCGTCACCGCCGTCGTCTGCGCCGCGGTGCTGAGCCTGGAAGCGGTCCCCGGCGATGTCGCGCGCACGGTCGTCGTGCTCGGCAGTGCTGCGATCCTGCTCGGCTTCCTCATCGGGCCGATCCTCGTCGGGGCCGTCGACCAGCTCGACCCGCGACGATTCGCGGTCTTCGGCGTCGATGAGAACCGCATGCCCTGGGTGCTGGCGGTCGCCGCGCTCGTGAGCGTGCCGAGCTTCGCCGTCATCGCCGTCAACGTGTGCGTGTGCGCCGTCGCGATCCGCCTCGGCGCCCCGTGGTACGCGGCGGTCCCGATGACGGCCCTCGGCGTGCTGATCACCGTGCTCACCGCCCGCATCGGCATGGCGATCAACGCCCTCGTGCTGCCGGAGCGGCGTTCGCGCGAGCTGACCTCGCTGTTCGCGCTGGCCGTGATCGTGATCGCCTTCCCCGTCGCGGTCTTCTTCGCCTCGATGCGGTGGGACGGCCAGGTGCCGCCGACGGTGTCGTCGCTGACGGGCACCGTTGGCGTCACCCCGCTGGCCGCGCCTGTCGGGTTCCTCTTCGACGTCGCCGCCGGCGACACTGCCGGCGCGTGGGCGAGCGGGGTGATCGCGCTCGTCACGGCCGGGGTGTGCGCCGCCGTCTGGAGCATCCTCGTGAAGCGGCTGCTGACGACGACGCAGCGTCCCTCGTCGTCGCGCGAGCGCACGGGGCTGGGGTGGTTCGGGCTGATGCCGTCGAACGCGTTCGGCGCCATCGCGGCGCGGAGCCTCGTCTACTGGTTCCGGGATCGCCGCTACCTCGTGAACATCCTCGTCGTGCCCGTGGCCGGTGTGCTCAGCGCGCTGCCGCTGCTCGTCGCCGGCGTGCCGTTGGAGATCGCCGCGCTCGTCCCCGTCCCCGTCATGGCACTCTTCTTCGGATGGCTGCCGCACAACGACGTCGCCTACGACTCGACGGCGCTGTGGACGCATGTCGCCAGCGGCGTCAGCGGTCTCTTCGACCGGCTCGGGCGGCTGGTCCCCGTGCTCCTGGTCGCCGTCCCCGTGCTCGCCGTCGCCGTGCCGCTCACGATGCTGTGGATCGGCGATTGGCGGATGCTGCTGCCGCTGACCGGCCTCGCGGCGAGTCTTCTGCTGTCGGCCCTCGGCATCTCGAGCGTCGTCTCGGTGCTCGCCCCCTACGCGGTCTCCCGACCAGGCGACAGCCCGTTCCAGCAGCCGCAGCGCCCCACTTCGCGCGGTGCGTACGGCCCGGCATCCGCTCTGCTGGGGGCGATCGCGCTGAGCGTGCCGACGATCTGGCTCTTCGTGCTGACGATCGCAGCGGGCGATCAGTACGCCCCGGCGACGCTGTGGGTGGGGCTCGCGATCGGAGCGGTCGTGCTCGCAGCCGGGTCGGTCGTCGGGGGACGCGCCTTCGAACGCGGCGGAGAGCGCCTGATGGAGTTCGTGGAGAGCTCCTGATCGGTGGCCCGCGCGGTACCGGGCAGGGATAGACTCGCGGAATGAGTACTCCGCTGGACAGCCCCGATCAGGGCGGCGTGGCAACGCTTGATCGCGAACTGGAAGAACTCCTCCGTGAGGAGCAGATCGAGCCGGGTGACCACGAGCGCTTCTCGCACTACGTGAAGAAGGACAAGATCCTCGAGTCCGCGATCACCGGCAAGCCCGTCAGGGCGCTGTGCGGCAAGAAGTGGACGCCGGGCCGGGATCCGGAGAAGTTCCCGATCTGCCCGACCTGCAAGGAGATCTACGAATCGATGGTCGGCTGACCGGGAGGGTTCTACCGGGCGTCGACATACACGGTCGGGATCGCCGGGTCCGACTTGCTGAGCGCGAGCGCTCGCACCGGTAGTTCCTCGCGCACTTTCAGATGGTGCGCCCGAGCGGATGCGGTGCCTTCGATGCCCTCGTATGCGTCGTCGAACACGCCCTCCTCGACGAAGGTCACCTGCAGCGGACGGCCATCGGGGTGCTCCGTCGGGGTGTCGAGCTCTTCGAAGCCGTCGGAGACGACCACTGTCTCGGCGACGGCGACGCCGTCGGCGATGGTGCGGAAGGCGGCCTTGCGCCCGCCGTGCGAGGCCTTGTCGGCGGATGCTTTCGCCACCGCGATCCATTCGCCAGCCGGGCTCTGCCTGGCGACGAGCTTGTAGACCATGCTCGCGGTGGGATACCCCGAGCCGGTGACGACCGAGGTCCCTACTCCGTAGGCGTCGACGGGGGAGGCGGCGAGGGCGGCGATCGCGTACTCGTCGAGGTCGCTGGTGACGGTGATCCTCGTACCGGTCGCGCCGAGCTCGTCGAGTTGCGCGCGCACCTCGGCGGCGACGATGGGGAGGTCCCCCGAATCGATCCGCACGCCGCCGAGGCCGGTGCCGGCGACGCGGATCGCCGCCTCCACGCCCTGACGGATGTCGTAGGTGTCGACGAGGAGCGTCGTGTCGGTGCCGAGACTGTCGATCTGGGCCCGGAAGGCGTCCTCCTCGGTGTCGTGCAGGAGGGTCCAGGCGTGCGCGGCGGTGCCCATGGTGGGGATGCCCCAGGTGCGGCCTGCCTCGAGGTTGCTCGTTGCCCCGAAGCCCGCGATGTAGGCGGCTCGCGCGGCGGCGACGGCCGAGCGCTCGGCGGCTCGGCGCGAGCCCATCTCGGCGAGCGGCCGCTCGCCGGCGGCGATGCTCATGCGAGACGCGGCCGTCGCGACGGCGGAGTCGTGGTTGAGGACGCTGAGCGCCAGCGTCTCGAGCACGACGGCGTCGGCGAAGGTGCCCTCGACCGTGAGAATGGGGGAGCCGGGGAAATAGAGCTCGCCCTCGCGGTAGCCGCGGATCGATCCCGTGAAGCGGTAATCCTCGAGGTGGGCGAGGGAGGCGGCGTCGACGATACCGTTGTCGCGCAGGAAGCGCAGCTCGTCCTCGCCGAAGCGGAAATCGCGCACCAGCGACAGCAGCCGCCCGGTGCCGGCGACGACGCCGAACCGGCGGCCGCCGGAGAGCCGGCGCGAGAACAGCTCGAACACGCTCGGACGGGCGGCCGTGCCGTCGCGGAGAGCGGCGGCGAGCATGGTCAGTTCGTAGCGGTCGGTGAGAAGCGCCGTCGACGTCGTCATGCGATCAGCTTAGTGAGCCGCCCGCGGGCCACAGCGGTGGGCGGTCGCCGGTAGGCTGGGAGCGATGAACGACGCCCCGATCGGAATCTTCGACTCCGGAGTCGGCGGGCTCACGGTGGCCAGGGCCATCCGCGCCCAGCTGCCCCGGGAGTCCTTCGTCTACATCGGTGACACGGCGCATTCGCCCTACGGTCCGAAGCCGATCGCCGACGTCCGCCGCTACGGCCTCGAGGTGCTCGACACCCTCGTCGACCAGGGCGTGAAGATGCTCGTGATCGCCTGCAACACGGCATCCTCCGCCATGCTCCGCGACGCGCGCGAGCGCTACGACGTCCCCGTCGTCGAGGTGATCGGCCCGGCGGTGCGCCGTGCCGTCTCCACCACCCGCAACGGCCGCATCGGCGTCATCGGCACCGTCGGCACGATCGGCTCCCGCGCATACCAGGACATGCTCGAGGTGAACGAGCGGCTCGAGGTGTTCACCGCGGCCTGCCCCCGCTTCGTCGAGTTCGTCGAGTCGGGCGTCACAGGCACCCCCGAGGTGCTCTCCGTGGCCGAGGAGTACCTCGCGCCCCTCCGGGAGGCCGCCGTGGACACCCTCGTGCTCGGCTGCACGCACTACCCGTTTCTGCGGGGTGCGATCGGCTACGTGATGGGCGAGGGTGTGAGCCTCGTGTCCAGCGACGACGAGACCGCCGGTGACGTGTACCGCCAGCTCGTCCGTGCGGACCAGCTCGCCTCGCCGGACGCCGTCGCGTCCTACGTCTACGAGGCCACCGGAGAATCGGCCGACGAGTTCACCGCGCTCGCCAACCGTCTGATGGGGCACGAGGTGCGCGATGTGCAGCTCGTGCACACCGGGGTCATCGACCTGCCGGCATCCGTCATCGAATCGCTCTGATCCCAGGAGGAACCGCATGTCCACCATCGTCCGCGCCGACGGCCGCGCCACCGACCAGCTCCGCGAGGTCACGATCGAGCGCGGCTGGAGCGCCCACGCCGAGGGCTCGGCACTGATCAGCTTCGGCGGCACCAAGGTGCTGTGCACCGCGTCGTTCACGAACGGGGTGCCGCGCTGGCTCACCGGCAAGGGCAAGGGCTGGGTCACCGCCGAGTACGCGATGCTGCCTCGGGCCACGAACAGCCGCAACGATCGCGAGAGCGTGAAGGGCCGCATCGGGGGACGCACGCACGAGATCTCGCGGCTCATCGGCCGTGCGCTGCGCGCCGTCGTCGACACGAAGGCGCTCGGCGAGAACACGATCGTGATCGACTGCGATGTGCTGCAGGCCGACGGCGGCACGCGCACCGCCGCGATCACCGGCGCCTACGTCGCACTCGCCGACGCGATCGAGTGGGGCAGGCAGAAGAAGTTCATCGGCAAGAACTCGACGCCGCTCATCGACACCGTCGCCGCCGTCTCCGTGGGCATCATCGACGGCGAGCCCATGCTCGATCTGGCATATGTCGAGGACGTGCGCGCCGAGACCGACATGAACGTCGTCGTCACCGGGCGCGGACTCTTCGTCGAGGTGCAGGGCACGGCGGAGGGCGCCCCCTTCGACAAGCGCGAGCTCGACGCGCTGCTCGATCTCGGCGTCGCCGGCTGCGCCGACCTCAAGGCACTGCAGTTGAAGGCGCTCGAGGGCTGATGAAGGTCGTCCTCGCCACGCACAACCCGCACAAGGTCGCGGAGTTCCAGCAGATCGTGGCGCAGGCGCGCCCCGACCTCGAGGTCGTCGGCTACGACGGACCCGAGCCGGTCGAGGACGGCGTGACGTTCGCCGAGAACGCGCTCATCAAGGCGCGCGCGGCGGCGGCGCACACGGGTCTCGCCGCGCTCGCCGACGATTCCGGCATCTGCGTCGACGTGCTGGGCGGTTCTCCCGGGGTCTTCTCCGCCTACTGGGCGGGGCAGAAGAAGGACGCCGCCGCGAACCTCGAGCTGCTGCTCGACCAGCTGCACGACATCGCCGACCCGCACCGCACGGCCCACTTCACCTCGACGATCGCCCTGGTCACCCCCGAGGGCGCCGAGCACGTCGTCGTCGGCGAGTGGCCGGGCCGCCTCGCGCATGCGCCATCGGGCGGCGGGGGCTTCGGGTACGACCCGATCTTCATCCCCGACGGTCAACCGGAGGGCGAGGAGCGCACGGTGGGCGATTTCACCGATGCGCAGAAGCAGTCCCAGTCGCACCGCGCCCGCGCCTTCACGGCGCTCGTGCCGCTGCTGGCGAGCCTGTAGCCGCTACTGAGAATCGTTACCCTTCCCGACTAGGCGAAACCGCCCTCGACCGGCCGATTCCCGGTCTAGCCTTGTGGCATGCACGATCATGCACCCGCGTCGGGCGGCATCCGCTCGGCCGGCCATCGGCGCCTGCTGACGATCTCGCTGTGCCTCACGGCGACGGTCATGATCGTGCAGGTCGTCGGGGCGATCCTCACCGGGTCGCTCGCGTTGCTCGCCGACGCCGCGCACATGTTCACCGACGCATCGGCGCTCGTCATCGCGCTGATCGCGGCGGCGGTCGCCTCGCGCCCGGCCGATGACCGGCGCACGTTCGGCTATCAGCGCGCCGAGGTGTTCGGCGCGCTCATCAACGCCGTGATCCTCATCGTGCTCGCCGGCTGGGTCGGCATTGAGGCGATCGGACGGCTGGTCGTGCCCGGCGATGTCGAGGTCGCCGGCCCCCTCATGCTCGTCGTTGCCGCGATCGGCCTCGTCGCGAACGCGGTGTCGATGTGGCTGCTCAGCCGCGCGCAGCGCACGAGCATCAACGTGCGCGGCGCGTATCTCGAGGTGATGGGCGACCTCATCGGCTCGGCGATGGTGATCGTCGCCGCCGTCGTCATCGTCACGACGGGATGGATGCCGGCGGATGCCATCGCCTCGCTGTTCATCGCGGTGATGATCGTCCCGCGGGCCGTGTCGCTGCTGCGCGAGGTGTTCTCGGTGCTCTCGGAGTCCGCCCCGCAGGGCACCGCGATCGGCGATATCCGCGCGCACCTGCTGGGCTACGAGGGCGTGGTGGGCGTGCACGACGTGCACGTCTGGCAGCTCACCCGCGGGGCCCCGGTGTTCACAGCCCATGTGCTGGTGTCACCCGAGGTGCTGGCAGATGGTCGTTCGGCGGCGCTGCTCGGGCAGATGCAGGCGTGCCTCGCCCAGCACTTCGACGTCGAGCACTCGACCTTCCAGATCGAACCGGCCGAGGCCTCGGACTGCGAGCCGCATCACGCTTGAACGCGCGCCCTTCGACTCGCCCTGCGCGAGGCGAAGGGGCTGATCGCGTCAGCGCGTGCCGTCTGGGTCGAAGTCGGGTGCGCGGTCGAAGACCTCGGCGTCGAGGGTCAGGGCCTGCGCCTCACCGGCATCCGTCACGACGTCGGCGCCGGCCGCGGCCTCCTTCTTCGCCTTGTGGCGCTCGGAGAGATAGTGCCACAGGGTGACCAGCGCCGTGCCGCCGACGGCGGCGAGCAGGATCAGATCGATGTACTCCTTGACGAACCAGGCGACCGGCGGGATGAAGCCGATCACGTAGCCGAACATCGTCAGGCCGAAGCCCCAGAGCACCGCCCCGATGAGGTTGTACAGCGTGTAACGACGCCACGGCATGTGCCCCACACCGGCGGCGACGGGAGCGAACGTGCGCACGATCGGGACGAAGCGGGCCAGGATCACCGTGATGCCGCCGAAGCGCTCGAAGAACGCGTTCGTGCGCTCCACGTTCTTCTTGCTGAAGAGGCCGGATTCCTTGCGCTCGAACACGGCAGGGCCGCCCTTGTGGCCGATGAGGTACCCCACCTCGCCGCCGACGAAGGCCGACAGGCCGATCAGTAGCGCGACGAGCCACACGCTGATGCCGAAGACGCCGTGCTCCGAGGCGCCCAGGGGGTGCGACAGCAGTCCGGAGATCACCAGCAGCGTGTCGCCGGGCAGCAGGAACCCGACGAGGAGCCCGGTCTCGGCGAAGACGATGAAGCACACCACCAGCAGCGCCCATGGGCCGGCCGCGCCGATGATCGTCTCGGGGTCGAGCCAGGGGAGGAGGGCGGTGGAATGCATGGTGTCCCGTCGTAGTGAAGTGCGCGGCGGTCGAACTCGGTGCGGAAGGTGGGACTTGAACCCACACGCCCTGGGGCACAGGAACCTAAATCCTGCGTGTCTGCCAATTCCACCACTCCCGCGCGGTGCTGTCAGTCTACTGATCGGGTTGGGTGGCCTTCCTGTGCATCTGCCCGAATCGGGCCTGTGGATAACTTTCGAGGCCGATCCGCGATTCTTGCGATGATGCTCGGATGAGCCATCCCCAGGTCGTCGTCGCGGAGCGCGTGCGGTCGCGGCTGCGCGCCGAGGGCGCCGATCCCTCGGTCGACCCGGAGGGCGCTCGCCGCATCGCGCTCGCCGAGGTGCGGCGCTTCAACGACGCGGCGCTGTCCCGCGGCGCGTCCATGATCGACGACGAGCTCGGGTGCGTGCGCGACGTGCTCGCCGCGGTGAGCGGCTTCGGCGTGCTGCAGCCGCTGCTGGACGATCCGTCGATCGAGGAGATCTGGCTCAATGGCGCCGACCGGGTCTTCATCGCCCGCGGGGGCGTCGCCCAGCGCATCGATCTGCGCATCACCGAGGGGCAGCTGCGCGATCTCGTCGAGCGGATGCTGCAGACCACCGGTCGCCGCGTCGACATCAGCCAGCCCTTCGTCGATGCGTCGCTGCCGGACGGGTCGCGGCTGCACGTGGCGATCGCCGACGTGGTGCGGGGTGGCTGGGCCGTGAACATCAGGAAGTTCTTGACGGTGCACCGCACCCTCGACGCGCTCACCGCGCAGGGGGCGATGCCCGAAGGGCTCGCCGTCATGCTCCGGCAGGCGATGCGCGAGGGCAGGAGCGTCATCGTCTCGGGCGCCACGCACGCGGGCAAGACCACGCTGCTGGGCGCGCTGCTGCACGCGTGCGCCGACAGTCAGCGCATCATCACGGTCGAGGAGACCTTCGAGCTCGCCGTCGACGGTCCAGACCTCGTCGCCCTGCAGGGCCGGCAGGCGAGCCTGGAGGGCACGGGGGAGATCACCCTGCGGCGCCTGGTGAAGGAGGCGCTGCGCATGCGGCCCGATCGGCTGGTCGTCGGAGAGGTGCGCGACGCCGAGGCCCTCGATCTCGTTCTCGCGCTGAACACAGGTGTGCCAGGGGCCGCGACGGTGCACGCGAACTCGGCGGTCGAGGCCCTCGACAAGCTGTCGCTGCTGCCGCTGCTGGCCGGTCGCAACATCGACCGCTCGTTCGTGGCGCCGGCGCTGGCGGGGTCGGTGGACCTCGTCGTGCACTGCGCACGGGACGGGGCCGGCGTGCGCCGCATCAGCGAGGTCGTCGCGCCGACGGGGGAGGTCGTCGACGGGCGCATCATCACGCGAACGGTCTACCAGCACGGCGCCCACCTCACACGTGCGGACCTGCAGCGGCTGGGGGTCGGCGGATGACCGTGCTGCTCGGTGCGATGCTCGCCGCCGGGGTGCTGCTGTGCCTGGCGCCGTGGATGTGGCCGCGGCGCGAACGCCCGACGGCCCCCGTACGGGCTGGCCGGCTGTCCCGCCTCATCGACGAGGCCGGCTATCCCGCGCTCACCGCGCGCGCCGTGATCAGCGCGATGCTCGCCGCAGCCCTCGTCGCCGCCTCGGCGGTGTGGCTCGTCACCGGGCTCCCCGCGCTCGCCGCGCTCGCGGCCATCGCTGGAGGGTGGGCGCCGGTGCTCTTCCTCCAGTCCCGGCGGCTGCGGCTGCGCAAGGCCCGCAGGCAGCTCTGGCCAGACGTCTGCGACCTGCTCATCGCCGCGATCCGGGTCGGCCTCTCGCTCCCCGACGCCGTCGCGGCGCTCGCCGAGTCCGCCCCGCACACCCTCCGGCCCGCCTTCGCCGCCTTCGCACGCGACCTGAGCGCGACCGGTCGCTTCGACTCGAGCCTCGACCGGCTCAAGAGCACGCTCGCCGATCCGATCGCGGATCGCATCATCGAGACGCTGCGCATGGCCCGTCAGGTCGGCGGCACCGAGCTCACCGGCGTGCTGAGGGCGCTGTCGTCATCGGTCAGGGCCGATGCCGCGCTGCGCGCCGAGGTCGAGGCGCGCCAGTCCTGGATCAGAGGTGCAGCCGTGCTCGGCGCCGTCGCCCCCTGGGTGATCCTCGGGCTCCTCGTGATGCGACCGGAAGGCGCAGAGGCGTACGGCACCCCGGAGGGCGTCGTGGTCGTCTGCGCGGGAGCTGCCGTCTCGGTGATCGCCTACCGCGTGATGATCCGCATCGGGCGGCTCTCGGAGCCGGGGCGGTGGTTCGGATGAACGCGTACTCCGCCGTCGCCTTCTCGGTGCTCGCCGGCGGTGCCTTCGCCGCGGGCGTACTGTGCGTCCTCGCGGCCCTGCCCCGGTGGCGTGCGGCGTCGCTGCCCGTGCGCATCGCCCCGTATGTGCGCGACGTCGTCGACGACGACCGGCTGCCGGCATCCGCTCTTGTCCACGTCGGCGCTCTGCCGATCACCGGTCGCTCTGCGTGGGAGAGGGCGCGCGGTGGATTCGAGCGGATGCTGGGCGGCGGCGAGGCGCTCCGGCAGCGTCTCTCGCAGGCCGGGATCGCGCTCGAGCCCGCCGCCTTCCGCGGACGGCAGCTGGGCTGGGCGCTGGCGGGGACCGGCGCCGGGGCGCTCGCGCTCATCGCCCTCGTGCTGGCCGGACGCATGACGGCGCCGGTGGCGCTGCTGCCGCTGGTGTTCGGCGCCGTGGTCGCGATCGGCTACGACATGCAGCTCACCGCACGGGCGAAGGCGCGCCGAGATCGGCTCACCGACGAGCTGCCGACGACTCTGGAGTTCCTCGCCCTGTGCCTGTCGGCCGGCGAGGGCTTCCTCGACGCACTGCGCCGCGTGGCGGCGATCGGCTCCGGAGAGCTCACGGGCGAGCTGAGGCGGGTGGTGCTCGCGGTCGGCACCGGCTCACCGCTGGCCGAGGCGCTGTCGGAGATGACGCGCCGGCTGCAGCTGCCGGGCCTGTCGCGAGCGGTCGACCAGGTGATCGCCGCCCTCGAGCACGGCGCACCGCTGGCGGGAGTCCTGCACGCGCAGGCCTCCGACGCCCGCGAAGACGCCAAACGAACGCTCATCGAGCAGGCCGGGCGCAAGGAGATCCTCATGCTCCT
>NZ_JASGCY010000029.1:0-28556 GCF_047607465.1 Microbacterium sp. | reverse complement strand
GCGGCGTGCGGTGGGGCACGCTCTCGGCGCTGCCGGGGCCCGCGCACCCGGCCGGTCGGCGCACCGTGCTCGAGCAGGGCGCGATCGCGCTCGCCTTCGGCTGCCTCGCAGACGGCGGGGACGCCGAGTGGTCGCTGCTCGCGCAGAGCGGCATCATCACCGACCTCCTCGGCGCACGGTTCGTCCGCCCCGCCGACATGGTCGCGCGCCTCGCCGCGGGCGGCTTCGCGGTCGAGGGCCGCGTCTGCCACGGCATCGTCGCCAAGGTGGCCGTGTCGGCGAGCGAACTGGCGTACCGGGCGCGGCAGGCCGGGTGCCAGGTGGTGGCAGCACCGGTGGGCGGTGACGTCGTCGCGCTGCTGTCGCTGCCAGCATCCGCTGTTCTCACCGACCAGCTGGCCCTGCGCATCGCCGGCTCCGAGCGCACCGTGTTCGTGGGGCCGGAGGCATCCGATCTGCTCGATCTTCTCGCCTCGCTCCGCGCCGCGCGCGACCTCGCTGCCGGCGACGGGCGTGCGGCGGGGCCGCGGGTGCGGCGCGTCGAGGAGCGCCCGCTCGAGCGCCTCGTCGCATCGCTGCGCGACGACCACCGGCTGCACGCGCACAGCGAGCGGATGCTGGCGCCCCTCGTCGCGCACGACCGCGAGCACCGCGGCGACCTCCTCGACGTGCTGGCGGCCCTTGTCGCGCATCCGGGCAACAGGTCGGCCGCGGCATCCGCGAGCCACCTCTCCCGCTCGGTCTTCTACCAGCGGCTCGCCCTCATCGGCGACCTGCTCGACGCCGACCTCGACGACGGGGAGACGCTCGCTGCTCTCCACCTCGCGGTGAAGGCGCGCCGAAGCACGCGGGTGGACTAGAGAACGCCTTGGGCGCGGGTGAGCACGTCGCGGAGGATCTGCTCGATCTCACGGAACTCGCCGGGTCCGATCGTCAGCGGCGGGGCGAGCTGGATGACGGGGTCGCCGCGATCGTCAGCACGGCAGTAGAGCCCGGCCTCGTACAGCGCGGGGGAGAGGAAGCCCCGAAGCAGCCGCTCGGACTCCGCGTCGTCGAAGGTCTCTCGGGTCGCCTTGTCCTTCACGAGCTCGATGCCGAAGAAGTACCCGTCGCCGCGCACGTCGCCGACGATTGGCAGGTCGTCGAGCTTCTCGAGCTCCGCGCGGAACAGCGGCGAGTTCTCGCGCACGTGGCGATTGAGGTCCTCCTCGTCGAAGATGTCGAGGTTCTCCAGCGCCACAGCGGCCGAGACCGGATGCCCACCGAACGTGTACCCGTGATAGAAGGTCGTGTCCCCCTTCGAGAAGGGCTCGTAGATGCGGTCGCTGACGATCGTCGCCCCGATCGGGGAGTACCCGCTGGTCATGCCCTTGGCGCAGGTGATCATGTCGGGCACGAACCCCATGCCGGTGCAGGCGAAGGTGTGGCCGAGGCGGCCGAACGCGCAGATCACCTCATCGGAGACGAGCAGCACATCGTAGGTGTCGCAGATCTCCCGCACGCGCGCGAAGTAGCCGGGGGGCGGAGGGAAGCATCCGCCCGAGTTCTGCACCGGCTCGAGGAAGACGGCGGCCACGGTCTCCGGCCCCTCGAAGAGGATCATCTCCTCGATGCGGTCGGCGGCCCAGCGGCCGAACGCCTCGATGTCGTCGGCGGGCGCCCCCATCTCCGCTGCGCGGTAGAAGTTCGTGTTCGGCACGCGGAAGCCGCCGGGGGTGATCGGCTCGAACATCGCCTTCATCGCGGGGATGCCGGTGATCGCGAGAGCCCCCTGCGGGGTGCCGTGATAGGCGACAGCGCGGGAGATGACCTTGTGCTTGGCTGGCTTGCCCCGCAGCTTCCAGTAGTGCTTCGCGAGCTTGAACGCCGTCTCCACGGCCTCGCCGCCGCCGGTGGAGAAGAAGACGCGGTTGAGATCGCCCGGCGCCTCGTCGGCGAGGCGGTCGGCGAGCTCGATGGCGGCCGGATGCGCGTAGGACCACAGCGGGAAGAAGGCGAGCTCGGATGCCTGCTTCGCCGCGGCTTCGGCGAGGCGGCGGCGGCCGTGACCGGCGTTGACGACGAAGAGCCCGGCGAGCCCGTCGAAGTACTCCTTGCCCTTCGAGTCCCAGATGCGGTGCCCTTCGCCCTTGACGATGATCGGGACGCCAGAGGCGTCCATCGTGGACTGCCGCGTGAAGTGCATCCAGAGGTGGTCGCGGGCCTTCGCCTGGAGCTCCGCCTCGGTCTGGCTTCCGGTGCCGTTGAGGTCGGCGCTCATCTGGTCCCCCAGTTGTAGAGCTGCTTCTGCAGCTTGGCGTAGATGAAGGTCTCCGTCGACAGCACGCCGTCGATGGTGCGGATGCGGTCGTTGATCAGCGAGAGGAGGTCTTCGTCGTCCTCGCAGATGACCTCGGCGAAGACGTCGAAGGAGCCGACGGTGAGGACGACGTAGTCGACGGCGTCGATGGCCGCGACGGCCTCGGCCACCACACGGGTGTCGCCGTTCACGCGGATGCCGATCATGGCCTGGCGGTTGAAGCCCAGCTGCATCGGATCGGTGACGGCGACGATCTGCATGACGCCGGATTCGGTCAGCCGCTGCACGCGCTGGCGGACCGCGGCCTCGCTCAGGCCGACGACCCTGCCGATGTCGGAGTAGGAGCGCCGTCCGTCCTCCTGGAGCAGCTCGATGATGGTCTTGGAGACATCATCGAGCGAGGGGAGTTTCTTCGCCGGAGCCATGATGCGATCCTCGCATCTTGGATGGGGCGTTGGCAACCGATTCCGAAGAATGCGGATGCTGATTCAGATGAATCCATCTGTCAGGAGTCGACAGGTCCGAGCCAGGCGCTCGCCGCGGTGGCGTGCGCGGACTCGGGGTCGGAGGGGTGGAAGGACCCGGCCAGCACATCGCGGTACAGGCGCGACAGCTCGTTCGAGGCGAAGTACGCGCTGCCGCCAGCGGTGAGCACGGCCTGGTCGACGACGTGCTTGGCCATCGTGACGGCGCGGTGCTTGACGCCGGACAGCAATGTGAACCAGCGCGCACCGTGGTCGACCTGTTCATCGACATCGCGAGCGATGGCAGCGATCTGCGGCGGGAGGGCGTCGTAGGCGAGGCCCATGTCGGCGATCCGCCAGCGGATGTCGGGATCCTGGCTGTACGCGAGACCGGTGCGCTGGGAACGGCGCCTGTGCACGGTCTCGACGGCGAGATCGATCGCGCGGCGGGCGATGCCGGTGTAGACCGATGCCAGGAGGATCTCGAACACGCTGAAGATGCCGAACACGATCGGGTCAGGACTCGGCCCCGGGGCGATCCGGCGGACGACGTGTCCGGCATCCGCCGCCGCACCGTCCAGGCGCGTCGTGCGCGACTGGGTCGCGCGCATGCCGAGGGTGTCCCAGTCGTCGCTCGTGGTGACGGCGTCGGTGCGTTCGACGAAGGCGAAGACGAGCTTCGGGGCGTCGGGGCTCGTCGTGTCGAGGCCGTGCAGGCCCAGGCGGGTCCAGACCGGGGCGAGGGAGGTGAAGATCTTCGTGCCGGTGAAGGCGTATCCGCCGTCGCCGGTGGGCACGGCATCCGTTCCGCTGCCGAAGAGCACGAGGTCGTTGCCCGCCTCGCTGATGCCGAAGGCGAACACCTCGCCGGCGACCGCGCCCGTGTGGACGAACTCGAGTCCGGGCACTCCGCGGTCGGAGAACACCTTGGCCACGCCCGTCCAGACCAGGTGCATGTTGACGGCGAGGGCGGTGGCGGCAGCGGCGGTGGCGAGCCGCTGCTGCAGGAGAGCGGCCTCGGCGAGGCCGAGACCCGCACCGCCCAGCTCCCGAGGGACGAGGATCGAGAGGTAGCCGGCCTCCCGGAGCTCGTCGAGGTCCTGCTGCGGGAACGTGTTCTCGCGGTCGTGGATCGGTGCCCGATCGCGGATGCGGGCGAGGAGGTCGTCGGGGAGGAAGGATGCGGGGTCGAAACTCATGACAGCGCTTCCCGGAGCTGGCGCAGCGACTCCTCTGGCTCATCGCGATGCAGCGAGTGGCCGGCGCCGGCGACGACGCTCATCGTGAACAACGGGTTCGCCGCGAGCACCTCCGCGGCGGTCTCGCCGGTGAAGATGCTGTACACCTCGGGGTCGGCGCCGATGACGTGCGCGGGCACGGCGATGCGGGCGGCATCCGCGCGCACATCCCACGGGCGGTTCTGCGCGCTCGTCTGCTCGACCGCCCAGCGGCTGGAGCGGTGCACGGCGTCGACCTTCAGCTCGATGTCCTGCGGGTGCCAGTGCGGATGCTCGGCGCGCACCGTCTCGATGCGGTTGTCGTCGAACGCGCGCTCCTGGCTTTTGCGGACGATCTTCGCATCGCGCTCTCCGAGCGCGATGGCGGGGTCGATGAGGACGAGCCGCCTGGTCCAGGAAGGGGCGGATGCCGCGGCCGCCGTCGAGGTCGCTCCTCCCAGCGAGTGGCCGATGACGGCATCCCACGATCCGCCCGTCTCCGGGACCGTGGCGGCGAGGTCCGCGGCGTAGGCGGCGATCGTGTAGTCCAGCGACCGGGGTGCGTCGCCGTGCCCGCGCAGGTCGACCGCCGTCGCGTGCCAGCCGTCTTTGGCGAGGGCATCGCCGAAGCGCCACATCAGGGCGCCGGAGGAGCCGAGTCCGTGCACGAGGAGGGCGCGGCGTGCGGAGGCGGGGTCTCCCCACGACAGGCGGGGCAGGGTGAGGGGTGCGGGCATGCGCCCAGCCTACGACGGGGTCGTCGGCACCGGCTCGGTGTCGGGGATCGGGGAGGCGTCGCGATGGCGGAGGTCGGGGAAGGAGCGCACGAACACCACGGCCACGACGAGCCCGACCGCCGCGAACAGGGTGGCGGCGAGGTAGGCGCCGCGCCAGTCGCCGACGTCGACGAGGAAGCCGGCGACGGCGGAGCCTGCTGCGGCTCCGATGAGCTGACCGGTGCTCGCCCAGCCGAAGGCCTCGGCGGTCTCGCTGAACTTCACGCTCGCCGACGTGATGGCGTAGATGACGGCGAGTGCGGGCGCGATGCCGATACCGGCGAGCACGAGGGTCCCGCCGAGCCAGTAGGCGTTCAGCATCACCATCGTGAGCGCCAGGCCGATCGTCACGATCACGAGGCGGCGGGCCATCGCCCACGGTCCGATCGGGATGTGGCCGAACGCGAGTCCGCCGGCCAGGCTCCCCACGGAGAAGACAGCGAGGACGAGGCCCGCGGCGAGGCTGCCGTGCTCGAACGAGGCGACGACGCCGACCTCGACGGCGGCGCAGGCGCCGATGAGCAGGAACCCGATCACCGTCGCCAGCATCACCGGAGGCTTGAGGACGACCTTGCCGAGGGCGTTGCGGCTGCGCGGGATGCGCACCCGGCCGACCTCGGGGGAGAGGATGAACCACGCACCTCCCGCGACGAGGATCGCAGCGACGAGCAGGAGCCCCTCGACGGTGCCCACCTGGGTGGAGACGAAGGTGATCAGCACCGGCGCGAGGATCCAGATGATCTCCTGCAGCGAGGCGTCCAGGGAGAAGAGGGGCGTCAGCTGCGAGGAGGTGACGAGCTTCGGGTAGATCGTGCGCACCGCCGACTGCACGGGCGGGGTCGACAGGCCGGCGAGGCAGCCGAGGGCCATGTAGCCGGGCAGCGTCAGCGGCAGCAGCGCGAGCGCCAGGACGGCGAGCACGCACACCGAGAGGGTGAGGGCGAGCACGCGGCGCATCCCCCAGGCGCCCATCCAGCGGCTGGTGAGGGGGCCGGCGACGGCCTGGCCGACGCTCGTCGCCGCCAGCACGAGGCCGGCTGCGCCGTAGGAGCCGGTCTGCTGCTCGACGTGCAGCAGGATCGCCAGCGAGCTCATCCCGTTGGGGAAGCGCGCGGTCAGCTGGGCGGCGATGATGCGCCCAACGCCGGGCGTGCGAAGAAGGTCCTGATATCCCGGCACCAGACAACGCTACAGCCCGTCGCGGACACCGCGGAACGGATGCGCGCGGCGACACGCCGCGACACGCCGGAGCGCGCTATCCACAGGAAAACGGATGTCGGTGGCCCGGCGTAGCGTGCGGTCTGTGGATGAGGTCTTCGAGGCCGGTTCCGACCCGCGGGATTCCGCGTTTCGACGACCTGTTCGACGGTCGCCGGCCTGTGGAAGAAACGGTGGAGAACCTGTGTTGTATCCGTGGAGAGCGGTGGAAAACTACACGGATGTAACTACTACCCCTAGTGGTCGCTTCCAATGTCCGCACCTATATGTAGTATTGAGATCCCGGCGGGGGGACTGCCGGAGAAACCACGGATCCGAGGGGAAACACGATGTCGATCACCGTTTACACGAAGCCTTCCTGCGTTCAGTGCAACGCCACCTATCGCGCGCTGGATGCCAGGGGCATCGAGTACGAGATCCACGACCTGTCGGAGGACCCGACGGCTCTCGAGCAGGTCAAGGCGCTGGGCTACATGCAGGCGCCGGTCGTCGTCACCGACGAGGACCACTGGTCGGGCTTCCGCCCCGACAAGATCGACGAACTCGCGTCTCGTCTGGCCTGACCCGACAAGCTCACTGACCGGAGGAGGGAACATGAGCGCCGTCGCGACCGCAGCGCCGCTCCTGGTCTACTTCTCCAGTGTGTCGGGCAACACCGCACGCTTCGTCGAGAAGCTGGGGCTGCCCGCCCGGCGCATCCCTCTGCTCGCACAGGAAGGGCCGCTCGTCGTCGAGGAGCCCTTCGTGCTCATCACTCCCACCTACGGCGGGGGTGAGGGGCGCGGCGTCGAACGCGGTGCTGTGCCCAAGCAGGTGATCCGGTTCCTCAACGACGAGTCCAACCGGCGGCACCTGCGCGGGGTGATCTCCGCAGGCAACACCAATTTCGGCGAGTCTTTCTGTCTTGCCGGTGACATCATCAGCCGCAAGTGCTCCGTGCCTCACTTGTACCGGCTCGAGATCTTCGGCACACAGGACGATGTCGATCGGGTGATCGACGGATTGGAAAGACGGTGGACGCTGCAGTGACCGAAGTCGTGGCATTCAAGTCGAACCCCGCATACGAGGGGCTCGACTATCACGCGCTCAACGCGATGCTGAACCTGTACGACGCCGACGGCAAGATCCAGTTCGACGCCGACAAGCGCGCGGCGCGCGAGTACTTCCTGCAGCACGTGAACCAGAACACGGTGTTCTTCCACTCCCTGCGCGAGCGGCTCGACTACCTCGTCGAGAAGGAGTACTACGAGGGCGCCGTCATCGAGAAGTACTCCTTCGAGTTCGTCCAGCGTCTCAACGACCTCGCGTACTCGAAGAAGTTCCGCTTCGAGACGTTCCTCGGTGCCTTCAAGTACTACACGAGCTACACGCTGAAGACCTTCGACGGCAAGCGGTACCTCGAGCGCTTCGAGGACCGCGTCGTGATGACCGCCCTCGCCCTCGCCGACGGCGATGAGAAGCTCGCCGTGAACCTCGTCGAGGAGATCATCTCCGGTCGCTTCCAGCCGGCCACCCCGACCTTCCTCAACGCGGGCAAGGCGCAGCGCGGCGAGCTCGTCAGCTGCTTCCTGCTGCGCATCGAGGACAACATGGAGTCGATCGCGCGTGGCATCAACTCCGCGCTGCAGCTCTCCAAGCGCGGCGGAGGGGTGGCGCTGCTGCTGTCGAACATCCGTGAGTCGGGCGCCCCGATCAAGCAGATCGAGAACCAGTCCAGCGGCATCATCCCCGTCATGAAGCTCCTCGAAGACAGCTTCAGCTACGCGAACCAGCTCGGCGCGCGCCAGGGCGCTGGTGCGGTCTACCTCAACGCGCACCACCCCGACATCATGCGCTTCCTCGACACCAAGCGCGAGAACGCCGATGAGAAGATCCGCATCAAGACGCTCTCGCTCGGCGTCGTCGTGCCCGACATCACCTTCGAGCTCGCCAAGAACGACGAGGACATGTACCTCTTCTCGCCCTACGACGTCGAGCGCGTCTACGGCGTGCCGTTCGGCGACATCTCGGTCACCGAGAAGTACCGCGAGATGGTCGACGACGCGCGCATCAAGAAGACGAAGATCAACGCGCGCGAGTTCTTCCAGACCATCGCCGAGATCCAGTTCGAGTCGGGTTACCCGTACGTCATGTTCGAAGACACGGTGAACCGGTCGAACCCGATCAAGGGCCGCATCAACATGTCGAACCTCTGCAGCGAGATCCTGCAGGTGAACACGCCGACGACCTACAACGACGACCTGTCGTACGACCGGATCGGCAAGGACATCTCGTGCAACCTCGGCTCGATGAACATCGCGCTGTCGATGGATGCCGACGACCTCGGCCAGACGGTCGAGACGGCGATCCGCGCCCTCACCGCGGTGAGCGACCAGAGCCACATCTCATCGGTGCGCTCGATCGAGGACGGCAACGACCGCTCGCACGCCATCGGCCTCGGCCAGATGAACCTGCACGGCTACCTCGCCCGCGAGCACGTGTTCTACGGCTCGGAAGAGGGCGTCGACTTCACGAACATCTACTTCTACACGGTGCTGTTCCACGCGCTGCGCGCGTCGAACAAGATCGCGATCGAGCGCGGCCAGGCGTTCGACGGCTTCGAGGACTCGACCTATGCGTCGGGGGAGTTCTTCGACAAGTACATCGAGCAGGCGTGGGTGCCGGCGACCGAGAAGGTCGCCGAGCTCTTCGCCGGCAAGCACATCCCCACGCAGGACGACTGGAAGGCGCTGAAAGCGTCGATCCAGGAGCACGGCATCTACAACCAGAACCTGCAGGCGGTGCCGCCGACCGGCTCGATCTCGTACATCAACAACTCGACGAGCTCGATCCACCCGATCGCGTCGAAGATCGAGATCCGCAAGGAGGGCAAGCTCGGTCGCGTCTACTATCCGGCGGCGTTCATGACGAACGACAACCTGGAGTACTACCAGGACGCCTATGAGATCGGCTACGAGAAGGTCATCGACACCTACGCCGCGGCGACGCAGCACGTCGATCAGGGCCTCTCGCTCACGCTGTTCTTCAAGGACACCGCCACCACGCGCGACATCAACAAGGCGCAGATCTACGCCTGGCGCAAGGGCATCAAGACCATCTACTACATCCGCCTCCGTCAGCTGGCGCTCGAGGGCACCGATATGACCGAGTGCGTCTCGTGCATGCTCTGACCCTTCCGTGAACCCGAGAGACGACGAATCATGACTCCGCACGAACCCCTCAAGCTGGTCGACCGCGTGCAGGCGATCAACTGGAACAAGATCCAGGACGACAAGGACCTCGAGGTCTGGAACCGTCTGGTGAACAACTTCTGGCTGCCGGAGAAGGTGCCGCTGTCGAACGACATCCAGTCCTGGAACACGCTCACCCCCGAGGAGCAGACGCTCACGATGCGCGTGTTCACCGGTCTGACGCTGCTGGACACCATCCAGGGCACGGTCGGCGCCGTCTCGCTCATCCCCGATGCGATCACCCCGCACGAGGAGGCCGTCTACACGAACATCGCGTTCATGGAGTCGGTGCACGCGAAGAGCTACTCGTCGATCTTCTCGACGCTGTGCTCGACGAAGGAGATCGACGAGGCGTTCCGCTGGTCGGTGGAGAACCAGAACCTTCAGAAGAAGGCGCAGATCGTCATGGACTACTACCGTGGCGACGACCCGCTCAAGCGCAAGGTCGCATCGACCCTGCTCGAGAGCTTCCTCTTCTACTCGGGCTTCTACCTGCCGATGCACTGGTCTTCGCGGGCGAAGCTCACGAACACCGCTGACCTCATCCGCCTCATCATCCGCGATGAGGCCGTGCACGGCTACTACATCGGCTACAAGTTCCAGCGCGGCCTGGAGACCCTCGATCAGGCCCGCAAGGACGAGCTGAAGGACTACACCTTCTCGCTGCTGTACGAGCTGTACGACAACGAGGTGCAGTACACGCAGGACCTCTACGACGGCGTCGGCCTCACCGAGGACGTCAAGAAGTTCCTGCACTACAACGCCAACAAGGCGCTGATGAACCTCGGCTACGAGGCGATGTTCCCCTCCAGCGTGACGAACGTGAACCCGGCGATCCTGTCGGCGCTCTCGCCGAACGCCGACGAGAACCACGACTTCTTCTCGGGGTCGGGCTCCTCGTACGTGATCGGCAAGGCCGAGGCCACCGAAGACGAGGACTGGGACTTCTAGAAACACTCTTCGCCGACGCCGAGAAACCACTTTCGCCGCGAGACACACCCTGAGAGGTGGTGCTTCGCGGCGGAAGTGGTTTCTCGGCGTGGCAGAGGGGGTGCGGGAGGTGGGAGGGCGTCAGCGGCGGTTCGCGGCGTAGTAGGCCAGCAGGGCCCTCGTCGACGGATCCTGCGCGACCACGGCATCCGCGTCGCCGTCGATCGCCGGGGCGATCTGCATCGCGAGCTGCTTGCCGAGCTCCACGCCCCACTGATCGAACGAGTTGATGCCCCAGATCGTGCCCTGCGTGAACGTGATGTGCTCGTAGAGCGCGATCAGCTGGCCGAGCACCTGCGGGGTGAGCGCCGGGGCGAAGATCGACGTGGTCGGCCGGTTGCCGGCGAAGGTGCGCGCGGCGACGAGCGCGCCCGTGGTGCCCTCGGCCTCGACCTCGGCGGGGGTCTTGCCGAAGGCGAGCGCCTTGGTCTGCGCGAGGAAGTTGGCCAGGAACAGCGCGTGCACATCCTGCCCGCCGTCCGTGAGCGGGTACGCCGGGTTCACGAAGGCGATGAAGTCGGCGGGGATCAGCCGCGTGCCCTGATGGATGAGCTGGTAGAACGCGTGCTGGCCGTTCGTGCCGGGCTCGCCCCAGAACACCTCGCCGGTCTCTGTGGTGACCGGCGACCCATCCCAGCGGACGGACTTGCCGTTGGACTCCATCGTCAGCTGCTGCAGGTACGCGGGGAAGCGGCTCAGCTGCTGGGCGTAGGGGAGCACGGCGTGCGACTGCGCGCCGAAGAAGTTCACGTACCAGACGTTCAGCAGGCCCATGAGCACCGGGACGTTCCGCTCCAGCGGGGTCGTGCGCACGTGCTCGTCGACCGTATGGAAGCCTGCGAGCAGGTCGCGGAAGACATCGGGGCCCAGAGCGATCGCCAGCGACAGGCCGATCGCGGAGTCGACCGAGTAGCGCCCGCCCACCCAGTCCCAGAACCCGAACGCGTTCGCCGGGTCGATGCCGAACGCGGCCA
Organism: Microbacterium sp.; assembly: GCF_047607465.1. Lineage (GTDB taxonomy): Bacteria > Actinomycetota > Actinomycetes > Actinomycetales > Microbacteriaceae > Microbacterium. The sequence continues at coordinate 17,388 of NZ_JASGCY010000029.1, read as the reverse complement.
CCTTGTCGAGGGCGGTGGAGACGGCGACGAAGTGGTGGGCGACGGCATCCGTCCTGGCGTCGTCCGTGTCGCCGATGGCGCCGGAGGCGGCGAGACCCGCCCACAGCCAGTCCCGCGCGAGGCGGGCGTTGGTGAGCGTCTCCAGCGTCGTGAAGGTCTTCGACGCGACGATGAACAGCGTCGTCTCTGGGTCGAGGTCTGCGGTCTTCTGGGCGAGGTCGGTGGGGTCGATGTTCGACACGAACCGCGCCTCGATTCCCGCGTCGGCGTAAGGCTTGAGCGCCTCGTAGACCATGACGGGGCCGAGGTCGGATCCGCCGATGCCGATGTTCACGACGTGCGTGACCTTCTTGCCGGTGATGCCGACCCAGTCGCCGGAGCGGACTCGATCGGCGAAGGCGGAGAGGGCGTGGAGCACGGCGTGCACGTCGGCATCCACGTCCTGCCCGTCGACGACGAGAGCGGGGGAGAGTCCGGCGGGGCGGCGCAGCGCCGTGTGCAGCACCGCGCGGTCCTCGGTGGTGTTGATGTGCGCGCCCTCGAGCATCGCGCGGTAGCGCTCGGCGACGCCGGTCTCCTCGGCGAGACGCACGAGGGCGGCGAGAACCTCATCGGTGACGAGGTTCTTCGACAGGTCGACGTGCAGGTCGCCCAGCGGCAGTGAGAGCCGCTCGGCGCGCTGCGGATCGGCGGCGAACCAGCCGCGCAGATCGGGGGAGAGCGCGGCGTGCAGAGCCGTGAGCTCGGCCCAGGAGGAGGTACGGGTCGGGTCAACGGGAGCGTTCATGGCTACACGCTACCGCGGACGGGCTCCCCGTCGTCGTCCTAGGATTGCCGGTGATGGGAGCGACAGCATGAAGGCCACGATCTGCGGCGTGGTACTGCTCGTCGCGGCGTTCGTCGCAATGCTCGTCATGCAGGATCTCGGCATCCTCCCGCTTCTGCTGATGCTCGTCGGCGGCTGGTGCCTCGGCTTCGCCTTCGTGAACCTCACGTTCCGGATGCCCCGCAACGGACTCGCCCTGCACATCGCCGGGGCCGTCGTGATCTCCGCGGAGGTGGTCACGATGATCGAGTTCGGAGGTCCGCTTCTCACCGTGCGGCCCGAGCCGGTCGGCGTTGCGGTCATCGTGGCGCAGACGGCGGCGATCCCGGCGGCCTGCTGGATCGTGCTCGGGATCCTCGGCAGGGCGACGGATGCTCTCACCCGCCGCGAGCGCAGGAACGCTCCGATCCGACGAGCGCCGGAATGGGAACGGGATGAGAGCGGCGACGGCTCGTTCGTGCGCGTCAGGGCGATCGAGTTGCGCATGCGTCAGCTCACGCTCGCGATCATCGGCGTCGTGCTCGTCGTGTCGGGGATCGGCGTCGCGCTGCTGATCGCCGCCGACGGCGCCATCATGCATCTCGGCGCTCGGCTGTCGATCATCCTGATGGGCATCGTGCTGGGCCTCCCCGCCTACGCGGCCCTGAGCGCGGTGATCCGCCGGCGCACCCGAGACTGCACGATCGCCTTCGGGAACGACGAGGTGCGCATCGGGGTGGGGTCCACGGCATCCGTCGTCCGCTTCTCCGAGCTCGAGCATCTGCGCTGGCGTTGCGGCAGCGACTACGCACGGGTCGAGCTGCGCGGGGGCGGCATCGACCTGTCGCTCTTCTCCGGGCTCGCGAAGCCCGCCCCGGGGCGCACTGCGGAGCTCCCTCCGCTGCCTCGTCGCGTCTTCACGCGGCTGGAGGGCGCCGGTCTCGTCGTCGAGCGCTCGCGCCGCGGCGACGTCGTGACGTTCGCGCGCACGGTATCCTGAGAACTGCCCGCAACGACAGGAGCTCCCGTGATCCTCAGTCTCATCTTCTTCCTGGTCCTCTTCCTCGGAGGGATCTGGCTCCTGGGATTCGCGCAGTCGATCGAGGAGTACCAGGCGATCGTCTTCGTCGCGGGGCTGGTCATCGTTTCGCTCTCGATCGCGTTCCTCATGCGTGCGGGTAAGAACGACGCCACGCGTCGCAGCGACAACTGGTCGGGCAACGCCACCGAGTGACGCCGTGCGGCGTCGATTAGCCTGAAGCCATGGCGTTCCTCTTCTCGCTCCTCGTCATCGCCCTGATGATCGGCGCGTTGATCGACATCATCACGCGCGACGACTCCGCCGTGCGCTTCCTGCCGAAGATGGCGTGGATCATCATTGTGATCCTGCTGCCCTTCATCGGCAGCGTGCTGTGGTTCGGCATCGGCCGCGAGTACTTCGGCGACGGCGTCCGGATGCCGCGGCCGCAGCGCCGGGAGCACGCGCAGCATCCGCCCCCTCCTCCCGCTCCTTCGCGCCCCGTCGACACCAGAACGACCGAGCAGCAGATCGAGGACCTCGACCGTGAGATCGAGGAATGGCGGTTGCGCGCCGAGATCGAAAAGCGCAAGCAGAACCCCTCAGCCGAGTGATGCTGCCAGGGCCTCGTCGATCGTCGGATACCGAAAAGCGCAAGCAGAACCCCTCAGCCGAGTAACCCCTCAGCCGAGTGATGCTGCGAGGGCCTCGTCGATCGTCGGGTACCGGAAAGCGAAACCCGCGGCGGTGAGCTTCTCCGGCAGCACCCATCGGCTCTTCAGGATCAGCTCGGTCTCGGTGCGGATGCCGATGGCGCCGAGTTCCAGCATCCATCGCGGCATCGGCGGGCCGAAGGGCGCACCGACGGCCCGGCGCACAGCGGCCATGAAGGTGCGGTTGTCGACAGGGTGCGGGGAGGCCGCATTGACGGGGCCGTCGAGGGCGACGTGCTCCTCGATGAAGTCGATCATGCGCGCGAGATCCTCGATGTGCACCCAGCTGAACTTCTGCCGGCCGCCCCGGGCGCCCGGCAGGTGCGCCGTGCCTGCGGCGCGCCGTGCGCGGCTCACCGGCCACCATCCGTCGTGCTGCGCGCCGCCGAGACCCCGCCGTGCGAGCGTGCGCAGCGGGCCGAGCACGCCGCCGTCGCCGAGCACGATCGTGCTGCGGAGGGCGACGCGCCTGGTCACGGGGAGCGCATCGGCGAACAGAGCGCGCTCCCAGGCCTTCGCCACCTCGACGGAGAACCCGGTGCCCAGCTCGCCGGTCGTCTCGGTCATCGGACGATCCTCGGCGTGCCGGTAGATCGTCGCCGTCGAGGAGTTCACCCACAGCGCCGGCGGCTTCGACGCGCGGGCGATCGCGGTGCTGAGGGCTGCCGTCGTTTCCAGACGCGAACGGAAGATCTCGGCGCGGTTCGTCGGCGTGTAGCGGCAGTTCACGCTCTTGCCTGCGAGCCCGACGACGAGGTCGGCGCCGTCGACGGCGGCATCGATCGCGGCCTGATCGCCCCAGGAGATATCGGCGCCCGTCCGCGAGATCGTCACCACCTCGCGCCCGGCAGCCCGCATCCGCGGCACCAGATAGCCGCCCATGAATCCCGTCGACCCGCCGACGACGACCCGGCTCACGCGGCCTCCTCGATGCGGTAGCGGAACGAACCAGCGTACTCGTAGACGCGCCCGATGAACGGCGCGTCGATCGTGAGCTCCACCCGCTGGCGGTCGGTGTCGTCGTCGAAGCGTTCGCGCACCCGTACGACGGGGGCGAGCGGGCGCGGCACGCGCAGGCGCAGGGAGCCCAGGCGGATGCCGACGGCGCGGCTGGTCATGACGAGCGCGCCGTCCTGCACATCGACGTCCAGGCAGGCGGCGATGAGCCCTGGTTCGCCGATCTCGTCGACGACGCGGCCGTGCCGTGTGGCGGCGACGGCGTCGTGCATGACCCAGGAGCCTGAGGGCAACCGGAACTCGCGGCGGCCGATGGCGCGCGAGGCGACGGTGATGTTCTCGACGCGGAAGGGCACGTTGTGCTCCCAGCAGGCGGGAACAACGGCCCGCCGTTCGAGCACCGTGATGATCGGCCAGAGCCAGCGGCGCGGTGTGCCGACGCGGTCGAACACGCCCTCGCCGACGCCGGCGTGACCATCGGGGACGGCGCGGAAGTACGTGCGCAGCCGCGGATGCAGCTCATCGAGACGGTCGGCGAGCGCTCGCGCATACGGCGAAGAGATCACGCCGCCGGTTCCCGCAGCCGGACGAGCCGCTCGTGCCCTGTTTCCTCGAGCTCGGTGATCTCGTCGCGCGACTTCAGGAAGTCGGAGAAGGACCGGTAGCCGAGCGCCTTCTCGCTGAACGAGGGATCCATCCGGCGCATGTGCGTCTTCACAGCGGAGCTGTGCAGCCACTCGTCGGCCCCGGACTTGTCGTGGCCGAGGCGCAGCGCCCGCTCCAGCAGCGCCGTCGCCTCGCTCTGCTCGTCGAGCTTCGCGCGCACGGTCTCGTCCACGGCATCCGGCGGCGGATCCGCGGCCGGCTTGCTCTTGGCACGGGGCTTCGCCGCGGTCTTCGTCTTCGCCGGGGCCTCGGCGGCGGCATCCGGCGCAGGAGGCGCGGACGTCGTCGTCGGCGGCCGCACGACACCGGGCAGCGAGTCGTACGACTCGAACTCGTCGCAGGCCGCCGCCAGCGACTTGGCGGTGGATCCGGCCACTCCGACGCCGATCACGTAGCGGCCGAGGCGCTTGCAGCGCTGCGCGAGCGGCACGTAGTCGCTGTCGCCGGCGACGATCACCACGTGGGTGAGATCCGGCAGGCGGAACATGTCCTCGACGGCATCCACGGCGAGGCGGATGTCGGCGCCGTTCTTGGCGTACGCCGCGGCGGGGAACAGCTGCACGAGATCGACGGCGCGGGCGACCAGCTGCGACCGGTACTCGGCGTTGACCGGCGACGACCAGTCGGCGTAGGCGCGGGTGAGCACGAGGGTGCCGAACGAGGCCGCGTAGTCGATGATGGCGCCGACCTCGATCATCGCCGCGCGCAGCCGATCGGTGACCTCCGGGTCGTCGGGGCGCTCGGCGATGCGCTGCCGGTCTTTGCCATAGGCGTTGCGCCCGTGCACGCGGTCGTACCAGGAGATGACGATGTTGTCGAAGTCGAGGTAGATGGCGACGCGCGCCTCACCGGCCTCAGGCATTGCTCTGCTCCTCGTTCGGGTAGTGCACGCCGATCTGCGTGCGGATCTCATCGAGGGCGCCCATGATCGCCACGCTCTCGGCCACCGGCAGCAGGTCGGAGTCGAGCGTGCCGTCGGCGACGAACCGCTCGGCGGCGAACGCCTGGTACTGCATGCCGCGTCCGGCGACCTCGCCGGAGGAGAATTCCTCGATCACCGTGCCGTCGGGGAGGATCACGCGCAGCGACGTCGGCGTGTACCAGACCCGGTCGATCTCGATACGGGCGGCGGTGCCGATGACGCTCGCGACGTCGGGGCCGACGGCGCGCGACGAGGACAGGGTCGTCGAGACGGCGCCGGAGGCGTGGGTCATGACGGTGGCGACCTCGGCATCCGCTCCTGTGTCCACGAGACGGCCCACGGCGTGGATGGCGGTGGGCGCCCCCAGGATGTCCCAGACGAACGAGATCGGGTAGATCCCGAGGTCGAGGAGCGCCCCGCCGCCGAGCTCCAGCGCATTCAGCCGGTGCGCGGGGTCGGAGGGGAGGAGCTGGGTGTGGTCGGCGCTGACCGCGCGGATCTCGCCCAGGGTGCCGGCGGCGATGATCTCGCGGAGGCGGACCATGTGCGGCAGGTACCGCGTCCACATCGCCTCCATCACGAGCAGGCCGTGCTCGGCCCCGAGCAGCCGCAGGTCCTCGGCCTCGGCGCGGGTGAGGGTGAACGCCTTCTCGACGAGGACGTGCTTGCCGGCCTCGAGGGCGAGCCGCGCGTTCGCGTGGTGCATCGGATGCGGAGTGGACACGTAGACGATGTCGATCTCGGGGTCGGCGACGAGCGCCTCGTAGGAGGGGTGCGCCCGGGGGATGTCGAAGCGCGCGGCGAAGGCGTCGGCGGCCTCCTGCGAGCGGGAGCCCACCGCCTGCAGATCGAGGCCGGCGGTGCGCAGATCGGAGGCGAAGGCGCCGGCGATGCCGCCGGTGGCGAGGATTCCCCAACGAAGACCAGTCATGGTCTCAGCGTAGTGTTCACCGCTGATGCAGAGCCTGATCGAGGTCGGCGATGAGGTCGCGGGGGTCTTCGAGACCGGCCGAGAAGCGGATCGTGTTCAGGGAGATCCCTGCGGCGGCACGCTGCTCGGCGTTCAGGTGCGAGTGCGTCATCGAGGCGGGGTGGGCGACGAGGCTGCGGGCGTCGCCGATGTTGGCGACCAGGCGCACCACCGTCAGGGCGTCGATCACGCGGGCGACCCGTTCCTGGGTGGCGTCGTCCTCTGGGCCGGCGAGGTCGAAGGAGAACACCGAGGGGACACCCGCGGGCAGGTACTTCTCGGCGAGCGGGTGCCAGCGGTTGCCCTCGAGGCCGGGGTGGTTGACGTGGGAGACCGCGGGATGCTGTGCCAGGAACCGCGCGACGGCCAGGGCGGTGGACGACTGCCGCGCCACCCGCAGGTCGAGGGTCTCGATGCCCTGCAGGATCTGCCAGGCGTTGAACGGCGAAAGCGACGGGCCGAGGTCGTGCACGTACTTCGACTTCACGAGCGCGGCGAACGCCTGTCCGATGCCGAAGCGCTCCCAGAGCACGAGGCCGGGCACGCGCCGGTACTCCGCGGTGAACTGCGGCCACTTCTCGGGCTCGGCGCCGAAGTCGAAGGTGCCCTGATCGACGACGACGCCGCCGAGCGAGGTGCCGTGCCCGGAGAGGAACTTCGTCGCGGAGTGCACGACGAAGTCGGCGCCGTGCTCGCCGGGGCGCACGAGGTACGGGGTGCCGACGGTGTTGTCGATCACGAGCGGGACGCCGGCCTCGTGCGCGATGTCGGCGACGAGGCGGATGTCGAGCACCTGGGCGACGGGGTTGGCCACCGACTCGGCGAACAGCGCACGCGTGGTGGGGCGGATGGCGGCGCGCCAGGCTTCCGGATCATCCTGATCGACGAAGCTCACGTCGATGCCGAAGTCCTCGAACGTGTCCTGGAAGAGGTCGACGGTCCCGCCGTAGAGCTGGTTCGCGGCGACGATGTGTCCGCGAACGCCCGCGAGGGCGAGCACGGTGAGGGCGACGGCCGCCTGGCCGGATGCCATCGCGACCGCTGAGGCTCCGCCTTCGAGGGCGGCGACGCGCTCTTCGAGCACCTGCTGGGTTGGGCTCGCGTTGCGGCTGTAGAGATTGCCGGGCTTTCTCAGCGCGAAGAGGTCGGCGGCGTCGGCGAGCGAGGCGAACTCGTACGCGGCGGTCTGGTAGATCGGCGGCACCGCGCTGTTCTGCGGGGTGCCCACCACGTAGCCTGCTTGGATCTGCCGGGTTGCGAACTCGCTCATCAGACCATTGTCTTGACCGCGCGCCTAGCGGCGGGGCTTATGTCGTACTGTTGCAGCGCGCGGCCGGGCACCAAGGCGATCCCGATCGCATCCTTCACGCGATTCTCGACGTCTCGCTGAGGCGATGCCACGTGCGGTCGTGGTAGACGAGGGCGCCGGGTCCTTCTCCGACACTGCGGGACACGGAGCCCTGCAGGGCGTGGGCGACGACGACGGTCGATCCGCCGGCCTCGAGGCGGTTGACGATGGCGCCGCGGATCCATGCGCGCACCCCGTGGAAGACGGGCTCGCCGGTGGAGAGCCGTGTCCATGCGTCGCGGTCCGCGAACCGGTCGATGCCGCTGGTCGAGGCGAGCTTGGCCACGGCGAGGTCGTCGGTGTCGAGGAGGTGGACGACGACGGAGTCGGCGGCGAGGATCGATGGCGTCGCGGAGGACAGCGCCGAGACCGAGAACACCAGCAGCGGCGGGTCCACACTGATCGAGGCGACAGAGGTCGCCGTGAGGGCGACGGGCCCGGCCGGTCCCTCTGCCGTGATGACGGAGACGCCTCCAGGGTGGCCGCGGAAGAATGACTTGAAATCGTCGGCGTCGATGCTTGTGAGCGGGAATCGCCGAGTCGTTCCCGCGGAAGGAGTGGGGGAGAGATTCGTCATGACGCAGACGTTATGCCCGCAGGCGCCGCCCGTGCTCGTCCGTGACGATCCGTGTCGGTATGAGAAGTTATGAGTCGTCACCGTCTCGTCACGGCGCTGCGCGCAGCGGTCAGGGCACGAGGACGATCTTGCCGCGAGCCTCGTGCGCCTCGATGAGCTCGTGCGCGCGTGCGGCCTCGGCGAGGGGCAGTTCGGCGCCGATTTCGACGGCGAAGTCTCCTGCGGCGATGAGCGCGATGGTCGCCGGGACCGCTTCGGCCCGCCATGCCAGCTCCTGCTCGGTGAGCGGCTCCGGCGAGCCGCCGGAGAAGGCGCGGATGCCGAGGGCGGCGGCATCCGGTCCCCGGACGATCGTGGCGATGCGCTCGCGATCGGCGACGAGCGCTGTCGAGACCTCGATCGCCTCGTCGGTGCCGATCCCGTCGAGGGCGACGGTGACGGGCGAGGGCGCCGCCTGGCGCACGCGCTCGAGGAGGCCGTCGCCGTAGGCGACCGGGATCGCGCCGAGCCCGCGCAGCAGGTCGTGCCTGGCCGGACTCGCCGTCGCGATGACGGTGGCGCCCCAGGCGACGGCGAACTGCACGGCGGCCTGGCCGACGGCGCCGGAGCCGGCGTGCACGAGGAGCACGTCTCCGGCGCTCACCCCGAGCGACTTCAGCGACTGGAACGCGGTGCCGGCGGGGATACCGACGGCTGCGCCCTCGGCCGCGGTGACGGCGTCGGGGAGGAGGGCTAGCTTCGAGGCCGGTACGGCGAGATCGGTGGCGTAGGTGCCGGAGCCGTCTCTGATCGCCACGCGATCGCCGACGGAGAACTCCGAGACGCCCTCGCCGACGGCGGTGACGACGCCAGCGCCGTCGAAGCCGACCCGGCGGGGCTCCGCGATCGGCGGTGAGGGGCGCTTCCCGCCGCGCAGCTTCGCGTCGATCGGGTTGACCCCTGCGGCCTCGATGCGTACGACGACCTCGCCGTCGCCCGCTTCGGGGTCGGGGATGTCGATGAGGCGGAGGACGTCGGGGGAGCCGAATTCGGTGTAGACGATCGCGCGAGCCATGCTCACAGGGTAGTCGTCCGCCGCGGCGCCGCAGCGAGGGTCACGAGCACGAGGCCGATGAGGGCCAGTCCGATCCACCCGAGCGCGGTGAGCCTCTCGCCGACGACCGTCACCGCGAGGAGGGCGGCGACGGCTGGCTCGAGCAGGGTGATGGTGGTGGCGGTGCTCGCCGGGACGCGGGCGAGGCCGTACCCGAAGAGCAGGTATCCGATGAGCATCGGCACGAGCGCCATGTAGGCGCTGACGGCGAGCGACTGCGGAGTTTCAAGGAGCGCCCCGCCGGTGAGGACGAGCACCGGCATCAGCAGCACGCCGCCCGCCCCGAACACCGACCCCATCGACGCCCCGCGGCTCACGCCGTTCGCCATCAGGCGCGCTGCCGCCCAGGAGTAGGCGGCGTAGGAGGCACCGGCGACGAGCCCGAGCCCGACGCCGAGCACCGTGGCTTCGGCATCGCCGGCCGGGCCGCTCGCCTTCGACACGCACAGCAGCGCGCTGCCGACGATGCCGATCGCTGCGGAGAGCATCCACCACCGGGAGAGACGGATGCCGTCGACGAACCGCTCGAGCACACCGGCGGCCAGCGGCGCGGACGCGAGCGAGACCACCGTGCCGATCGCGACACCCGCCAGGTGCATCGAGCTGTAGAACGCGAGGGGGTAGACGGCCACGGCGACCGCGCCGATCGAGATCAGTCCTCGGTGGGCGCCGAGGCGCCCGCGATCCCGCCGAAGGGCCGGGAGGTCGACGAGGGCCTGCAGGATGCCGCCGACGCCGAGCGCTGCGGCGCCGATAGCCAGGGGGCCTGCATCCGGGGCGAAGGTCGCCGCCGTGCCCGTGGTGCCCCACAGGAGCGCGGTGATCGTGATCGCGACGAGCGCGCTCGTGCGTCCGCCCGCGGACATCATCGCGTCAGGACCATCAGCGCACCGAGAGCGCTTTCGCGATCCGCTGCGGCGAGACGGGCTGGGCGGTGCCGAGGCGCTGGGCGAACACGCTCACGCGGTACTCCTCGAGCAGCCAGCGCGTCTCGACGAGCGCGGGCGGCGCATTGCGCGGCAGGGGGATCGTTCCCCCTGCGTCCTCGAACGCCTTCGCCGTCCGCTCGTACTCGCTCATGCGCGTGCGGTCCTTGCCCGGTTCGTTCGCGAGCGTCTTCAACCGGTCGATCATGCCGTCGAGATAGCGGGGGAAGTGCGCGAGCCGGGCGACGCCCGCCGCTGATATGAACCCCGGATGCAGGAGACCTGCGAGCTGGGAGCGGATGTCGTTCAGCGGGCCGAGGAGGGCGAGGGAGTTCTGCGACTTGATGCCGCGCTCGACCTCGCGCGCTCTGGTGAGGATTCGCGCGACGAGGCTGACGCAGGAGAACAGGTCGTCGACGATCGTCGCGGAGACGGCGTCGCGGGCGCGCTCGAACGCGGCCTTCGTGCGGATGGTCCCGTGCAAGGAGGACTCCACCACCGCCCGGCGGCAGTCCTCGATGAGCGCGGCGGCGTTCTGATACGGGGAGGCGGCGAGAGCGAGCTTCTCGGCGCTCGTCAGGTGCTCCTGCACGTACGACGCCGGGGTCGGCACATTCAGCAGCACCAGGCGCAGCACGCCGTCGCGGGTGGCGGCGGATGCGGCATCCGCCGTTGCCTCGACCCTGATCGAGACGCTCTTCCCGTCGTCGACGATCGCCGGGTAGCCCCGCACCACGCCGCCGGCGACCCGGGTGTCGAGCACCTCGGGGAGGTCGTCGAAGGTCCAGTCGGTGAGGCCAGAGCGCTCGATCATCATCGGCCTCGGCGCTGCAGGTGCCGGTGCCTTCGCCACCGAGCGGGCGACACTGGTGCGCGCGCGCTCGGAGAGCCGCCGCTGCAGCGCGCCGAGGTCGCGGTCAGAGCCGGCGATGCGTCCTCGCTCGTCGACGGCGCGGAAGTTCATGCGCAGATGCGCAGGCACCCGCTCGTCGTCGAAGTCGGCGGCCGAGACGAGCTGGTTCGCGAGGGGCTGGATGAGCTTCGCGAGCGCCTCCTTGAGGGTGCGGGCTGGACGGCCGTCGTGCGACTCCGGACCCTCACCGGCGAGAGCGTCGCCGAACTTCTCGGCCCAGTCGGCGGCGGGGACCACGTGCCGGCGGATGGCTTTGGGAAGTGCGCGCAGCAGACCCGTCACGAGCTCGGCGCGCAGCCCAGGTACCTGCCAGTCGAAGCCGCGGTCCTCGATCTGGGCGAGCAGCGCCAGCGGCACGACGACGCTCACGCCGTCATCCGCAGCCCCCGGCTCGAACCGGTACGCGAGCCCGAGCACCTGGTCGCCCTGCCTCCAGCGCGTCGGGAACTCGCCCTGTTCGGCGCGCTCGTCGTCGTCCAGGAGGTCGCTCTCGCGCATCACCAGCAGCTTCGGCGTCGTCGCCAGCGCCTCGCGCCACCACTTCTCGAAGGAACGAACGTCGAAGACGTCGGCGGGGATGCGCTCGTCGTAGAAGCGGAACACCGCTTCGTCTCCGGCGAGGATGTCGCGGCGGCGCTCGCGCTCCTCGAGCTTCTCCAGGCGCCGACGCAGTTCGGCGTTGGCGCGCCAGAAGGCGCTCACGCGCTTGTCGATGCGCGTGGGGTCCCACTCGCCCTCCACGAGCGCGTGACGCACGAACAGCTCGCGCGAGGCTGCTCGGTCGACGCGCGCGAACTGCACGCGGCGGCGGGGGATGATCTCCACGCCGAACAGGGTCACCTTCTCGTATGCGAGCGCGGCTCCGGCATCCTTCGACCAGTGCGGCTCGCTGATCTGGCGCTTGGCGAGATCGCCGGCGAGGGACTCCGCCCACGCCGGGTCGATCGCGGCGACCGTGCGGGCGAAGGTGCGCGAGGTCTCGACGATCTCGGCGGCCATCACGGCCTGCGGGCTCTTCTTACGCAGGCCGGACCCGGGGAAGATCGAGAAGCGGATGCCGCGGGCTCCCCGGTACTCGGCGATACGGCGCTTCGCATCCTTCGGCGCGGTCTTGCTCTGTCCTCGGGCGGGCGCGCGGCGCTCGTCGAGGATGCCGATCTGGGAGAGGAGCCCCGACAGCAGCGCCCGGTGGATCGCATCGGGATCGGCGGCACCGGTCGCATCGCCGCGTCTTGAACCCTTCACCAGACTTTGCAGCTGGCGGTGCACGTCGAACCACTCGCGCACGCGCACGTAGTTCAGGTGCTCGCTGCGGCACATGCGGCGAAAGGCGCTGGAGCCGAGCTCCTTCTGCTGCGCGCGCAGATGGTTCCACAGGTTCAGCAGGGTGAGGAAGTCGCTGGTCGGGTCGACGAAGCGCGCGTGCATCCGTTCGGCTTCGTCGCGAAGCCCCTGCGGGGCATCCGCCGACGGCCGCTCTCGCACATCCTGGATGGACAGTCCAGCCACGATCGGCAGCACGGGTGCTGTGACGCCGGACGACACCGCCTCGACGATCATCCGGGCGAACCGCGGATCCATCGGCATCCGCGCGATCTCGCGGCCGATGCGGGTGAGGCGCGGTCTGCCGTCGCGGTCGTCGCGCACGGCTCCGAGCTCGACGAGGAGATCGAAGGCGGCCTTGACGCCCCGGGAATCGGGCGGGGTGAGGAAGGGGAACTCGGCGATGTCGCCGAATCCGAGCGACAGCATCTGCAGCACCACAGAGGCGAGCGAGGTGCGCAAGATCTCCGGTTCGGTGAATTCGGGCCGACCCGCGAAGTCCTCTTCGCTGTACAGCCGGATCGCGATGCCGTCGCTGGTGCGGCCGGCGCGCCCGGAGCGCTGGTTCGCCGACGCCTGCGACACCGGCTCGATCGGCAGCCGCTGCACCTTCGAGCGGTTGCTGTAGCGCGAGATGCGCGCCGTGCCCGTGTCGATGACGTACTTGATCCCTGGGACCGTGAGGCTCGTCTCGGCGACGTTCGTGGCGAGCACGACGCGGCGGCGGACGCCCGCCGTCGACGATGGTTCGAACACGCGGTGCTGCTCGGCGGCCGAGAGCCGCCCGTAGAGCGGGAGCACCTCGGTCGGGCGCGCATCCTTCGCATAGGCGGCGCGCACGGCATCCGCCGCGTCCCTGATCTCGGCCTCGCCCGGGAGGAAGACGAGCACGTCGCCCGGCGCCTCGCGGTCGAGCTCCCTGAGCGCCGCGACGATCTCGGCGACCTCGTCGGTCTCTTCCGCCGAATCGTCGTCGAGCCGGGAGCGATAGCGGATCTCGACGGGATACGTACGGCCGGAGACCTCGATGATGGGTGTCGGCTCCGGCGCGGCGAAGCGAGCCGCGAAGCTCTCCGGATCGATGGTCGCCGAGGTGATGATCACCTTCAGATCGGGACGCTCGGGGAGGATGCGCACGAGGTAGCCGAGCAGGAAGTCGACGTTCAGCGAGCGCTCGTGGGCCTCGTCGATGATGATCGTGTCGTAACGGTGGAGCAGCCGGTCGCGGTGGATCTCATTGAGAAGGATGCCATCGGTCATCAGCGCGATGCGGGTCTCATCGGAGACCTGGTCGGTGAAGCGCACCTTGTAGCCGACGAGACCGCCGAGCTGGACCTGCAGCTCCTCGGCGACCCGCTCGGCGATCGTGCGGGCGGCGAGCCGGCGCGGCTGGGTGTGCGCGATGCGCTCGCGGCCGAGCTCGAGGCAGATCTTCGGCAGCTGCGTGGTCTTGCCCGACCCCGTGGCGCCGGCGACGATGACGACCTGGTGCGCGCGGATGGCGTCGGCGATCTCGTCGCGCGCGGCGCTGACCGGCAGCTCGGGCGGATAGGAGATCACTGGCGGGGACATAGCCCTCCATCGTATGCCGGGATCGAGCACATACGATCGTCGGGTGACGAGAGCGCAGCAGTGGATCCGCGAGTTCGGGCGTCCTCCGCGCATCCTCGGCCTCGACGTGGCCCGCGGCCTGGCGATCCTGGGCATGGCGGGCGCCCACATCGGCGAGACCGGATCCTTCGACCTGCTCGACCCGTCGACCTGGTCGGCGCTCGTGCACGGACGCTCCTCGATCCTCTTCGCGGTGCTGGCAGGCGTCTCGATCTCGCTGATGACGGGCCGCGCCGTCGCTCCGGAGCCGGCCAGGACGCCGAGCCTGAGGCTGAACCTCGTCGGGCGCGGCGCCGTCATCTTCGTGATCGGGCTCGTCCTGGAGATGTTCGGCACCCCGATCGCGGTGATCCTCACCCTGTACGGGCTGCTCTACGTCGCCGTGATCCCCTTCCTGCGGTGGCGGTCGTCGCGTCTGCTGATCGCGGCCGCCGTGTTCGCCGTCGCAGGTCCGCCCCTGCTCGCCCTGGTGACCGCCCTCACCCTGCACCCCTACGGCGCGGGCATCGCCTTCGTGCTCTACGGGTCCTATCCGATCACCGTGTGGATGGCGTTCGTGCTGGGCGGCATGGCTCTCGGGCGACTGCACGTGGAGAGGCTCGACACAGCGGCGGCCGCGCTCGGCATCGGCGTCGGGCTCATGGTCTTCGGCTACGGGCTCGGGCTCGTCTGGCTCGCCGGCGGAGCCGGGACGAGCCAGGCGCAGGTCTCCACGGCGGAGGGCGGGTGGGGCGACTACCCGCAGGCACTCGCGGAGGCCGACCCGCTCGGCGCGATGCTCGCCTCGGTCTTCGCGGTGGACCCGCACTCGGGAGGAGTCGCAGAGATCCTCGGCTCCGGAGGGTTCGCGCTCACGGTGATCGCCCTGTGCCTGCTGATCGCCCGTCCGCTCAGACCGGTGCTGCTGCCCTTCGGCGCCCTGGGTTCCATGCCGTTGTCGGCATACAGCCTGCACGTCATCTTGGTGGCGCTGATCAGCGGCCCCGGCGGCTTCTTCCAGAGCAACGTCTTCTGGGCCGTGACGGCGATCGCGCTCCTGATCATCGCGACGGCCTGGTCGATCTTCGCGGGCCGAGGTCCGCTCGAGCGCCTCGTCGGATGGGTCGCGCGGGCGACCGCCTCGCCCCCGCGGAGCTGACCGGTCATAGGCTGAGATCATGACGATTCCCACGATCGAACTGAACGACGGCACCGCGATCCCCCAGCTCGGCTACGGCGTGTTCAAGGTGCCGCCGGCTGAGACCGAGCGCGCGGTGGCCGAGGCCCTCGAGATCGGCTACCGCCACATCGACACGGCCGCCATCTACGGCAACGAGGAGGGTGTGGGTGCGGCCATCGCCGCCTCCGGCATCGCCCGCGACGAGCTCTTCGTCACCACCAAGCTCTGGAACGACCGCCACCACGACGACGAGCCGAACGCGGCGATCGCCGAGAGCCTCGACAAGCTCGGCCTCGAGCAGGTCGACCTGTACCTCGTGCACTGGCCGACCCCTGCGAAGGACGACTACGTGCACGCGTTCGCGAAGCTCGTCGAGCTGCGCGCGCAGGGACTCACCCGCAGCGTCGGCGTGTCGAACTTCCTCGTTCCCCACCTCGAACGCGTTGTCGCCGAGACCGGAGTGACCCCCGCCGTCAACCAGATCGAGCTGCACCCCGCCTACCAGCAGCGCGAGGTCGTCGCGTGGGCGACGGAGCACGGCATCCGCATCGAGGCCTGGGGACCGCTCGGGCAGGGCAAGTACGACCTCTTCGGCACGCCGGCCGTCGCCGCTGCCGCTGCCGCCCACGGCGTCACCCCGGCGCAGGCGGTGCTGCGGTGGCACCTGCACAAGGGCAACATCGTCTTCCCGAAGTCGGTGCGCGCCGAGCGCCTGCGCGAGAACATCGACGTGTTCGGCTTCGAGCTGACCAACGCCGAGATCGCGGCGATCGACGCCATCGACCCGCTCGACGGCTCCGGCCGCGTCGGCACGCATCCGGACGACCTGAACTGAGGTGACGAACCGCCTCGGCGACACCCTCAGCCCCTATCTGCGCGCCCACGCCGACAATCCCGTCGACTGGCACCCGTGGGGCGCAGAGGCGTTCGCCGAGGCGCAACGGCGCGACGTGCCGCTGCTGATCTCGATCGGGTACTCCACCTGCCACTGGTGCCACGTCATGGCTCGGGAGTCGTTCGCCGACCCGGCGACCGCGGCCGCCATCAACGAGGGCTTCGTCGCGGTGAAGGTCGACCGCGAGGAGCATCCCGACGTCGACGGCGCCTACATGGCTGCGGCGTCCGCGTTCACCCAGCACCTGGGCTGGCCGCTCACCGTGTTCGCCACGCCGCGCGGGCGCACGTTCTACGCCGGCACCTATTTCCCGCCGGACCCGCGGCCGCCGATGCCGTCGTTCCGCCAGGTGCTCGCCGCCGTCGGCGAAGCATGGAACGAACGCCGGGCGCAGGTCGAGGAGTCGGCCGACGCGGTCAGCGACGCCCTCGCCGCAGCTGCCGCATCCGCGCCCGCCGACCTCCCGGGCAGCGCCGAGGTCGCCGCGGCCGCGACGGCGATCGCCGCAGGCGAGGACCGGGTCTTCGGCGGTTTCGGGGGCGCCCCGAAGTTCCCCGTCGCGACCGTGCTCGACTTCCTCGGCAGCCCGCTCGTGCGGGCACAGGCGCCGGAGGCGGCAGCATCCGTCTCCCGCGCGCTCGCCGCGATGAGCGCGTCGGCGCTGCGCGACGCCGACGGCGGCTTCTTCCGCTACGCGACGCGGCGCGACTGGAGCGTGCCGCACTACGAGCGGATGCTGACAGACAACGCGCAGCTGCTCGACGTCGCGCTCAGGGCGGGGGAGGAGGGCATCGCGCGCGGGATCGCCTGGTTCCTGATCGCGACGCTGCGACGCGACGGCGGCGGCTTCGGTGCCGCACAGGACTCGGAATCGTGGATCGACGGCGCGCGCAGCGAGGGCGGCTACTACCTGCGCGCACCCGCCGAGCGCGCAGACCTCGAGGCCCCGGCCGTCGACGGCAAGGTGATCACGGGCTGGAACGGCCTCGCCATCGGCGCCCTCGCCAGGGCGGGCGCGCGGCTGCGCGAACCCGTCTGGATCGCGGCGGCGGCGGAGGGCGCCCGGCACGTGCTGCGCGTCAACCGCGATCCCCGTGGCCGTCTGGTCCGCTCGTCGCTGGACGGGGTCGCAGCGACGGCCGGGGCCACGGCATCCGATCTCGCCCTCTTCGCCGACGGGCTCTTCGCGCTCGCCGTCGCCACCGACGACGTCTCGTTCGCCGAGCAGGCGCGCACCCTGCTCGACGACGCGCTGGCCGGCGTGCCAGGCGACCCGGTGCTCGCCGGTTTCGGGATCGCGACCGCGCCGGATGAGACCGACGGCGACCTGCCATCGGATGCGGCGGCCGTCGCCACGGCAGCGCTGAGCGCGTGGCTGCTGGGTGCCGGATCGCGCTACCGGGATGCCGCGTCGGAGATCGTCAGCGCGCGCGCCGCGCGCGCCCTCGCGCAGCCGTTCGCGCACGGCGCGCTGCTGCGCGCCGCCGCGGTC
>NZ_JASGCY010000028.1:0-20731 GCF_047607465.1 Microbacterium sp. | reverse complement strand
GCGAGATGCGGGCGGCCGCGACGGCGCGCAGCGCCTGCGCCCGCCGCAGCCGTGCGGCGCCCACGAGCCAGACCAGTGCGGCGGCGAACACCGCGACGCCGACGAGCCATTCCCGCGGAGCGGGCAGCGTCACCCCGAGCACCGTGGCCGACGCGCTCGGGGAGCCGAGGCCGAACGCGATGCCGAAGACGCTCATCGCGCTCACCACGACCACGGCCAGCGCCGCACGACGGCCGCGGGCGAGCACGAGCATCGTCGCGGCCCACGCGCCGAAGAGCATCACGACGAGCAGCGGGATCAGCACCGCCTGGTACTCGCCCAGCGGCGGATTCAGGGTCAGCATCTGCTTCCAGCCCAGCACGACGCCCAGCACGGCGTCACGGAGTCCGCCGAGGAAGGCGGGCACAGAGCGCAGTGCGGACGGGATCGCGAGCGGCACCGCGACGATGACGTACGCCCCCGCCGCGGCGAGCGCGGCGAGTACCGCGCCCCACTCCAGCGCGCGGGCGAGGACGGCGATGCCCATGCCGAGAAGACCGCCGACGACGGCGACGATCAGGGCGCGCGGCGCCGCGTACACGGGCCATGCCGCGGCCGTCGCGAGGCCGATCCCGACCATGACGTAGCCGAGCGACCACACCGTCAGCGCCGAGACGGCGACACCGCGCGGACGGCGCACGGGAACGGCGCCGCTCATCGGAGGGCTCCCCGTGCGAGCATCTGCGGCAGGTCGCCGAGAGCGCCGAGCGTCATGACCGCGAGCTCCCGGGCGGTGCGCAGCGTCGGCTCGGCGCCGAGCTCGCTGCGCACGGCGACCGCCTCGACCGCCACCGGCAGCTTCACGGCAGCCAGGCGCAGGCGCTCCAGCGGCATCCGCGATCCGGTGAGGAGGAAGCCGATCGACAGATCGGGATAGGTCTGCGCGGTCAGCGCCGTCACCGCCTCCAGGCGCATCGCGCCGTCGGCGGCGTCGATCGTCGAGGTCGCATCGAGCAGGGTCTTCGGGGTGAGCGTGGGGAGGGCGCGAATCGCGTGCGCCTCGCCGTGGGCGTGCTCGGCGCGCTCGGCGCTGACGGCGAAGAGCACGTCACGGCCGTCGCGCACGCCCTGCAGCGCCAGGGATGCCGCCGCACTGACGGTGTTCTCGAACTCGTCGTCGGTCTCGTACGACTCGGGGTCGAGATCGAGCACGACGGCGATGCGCGCGTGCCGGGACTCCTCGTACTGGCGCACCATCAGCCGACCCGTCTTCGCGGTCGACTTCCAGTGCACGTGCCGCTGCGAGTCGCCCACCACGTACTCGCGCACGGCGTGGAACGACAGATCGGCGTCGACGAGGGCGGTGCTGGGGGTGCCCTCGAGATCGCGGATGAGGCCAGCGCTCGTCGAGGGCAGGCGCACGGTGACCGGATGCACGTGGATGCGCTGCACCTCGGGCCAGCTGAGCTCGCGATGGAGGATGCCGATGGGGTCGCCGCGCGAGATCGTCATCGGGCCGACGTCGATGACGCCTCGACGGTGGGCGGCGATGGTGAGCTGCTCGCGGTGGTGGGCACCGGGGCGCAGCAGCGGCACGTGGGCCTCGACGAGGCCCTCGCCGACCGGGACGTCGACGACGCCGGGCAGCGACAGCCGCGCACCGTTGTTGCGCACGTCGAGGGTCGCGCCGATCTCGGCGCCGGCGACCACGCGGTCGCGGTCGAGGGCGAGCTCGACCCGGTAGTCGTGGGCGCCGAGGATGAACGGGATGCAGACGAGCAGCAGCACGAGTGCGATCGTCGCCACCGCCCACGCCTCCACCCACCCGAACGCGATCCCCGCGGCGACGCCCAGCACGAGGGCGACGACGACGAGCAGCCCCGCCGCGGTGACCGTCTCCCGCAGCCAGCCGGCCGCACGGCGCAGGCCCCGCGCGGTCTCGCGCAGCACCCGCCGCACGCCAGGCAGCGCACCGCGGACGGGTCCGTGGTGCGTCGTTCCGTACCGCGTCACCGTCGACGTGCGCGTTGACGTGCTCGTGCGGGCGGTGGTGCGGGTCAGGCGGGATTCGGAACTCGTGCTCACGCAGTGCCGTTCTCACGGGGCGGATCGATGTCGAGCAGGATCTGTCCGACGACGGCGACGGCGGTGACCCCGTCGAACTCGGCCTCGGGCTCGAGCACCAGGCGGTGCGCGAGAGCGACGACGGCGAGCTCGCGCACGTCGTCGGGAGTCGCGAAGGTGCGCCCGTTCTTGGCCGCCCACGTCATCACCAGCCGCGACAGGGCGAGGGCCCCGCGCACGCTCGCGCCCAGGCGCACCTCCGAGGCGCGGCGCGTCGCGTCGACGATGCGCATGATGTAGTCCGAGATGAGCGGGTTCACATAGACCCCGCGCGACATCTCGGCCATCGTGAGGATCGTGTCGGTGCCGACGATGCCGTCGAGCACGTGCTTCGGCTGCGCCGCGCCCTGCAGGATGCGCATGGTCGCCGCCTCGTCGGGGTAGCCGATCGAGGTCTTGATCATGAACCGGTCGAGCTGGGCCTCGGGAAGGCGGTAGGTGCCGCCCTGCTCGATGGGGTTCTGCGTCGCCATGACGAGGAACGGGGAGCCGACAGAACGAGTGACGCCGTCGACGGTGACCGTGCCCTCCTCCATGACCTCCAGCAGCGCCGACTGCGTCTTCGGGCTCGCCCGGTTGATCTCGTCGGCGAGCACGATGTTCGCGAAGACGGGGCCGGCGTGGAACTCGAAGACGCCCTCTTTCTGGTCGTACACCGTGATGCCGGTGACGTCTCCCGGAAGCAGGTCGGGGGTGAACTGGATGCGCGAGCTCGTGCCCGTCACCGTCTGCGCGATCGACCGGGCCAGCGCCGTCTTGCCGGTGCCGGGGTAGTCCTCGAGAAGCACGTGGCCACCGCTGATCGCGGCGGCCAGCACGAGCTCGATGACGTGCCTCTTGCCGAGGATCGCCTGCTCGACGTTGCCGGTGAGGATCGAGAAGGTCTCGGAGAACCAGGTGGCCTGTTCTGGCGCGATGGTCACAGGAGCTGCAGGAGCGGACATGGGTCAACCGTCTTCGTCTCGGGCGTGCGCGGGGTGCGGCACGCGTCGGTGGTCGGTGCAGGGGTCATGGGGCCGGATCATCCTTCCGGCGACGTCGTCGTCGACTCGTCGCTCGGCTCGTCGGTCGGCTCCGGGTCAGGCTCTTCCGGCGGGTTGCACCAGGCCGTGATGCGATGCGTGATCGGCGTCAACGGCGCGTACGCGCCGGTCCAGGTGACGGTGACGTCGAACTGGCCCGGGTCCGTCGTCAGCGGGCTGACGTCGAGCTCGTACGAGCCGCGCGCCGCCGCGGAGACGGAGACGACGTCGCTCTCGCGATCGGGCAGGCACTGGCCGAACTGCACGTTCACGACGGTGGGCACCGTGTTCGCGCTGATCGCGACCTCGTTCGAGCAGTAGATCCTCAGCGTCTCGTGGCACGAGCGCGCCACCACCTCTCCTGGCGCCGCATCCGCGCTCAGCGCGAAGTCGGTGCGCCACGAGCCGTAGAGACGGTACTCGGTGACGAAGTGGGCCTCGGTGCTGATGTCGGGCGCGGCGGCGAGCCGGTACTCGTAGCGGGTGTCGCCGACCTTCTTCGGGGCGGTGTCGACCGTGTAGCTCGTCTCGCCGCCCGGTCCGTCGACCGCGGTGAAGGTGAACACCTGCACGGTCGGCGACTCGGCGATGCCGTAGCCGTTCGTCGCGCAGGCCTTGACGCTGTACATCTGGTACTCGTCGAGGCCGCTGATCGTCGGCGAGTCCGACCTCACGACGCCAGCGCCCGAGATCGTCAGCCCGCCATCGCGGTCGACGGCGCAGGTGGCCGTCCCCGAGCGCCAGGCGAGGTAGGTGACCGTCGCGCTCTTCGCCCCGTTCGGCTGCGCGCGGGTGGGGCTGGAGACGGCGATCGACGTGTTCGAGGCCGCAGCGGCCTGCGTGCCCTCCTCGAAGTAGACGGTGCCGGCGACGGTGACCGAGGTGCGGGCAGCTCCTCCCTCGTTGCCGCCGTCGCCCATGGGCGGCTGGAACTGGCTGATGGGCACGATCGTCAGCGTCTGCGCCCCCGGAGACAGCACGAGGTCGGCGGTCGTCGTCGCACCGGTGCGCTCGATCACCTCGCCGGTCTCCTCGACGCGGAAGGCACGCGCGTCATCATCGGCGGTGATCGACAGGGTCGCCACGCCGCGGCTGCGATCGGTCACGCCCGCGCGGTACACCGGTGTCGCGCTCGCCTGGGACACGGACGGCGCCGCATACGCCCAGCTGGTCACCGGGGAGGTCTCCGCCGACGTGCCGACGCTGTTGACCGCCGCCGCGGTGAACACGTGCGGCTCTCCGTTGACGAGCCCGCCGACCGTGCATCGGTACACCGTGCCCGCGGCGCTGCAATCGGCGTCGACCGGCACACCGTCCTGCGAGATGGTCAGCCCCGACACCCCGGGGTGGGCGCGCGCCGCCTCGCCGAGGGGCACTTCGAGCACGACCGTCGAGCGGGTGAAGCCCACGGTGGAGATGCTGGCCGGCGGCTGCGGGAAGCCCTGCAGATCGATGGTGAGCGTGCCGGTCCCGGTGCGCCCCTGCGCGTCGGAGACGACGAACGGGATCACGCACTGGCCGCCCGGCGCCTGCCCGCCGCCCGGCCAGGTGGCGGTGATCGCGGTGCTCCCGGCGACGGACACCGCGGCGACATCGCAGCGCGCTCCCCCGCCCAGCGACTCGAGCCGCAGGCCGGCGCCGGCCTTGCCCGCGAAGGGGTCGTATTCGCTGGAGACGCCGACGACCTCGATCGTGCAGTCCGGATCGGTGACGACGCACTGCCGCGTGAGGGTCGCTCCGCGCGGCGCGTCGGGTGGCGCTGCGCCGACGACGAGGCGGATGGATGCCGATGGCTGGCCGTACTGCTCGGCGGAGACGCTGATGTTCTCGGTGTTGCCAGGGCGCGCGTCCGCACGCGCCTCGATCGTCACCGTGCCGTTGTCGTCCTGGGTGACGATGAACGCCGAGCCCGAGTACACGACGCGGAAGCGGATCGAGCCGACGTCGCCCTCGCGCCCGCCCTCCCAGGCGGCCATGCTCGTGTACAGGTCGATCGTCTCCGTGGCGCCGGGTGCGACGGTGTGCGCGATCGACGACAGCAGCAGCTGCGGCTCGGCAGGGCGGATGCTGATCGGCACGTCGATGTTCGACCACCGCTGCTGCCCCGGCAGCCGCACCGCGACCAGGCAGGTGTCCGACCACGGGGCCTCGCGGCCCGCGCGATAGGTCACGGCTTCCGCGTCGGAGGTGCAGGCGGCCGCGGCGCGCTGGGTGGGGAACTCCCCGGAGGCGATCTCGACGGCATCCGCTGCTGGCAGGTCGACGTACTCGCGCACGTCGAAAGACACCGCCTCGTCCTCGTCGACGATGACCGGGGTCGCCCCCGGCACGAGCTGCACCTGCATGTCGTCGAAGGCGGGGATGTGCAAGAACCCGTAGCCGACCACGTCGCGCCCGCCGGAGGCGGTGCCGGTGAGCTGGAACGGCACGAGCGCGCCCTCCACCGGCGCCTCGCCGACGATGCGGTCGCCCACGACCGAGAAGCCGGGCTGGTCGCCCCACAGGCTGAGCGTCAGCGAGCCCACATCGCCGGAGGGCCAGAGCACCCGGTCGGTGACGACGTCGATGCCGCGTTCTGCGATCTCGTCGCGGTCGCGCGCGGTGAGCACGGTGTCGGCGACCGTCGGCTGGTCGGTGACGGCGCCTTCGGTGACGGTGACGACGATGAGCCCCTGCGACGTGCTCGAGGTGCGGGTCGACTTCACCGTGTAGAAGTAGGAGTTCGTGCCCGCGATGTCACCGGCGCGCAGCACGACCCGGCCGTCCTCGAGCGAGGTGTCGGAGTCGATGAGCGCGTTCAGCCGGTCGTAGAGAGGATTTCCCTTCACCGGCGGGGCGTTCGGGACGAGCTCGGTGATCTCGAGCTCGCTCTGCCCCGGGTCGAGGTCGTTCGCCCGCGGATCGAGCACGACGGGGATCGACGAACCCGCCTCGACGCGCACGTAGTCGCTGAAGGTCACGGGGGCGACGTCGTCGAGATCCGCGTCGAGCACGCCGATGCGCACCACCGCGGTGCCCTCCTCGCCCTGCGGATCGCGCACCGTGTAGCGGAAGCTCGTCTGGCCCCCCTCGACGCCGTCGGCGGGCGCCCGGTAGACGACGGCGGTGCCGCCGGCCGAGATCGTCACGGTGCCCTGACCCTGGCGCGGCTGCTCGACGCCGGTGAGCACGACGCCGTCGCCGTCGGCATCCACCCCCGTCGTCGGCACCGGCACCGACACGGTCTGCCCGCTGAGCACACGGCCGCTGAGGTCGGTCGGCGCGGGGGCGCGGTTCGTGCCGGCCGGCAGCACCGTGACCGTGACCGCTCCGTTGTCGGACAGCGCCGGATTGCGCTCGAGCGAGACCGCATAAGTCAACCGGTACGTGCCGGGCGTGCTCGGGGCGAGGTAGCGCAGCGCATTGCCGTCGGCGAAGACGAGCTCGCCCGCCTCGCCGGATCCGGTGACCTCGGGAAGGACCACGAGCGGCTCTCCCCGCGGGGCGACGTCGTTGGCGGCGACGTCGATGCGGGTGAGCGATCCCGCGCGCACGGTGACCGCGTCGGCGAACACGATGGGGCGCGTGACCGTCGACGGCGGCGCGAGGAACACCGTCACCGTGCCCTGGACCGCGGCCCCAGAGCCGTCGACGACGGTGACGGATGCCGTGCCGATGACGCCGGGGGCGCCGCTCTCGGTGGTGCCGTTCACGCGGACGCTCTCGCTGGCGACCACGCGCACGTTCAGCTGCGGGGTGGAGCTCACCGCCTCCGAGATCATGAGCACGCGGCCGCTCGTGTTCTGCACGGCGCCGAGGACGTCGACGGTGGTGTCCTCGCCCTCGCGCACGAACGCGGTGAGCGGCGCCATCGCCAGTGCCGCCGATCCGTCGACCGCGGTGATGCGGATGACCGCCGACTGCTCGGCCTGGGTCGCGACATCCTGCGCGGTGTAGGTGACGACGTACTGCCCCGGTTCCGCCGCGGTGAGCTCCACCGTCCCCGCGGCGGCGTTCGGGGTGACCTCGAGCCCCTCCGCGGTCGCCGCGGTCTGCACGGCGTCGACGAGGCGGTACGAGCCGGATCCGCCCGAGAGGTGCTCGGCGATGCGGATCGACTGCAGCTCTCCCGCACGGGCGGTGAGGGCGAGGGGTGCGGCGAGCAACGAGGGGCTGCCGGTGACCTGCACATCGAGCGTCTTCTCGGCGGTGGCCCCGTGCACGTCCTCGACGACGACGGTCACCGAGATCACCGCGTCAGCCGCATTCGGGTCGGTGTGCCGGATCGCCACGCGGCCGTCGGCCATCGGCACGACCATGACGGGCGATTCGGAGTCCGTCTCGTAGGCGTCGCTGAGCACGAACGGGTCGCCCTCGGGGTCGACCCAGCCCGACAGGGCCGAGACGATCGTGCTGCCGCCGGGGAGCAGCTGCGGGGTCGGCCACTCCTGCTGGCACGCCTGCACGCCGCACCAGACCGGGGCCGAGTTGCTGCCGGGGTCGACGACGGTGAGGGTGACGGTCGCGGGCGGCGATGTCGCCGAGCCGTCGGTGACCGCGTAGCTGAAGCTCGCCTGCCCGGAGCCCGCCTTGACCCGCACCGCGAGCCCCTGCCCGTCGGCGACGAGGGCGAGGTCGCCGAAGTCGCCGAGCCCCCCGGCGACCGACGAGGGCTCGATGGTGAGCACGTCCTTCTTGTTCGGGTCGTGGTCGTTCAGCAGCACCGGCAGCGATACGAGCTCTCCGGCGCGCACGCCGAACGCGTCATCGACGGCGACCGGCGGCATGGGCTCGGCCACGTCCTCGACGAGCACCGTGCCCTCCTCCTGCTCGGTCTCGTCCTCGATCGCCCACTGCTCGAGGGGGATCAGCACGCCCTCCGGCGCGGTCCAGAGCAGTCCGGTGCCCACCTCGCTGAGGACGGCGCGGTCGCCGTTGGCCTGGAAGACCGGATCGATGGATGCCGATTCGAGCGCGTCATCGGGCACCTGCAGCGGCACGGTCTCGCCGTCGCTCCAGAGCACGCCGGCCGTCGTGTCGAGCCAGGCCGCATAGGTCGATGCCCCCACCACGACGGGGGTCGCCGGCACGCCCGACTCCTCGGCGGTGCGCTCGGCGTCGCCGGAGGCGAGATCGACCGAGACGAGCCCGTCGGAGTCGGCGATCATCACCGCGGTCCCGGCGGACGCCCCGGCCTGCAGCTTCGCGTCCTCGAGCACGTCGATCTCGATCGGGTCGTCGCGCCCCGAGAGCCAGAGCGCGCCGGACCCGGCCTGCAGCAGCGCCCATCGTTCGCCCACCACCGTCATCGCGAGGTCGTCGCCCCCGTCGGGCGCCTCGGCGACCGACGCACCGTCGCCGAGGAAGCGGTGCGTGTCGATGTCGAACAGGCGCACCGCCTGCTCCTGGGCCGAGTACAGGGCGAGCAGGCCGTCGGGCGAGAGGCCGATGGCGTCGGCGGTGTAGGTCGGCGCCTCTTCCCCCTCCTCGACCTCCACCTCGGCGAACGGGTCGACGAGAGCCGTGGCGGAGCCGCGGTCGACCGTCGAGACCGCGACCTGGCCGGTGTCGGTGCGGTAGGCGACGTAGGGTCCGGCCGAGATGATCTCGCGGGTGCCCGCAGGCGTCGGCTCGGAGACGATCGCCGCTCCCTCCTCGGCGTCGTCGGAGACGAGGTCGGCGGGGTTCGCGGGGTCCACGTCCCAGCGCTGGCGATTGCCCTGCGCATAGAGCACCGCGGCGGAGCCGTTCTGCCAGATCGCTTCGGGGTCGTCGACACGGCGCACGGTGTCGATCTCGGCAAGCTCGGTGTTCACCCGCGCGTACTGGCCGGAGTCGCGCATCACCCAGACCGCCGACTCGAGGCGCGGCACCTCCTGCGACTGGTAGCCCTGCGCCGTCACGGCGAGGGCGACGACCGTGACGAGAGCGGCCGCCCCCGCGACGGCGGCGATCAGGCGCCGCCGCGGCCGCGGCGCCTCCTGAACCCGGCGCCGGTCGCCGATCGTCATCAGAGCACTCCGGTCGCGAACAGCACGGCGATGACGCCGCCGATCACCGCGGCGCCGATCACCGCGCCGACGACGCCGGCGATGAGAGGCGAGCGCGGCTTCGCGCCCGCTTCCACTGGCAGATCGTCGCGCTCACGGGGCGCGGCGGCGGCACGCGCGGCACGCGCCGCGCGGCGCCCCTCGGGGGCGACGGTGGTGATCACCGGACCCCGCGGCGCCTCGTCGGAGAAGCTCACCGGCGCGGCCGCCGCCCACTCGGAGGATGCCGCCTCGAAGGCGGTGGGTTGCATGCCCAGCTCGTACTGCGCCCAGCGCAGGCGTTCGGCGAACTCCGCCATGCTCGCGAAACGCCGGGACGGGTCGCGCTGCATGGCCGTCGCGAAGATCTCGTCGACGATCGCCGGGGTGCCGGCGATCGGCACCGCCGTGTAGCGCGCCTTGACGATGCGCGCGGTGAGCTGCTCCCGGGAGTTGGCGCCGCGGTCGGAGCGTTCGAAGGGACTGCGTCCGGCGAGCAGCGTGTAGAGGGTCGCGCCCAGGCTCCACACCTCGCTCGCCACCGATCCGGTCACCCGCTGCTGCAGCACCTCCGGGGCGCTCCACGGCACCGACATCGCGATCGTCTCGCCGTCGTCCTCGTCGACGGCGGCGGCCGCGATGCCGAAGTCGGCCAGTACCGGGGCGCCGAGCGCGTTGATGAGCACGTTCGACGGCTTGATGTCGCGGTGCAGCAGGCCTGCCCGGTGCACGGTCTCGAGGGCGCCGGCGATGCGAACGCCGACGTCGAGCACCTCGGCGAGCGGCAGCGGGGCCTTCTTGCAGCGGGAGCTCATCGTGTCGGGGCAGTACTCCATCGCGAAGTACGGTCGGCCGTCGGCGGAGATCGACGCCTGGTGGATGGTGACGATCGCGGGGTGCGCGCTGAGACGAGCGGAGATGTCGGCCTCGATGTTGAAGGTGCGCAGCACCTCGCGGTTCACGGCGTCGGCGAGCAGCACCTTGACGGCCACGACGCGACGGGGCATGTCCTGCTCGTAGAGGAACACGTCGGCGAAGCCGCCCGATCCGAGGGGACGCACATAGCTGTAACCGGCCAGGGTCGGCGGGTTGGATGCCATGCGCGTAGCCACTCATGCTCCTCACGGTGTGCGGGGAGACCGTGGCTGGCGTGAACCCCTCGCACTGCGCGAAAAGGGCGGATCCCCCCGGCCGACGATTATAGCGAGCGGCCCTGAGGCCTCCGGCGGCGCTGGTTCATGCGCGCCAGCATCCGTCGATGTGATCGTCGACCAGGCCCGCCGACTGCATGAGCGCATACATCGTCGTCGGGCCGACGAAGCGGAATCCGCGGCGGCGCAGCTCCTTGCTCATCGCGGTGGACTCCGCCGTCGCCGCAGGCACGTCGGCGAAGGATGCCGGACGGATGCCGGCGGTGGGCGCGAACGACCACATCAGCTCATCGAGCTCGCCGTCGGCCATCTCCGCGACCAGGCGCGCGTTGCCGATCGTGGCCTCGATCTTGGCGCGGTTGCGGATGATCCCGGCATCCGCCATCAGCCGTTCGATGTCGTCGGGGCCGAACGCCGCGACGATCTCGGGGTCGAAGCCTGCGAACACCTCGCGGAAGCGCGGGCGCTTGCGCAGGATCGTGATCCAGCTGAGCCCGGCCTGGAACCCCTCGAGCGCCATCTTCTCGAAGAGCACGCGGTCGCCGTGCAGAGGGGTGCCCCACTCCTCGTCGTGGTAGCGGCGGTACTCGGCATCGCCTCCGACCCAGGCGCACCGGGCGCGCCCGTCGAGCCCGACGATCAGGGAGGTCATCCCCCCATTCTCCCCCGCCCGGTCGCCCCGCGAGGGACGGTCGTGGTCGTTTTGTCGGGTGCGGATGCCGGTGTCGCGGCGTGTCGGGTCGGATCGGCCCGACATTTCGCAATCGGCCCGACAAACTGCCCGCCGCACGCCGGCATCCGTTCGTCGGGCGCCGCTCGTCGGGCACCCCGCGACCGGGCCGGTCAGCGCTTCTTGAGCTTCTTCTCCGGGATCGGGGCGGTGCCGGATGCCTCCAGCTCGGCGTAGTACGCGCGCGCCTCGTCCTGGCGGACCTTCTCGGCCCCGCTGGCGATCGGCGCGCGCAGGTGCTCTGGTTCGTAGCCGAACGCGTCGACGAGGTCGAGCGCATACGGACGCAGCCGCGCGCACAGCCGGTCGATGTAGCTCGACACGGCGGCGGCGCGCTGGGTCGACAGGCGTCCGTTGATGAGGTGCCAGGCGAGGTGCTTCTCGATGAGCTGCAGACCGAACAGGTCGCGCAGCCAGGTGAGCACCTTCTTGGTCCCGGCGTGGTCGATCCTGTTCACGGCGTCGGTGAAGGCCTCCCACTGCAGCAGCTCGCCGTGCGCACGCGCCGCCTCGATGAGCTCGGCCTGGTTCTCGTTGAAGAGCTTCTCGCCGAGGCCCTTGTCCTTCCCCGCCGCGCGCAGGCGGCCAGCGATATCGGCGACCATCTGTTGCACGCGGTCTGCGAGCAGCTCGTGCTGCTGCTCCTCTCGGAGTCCGTTCTCGACCGAGCGGGCGGTCGACCCCAGGTCGGCGACGGTCTGCCCGAGCTGGCGGAGCCCTGCACCGTGGAACACCTTGCCCGCGGTCTGCGAGGCCACGAGCTTGGCCAGCGCCGCGGCGTCCTTGTCCTTGAACTGCTTCGCGTAGTCGGTGAGGAGGCGCTTTCCGACCAGCTGCAGCAGCACGTTGTTGTCGCCCTCGAAGGTGACGTAGATGTCGAGGTCGGCACGGAGCCCCACCAGCCGGTTCTCGAACATGAAGCCGGCGCCGCCGCAGGCCTCGCGGGCCTCCTGCAGGGTGTCGAGGGCGTGCCAGGTCGACAGCGGCTTGAGGGCTGCGGCAAGGGTCTCGAGGTCTTCACGGTCGTCGGGGGTGTCGGTGCGGCCCGAGAAGACGCCGTCGAACTTCTGCAGAAACTCGTCGTGGGCGAAGATCTGCGCGTACGTCGTCGCCAGGCGCGGCAGGAGGCGGCGCTGGTGCTTGCCGTAGTCGAGAAGCACGACCTCGTCGCCGGTCGCACCGGCGAACTGGCGCCGCTCGGTGGCGTAGGTGATCGCGATCTTGAGACCGAGAGCGGATGCCCACGACGAGGCGCCGTCGAGCGAGACGCGTCCCTGCACGAGGGTGCCGAGCATGGTGAAGAAGCGACGGCCGGGGCTGTCGATGGCGCTCGAGTATGTACCGTCGGGGGCGACGTCGCCGTAGCGGTTGAGCAGGTTCGTGCGGGGGATCCGCACGTGATCGAACGAGAGCCGGCCGTTGTCGATGCCGTTGAGGCCGCCCTTGAGGCCGTCGTCCTCGCGGCTGATGCCGGGCAGGTCCTCGCCGTCCTCGCCGCGCAGCGGCACGTAGAAGCAGTGCACGCCGTGGTTGACGCCGTTGGTGATGAGCTGCGCGAAGACGGTCGCAGCGATGCCGTGCAGGGCGGCGTTGCCGAGGAACTCCTTCGTCGCCGCACGGAACGGCGTGTGGATGACGAACTCCTCGGTCTCGGGGTCGTAGGTCGCGGTCGTGCCGACGGCGGCGACGTCGGAGCCGTGGCCGATCTCGGTCATCGCGAAGGCGCCGGGGATCGAGAGGTCCATGATGCCGGGCAGCCACTTGTCGTGGTGCTCGGCCGTGCCCAGCTGCAGCACGGCAGACCCGAACAGGCCCCACTGCACGCCCGACTTGATCTGCAGGCTCGGGTCGGCGACGACGAGCTCCTCGAAGCCGGCGATGTTGGCGCCGTTGTTCTCCTCGCCGCCCAGGCGCTTCGGGAACGCGCGCTGCACGGCACGGTTCTCGACGAGCAGGTGCAGCTGGCTGAGCACGCGCTCGCGGTGCTCGTCCTTGCCGAGGTCGTCCTTGCGCCAGAACGCCGAGTCCTTGATCATCTCGCGGGCCTGGCGACGAGTGTCGGCCCAGGTGCCCATCAGCAGGTCGGTGAGCTGCGCGAGATCAAGCTCGGTGTTCTTCACGGCGGGCACGGCGACGTCGACCATGACATTCCTCTCGGAAGCGAAAGCGGGGATGCTTCGATGGTAGGTCTGCGACAACATCCGAACAAAGCGGGTGTGCGATCAATACAAACGGATGCCGGGCCGTCGCCCGGTCCGCTTGTCAGCTCACCACAGTCAGGATGCCGACGGCATCCGCTCCTGCTCCGCCTCCGCACCGGCATCCGGCTCCGCCTCGGCATCCGCATCCGCATCCGCATCCGCATCCGCAGCCGCCGTACCATCGGCGAGTGCGGCCTTCGACGGGATGAGACGCTGGCGCAGGCGCCGGGCGCGGGCGCCGATCCACTCCCAACTCGAGTCGCGGATGAACAGCATGTCGAGCGCGATCATCGCGAGCGAGAACGGCCACAGGCCCAGCAGCACGGCGATGCCGGTGTGCATGAACATGAGCGTCAGCAGCACCGCGATGCGGGTCGGCCGCCACAGCAGCGCGAGCGGGAACAGCGTCTGCGCCCACAGTGCGATGAAGGTCGCCACGAAGATGAGCAACGACGACTGCCACAGCAGCTCGTTGATCATCGGATAGATGATGAACTCGTCGATGCGCAGCGCGTAGAAGAGCGCCGTGCCCTCGGGCCAGGCCTCGCCGGTGAGCTTCCAGATGCCCGAGACGACGTAGACGACGATGATCTGGAATCCGCAGAGGATGAGGGCGGCGTTGTGCGCGGCCGCGGAGATGTGCGGCGGCACGAGGCTGCGCGGGGCCCGGCGGCGGCGCTTCGCCCAGAATGCGTCGACCGAGTAGTGGGCGCTGAGATTCGCGAACACGAGGAAGAGCAGGGTGATGCGGTACAGCGTGTCGCCGCCGTTGAGGACGTACGGGTTGTTCGCCTGCAACGAGACGAGCATGATCAGCATCAGCGGCGTGACGATGCGGGTTCCGAGTCCGATGGTGAACAGCACCGCGAGCAGCAGCAGTGCGAAGAAGCCGAGCTCGAACAGGACGGGGTCGTCCTTGCTGATGAGCACGTCGAAGAGGATGAAGCCGCGACGGCTCGCCTCTGGGTCGACCCAGAACGAGGCGGGGCCCCACAGGATCGACCGCTCGGGGATGCTCGGCACGAGCATGAAGAGCAGCCCGATGCCGAAGAGGATGCGCAGCATCGAGAAGCTGCGCAGGTTGTGCGAGGCATCGGTCAGCCAGGCGAAGAACCGGTCGAATCGTTCACTGAGCGGCATCAGCGGCCTCCTGGAAGAACGTCTGCGCGTGCAGACGCTCGATCACGCCACGGTACGCGGCGACGTCGTCGGCATCGACCCGGACGGTCGACTGCCGCCACCCGAACGTCGTCACGCTGGTGTCGAACTGCTGCACCTCGTCGAAGCGGTGCCAGAAGTCGTTGGGCTTCTCGCGCACGACGCGCCACTGCACGCGCTCGATCTCCTGCCCGAAGCCGGCGGTCGCGTAGAGCGTGGAGTATCGCATGAGCATGTAGTCCATGCGGAGGAAGCGCACGACATCGCTGTCGCCGGCGCCGAGCTCGTCGACGAGGTCCTCGACGGGGATCGCCTGGAATCCGTCGCCGGAGCGCTCGATGAAGGTGTCGCGCACGCGCTCCCGCTGGGCGTCGTCAAGCGCGGAGTACCGGGTGAGGTAGGTGCCGGTGGCGTTCATGCTGCTCTTCTGGATGCGGGAGGGCGCCGGGTTCCCGGTCACGGCGCGGTACTCGATCTCGGTGATCGGCACCCATCCCGACTTCACGAGATCGCCGTTGCCGTCGCGCCACTGCGCGCGGATCTCCAGCGTGCGGTTGACCTTGAGGATGTCCGGGGCGAAGACCCGCCAGTTCTGCCCGAAGTAGGGCAGAGCCGCCGCGCGCACCTCGCTGCGCAGCGGTGTTCCCGCAGGCGAGACGATCAGCACCGTCATGATCATGACGACGAGCACGACGGCCGACGCGACGATCCCCGTCACGCGTCTCGACCTGCTCAGCGGCGGCGGGGACGTCTTGGTCATCTTCTCGAACCTCTCGTGCCATGACGGCAGGATGCGGGGTGCTCGCGCACCCCTCGCTCAACAGCGTAGGTGACCCCGCCCGTCGGGCGAGGCCACCTACGCCTGTCATCGAGCTATCGGATGCCGCTCACGCCGTGGTCTTGCGGCGGTCAACAGCTGCCGCCAGCAGGCCGAGTGCGAGCAGGGCGATACCGATCGGCAGCGCGCCGCCGATGGTGCCTCCTGTGGTGGCCAGGTTCTTCGCAACCACCTGGAAGGTGCCGCTCACCGAACCCGACTCGGCGCCGGTCAGCGTGACGGTGTGCGCGCCGAGGTCGGTCCCCTGCGGGATCGTCCAGACGAACGTCACCTCACCCTTGCTGTCGGCGACCTGCGAGCCGAGGGCCAGCGGGCTGGAGAACATGGTTCCCTTGACCGTCTCGCCCGGCTTGAAGCCGGTGCCGATCGCCGTCTGGACCTGACCGGCGTACAGCGTCGGGACCTTGACGACGATGCCGATCTCGCCGGCGTCGGTGTCTCCGTCGGTCGCGTCGGCGTCGGTCGCGTCCGCATCGGTGGCGTCAGCATCCGTCGCATCCGCGTCGGTCGCGTCAGCATCCGTGGCGTCGGCATCGGTCGCGTCAGCATCCGTCGCGTCAGCGTCGGTCGCGTCTGCATCCGTGGCGTCAGCGTCGGTGGCGTCAGCGTCCGTAGCGTCGGCGTCCGTCGCATCCGCGTCCGTCGCATCTGCGTCGGTGGCGTCAGCGTCCGTCGCGTCGGCGTCCGTCGCGTCAGCGTCGGTGGCGTCGGCGTCCGTCGCGTCAGCATCGGTGGCGTCTGCATCCGTGGCGTCAGCATCGGTGACGTCAGCGTCGGTCGCGTCTGCATCCGTGGTGTCAGCATCGGTCGCGTCAGCATCAGTGGCGTCGGCGTCCGTGGCGTCGGCGTCCGTGGCGTCAGCGTCCGTCGCGTCAGCATCAGTCGCGTCGGCGTCCGTCGCGTCTGCATCGGTCGCGTCGGCGTCCGTGGCGTCAGCGTCGGCATCAGTGGCGTCTGCATCCGTGGCGTCAGCATCGGTCGCGTCAGCGTCCGTGGCGTCAGCATCGGTCGCGTCAGCGTCGGTGGCGTCAGCATCCGTGGCGTCAGCGTCGGTGGCGTCAGCGTCCGTCGCGTCTGCGTCCGTCGCGTCAGCATCGGTCGCGTCGGCGTCGGTCGCGTCAGCGTCGGTCGCATCTGCGTCGGTCGCGTCAGCGTCGGTCGCATCTGCATCGGTGGCGTCAGCGTCCGTGGCGTCAGCGTCGGTCGCGTCAGCGTCCGTGGCGTCAGCGTCCGTCGCGTCAGCATCCGTCGCGTCTGCGTCCGTCGCATCTGCATCCGTCGCGTCTGCATCCGTCGCGTCAGCATCCGTAGCATCTGCGTCCGTCGCGTCAGCGTCCGCATCCTCGACGACGACGCTCACATCGACCGTGTCGGTGCTGCCGCCGGCCTGCGTCGCGGTGATGGTGTGGTCGCCCACGGGCACAGCCGGGAACGTCACCGTCCAGGTGCCGTCGACACCGACCGTTGTCGTCTGCGGGTCCGGGATGCCCGGAATCGTCACGGTGACGGTCGCACCCGGCTCACCGGTACCGGTCACGACGAGTTCCGTCGTGCTTCCGGCATCGGCAACGGGGAACTCCGCCCCGCCTGCAGGAGAGGTGATCGCCACGTCGGAGATGTCCACCGCGTTGGGGCCGGCCTGGGCGTGCGCCAGAACGACGGTTCCGGCTCCCCCCGTGCCGAGCACGTCGCCGACCGTGAGGACGAACGCCTCCTGGCTGTAGATCGGGCCGTTGTCCGGCTGCACGTTACCGCGGAGCGAGACGACGCCGTTCAGCAGGTCGATGGCCGGATCAATCGCCGTGATGATGCCGTTCACCGCAGTCGTCACCGTCGGGACGACCGTGTTCACGACGCCCGTCGGGCCGAACAACACGTTGTTGAGCGGTCCGGTCAGGGCGCCGAGCAGGGAACCGGCGTCGAGTCCGAGCACCGGCACATCGAGGATCTCTGCCGAGATCGTCGCCGATGCCGTGCCATCGAGAACGCTCGAGAGCGGCGCATTGGGCACCGAAGCCTGAACACCGGTCAAGCACGCACCGAGCAGGTCAGCCGTGCAGACATCCACGTCAACGTTCAGCACGGCCGCATTCAGCGTCCTCGTGAGCGTCGAGCGCACGAGTTCCGGCACAGTCTGCAGCACCGAGCCCACCCGATCGATCAGGTTGTTGAGCACCGGCGTGGAAAGGACCTCTTCGTTAACGTCGAGATCATTGAGTCCGTGCCCCACGCCCGGAGTGCTGAGCAGCAGCTCGTTCAAGTCGACCGTGACGATTCCGGTCGAGAGGTTGACCGAAAGAACCCCATCCGCGTCCGAGATCGGCGTGGTGAGCAAGGTCGTCAATGCTGCGTCGACATCGGTGCTGATGCTGATGTCGACGTCGCTGCTACCAAGCAGTCCAGTCACTCCCGTGAGGGTCTGAAGGACGCCGGCAAGAAGCCCGTTCGGCCCCACGAGGGATGCGAGTGCGTTGTCGACGGTGTCTGCCACTCCGTCCGTGCCAGTCAGAACGGTATTCAGCCCAGCGATCGCCGGGAGCGACAGCGTGAGGTCGGCCCCCGCGACGTTGTAATCACGGGTCACCGTACCGGCGCCGTCGATGGCAGCCTCCGCGGAAATGGCGCGGAGCTCGAGGTCGAGATCCGCGACAACGGCAGCGACCTCGTCACCGAGAAGGCCCCCGAGATCAAGGCTCGCGTTGCCCGGATAGGCGCCGCCACCGGTCGTGTCGATCACGCCCGTGTCGCTCACTGCACCGGTCGCTGCGCGAGAAGCACCGCCGTCGGAGGACTGCGAGTACTGGTTCACCGCCCCGAGAGACAGGAAGCTGCCCAGAGGCACAGAGAGTCCGCCGGGAACAGTGATGTTGAGCGCGTTGAGCGCCGTCAGATCGAGCGAACTCGTCTGAGTGTTCGGCGTCGGCGTCGAGCCATCGTGCGTCGTGGCGACGCCGGCGAGCTGCGTGACGTCGTCGAGCTCGACGCCGTTGAGCAGCAACGAACCGCTGAGGAAACGAGAGCTGGAAGCCGACTCGTCCCCCGGTAGTGCGAAGGCGGCATTTGCCCCCATCACGTGTCCGATGACCAGCGCGCCGATGGCGCCGATCGCCAGAGCCCTGCTTGTGCGCAGCGCCCTCCCCTTTGTCTTCATGAAACCCCTCCTTGGTGCCGGACCTCTTGTCCGTCATCAACGAGTCCTCCCCAGATGCCGGCATCTGTACCGACAGGCTTCGCATTGCATTCCAGTATTCCGGTATTGCGTACGGGAAGTCCAGCCGGCTCACAGAACCCGGCTAACGATCAGGTCACGCCGCGGCGATCACCGCGAGCACCGCCTCGCCGTAGGCGTCGCGCTTCTTCGCACCGATGCCGCTGATGCCGTCGAGAGCCGCCAACGAGGCCGGCCGGCGCTGCGCGAGAGCCCTCAGCGTCGCATCACCGAACACGATGTACGCGGGAACCCCCTGCTCACGCGCGGTCTCCGCCCGCCAGGCGCGCAGCGCCTCGAACAGGGGCCGGTCACCGGCATCCAACTCCTCCGCGGCCCTCGAACGGCCGCCCCGTCCGCGGCCGACGGAGCTCGCCCTGCCGATCGTGTCCTTGCGCAGCGGCACGGCGGACTCTCCGCGCAGCACGCCGGCCGCCGGCTCGCCAGGGGCGAGAGTGCCGTACTCGCCCTGCGCGATGAGGATGCCGCGGGCCAGCAGCTGCCGGATGACGCTGCGCCAATCCTGCTCGGAGAGATCCGCCCCGATGCCGTAGGTCGAAAGTCGATCGTGCCCCTGCTGCCGGATGCGCTCGGTCGATGCCCCACGCAGGATGTCGATGAGGTGACCCGCGCCGAAGGCCTGGTTGCGCTCGCGCTTGAGTCGCACGATCGTGGAGAGCAGCTTCTGCGCGGGGATCAGGCCGTCGAAGACCTCCGGCGGCTCGAGGCACGTGTCGCAGTTGCCGCACCGATCGCCCGCGGCCTCGCCGAAGTAGCCCAGCAGGTTCTTGCGGCGGCACTCCACCGTCTCGCACAGCGCCAGCATCGCGTCGAGGTGCTGGCCCATGCGCTGCTTGAACGTGCGGTCGCCAGGGCTCTGATCGATGAGCCGCCGCTGCTGCACGACATCGCTGAGACCGTAGGCCATCCAGGCGATGGACGCTTCGCCGTCGCGCCCCGCGCGCCCCGTCTCCTGGTAGTACCCCTCGACCGACTTCGGCAGGTCGATGTGCGCGACGAAGCGCACGTCGGGCTTGTCGATGCCCATGCCGAAGGCGATCGTGGCGACCATCACGACGCCGTCCTCGCGCAGGAACCGCGACTGATTCGCCGACCGCACCTCGGCGGGAAGACCCGCGTGGTACGGCAGCGCGTCGAACCCCTGGGCGACGAGGTGGTCGGCGGTCTGCTCGACCGACTTGCGACTGAGCGCGTACACGATTCCGGCGCCCTGATCCGTGCCCTGGTCCGTGCCCTGGTCCGGCCTCAGGGTCGAGCGGATGAACTCGACCAGTTGCCCCCGCGCATCGACCTTCGGCACGATGCGGTACTGGATGTTCGGCCGATCGAAGCTCGCGACGAAGTGCTTGGCGCCGTCGAGATGCAGCCGCTCGGTGATCTCCTGATGGGTCGCCCTGGTCGCGGTCGCGGTGAGCGCCATGCGCGGCACCCCGGGGAAGCGGTCGCCGAGGTCGCCGAGCGCGAGATAGTCGGGCCGGAAGTCGTGGCCCCACTGCGACACGCAGTGCGCCTCGTCGATCGCGATGACGCTGAGGGTTCCGCGCTGCAGCAGCGCCGTCGCCTGCGGGCTCGACAGCCGCTCCGGCGCGATGTAGATGAGATCGAGCTCGCCGGCGACGTAGGCGCGCTCGACCTCGCGGCGCTCGTCGATCGACTGCGTCGAGTTGAGGTACGCGGCGTTCACGCCGTTGGCGCGCAGCGCATCGACCTGATCGTGCATGAGCGCGATGAGCGGGCTGATCACGAGCCCCGTGCCCTCGCGCACGAGCGCGGGCACCTGGTAGGTGATGCTCTTGCCGCCGCCGGTCGGCATGAGCACGACGGCATCCCCTCCGCCGATCACGTGGTCGACGATCGCGGCCTGGTCGCCGCGAAAGGAGTCGTAGCCGAAGACCGTGCGCAGCGCATCGGATGCCGACGCGAAGCGGCTGGGCGCCGCGCGTCGTGCGGGTGGAGCGGATGCCGGCACCGACGCGACCGGCCCGGACCCCCAGTCGAGCGGCGGCTCGAACCCCGGGCCTTGCGGTTCCCAGTCCATCGGCTCGGGAGGTTCGGCGGGTTCCCACCCGTCATCCCACGGCTCGTCCGCCTGGCCCCCGTCCGGCCCGGGGACCCATCCGTCGTACGGATCACGGGGAGTCTGCGGCATCCGCCCAGCCTATCCACCCCCTCCGACACCGCCGCGCGCCATCCACAGCCCCCCTGCATCCCCCCCCTTCCGCCGACGCCCCATCTGCGCCGCGATGCCCCACCTGCGCGACGTCTGTAAGGGGGGGCGCCGCCGGGGAAGT